>NZ_OY776223.1:2554684-3193355 GCF_963675395.1 uncultured Vibrio sp. | reverse complement strand
AATACAAACCGGGCTTAGAAAAAACTAAGCTGACGAGCTTGTACCTCAGGCTTGAGCATTACACTCAAGCCTAAAAGGCGAATTTCTCTACCTTGCTGACGCTTGAGAATGTCTCTCAGCAATACCTTGAAATCATTTAACTCAAGCTGAGGGTGAATATGTTCTATAGTCGTCAGCTGAAAGTCCGCAAACTTCACTTTTATGCCTTGCTTGATGATCGACTTATCAGGGCTTGCGCGTTCGAGGCGCTTTTCGAGTTCGGGATAAAGCGTGCTCTCAATGACCCGCCAACATTCATCGTAAGTCGATATATTTTGGCTAAATGTACGCTCGACTCCAACAGACTTTCGCTCCCTTTCAACAATCACGTCCCTGTCATCAATCCCCTGACTCCGTTTCCATAAAGAAGCACCTTGGCGACCAAACTGACGCAGTAGCTCTCGGTAATCACTATTTTTGATGTCTTCACAGAGATAAAACCCTGCTTGATGCAGTTTTTCCAGGCTGACCTTGCCCACACCCGGAATTTTCTCCAATGGTAATTTGTCCACGACTTGCTGAACTTTGCCTGGAGGGATTACAAACTGGCCATTGGGCTTGTTCATATCTGATGCGACTTTGGCGAGGAACTTGATTGGTGCTACACCAGCTGAAGCAGTCAAGCCAAGCTCATTCCATATATCTCTTCGAATAGCTTCAGCAATTAATGTCGCGGATCCGTGACAAGCCATTGCATCAGTCACATCTAAATATGCCTCGTCTAGGGAAAGAGGTTCTATGAGTGGGGTGTAGCGCTCAAAAATCGCTCGGATCTGCTGAGACACTTGTTTATAAACATGCATCCGTCCGGGTACAACCACAAGGTTAGGACACAATTGTAAGGCCCGTGCGGTGGGCATAGCACTGCGTACACCATATTTACGTGCTTCATAATTGCAGGTGCTAATCACCCCACGCTGCTTTTCGTGACCACCCACAGCCAGTGCAATGTTTCGGAAATTTGGGTTATCTCTCATCTCTACGGCAGCATAGAGTCAACTTGTTGGTTAAAAATGTAAGCTTTACTAACTAAGTGAGTTAAAGCTATTTATATCATAGACTTAGATACAAGTTTTTACTTACAAAAACCCCTTACAAAAAAAATCCGAGAAATTTATGTAAAAAACGGACATTTTCTTAAAAATCCACTTACAAAAATCACAAAGGGAGTTGTAATTGATCAGTTGATTTCTTGGGTTCAATACCAACACTTAATCCGACTAAACGTATACTTCGTCCATGACTTCTAGCAACGGCTTCTTCACATAATTTGATAAAAAACTGCATATCCATCTCATCATACTTATGCTCAACCGTTGTTTGTTGAAAATCGTTGAACTTTAACTTTACACCGAGTTTCGTGATCACTTTATCTGCAAGCGCTTTTTCTAACCTTTGCTCTAATTCGACATACAAAGGCTTTATTGCAAATATGCATTCATCCAAACTATGAATATCATTTAAGTATGTCCGTTCAACCCCTACTGACTTTCTTATCCTTTCGACAACAATATCTCTATCATCAATACCATTGCACCTTTGCCAAAGTGTATGCCCAAATTTGCCAAATTTTGAAATCAAAATATTTTTATCGAAATTCTTAACATCCTCTCCTTTATACAAGCCGAGTTTGTTTAATTTATCTAACGTCACTTTCCCAACACCATTTATTTTCCCTAATTCTAATTCGTCTATAAAAATTTGGATTTCAGAAGGTGGAACAATACATATACCATTAGGTTTATTCACATCTGAAGCGACTTTAGAAACAAACTTTAATGGGGAAACTCCTGCCGAAGCTGTTAAGTTCAATTCAGTTTGAATAGACTTGCGTATGTCTTCTGAAATTAAAGTTGCTGATCCTTGAAACAGCTTAGAACCTGTGACATCTAAATACGCCTCGTCTAAGGATAGTGGCTCTATTACATCCGTATACCGTCTAAAAATTTCATGGATTTGCCTAGATATCGCCTTATACTTTTCCATATTTCCAGACACTACGGTTAAGCTTGGGCAAAGTTGTAACGCTTTTGCTGTAGACATAGCAGAACGGACACCAAAAGCTCTCGCCTCATAGCTACAAGTTGCAATAACACCGCGACCATTTTTCCCTCCAACTGCTAGAGGAATTCCACGTAAAGAGGGGTTGTCCCTTGCTTCTACAGAGACATAGTAACTGTCGAGATCAATGTGAATTATTTTTCGCATACTTTAATCGATGTTTTTGAATGGTTCAGGTGCATAAACCTATTTCAACACCTTGCAACTGTGTATTTATACAGAATTATAGCAATTCAAATCCAGTACTAGCAAAAGAATCTAACAACGCCATTGTTCAACTATATAGATGAAAAAGCCGAAATAACCCTTGTCCTAAATGCCCCAAGTTGGAGCTCATCAAATACTCTTAGGCTCCCTCCAAAACCGTCTTCATAGACACGGTCACCATTACTTCCCCAAGTAAAATTCGAACCGTTATTCTCTTCACCGAATAGCAAAGAACGAGGATCATTAGAGGCATTACGCTGAATGAGAATCTGAGGTTTGTTTGGTTCTCTCATATAGGTATAAAGACATGACTCCGGAGTGTCATCTTCAATTCGTTCTGAAAACCCGATTAGATTTGGTTCAGCAAAGGTAAATAACCAAGCATGCTGTACTTCTGAAGAGTTAACGCAAAGTATGCGCCCAAGCACTTACCTGAAGTACAGTTCCGTTTTTACTGAACTCATATGACAACATACTTGAAGACGAGGGATACCCGTTCCCTTGCTAATCCAAAAACTGGGGGCATACAAACTCGTTTTTGGACATAAAAGTGTTATTGAGTTTTCTAAATTAGCGCAACACGGATTATTTTAAATATTGGAAGCTTCGAGTGTTGAATATAGACTGGCTGAAAACATCATCTAATCATTCGTTGCGCCCCTTGCCCTCGCTCATATAGTCCATCCTCTGGGTTAAATAGGTGACACTTCTTCATACTCAAACAACCACATCCGATACACCCTGAGAGGTTATCTTTTAGTGACTGGATCTTTACCATTTTTTTGTCAAGATCTTGCTGCCACTTCTTCGCAACTCTATCCCAATCTTGTTTAGTAGCTGTTTTGTTCATAGGTAAGGTACTTAACTCATGCGTTATTTCTTCTAGGGTAAACCCTACTGACTGTGCCACTTGAATAAGTGCGACTCTACGTAGCATAGAAGGTAAGTAACGACGTTGATTACCACTGGTTCGAAAAGATGTGATCAACTGTTTGGTCTCATAAAAACGCAAAGCCGATGTCGCTACACCACTGCGTTCTGATAACTGCCCAACGGTAAGGTAATCATTTCTAATCATAATTATTCTAACTTTTGTTAATTTATCGCTTTACTTAAAGTTAACTTTAACTTTTATACTCCCTCCAAATATGAAATTCAACACATAAGGGAAAATGATCATGCCGAAATCCCCCCATGAGTGAAGAGATGCAAAAACGCAGGTCGGCAGATACGCTGTCAGCGAGCACCTTAATTCCTGTACCTAAACTAGCGCTGGATGGCATGAAAATTGATGTTGATGCCGTTACTTTTAAATCGGCTTAGCCAGTACGCCATAATCCGTTCCAACTTTTCATACAGCTAAACCTATTGAGCTGCATTTGGATTTTTTACTATGCTTAAAAACTATTTCACTTTGATCGCAATTGGGCTGATTTGGGGATCACAATTTGTTTTTCAAGAAACTGCACTAGAAACATTCACGCCTATATGGATAGGCACATTACGTGCGGTATTCGGTGCAACAACCTTGTTTTTTATATGTCGTATCATGCGAATTAGCAGTAATAGTAAACAGTGGAAACTCTATACTGTAATCGGTTTTCTTGAAGCAACTGTTCCTTTCGTTCTCGTACCTTTTGCTCAAAAAGAGTTGAGTAGTTCAGTGACTGCAATTTTAATGGGAACATTACCCTTTTACGCACTTCTTCTTGCGCCACTATTTATTAGGAATACAAAGATTACCAAAGGAAACCTGTTCAGTATAACCATCGGTTTTTTTGGTTTAGTTGTACTTTTCTACCCTGACCTAATTTCAACATCTCAAAGGATTGATCCTGTCAGCGTGCTAGCTGTCTTACTTGCCGCAGTATGCTTTGCCATTGCTTTGCTATTGCTAAACCGTGTTCAAAAAGAGCATCCTCTGATAGTCGCAAGAAATGTTCTGACCATGGCTAGCATTCAACTGATCATTGTCGCTCTCATTACAACGACGACAATGACATATAAGGCACCATCGCCGAGCACTTTTATAGCTGTAATCTATCTTGGTGTCATGTGCGCGGGAGTTGTCTATTACTTATATATGACTAGTGTCAAGAATGCAGGTGCTGTTTTTACGTCAATGACTAACTACCTCGTACCTGCTGTAGGTGTATTAATCGCTGCGCTGGTCACCAATGAAAGCATTCAGGCTACAACTTGGCTGGCTCTTGGTATTATTTTATCAGCTCTTCTATTGAATCAAATGGTCGCAAAGTATGAACAGAAAACTTAGTGGGAATGTTCAGGCTGTTATTGCCACTTTTTAGTAAAACAAAACGCTCGATGTACTTCATCGGGCGTGTGTAGCTTAAAGCCTTAGCTAATCTTACTTGATTATAGATTTCTCTATCCATCTATCTAACTTGTTCCAAATGGCTTAAGTTCAAATAATAAAACTGAAAGCGTTCCACCTCAAAAGTGATACTTATTAGTTTTGGTAATATTTGTAGTGAATTCCGAAACAAACTTAATGAGATGGTACGTCCCTCTCCACAGCTAAACTGAAGTAGTTTACTGTCAATAGGAAGGTGCCATATGACACATGCACATATTATCGGAATTGATTTAGGCAAAAATTCGTTTCACTTAGTAGGACATGACCGCAACGGGCATCAACTATTCAGGAAGAAACTATCCAGACCAAAGTTACTTGAATTTTTGTCTACACAAGAACCTGTGATTATCGCAATGGAATCCTGTGGTGGCGCCCACTGGCTGGCAAGGAAATGCCAAGATTTCGGACACACCACGAAATTGATCCCACCTCAATATGTAAAACCGTACGTTAAAACCAATAAAAATGATTTCATCGATGCCGACGCTATTGCAGAAGCTGCTTCCCGTCCAACAATGAGGTTTACATCTACAAAAAGTGAATCGGCTCAGGTGATTTCTACTATCCGTAAAGTGCGTGCTGGATATATTAGAGAACGAACCGCTTGCATGAATAGAATAGGATCCATTCTGTTGGAATTTGGTATCAGCCTGCCCAAGGGTCACGTATGCATGAAGAGCTTATTCCAGTGGTTGGTTGATAAAAATGAATACCTACCGCCTCAAATTCTCTTTGAGTTAAGTGAGTTGCATGAACATTATCAGCAACTTAATGAGCGTATTGAAGCTCAGGAGAAGAAGGTAGAAAAGATACTTATAGATAATGATCAAATGAAGTTACTACAGACAGTCCCTGGAATTGGACCAATTATCGCCAGCGCATGTATATCTTCAGTATGCAACCCTCAGGACTTTAAAAACGGACGTAATTTTGCAGCTTGGATAGGACTTGTTCCTGTTCAATATTCCACAGGCGGAAAGTCAACATTACTCGGTATATCCAAGCGTGGTAATAAGGAACTACGAACGCTATTCATTCACGCTGCACGGTCAGTGCTATGGAGAGATAAATCTGTAGATAAGTATTTTGGTTCATGGCTTGCAGAACTTAAGAAGAGAAAGCCATTTAACGTAGCAGTCGTCGCTTTGGCTAATAAGATAGCCCGTATTGCTTGGTCAGTCATGGCCAAAAATCAGCCATTCGAGATCAGAGTGTAATCAAGATTTGCAATGGGAATTAAAGATGACAAAACGGTTAGACCACCAGATTGAAGACCTGTTGCCCCAAACAGCAACCTAAGAATGCTTTACATTTTGCGAGGACAATCTGGCGCGAACCTCATCATAGAGCTGAGGCTAAGTAATAGTCTCTAACTGACTCTGAATATATTAGCGCAAATCAGCTCGTTATCTTGATCTCTACTTGCAATAACGGGACGTACCATATATTGGGGCAGAAGTTACTTAGAGTATCTACTTAATTTAGAGAAAATCGAATTACCTTAAGTAAAGAAAGCTTTGCATCTGCCATAAGCGACTGCATTAATATTCCAGAAGAATTGGAGCCTAGTCATAGTTAAATAGACTCCAAAAATAACTCTTCGCTATTCAATCATCTGATCACCATTACTCCAACCATGCCAAGCACAAAACCTAGCACTGCGCCCATCGGTGGTACCCAATGTTTTGCGAGTTTTACTTTTGGGGCGATATCTTGAAACACTGAATACAAAATACCTCCCGAAGCCACAAGTACAATAACAGCAATGGCAATAGCTTGCTCTTGCATCCATAGATAGCTGGACACCCCGCAAACAGGACCAAGAAATGCCATAAAAAAGAAGATGGCCATGATTTTTTTAGGACCAAAATTATAAGAGCTGTTCAACTCACGATATGCGTTAAAACCCTCTGGTATATTTTGCAATGTGATTAGAGCCGCAAGCAACGCCGCATCTGTACTTCCGATTGCAAATGCAGTTCCAAGCGCCATGGATTCAGGGATGAAATCAAGGAGCATTGCAACGAGTTGACTAGCTGGCGTCTCAAATTTTAGAAGATAAACGTCAAGCATCATGAAAATGAAACCACCAATCAGGAGACAAGTCGATGCTATCAACGGATCAAGCTTGGCAATACCATAAGGAACTAATACGAGAGCTACAGCAGACAATAGAGCACCACCACCAAATGCTGTAATGCTGTGACTGAACTCGGCCTCGAACAATCGTGACTTAAATTTTCCGATGCTGGCCAGAAGCGCGCCGAAAGGCATAGCCAGTCCGGCTGCCAATGTGAGCCCAACAAGAAGTACGAGGTTATTCACGAGATGTACTGCATATACATAATGATTCCCTAAGCTGCGTTAGCCTCCTGCACAAGTCGTGGTGTCGACGGTTAGGAAAGCCATTTATTGCATAATATTTACATTAGACAAAATACCCTGGTATGTCTGAAGCAAATGTTATGGGGTATCCCACATTACGTCACATTGAGCATCTATCGCAGATTTTAATAGTTCTATTAACGGAACGGCGCGGAGATTCAGGCTTACTACCTGTTCAGATAGAGCTTCCTCTTCATCATCTTCAACATCTTTCGTAGAAGAGGTGTCTTTTTGATCCGCTATACTTTCTGCAGCGAGTGACAAGGTTAATTTAGAAAGTGCCTCAGGGAGATCAGGGGCAAGAATAGCACCGGGTACTGTGCCACTATGACCCATCATCTTTATCATTTGCAACCCAATGTCACCGAACATTGTGACGGTAGCATAGCTTTTGCAGCGAAATGTAATAAGCATGTACAGCTCCTGTTTTCACTTGATTCTTTTGAAAAGAATTACGCTCTTATCCTAAGTAAAGTCAACGGTAACTACTGATCCGGCTCTATCCAGAGCGTCGCGAAGTAGTATCGAAGGTAAAACCTAAATCATCGTCGGTTTATTCACTTTCCATTATCGGCTTTCCATCCTAAATGATGAGTCTTAGATAGTGCTTTTGTAAAGGTGTAGAGGTAGTGTTCCTGCGATCCGCTTTTCTAGTACTTTTTCAAGTAATTGATTATCAATGATGAAAAACTACCTATCACGAAATAGCGTCATGTAGATGGAATTTGTCACTAGTGGTTGCGCTTATAAGTAGTTTGAATCGTAACTCATTTGGTAGAATTGGTGACGGAAAGCGGTTCAAAAACGGACGACAAGCCTCTGCATTCTTTGGACTGACGCCTAAAAAGCTAAGCTCTGGCGGGAAAACCTTTATGATAAGTATTGATAAATGTGGCGGTGTAAAAGTGCTACGCTCTCGACTCTACCTTGGGGCGATGTCCTACGTTGATCGACTGCCAGAAACACCTTGAACTTCAAAAGATGCATGACTAGCCAAAATAATAAGTCGCATCGGGTTAAAGAAAGCCTGTATCGCTCTCGCTAATAAGATTGTTCGAACTGAGTGGGCAATGCTTCGCTATCAAACTGAATACAAACCTGTTTACTCTCTAATTAATCGTATCCGCCCCATGATCCCACGGGGCGTTTTAGTTTCAGTGTGAGAAGTTCCAGGGAAGCAGTGAGTTGATATCAGGCTCGGACTTTGCCAAGTCTTTCATACATTTCACCATGTAATCGTAGAGTATGAGCCCGTTAGCTTTTGCTGTCTTGATGATGCTGTATAGTAACGCACTGGCATCAGCACCATTGGGGTTGTTGGCGAAGAGCCAATTTTTTCTGCCAATAACCAGTGACTTAATTGCGCGTTCCGCTCGGTTGTTATCGATAGATAAATGCCAATCTTCAACATAGCGTATCAGCTTAGGCCACTGACCCAAGGTGTACTTGATGGCTTTACCAAGAGGACTCGATTCGATGATTTTCTGCGTGGTTAACCAGTCATAGAGGTCATCCAGCATGGGTTTGGCACTGGATTGTCTCTCAGACCAACGCTCTTCAGCCGAAGCGAGTTTTAATCGAGATTCAAGTGCATACAGCTTTTGGATTTTCGCTAACGCTACATCTGCTTTCCCCGATTTACCTTTACCCTGAAGCTTTTTCGCATCCATGAACTTACGACGTGCGTGAGCGAAACAACCGACATTGGTGACTTTCGTTAATCCGTCATAAGCACCGTAGCCATCACTTTGCAGATAGCCAGAGTAGTCACCCAAGAAGCCCACAGGACAGGCTCTCGCGCGACTGTTTTGATAGTCGAACAAGACGATGTTTTTCATACCAGGAAGTGTGGCTTCGGGGGAGTCGGCGCCCGAGCAGTGCAGCCACATGTAACATTGCTTGTCTTCCTTAAGCACATTGAGCGGTGTTTCATCGGCTTGAACCATGACTTGCTCAAGTAAATGCGTTTTCAGTGCCTGATACAGTGGTTTGAACTTCTCGCTCACCTGGATCACCCATCTTGCCATCGTGGTTCTCGACAACTCGATGCCCGACTGTGTGAACAAGGTTTCCTGACGATACAGCGAAAGTGCATACTGATATTTCCCCAGAACAATGTTGGCAAGCAGGCTTTCGGTGGCGAAGCTTTTCGGGATGATGCTCTCTGGTGCAGGCTGTTGGTGAATACGGCTTGTCTCAGAGGTTTGTTCACACTGACGGCAAGCATACTTAGGTCGGATAACCTCTAACACTTTTAATACCGCAGATGTGAACTCCAGCTTTTCGCTACGGTCTTCACCGATTTTGTGGAGAGTATGCTGGCAGCACGGGCATTGCTTATCGTGCTCATCAAGGTCGAGCACGAGAGTTTCACGCGGCAAGTCTTTAGGCAGCGGTTGACGTTTACCACGTTGTTTTGTGGCTGTCATTGTTGTGGTAACCACGTCATCTTCCACTTTAGCCGCTTCACATTCCTCCTCATTGAAGAGGTCACCCTGCGCTTCATTATAAGGTTTCAACGCTTCTGAACGTTTGGCGAACTGGCGGTCAAGAGCGAGCTTAAACTGCTCGATTAAGGATTGGCGCTCTTGTTGCCATTGCGCTTCCTTTTCTTGCCAGCCTTTTTGTTCAGACATTAAGGCTTTCACCATAGCTTGAAGCTCGGCGATGTCTTGGCTTCCTGGGTTAATATCGGGCGTCTTTTTCATGGTATTTATTATACTAAAAACACCATGCTAAGGCTTGGTAGAACTGACTTTTATCGGGTTCAACTCATTGTAAAATTGTCTATTTTTATCGGCTTATGGCCGATTATTGTGAAGCCAGATAACAGTCGGTCTAAGTCAAATTGAGTCAGAGTGTACACCTGTTTTTTCTCTTGAGTTGGCCATTTGAATTTGGCTTTTTCCAACCGTTTGTACCAAAGAGCGAAGCCCGTTTTGTCCCAATACAACACTTTGATTTTGTCGCGTTGTTTATTGGTGAACAGGAACAAAGCACCGCTTCCTAACGGTAAATCGGTTTCGGACTCGATAATCGCCGCGAGGCCATTGATGGACTTTCTAAAATCCACGAACTCCCGATACAGGTAAACATTCGGAGCGTTCAGCATTCTCTTCATGACAGCGCTCCGATTAATTCGGCTAAGTAGGCCGCAGGTGTTCCCTGGGGAATGCTGAGTTCAACGTCATTAATGAACAGTGTCATGTTGGCAACAGGCGTTTGAGTCATCTGGTAGCGTGTCGTTTTTTCAACGACTTCGGCTTTGATGAAGCCACCAGTTTGAGATTGCTCAGAGCACTGCAACTGTTGACGTTTTGCATAGAAGGTCGAAACACTCAGACCATGGCGCTCGCAGAACACGCGTTGGGATAGTTGACTGGATTCGTATTGCTCGAACAGGTTTTTCCATTCTTGGTCGGTACGCCGTTTTGCCATTTCAGATCTCCTTGAGGTTGGGAGATTTGATCTTAGGTCATACCGATATTGATTAGAATGTGGGGTTTATGAGGCGCTTACGTTCTAACTAAGTTTGGGGCATTTTCTACTTAGAGAATGCCAACAGTCACAGGCTTCGAACCGAGCACTTCCTACAGAGTCTCTCTGACGTAGCTATAGACCTTTTTCTGGTGACAGGCATTAATGAAAGTACAACTCACGTTCCCTAGCGATAGTGCGTTTCCACCAAACTTAAATATCCTGCACTAATGTGAGTTGCGTAAGTCAAGTTTCGAACTCTTGTTCATTTTTATGGCTCATAAGGCTGGTTGAATGCCACACACCACCGATGGTACGGGTCTGAAAATTTAACGCGCTTGGAATCGAAAGACTCAGGCTTATGTGGCCAATAACTTTTGGCATGTCCTTTCAGCCACTGAACAGTACCTTTGTATTCCTCGTGCTTTTTATTTGAGATTACTTCAAGCAAATCCTGATAACCGTTCATTCCGCCACAATCTTCAGGCGGACAAGCTCTCCTTCCAGCGACGCACTGAGGATAATCAGAATCCAGTGGTGCTAGGAACATACCAACTAACACCACCTCATGATGCCAGTTATCACCAAAGTCGTATATATAATCGATCGTATTACCTAATGATGTGAAGTATTTTTTTACTGAAAACTCCCAACCAGCAACTACACGATCATCATGCTCTGATTCCAGAATACCTATTGGCTTACCTTTTGTTGGTCCGTTTTTCCTTGGTGTAAATTCATGCAGATGGTAATCTAGCCATCCAAACGCATCTTGAATGGCAACGTGTAACTCCCAAAAATTGTAATGGTCAGGAACATCAATCTCCCTCCAAATTTCAGGGTTGCTATCAGATAACGATATCTTAAATCGAAGAATCTTTTGGTGAATCATTGATTACTAGTCCTATAGATAAGAATGAACCTAAATATCAGGTAATTGAGACGCTTTCATGCTAAGAGCTGCCAATTTTATCAGTTATGGTTATAACGGTCGCTGCTCTATAAGAGAATATCAGACCTATGTCTGCTGAGTACACTCACTATTCTGGTAAGGACTGAAGGTTGTCGTTACTTTGGGATTAGAAAATCTAGCTCACCTGAAGCCCTGCGTATCGATACTGACAAAGCTCACTAAAGCGGTTTGGGCGGATAGGCGACACCCGTTACCGAGTGCCGCCCTCCTGAGAACCCAGCGTGCAACTTTCACTGCACTGGGCTCAAATCTCCACAAAGGCGTACTACGTTACCCACCTGCCATTGTGACAGATTTTGCAATACACACTTGAAGCTTTAATACATGCAGTTCAGTGGCTTCTCTGTTAAAAGATTACCCTTGAATGCAGTAAGAAGACGCACTAGCTTTTAAAGAAGTCATCATTTACTTTTCTTCTTAAATAAAGTTCTTCAAATTTTCTTGCAACGGGAGACCAACTGGAAGTGGGCTCACTTTCGTGCCAGACATAAGTCTGTATCTACATCATTACAATGCAGCATTCGCTTTCTCCAGTATCCTCTACCTGCATAACTATCGGCTCTCTTCGCAGAAAGCTATCCCATAAGGAGCGATACAGGCTTACCGTGTTCCGTATGTCGCGTAATGTCAGGTTAGATGCCCACTCTAGTGCGGAGAGCTTAATGACCACGAAAGAGCACTGCCCAACTTCTTTCCCGCTCTCATTGCCTTTTGGCCACAGCGTATTAGCCACTTCCGCTGCTTCTCATGTAACGCACCTTAGATGGATTCACATACGTTCATCATACTGACTCCCTAGCACTAACCCGACTTGTGGTTGCCAGGAGGAAGCTCCTCTCACGATTGACTTCCCGCCCAGTTGCTACTGGACTTCGTTACATTGTCTGGCTCGCTACTTTATTCAGAGCCATAGGGTCATCTGGTGATACAGATGGTTCACGCTTTTCGTGGTGAACAACGCTTCATACGACTTCACGTCGCACGGGCATAAATGAGCCAGCACAGATTTAGCTGGCTCGAAGATGGACAAAAGCGTGTTGAACGAAGCCGCTCCGCGGCAGAAACGAATAAGCACCAACAATCATACTCTTTAGTAACACCATCATGTCGGTGGTGTGTTACTGGAGAGAACACTATGACCCCGTCTGAAAAAGAACGCTTTGACGCCTTATATCAACAACATCTTACCCAACTCAAGCTTCAAGGTAAGCGAGCCAAAACCATCTCTGCATACTCTCTTGCTGTGCGACGTATCACCGAGTACTTTGATCGGTGCCCTGATACCTTGACCATTGAAGACCTGCGACGATATTTCAGCCAACTGATTGGTCAGGTCTCCTGGAGCACGATTAAACTTGACCGCTGTGGGCTTCAATTCTTCTACAAACATACGCTCCACAAGCAGTGGGAATGGATCGGAATCATCAAACCTCCGAAAGTAAAACGTCTCCCGAATATCATTTCTCCTGAGCAAGTCGCTCAGATTATTAACACCACCCGAGAACCCCGTTACCGAGTGTTATTCTTAACGTTATACACGATGGGGCTGCGGATTAATGAGGCTCTCAATCTCACCATCTCCGATATCGACAGTCACAATATGCAAGTCCATGTTCGCTATGGAAAAGGCGGTAAAGACCGACTGGTACCACTCCCTGACAGAACGCTTCACGCCTTACGCCGATACTGGTGTACATACCGACATCCCAAACTGTTATTCCCAAGCAGAGGTAAGTGTTGTGATGTCGCGTTTAATGATCAAGGAGCACAAAAAGCACTTAAACAGGTTGTACAGGAATGTGGTATTCATAAGCGAATTACCCCTCACTCACTCCGACATTGCTTTGCAACCCATCTCCTAGAGCAAGGGCTTGACCTGCGTTCACTGCAAATCCTTCTTGGTCATGCGAGTTTAAATACAACGGCTCGTTATACTCAACTCACACAACTCAAGTTACATGATGCTAACCAAGCTCTCAATCAACTGGCTGACCGCCTGCATCTCGACTGGGAGTTGACCGTATGAGCACTTTTATCGACCTGTTGCTCCAACATCGTCACGAGCTTGAACAAGACTATGGTCATCACTTTAACAGCGATATCAAGCGAGCCATCTCCGCCATGTTACGGTGTAAAACAGAGAAACAAGGACTCTCGCAGTGGTATTGCTCCCACTGCCACCATGATGACCGTCTCACTCTCTCGTGTGGAAATCGTCACTGCCCGCAATGTCAGCATCGTACAACATCAGACTGGCTTGAAAGGCAGAAAAGTAAGCTGTTTCCAGTTCATTACTACATGGTAACCTTCACATTACCTTATGAACTGAGAAGCTTAGCTCGCTCTGCTCCCCGAGCACTTTATCAAACCATGTTCCGCGTGGCTTCATCAACGTTAAAAGACTTTGCTCACAGACAAACCCAAGGTGAGCTGGGATTTACTATTGTCCTTCATACACACAGCCGAAAGCGAGAGCTACATCCTCACTTGCACGTTATTGTTGCGGGAGGGCAATATGATGCAAAGAGGCATCAGTGGTTTAAAGGGAAAAAGAATTACTTGTTTAATGAGTTCGCCCTCGCCAAGGTCTGGCGTGCCCGAATGCTAGAATCCATCAATCAGACAATACCTGCGGTTTTACCCCGAGATGTTCCCTCAAAATGGGTCGTAGACTGTCGGCGTGTTGGGTATGGGTTACCTGCTCTGCAATATCTGTCGCGCTATCTCTACCGTGGAGTCTTGCCAGACAAAGACATCAAATCTGTCACAGAGAATAAAGTCACCTTCGAATATGTAGATGGCAAAACGAAACAACGAAGATCCCGAACACTTCCGATAACACAGTTCCTATGGTTGATACTTCAACATGTTTTACCAAAAGGTCTTCAGCGAGTCAGAGACTATGGTTTTCTTCGCGGAAGCGCCCATCAACTCTGCCTAGAAATCCAGTTACTGTTTTTATCTGCGAGCGAACTTTACCGCCCTGTATCTAGGACAGCACAGTCGAAAGTGGTACGTAGTTGCCCTTGTTGCCATCATGAAATGGCTTGTGTTGGAGTCAGCCGACCGAGTTAGCCGAAAGGCAGAAAGAATAAGGATAATGGAGACAGTCATGACAGAAGGGTCGCCTATGAATAGAGTTTAACAGACTGTTCAACTTAAGGTGTGAGGCTATCAGGCCTCACATCATGACGCCGTTCGCTTCGAGAAAAGTTACATCTTATCTAAACGCTAAACTCATCAGACACAATTTACATATAAAGAAGAGGCTCGGGCTTGTTCAACTCTGAATAAAGCTGTCGGCTGGGCGACAGCTATTCTTATTTGTTAGGCAATTTACCCTATTTAGACTATCAGGTATTAGAAAAAGTGTGGGTGTTGCAAGATGTATTTTGGTTATCAGCCCCTCAAGGTATGCTCAATCTTTACCTATCGAAAGACCGTGTCTTCAATAAATAATCTCTAAGCATCATCAGCTCCCACGACATGTCTGGGGTGGGCATCATATCTTGGAGAGAGCGGCGTCAAGTTGCTTAAACAATGGTGGGCGATGAAAAATATCAGTCATAGTGCGCGTTGGTTTGTGGATTTGGATCGTACAGCGGGAATCGACTCCACATCATCATCTTGAAAGGCTGAGGTAATAGCCATTATACGATATACGCTTTGCGTTCATATTTCTTGATAATCAGTTGCTTGACTAGTAAGTTTTAGTCCAGAAGGCCAAGTCAGTTAGAACGCTCGATCATGAAAAAGTGCTATATTGAAAACATCACATCTTCACGCCCCCACAGAAGGAACAAGACTATGCCGACCTACCAGGTCACTTACTTCAACGTGAGACACGCCGTGATGGATAGCGAAGCTATCTTCATGAAAAACCTAACGAACGCAAAGCGCTCAGCAGAGCATCATGCGCCAGAGGGTACTGATCAAATTGAAATCAAAGATTTAATGGATCAAGTTCTGACTCGATTGACGCTTGAGCAAGGCTGGGTTGATAACATCGAAGACTGACATTGCCTAGCAATCACGGTTCGTTTGGAGTGTCATCAATAAATACACAGGCTTGATTAGTTTTTCGTATTAGCCTTTGACACAGTTTAATTTGTTTGTCTGTCAAAGCCTGTTCACAGTAGAGTTGGTCGAGTAAACCTGCAAGCATGTCTCTTTCCAAGTTACTCAGTTTTTCAGAATGCATGAGGAGTGTCGTATTGATAAGTTCAGAGAGGTTTCTTGAACTCACAATCCCCATTCCTTATCCCACTTCTTTTGTTCCTCAATATCTTCTATTCGTTTGTGGACATCCTTTCTCTTCAACTCTTCTGGTATCCGCCCAATCCTTTTTCCTTTCGGATTAAGACCAAGTTGTTTCTGCTTTTGTGTCGGTTTAGGTAACTTGCTCACATATAATCCTATTTTGATGGTTGACTGAATTTCGCACCACGTCCACGTTGGCTATGAAAGAAACAATGATACTACACAAGTCAGCATAAAATAGACAAAAGTGAGTAACAGCACTAGTTAAATTAGCATTGTAAGCATCGCAAATACCAGCGTGTTGCAACTTCGGCTATTTGCTCGCAATCGGCATAAAGTCATTTTTTGTTAGCTAACGCGTTAGAAACTTACTAATATTTTTAAAATCATAACCTTACAGTCAAATTAAAATATGACCGAAGACTAAACTAACTATTTTCAATTTAAGGCTTATACTTAAAGTAGCTCCGCGAATTTGAGTTATTTTTTCATTATAAAACAAGTTTCCTTTCACAGTTATTTTCGAAATTTTTCGTTTAACTTCTGCGACAGCCCTCTTGAGTGACTATGAAATAGCTCTAGTTACCAGAGCCTTAACCTATAGGATTAGTCTAGGTAGATATGTCTGACAGAGAAACTGGATCAGTAAAATGGTTTAACGAGAATAAAGGCTTTGGATTTATCACCAAAGATAGTGATGGCAAGGATATTTTTGTCCATTTCCGTTCGATTTCGTCTGATGGGTTTAAGACCCTGTTGGAAGGGCAAAAAGTAAGTTTTGAAGTTGAACCAGGTGAGAAAGGACCGCACGCAACAAACGTGGCTCTCATCTAGATACGGCTGAAGGCATAGCAATCAAAAGCTTTGCCTTCACTTTTTTGTCTAGTTATTGTTTGATGATAAAAGTCCATTCCAACTTCTTCCTTCTTTTCGAAATTCAACTCTGATCCTTTCAGGTTATAGATTTTCAGCTGATCAAAGCTATTTGGATATGGGAAATATAAAAGTGTCCCAGAAAACAATCTATGACAAGGAGGTGCCTTTTATAAAGGTCAACCATCATTGAAAGGAAACAAATCATGATACCCACCAACGAGAAAACATGGCGCCAAACATATCTAAGTTCACTGAATTTAAAAGGTACAGAGTATAGATACTGGTCATTAAAAAAACTTGCCCAAGATTATCAAGTAAACCTGTCCAAAATTCCCGTAACTAAACGTCTGCTTATTGAAAATGTAATGCGACAAACCTCTGATTTAAAAGAGTCATCTCAAATTATTGAAGCATTGCTCTTTAAAAATAAGGCTCTCGACTCAGAGAGCAACGGTAATTCATCAGAATTGAGTTTCTATCCTAGTAGAGTACTGATGCAGGACTATACTGGGATACCTGCTTTAGTCGATTTAGCCGCAATAAGAGATGCAGTAGCTCAAGAAGGCGGAGATCCGAGTTATGTAACACCTAAATGTCCGGTTGATCTTGTCATTGATCATTCGTTAATTGTTTATCAATCAGGTTCAGAATCTTCGATACAAACAAATCGCGCACATGAAATGGCACGAAATAGAGAGCGTTATACATTTCTAAAATGGGCACAAAAAAACTTCCGTAACTTGACAGTGATCCCTCCCGGTAAGGGGATATGCCATCAAGTTAATCTGGAATATCTATCTCAAGTTGTGCGCGAAGACGAAAAAAGAGTGTTAACACCAGACACGGTAATAGGAACCGATAGCCACACCACTATGATAAACGGGTTAGGCGTGTTGGGTTGGGGAGTGGGAGGCATAGAAGCCGAAGCTGCAATGCTTGGTCAGCCACTAAATATCGCTATCCCACGAGTTGTCGGAGTACGTCTTGATGGGCAATTGCGTCCCGGTGTGACTGCGACCGATTTGGTTTTGACGATCACAGAAAGATTAAGGTCTCATGGCGTGGTTGGTAAGTTCGTTGAGTACTATGGTGACGGCTTAGGCACTCTATCTGTGGCAGACCGAGCAACGCTTGCCAATATGGCACCAGAGTATGGAGCCACTTGCGGATTTTTCCCAATTGATGAAAATACGATCGCCTATTTAACCCTGACAAACCGCCCTTCTTCACTGATTGATAGAGTTCGGACGTACGCTCTAGAGCAAGAGCTATGGTGGGATACAAACCGCCCTTCACCAGAGTATGACGAAAATGTTGTAGTCGATTTATCTGCTATCGGTACCTCAATAGCAGGGCCCAAACGACCTCAAGACAGACTTAATATCAGCGCCATTAAGCAAGCGACTCTTGACCAATGTGCTATTGAAGGTGCCGCAAACTCAAGCCAGCCAGGCTCATCCAGACCCTTACATCATGGTGATGTCGTCATTGCAGCTATCACCTCGTGCACTAACACGTCAAACCCCGCTGTTATGCTGACTGCGGGTTTGGTGGCTAAGGCAGCAGTTAAAAAAGGGTTAACCGTTCCTAGCTACGTCAAAACTTCTCTCGCACCCGGTTCATTAGCTGTCGCTCGATATCTCAATGATACGGGTTTGCAAGACTACCTCGACCTATTGGGATTTCATCGAGTTGGATACGGTTGCACAACATGCATTGGTAACTCTGGCCCATTAAAAAACAATCTTGAAACTGAGATCTCGGAAAATAGCCTGAATGTATCGGCGGTATTATCAGGTAATCGCAACTTTGAAGGTAGAGTACACCCCTCTGTTAGCCTAAACTGGCTTGCCTCGCCACCTTTAGTCGTCGCATTTGCGTTAGCGGGTACGACCTGTATTGACTTAGAAAAAGACCCAATTGCGCTCAATAGTAACAACGAGCCCGTCTACCTAAAAGATCTGTGGCCAAGCCAAGCCATGCTGGATGAAATGCTAAATCAAGTCCATGAGAGCCACTTTAGATTGAGCTACAGCGACATTACTGAAGGTGATGAAGAGTGGGAACAATTGTCAATGAAAGATAGCCCCTGCTACCCTTGGGACGAAGGCTCCACTTACATACAACGCCCTCCTTTTTTGGAAATACCACCGCCGACTTTTCCTGTTGAATCAGCGCGTGTATTAGCCATTTTGGGGGATTCAATTACGACCGACCATATTTCACCAGCAGGCCGCATTTCAGAACATAGTCCGGCGGGTCAATATCTACTTTCAAAAAACATCACACCCGAAGAGTTTAATAGCTATGGTTCACGCCGAGGAAATCATCACATCATGGTTCGTGGGACTTTTTCAAATGTACGTTTGGAAAACAAAATCGCCTCCCCGACGATAGGCGGTGTCACGCGATGTTACGGCGATACCAAACTGGATGACTGTAACATGTCAACCACTGAGAAAGCGCCTCCCATCATTCCTATTTACGACGCCAGCAGGAGGTCAATCGAACTTAACGTTCCGTTGGTAATATTTGCTGGCAAAGACTATGGTTCAGGCTCTAGTCGTGACTGGGCGGCAAAAGGTTGTTTGTTATTGAATGTGAAAGCGGTCATCGCGGAATCGTTTGAGCGAATTCATCGTAGTAATTTAGTCGGTATGGGCATACTGCCTCTTCAACTGATGCGACCAGATGAATTAAATTCACTGACTTTAGAGGGTAATGAGACTGTTTTTATTGCCCCCCACGAACCTGTAAAGCCGTTATTGGAGCTCAATATTATCGTAGTAACAGCGCAAGGTGCTGAGCTCACCATACCTGTTACTGCTCGTATAGATAACCCTAAGGAACTGGAGTATTTTAACTCGGGGGGTATTCTTCAATATGTTCTGAAGCAACTGACAGCTAATATTCCTAAAATGTCATAGTGAAGTCTCGCGTCTTAGATTACGGGGTAGCAGTCTGCGGTAGTTTTTCACCGCAGACTGTCTATACATTTCAGATTCAGATGTTGTTCTGTTTTTCTCTTACAGAGAAATACCGTAAAAAAGTGAGACCGAGTAAAGCTGAACAGATGGAAGCTGAGAAAATTCCAAGTTTTGCTGCATTAATTTGATCAGTGCTATAGGCTAACTCTGAGATAAACAATGCCATCGTAAAACCAATGCCAGCTAGCATCCCACCCCCCAAAATCATTCCCCAATTCATATTTTCTGGAAGCATGGCTACCCGGAGTCTTACGGATATCCAACTGAACAGCACAATACCTATAGGCTTGCCAAAAACAAAACCCAAAAAGACAGCAAAAGTAATTGGAGAAGTTGCGTTCGTACTGGTTAGTGAAATCCCAGCATTAGCAAAGGCGAATAGTGGTAAGATGATAAACCCGACCCAAGGGTGAAGTAACATTTCTAAGCGCTCGACCGGTGAAAGCGTTTCACGGGCCGCCGCCGCAGCAGTCCTTAAAGTCTCTCCTTCAATCTTATCTCCGCTCCATTGCTTCATAGGAGATGATGCCACTATTGAGTTCACAATAGTGGAGAGGTGTTGCTTGCTGACCCACTTATTTGTGGGGGTTAATAAGCCTAGAATCACACCAGTAATTGTCGGATGTATACCAGACATGTCGACCGACAACCATATCATTCCTCCAACAAGAGAGAAGAGTACAATACTGCGAACTCCCAAGAAGCTCATACCTCGAACAATAATAAAACCTATCAATGCATAAACGACGGGCCGCCATTCAATGTCATTACCATAACCAATAGCCACAACAAAGATTGCGCCAATATCATCGACCACGGCCATTGATAACATGAATATTCGTAAGCTACTCGGAATACTTCGTCCTAAGAGCGCTAGGCACCCGATCACAAATGCGGTATCCGTCGCCATCACAGTCCCCCAACCATGATGCCCTGGTTCACCAAATTGGATAAATAAATAGAAAAGAGGAGGTAACAACATCCCACCAAGAGCGGCAGCAATGGAAAGTACAGCTAATTTAGGATTACGAAGTTCACCCAGCACCAACTCACGCTTAAGTTCTAAGGCAATGAGGAAGAAAAACAAAGTCATTCCTGCATCGTTTATCCATTTGTGTAAAGAACGCTCAAAGACTAAATCACCGAAAGTAATCCCTACCGAAATCTGCCAAAAATGAGCAAACTCTTCACTTAGATTTGAATTGGCAATTAAAACAGCAAGTACTGCTGAAACAAATATACTCGTTCAACTTGAAGATGCAGGTTTTAAAATCTGAAAATTATCCGTAATTCTGGACACCAGTGAGCCTGCAACTTCTGGTAGCGTTACATCGAAAAACTCTTTGATGGCTGAAGTAAATTCAGACTTGGAGGAGAAGTAAATATTATTCCTCACATGCTCATTCATCACTTTCCAAAGCCGCTCTATTGGATTTAAATTTGGACTATAAGGCGGTAAATAATGAAGCTGGATATTAAGCACCTTTGCCGCATCCTTCACCAAATTTGACTGATGATAGGCTGCACCATCAAGAACTAAGTGAACTTTTTGCTCCAACGGGTAATGCTCTTTTTTGAGCTTCCAGAAGAAGCGAACGATGCTCTCGCTGTTTATAGTGTCATATGTCTCTGTCACCGTTGCACCAATATTTTGAAGTGGTAATGCTCCGATAACATTAAGGCGAGTTCGACTGCCCGTTGTCTCAATCACTTTGTCTTGGCCTTTTCGTATCCAGCCATAACTGAGTTTTGTTGACTGCGTAGGATGAACGGCATCCATGAACAACACAGGGTCTTCGCTGTTTCTTAGCGTCTCGTTGTAATGCTCGATAAAGGCTTGCTGCATTTCTGGATTAAACTTGTGCGGCACACCTTTCGGCTTCTTATATGAGAAGTCGTGATGATGTAGCCACTTGTTCATTCCAGCAACGGTATAACGGATACCAAACTCAGCTTGTACATAAGCGACAATTTGGTGGGTATGAAAGTACGTTTTCTCAGTCAGATGTTCGATAAGTTGCATGGTTTGCCCAGCAGAAAGTCGGCTTTGGCTACCACCATTTTCAGGCTTAAGTTTTTCAGAGAGAACATAATCACTAAGATGACGAGCAACGGTCGATTCGTGAATACGAAGAGCTTGAGAAATCATCGTCTGACTCCAACCTTCAGACGCGAGTAAAACCGCTTTGATGCGGTCACGCACTCGACCATCACGAGTTGAATCGTGCATCTCTTCGAGTTGCTGCTTCTGTTGAGGAGTCAGTATTATTTTCATGGTACGTAGCATGATCCTGACTTCATCGAAAATCAAGTATCTTCAATGATAACGGGTATAGAACAATGCCTGCTGCGGATTCAATATGTATAAAACGGTTTACTGGTTGAGCAACCCAATCAATGTACTCTTTTGGTAAT
This sequence comes from uncultured Vibrio sp., assembly GCF_963675395.1. Taxonomy (NCBI): domain Bacteria; kingdom Pseudomonadati; phylum Pseudomonadota; class Gammaproteobacteria; order Vibrionales; family Vibrionaceae; genus Vibrio; species uncultured Vibrio sp. Next base: position 3,171,298 of record NZ_OY776223.1, on the reverse strand, counting down.
CGAGTCGGATTAGTTGGTACTATTGGGACTTTTTTACTCATTATTTTCAACTGTAGGTATTAAGTTACCTTCAATGCTATTGAGAAACCTGAATATGTCACTGTTAGTAGATAAAACAAGCGTTGTATTTTCTGAAATGATAGTTGAGTAAGACTGCATTGTTCGCGTGAACTCATAAAGGTCTCTCGCTTGAGGGCTTTTATTGTAAGCTAACGAATAAATTTCGGCGGCTTTGGCATCAGCTTGTCCGCGAATCTCTTCGACTTCACGATAGGCTTCAGACTGGATTTTATTCAAATCTCTGATGCGGTCACCACGAATCCTCGCAGCTTCACCATTCCCTTCAGATAAAAAACGTTCCGCAATTTGCCGACGCTCACTAATCATTCGCTCGTAAATTTTAGGGCGAACACTTTCATTGTAATTAATACGTTTGAAGCGAATATCGAGCAATTCAATACCAAATATCTTTATTTTTTCTGACGCAGCAGAGAATATTTCTTGTTCTACTAGTTGACGCCCTTTTTTAATAGGAACAAGGGTGCCAATTTTTAACTCTCCTTCAGTGTCACTTAATAAGGCATCTCGTAACGGTTTTCGATTTTTATTTGTACGAATTATTTCGATCAATTCATGTTTTGCCACAGCATTTCGCGTCTCACTCCCTAAAATATCATCAAGCCTAGATTGGGCACTGCGTTCATCTTTGAGACGTAAAAAGTATTGAAGTGGGTCGGTAATTCGCCACCGAGCAAATAAATCAACAGAAATATACAGCTTATCTTTTGTTGGCATGTCGGAAGGGTTGCCATCCCACTCCAACACTCGTTTGTCTATTGTGTTAGTTTCCTGAATGAACGGTATTTTTATCTTCAACCCGGCATCCACCACAGGTTCGCCTATCGGTTTCCCAAACTGTGTAATAATGACCTGTTGTACTTCACTCACCGTATAAAGTGCGTTGTATATGCTAAGAGAGACACCTAAGGCTAATGCGATTATGACCCCTAATTTAATCGGTTTCATTGTGCATCTCCTTGCGTCTCGTTGAGATTGAGCAAAGGTAAAATACTGTTTGCTCGCTCATCAATGATAATTTTGGCACGAATATTCGGTAATACAGCTTGCATTGTTTCTAGATAGATTCTTCGCTTAGTCACTTCCGATGCTTTAACGTATTCGAACAATAATGCATTGAAGCGAGCTGTATCCCCTTCAGCCTCATTAATTCGTTTTAACCGATAACCATCAGCCTCTCTGATCCGTTGATCTTTTTCCCCTAAAGCTAAAGGGATCACTTTGTTGTAATCACGGCGAGCTTCATTAATAAGCTTTTCTTTTTCCTGTTGAGCTTGGTTCACTTCGTTAAACGATGCCTGAACAGGTTCCGGAGGATTGATGTTTTTCAATTGCACTTGGTCAATACTTATCCCTAAGGCATATTTCGTTGAGAGCGCCTGCATTTTGGAAAGCGCTTCATATTCAATTTCTTGTCGACCTATTGTGATCACTTCATCCACAGTTCTATCCCCTACAACTTCACGCATTACGGATTCAGAAACATATCGAAGCGTTTCACTAGGTTCCCGGACTTCGAACAAAAACTTAATGGGTTCAGAAATTCGATATTGAACTACCCACTCCACAAGGGCAGCATTTAAATCACCAGTGACCATTTGTGTCTCTTGGCGACGATCGTTCACTCTTGGACTTTGGTGAGGATCATTAGCTCCTGGCGTCGTAAAACCAAACTCTTGTTTTAGCTGCCGTTTAACTGGAACTATTTTTACCGTATCAATGCCAAGTGGAATCTTGATGTGGAGCCCCGCAGGAACATTATTTACATACTTACCAAAGCGTTGTATGACAGCGACAGAATCACTTGGAACGGTATAAAATGTTGACCATAAAATGAGTGCTAAAAATAAAATAATAAATGGAGAAAAAAAGCTCGACGGTCCGCCACCGATAAGAATTTTCTTGAATTGCTGAAGAATAGTATGAACAGCTATTTTCAAATGTGGAGGATCTTGCTTTCCTCCGCCCCAGGGGGTTCCTGAAGAATTGTTATTTGGGAGCATGAGCATGCCCTCCGGCTATAGGTAAGGAATTTGACCTATGTAAAATTGAATGAGGTAGGTAGCGCTTAATCAACTAGAGTAAATTGTATGCAGTTTACGATCAGCTGCTAAGTGTTGCCTTAGGATAGGGAAGACCTATTTAAGCTTCTAATATAATTAGAAATAATTAGCTAGTATGATTTCTAGCTTTCATATCCCAAGCTCTACAGTAACCCCTAATTACTAGGCTATTTTTACCGCTAGCGTTATGCGACGTATGGTTATGTGAGAGCATACACCTTTAACTATTATTATAGGTGATTTATGCCCGTATAAGGACAGCTTTGGTAATTTTTTCTACAACGGAATGAGTATGGTAGAGAAGTATGACTCGAATAACCTAAAAGAGCGGCCGTTCTAACATGATGTATGGAATCCACTCTTCCCCTGCCAATCTAAACTTAGCAGGATGAGATAAATACCGAGGGTTCCAACATGCTGACCAACAATGTTATTGCTATCGACTTAGCTAAAAATGTCCTTCAAATCTGCCATATCAGTGTTCATGGCGAGTTACTTTTCAACCTAGCTTTAAGCCGACAAAAAGCTAAAGAGTTTCTTACCAAAGCTAAACCATCTATCGTCGCGATGGAAGGTTGTTGTGGCTGCCATTATTGGGGACAGTTAGCTGAAAAATGTGGACATGAAGTCAGAATTATTAACCCCAAAAAAGTAAAAGGCTATTTAGAAGGCCACAAAACTGATCACAATGACGCCCTTGCTATTGCGAATGCTGCAATACAAATCGGTATAAAATACAGCCGCCCTAAATCAATAGATCAACAAGCAATGCATTCCTTGGAAAGCAGTCGGCGTTTTTTATCTCGTTCTGTTGTTTCACTCGGGCAGCATATTAGAGGAACCGTATTAGGCTATGGGATAGCAAATCCTCGAGGTGAAAAAGGGTTAAAAGTTTCTGTTCAAGCAGTGTTAGATGGTGAAACGCCGATACCCAACGATGAGGACTCCCTTTCATTTTCAGCACCAACCCAGACCGCTTTATCTGAGCTCAGTATTTTCTTACTCGGCTACGACGAGGTATAACGCGTGATGGTCAAGCCTTTATTGACCGTGAGCAGGTCGGCAAGATACCGTAAATTAAAGTCGGAGTATTTAGTTTGGAGCATTTGCTTAGCCTATCTTTTCAATGAGTCAGGTGTTTTATTGACGGTCGTACGATCTTTACTCCCACGGAGGAAAAAACGTATACCTTCACTGCGATAGAGGCTGAGATAACGTTCTATAGCTCGACGGGATTTATTGAGTAATTTAGAAGCACTATTGATACTGTCTTATCTTCGATGACTTGCGCGCTCACATCCACGGTAAGCTGGGATCGAGAACCCATGATGATCATACTCAATAACCTCGGAATAGTGGTTTAAACAATTCAAAGGGTTAAGTATAGAAATGGATTAATAATTTTACCTTGGTAGTTCGGCCATCGACAAAATCGTTGGCAAACACAACATCTAATACTCTGATGTCTAAAAATTTGGTTAGAAGTGTAACTGTTCTTAATCAACAAATAGAGCTTCAGGTACACCAACGGAGCGTTATAATTTCTTAGGCTTAATTTTCGACCTAGCAACTGTTTTACTCGATACATTGCCGTCTCTGATAGCCATACCGCCTTTTCCTCTGGTGCTGGTTCGTGCCTTTTGAAGGAGCCTTAAAGCAAACTTCTACGTCCTTAACTCAACGATTTATTCAGTTATAATATGGACAAAGCAGTGGTACATCGCCCAGTTTAAACACTAAGTCGATAAAACGGGCATTTTTGAGCTAAAGATATTGTTCATAAAGGGAAGGCTCCCAACGAACTACGTTAAGAGCCTTTAAGTGTTACGCTGTTGCCATACTCAAACGTGATACAGGCTTATCATTGATTGGAAGATGAATCAATGCAGCAATAAACGCTAGTACGGCCGCTGACCACCAAATTGGATCATAGGACCCGTAATAATCGTAGATACGACCGCCGACCCATGCCCCCAAAAAGCTGCCTACTTGGTGAGTAAAAAACACCAAACCATATAGCGTCGACAGGTAACGAGCTCCAAAGATTTGACGGACTAAACCAGATGTAAGTGGCACCGTTCCTAACCAAAAAAAACCGATGGCAGCACCGAAGATAAGAGCAGTTTGCTCGGTAATAGGCAGTGCCAAAAAAGCACCGATCACAACCGTACGCATCACATACAACGCAAACATCATATAACACTTGCTAAAGCGATCTGCCATTACACCCCAGAAATATGAGCCAAGGATGTTAAATATACCAACGTAAGCCAACGCCATTGCCGCAGTTGATGCAGGTAGGTTTTTATCCGCCAAATAACTAGGAAGGTGAGTCGCGATAAACATCACATGGAAACCACACACAAAAAAACCAGCATGGATCAACCAGTACCCTTTGTGTGCAAACGCTTCTTTCAAAGCCTCTTTTAGCGTTTGCTTGTCTTCGTGAACATGGTTGTTAGCGGTATTTGCATTCCGCTTTGCCGTATTCATGAATAGAGCAAACAACACCATAAAACTGCACAGTACCGCGAAGATTTGCAGTGCACTTTGCCAACCAGAAGAGCTCAACAATGCTTGCGCCCCCGGGATCATAGCAAACATGCCGAATGATCCAGCTGCCGTGGTCAAACCGAAGGCTTTAGCCGCATGTTGCGCTGGTACCACTTTCGCTACTGCACCGAGTACGATCACGTAGCTGGTTGCGCTTAAGCCAAGACCAACAAGCACACCTAACGATAGGTACACCATCGTTGGCTCAGCGGTGATAGAAGTTAAGTACAGACCCAGGGCGTAAGAGATAGCACCTAAAATGATGATACGTTTCGCCCCCCAACGGTCGGCGGCCATACCAACAAATGGCTGGAACGCTCCAAACAATAAGTTTTGCAATGCAATAGCAAAGCTGAAGAACTCTCGTCCCGTTTGAAAGTAGTCGGATATCGGTGTCATGAAGATACCAAAGGATTGTCTGATCCCTAGACTGGTAATCAAAATACCAATACCTAGCCAAACAAGAAGTGGAAATCGAAAAATAATCATAAATCGCTCTTATTAATGAGTGTGGTGCTGAGAATGGCATTCCTTGCCACTCATGGATTCGTGACAGCCACTTTTAATGGCTTTCGCTGCCACTATTTCCAATAACCTCGATCAGTTATAGGTGAAAATTAATGACAGTCACAAAATGTTAAGCTTAAGTAATAAATTATTGCGGAGTGTAAAGAGTGTTATGCGATGACATAAATGATTAAAAGTGAATTAATTCATGCAAATTTTGCATAAATAGATTTAGTCTCGAGAATAGAAAATTCTCAAAGTTGTCACTTAAGAAAAGGATACCTTGAATCTGTTCTTTCTCTGCTTCTGAAAACTACAAATGCCTCACAGTGGCTACATTTTCATACAATTGATCCGGTGAGCTTGCGCCAATCAAAACAGAAGACACACGTTGATCACTAGGAAGCCAAGTAAGTGCCATTTGTGCAAGTGATTGTCCTCGTTCGGTCGCAATATTAGACAGGGCTTTAATTTTCGGTTGATAGTTTTCAACAAAGCAGTCCCACAGAACTAGTGAACTACCACTGCTCTCCTAGACAAATTTATCCATAGAAGCATTACTTCAATTTGGTCAAAGAATGCTTCATCAAAATGTAATGAATAGTTACTCTAACGCAGTTTGGGGCACAACTGCGTTAGCTCTGTCCGTCTAACGTTGTCCGTCTAACGTTCATCATAAGGTTCGCTTTTTAACACACCAATTTCTCGATTTTTGTGGATGAAAAAATTGTTAGCCGCGGGGGTATGTATTTAGGTGGAACGTGATCTTATCTCCGAATGGTGAAGATAAGACCATAATTTGGGTATCAGACTAATTGTACTCGTGTGCCATATTTCTCGCCATGAGATGCCTTTGACTCGTATTTCGAAAAAATTATTCAGTACGTTTATTTAGCAAGATTTTCCAGCATAGTTTTAGTTACTAGGGTGATTCCTTTTTTTGTAACACGAAAACCATTGGCTTCATCCTGTTCCTTATCATAACCAATGCTCAAACCGGCCGGGATACAACAATAACTATCAAGGATAACTCGCTTCAGTTTAGCGTGTTCACCAACTTGACTGCCAGGCAACAGTACTGACTCTTCAATAAGACTGTATGAGTGGGCATGGACACTTGAATACAACAATGATTTTCTAATAGTTGAACCAGAAATAATGCACCCTCCAGAAACCGTTGAATCTACGGCCATACCACGGCGTTCATCGTTATCAAAAATGAATTTAGCAGGTGGAAGCTGTTCTTGATATGTCCAAATCGGCCAGTCTTTATCATAAAGGTCAAGTTGTGGTTTAGGTGTAACAAGTTCCATATTGGCTTCCCAAAATGAGTCAAGTGTACCCACGTCACGCCAGTAGGGCTGATTTTCACTGTCTGGATCTTTGAAAGAGTACGCAAAAACATTACTCTCATTAATGATTGAAGGAATGATATCGTGGCCAAAATCGCGGGTGGATCCTTGGACATCCACATCTTTTAATAACTGGTTAAAAAGAAAATCAACATTGAATAAATAATTACCCATTGAAGCCAAACACTTATTCGGTTTATTCGGAATTTCATTAGGTTGAGCTGGTTTCTCATCAAAAGCGACTATTTTGTTTTTGGAATCTACGGTCAGAACACCAAAGCTACCTGCAGCTTCTTCAGTATCAACTTCTAGGCAACAGACTGTCATATCTGCGTTATTTGCCACATGCTCCGCTAGTAGAGTGCCGTAGTCCATACGATATACATGGTCACCAGACAGAATTAGAATGTACTTGGGTCTATGTGAACGAATTATATCAATATTTTGATATACCGCATCCGCTGTACCAGCATACCAGTCATCGCCCGTTCGTTGTGAAGCAGGTAAAATTTCAACAAATTGTTGAGCCCTAAGGCTTCCCCAACCGCGGCTAATGTGACGGATCAACGAGTGCGACTTGTATTGTGTAGCGATACCTACGCGGTGAATACCTGAATTGAAACAGTTTGATAGTGGAAAATCGATAATACGAAACTTACCACCAAAATATACAGCAGGTTTTGCTCGAAAATCGGTGAGTTCAAATAAACGACTACCTCGACCACCTGCCAATATCAAAGCGTAAGTGTCTTTGGTCAAATTACTGATATGTCTATCATAATTCTGGGGCATAGAGACCTCCCTCCATGGGTGCGACTTATATATACTTGTAGTTATAATCGGAGCAATGTATTGATTATATGCAAGTTACTATATAGGGTATTTGTTGAATAAACTGTGACTGACGCTAGGCATTATTACTTGCCACCTGTGTATGAACCTGATGAATTCGATTTCTTCTGCGCTGATTAGAATAATGAAATACCTTCTTTGGTAAAGCTATTTGACCTGACTCCGTAATTACAAGAACATCCTCATTTTCTATCCTCGCCAATGTGCCACAGTATTTGCCATCAGAGCCATCAAATACAGCATCAGTATCGGCAGGTGAATAAAATAGCCTCGTTCCCTTTGGTGAGAAAAAGTTCATTACCCCTTCACCGTTCCACACGTAGTATCCAATATAGTCATAACTTCCTAATTTTTTTATGAGCAGGCGGTTTTTCCCACTTTTGCCATTGTCTTGCTTAGATGGGCTGTTATCGAATTTTGATGGAGAGTTTGAGAAATTTGATGCCGAATTGCTGAACTTCTTAATTGAGTTACTAAATTTGCTAGGCGAATTACTAAGCTTGGTTAGTGACAACGCAAAAGGCATTTCCGCTTCCTTTGCGAAAATCACCTCTAAATCAGCATTAGCTGAATGTGATGATAGAGCAATGCAGCAGAACACCAGACATTTTATTATTCTCTTCATATTCAATTTTTCCTTGCTAATCCAAGCCATACATAAGGCTAACAGGCTTCTTTCATTCTGAACCCGACAAATTACCGATCATGCATGTATAGTCCAAAATGCACAACTAGGCTCATACTCTGCTATTAGGAAAATAGCTCAAGAAGTGGTGAGATAAAGTCGTCAATGCTCTCTGTCTAGCTTAAAAAGGGGCAGATTCGTGTCGGCCGACACGATACGGAACTCACACCGACGACTCCGGTGAACAAAACCTTACTAGCTGATAAACATCGAATCTAAGCGCTCTATCAACCAGAATGTCGCCAAAGTGCCAATACAATAAGCGGAATAGACGGGCGCTGATTTAGGAAATGTGGCGAGCTTGCGATAGAGTCCAATGAGAGCCAGCAAGGTAGCGATAAACAGCAGTTGTCCCAATTCCACCCCCACATTAAAGAACAAAAGTGCTACTGGAACATCGACTTGCGGAAGACCGATTTCTTTTAGTGCACCTGCAAAACCAAAACCGTGCAATAAGCCAAAGGTAAAAGCCAGAGTCCAAGGCCAGCGACTGGCAAGAGTCTGACGATCATGGCGAAGCTGTATCGCTTCGGCTGTAATCAGAACGATACTGAGTGCGATCATCGCTTCTACCGGCGGCGGCGGCAAAGAGACATAATCCAGTGTTGCAAGACCCAATGTAATCGAGTGCGCTACAGTAAATGCGGTAATGGTCTTAAATAACATCGGCCATCCACTCACAATCAACATGAGCGCCGCTACAAAGGCCAGATGATCCCAGCCTTCAAGTATGTGTTCGATACCCAAACGCGTATAGGAAAAGACCAACTGCAAGCCAGTTTCAGCCTGTGGTATCTCAATGGCGTTTTCTCGCGGTTTCAGCAATAAACTGTAGTGAGAACCATCAAGTAGCGAAATGTTTACTAATGTATCCATTGCCGTACGGTTAAGGTTTTCGATCACCAGTGTCGAACCCGCAAGATCTTTTTCACCAATCAGGCGATAGCGGAAAAGAACAAAGCCATTGATAACGTTTTGACCCGGTAGTGGTGTCAGCGTAAAACCTGAATCAAATGCGGGACGGATATTTTGAACCATGCCATCTTTCGTCGGGATCTTCCATAACAGCTCATATTGCTTTGGAGACTGCTCATCAATTTGTAAATAGGCTGGCCTCACTTCGTGAGCTTGTGCGGCAGAGAGACAAGCAAGTAGACAGACCAGCAATTTAACCACAAAGCGAAACATCATGGCTGTGTGTACTCCTGCATTATTTGTTCAGGAACATTATTCGCGGTGATCTGCACCTGATATCTATCCAATAACGCCTGAAACATCTCTTTCTGAGCATCTAATACGGCGTAGTATTCATATTGCTGCGCGACATACTCTTCAATTTCGTCAAAAGGTGCCAAATGAGCGGGTTCACTTTCTCGAACTCGCACCAGATGATATCCAAGTCCGGATCGGATTGGTCCAACCCACTCCCCCACCGGAGTTTGAGCTAGAGTCTCAGAAAAATCACTTCCAAACGAATTATTAATGATTTGCACTGAGGTGAGTTCCCAATCCGATGAAACCGACAGTTTGTTCAGCCTGTCGTCAGGAAGTTCACCACCTACTTGAAGATCCGCCAGCAACTGCTCTGATTCTGGACTGTCCATTTCTGAAGGTAAGAAAAGAATCTGCTCGAAAGCTATTGCATCAGGGAGGGTAAAGAGATCAGCTCGCTGTTGATGAAACGCTCGCAGCTCGGCATCAGTAGGTGGCTTCATAAGAGAGCTCAAATCACTCGCGACTGCTTCCATTTTCTGCGCCAAGCGAGTCCGTATTATATCATCATCTTTATCAAGCCCCATATTTATAGCTTCACGATAGAACACCTCCTGACGTAAATGACGATCGATAATTGCAGCCACATCTTCAGGAGCGGGGTCGCGTTTCCACTGAGCTTTCCAAAGCGTCTCAAGATGATTAAGGCGGCTTTGGTCGATCACAATCGTATCTTTATTGCCCTCAGCCGAGGTCGATGGGCTTACCCACGACCAGGCTGAGAAAAGCAGACCACCTAAAACAGCAAAATGAAAAAGGGGTTCTCTAATAATACTTTTAATCATGTTGAGTTTACTTCACCTCATACCAAATTGGCGACGCCCAGGCACGTTCAACGATTTGTCGCTTCACATCATCTGGGTACTTCACCCCCTCACGTAACTCGTCGTAAAGTGTCCATCGAGCCGTTGGCAACTGGAGAACACGAACATAATAAAACGCTTCCTGTTTAGGGTTCCAGTTTGGATCAGTCCAAACACCCATCAACTCAGGGTCACCTTTTTCAGAGTTAAACTCACCAGTATTTAAATTTATTGGCGCATCAATAGGTGCGACAGTTCCATCCGATTTCAAACGTTTACCCGAAGCGACAACGTTATAAACGGTATCTTTCGGCTCACCATTTTCAATCCAGCCTTTAATAATCTGGATGCGGTCTAGATTAGGACCAATAGGATCTTTCATCGCCCAAACTAGGAACTGAGGCGCTTTTGAACCTTTGTAATCACCTCCCATTGGTACACCTTTTTTATAACCATCGGAAACCAATGCTTCGTAACTCGCATAGCTTTTCGAGAAGCCTTGTCCGGCAAAGAAACGCACTTTCATTCGAGGACCGCTTGTTGCGAAAGTTTCCTTCGCGAGCATCGAATCCCAAATCGCACCGCGTGTGTTCGACTCTGCCCAAACTGCTGTGAGAGCTCCAGGGTTAGAATCAGCGATGGACATCTCACCATCTAACATTGATGTAGAGCGAACTTGAGCAGTTTGGTCTGCGTAACCATGGCTACCCACTTTGTAATTGTCTTCTTCGACGTTACTCGGCGTACCATTGTGACTATCTGTTCCGCCAACAAAGCCGTACTTAAATGGGTTAATTCCTAGCTCAGCATGATACTTGATGCCTCGACCCAATCCATAACGGACGAAGTTTTCTTTTATGAAACCACGGCCGTTAAATTTTTGAATCGTCAAAGCGTTTTCAAAATCAGCAAATTCATCGTTTGGCCAGAAATTTGGGACAACTTCAGAATTTCCTTTGACTTGCATCATCTCGACTAACGGCTCCATACTTGCCCGAGTTTTGGCATACTCTTTGTTAATTGGCACACCAGTCAGGCTCGCTTCTGCAAATAACAAACCTTTTGATTCATTAGAGTTATGAGGAATAGCAAATACCTTTTTTCCATCGTCACGTTGAGTTTGCATCCAAGCCCATAGCATTTCCGGATCCGCACCATCGTTTGAGGAAAATGGCATTTCGGGTACATTTGTATCGCGGAAGAAAACATTGCGATGCTGGTTCGAGCCACCAGGTGCAGAGGTCCATTCATAGGCATGAATGGTAGTAAATTTACCCGGTTGATAATGCTTTTCTGTTGCTTCGTAATTTTTCTTCCATGTCGATTTTATCGCTTTGATACCTTGGAAAAATTCGGGGTGAGGGTCACCACCACCAGCTAAAGGCGTAAGGACGTACTTACCGTAAAGTTTCAATGCCGTATCAAGATCCGGCGCTTCGCGAAACGCGACAGCAATTTCATGATCATAACCCGGAGCGCCTTCATTCATCAGGCTATATGCTTCGCCCATAAACTCAGAGTGATCGGTCACTGCGACAAAATCCAGTGGGCGTTTGATTTTGTGCATACTGCCGTTAACCATGATCTCTTCGCCTTGAGCAAATCGATACGCATCATCTGGTGTTAGCCTGTTGCCGGCAATAAACGCATCCATAGATACACCAGTGTGGACGTGTTGCTCACCAAAGTAGGCTTCTTTTAACGGATTCTTAGGCACATCATTTTCAGATGTATTTGCGATAGCATAAGGTGCCAAAATGAGAGTCGCTATATAGCAACTTGTAGCGGTTGCGAGATGTGAGAGCTTCCATATGTTCATAATACGGTCCCCAGTTATCCTTTAAATAGTGAAGCTAGGCTAAATGCATAGAGCTGCACATATAAAAGTGGCTCGGAAACTATATAAAATCAAGGATTGCACGTGCGAAGTATCGCTATTAATGAATAGGTGACTTAGCCACTCACATACCCACATCAGCTATTGCCAAGTAGACAATTATTACTTCGGATTAGTCAATTTAAGTCATTAGGTAGTTGGCAGAAATGTTGCGAGTAACAGCTCTAGCACGTCTTGGGGCAAAGGTGATTTAGGTAACCGAGAAGGATTTCTTCCTAGTTGCCAGCATGATGTATGGAATCTACTCCCTCCTTTGCCAATTAGGCTTAGGAGAATGATACTAGGACAAGGATTCCAATATGTTGACGACAAATGTTATCGCTATAGACTTAGCCAAAAATGTTCTTCAAGCCTGTCACACCAGTGTTCATGGTGAATTGCTTTCCAATAAGCCCTTAAGCCGACAGAAAATGAAAGAGTTTCTTGCTATCGCAAAGCCTTCTATTGTTGCTATGGAAGGCTGCTGCGGTTGCCATTACTGGGGACAACTTACTGAAAAATATGGGCATCAAGTACGCATCATTAACCCCAAAAAAGTGAAAGGGTACTTGGAAGACCATAAAACTGATCACAATGATGCTATTGCTAACGCAGCAATTCAAATAGCTATCAAATACAGCCGCCCAAAATCATTAGAGCAACAGTCAATGCATTCTTTAGAGAGTAGTCGCCGTTTATTATCTCGCAGTGTAGTTTCTTTAGGGCAGCATATTCGAGGAACGATGTTAGGTGATGGCGTTGCTAACCCAAGAGGTGAAAAAGGTTTAAAAGCGTCGGTTCAAACAGCTCTTGATGGAGAAACATCAATACCAGCCAATGTCGTTTCCGTTCTGTCAATGTTATGGGTTCAATAATGCCAACGATTAATGGAAATTGAAGATGTTGGAGAAACAACCGCTGCAATGCTCTACACAACTTTTGGTGATGGAAAGCAGTTCAAGAATGGTGGGCAATGCTTCGGTATGAGACTAAATACAAACCTGTTTTGCTCACAAATTAATTACTAATAGATTCTTAGATTTTACAAAATGATGAAGCATAAAGGGTAAGACCAACCTACTGAAAACCTGGCCATTCCGTCATGCTTTTAAAGCTGATAGCACGATGAGGACAGTAGGTGCGCAAAACATCAAAGGCTAGAAGGTAGCCCCTTCAACAAGAAGCCGAATATACGACCGCATCTTAACTTTAATTGCTAACTCACTTTGTAAATACGTGGTTTCCATATAAGAAATGGGGGCAAATTAACGTGTTTGAACTCCGCTTTAAAAAACTTGGGCGCTATCTTAAAATAGTATCTCGAATCCTGAGATTAGTTCCACAAACTTGAATTGCTACTCTTGAGAACATTTTGATCTGAGATGGCTATTCGGTGAAGAGCCGAAACAAAAACAAGCACAAATAGTGATTTAAATCACAATTAAGAGTTATTTTCCGCAGTTCCCCTCAATGCTCCCCCTTGGGGGCAACAAAAATAAAAACCCATATAGAACAATATCTTATGACAATATCGAGAATCCCTCTTGAACTGTTTGTTAACTGGATTTGCAAAGGTGGAGTGCTTGCTCTACCGATTTTGCGATAATTACACGCTTATTGCTTGTAAGTGTATTGAGTTTGTCCATTATTACGGGTTTCGAATTTTTGGGATAGTCCCATAAAAATTTGATGAACTCGATATCAAACCTTTCATCGCAACCTTCAGGTAAATCTGGACGCTTACTACTTAATAATGTTCTCTTTAGTGCTCGATAGATACAGGTATATCGGTTTACATCTAAGAATATTACTGTGTCACAAGCTTCAAACCTTATATCAAGGGTGCTCTGGTAATTACCATCGATAATCCAACACTTGCTTTCACAAAGACTTTTTTGAATTTTGAGCCAATCATCTTTTGGAGTTTTAACCCAATTTGGTTTCCAATACAGCTGATCGAGATGATGAACAGGCAAATTCAACTTTTTACCTAATAGTGCCGAAAATGTGGATTTACCCGAACCGCCGGAACCAATGACCGCAATTCTTTTCATCGGACTTACCTCGTCATCAATCCAGTTAACGCCGCATTAAGGGGTGAACAACGCTACCACCCAAACTAAACCATTGTGCCGTAAACACTAAAGCTAATTCAAACCAAAACTGCCGAGCGTTGTGAATCCCTCTTGAATGCTTTGTTAGTTGCCAAACCTAACGTGTTGATTTGAAGTCTATTGCCGCTTTGCCAACACTGGCTTTATGTGCTTCGAAAGACTCAAATCAGGCGTAGTTTCAAAGAGCCTGTCACTGGAACCACTTGGAATATACCACACCGTAGCAAGCTGACTAACAACACCAAAAAACTCTTTTAGACTGACAGTGTTACAGAGCTGACTTTCAACAAGTCAATCGGCTTCTGAAACAAAAAACAAACCGCACAAGAAACCAAAGCACGATTTTCACAAACCAAAATAACTAGAAATTGAAATACGAAAATCTAACCAAAAAAACTCGAACATTGACCCTAAACATTCTGCTTTAGCTGCGTTTTTCTCTTTGGCAACTAACGCCCAATTAAGGGGTGAGTAACGCAACACCGATGCCAACGCAAACCACCTTAATCACTAAAATTAACGCATAGTAAAAATGCCACGCGTTACGAATCCCTCTTGAATTGTTTGTTAGGCGACTTGGATTCAAGTACGAAGTGCGACACCTCTGAACATAAAAACAGTAAGGTGCGATAATCATGAACTTTGCTCCCGCCAAGAAGTAAAAAACATGAAATACACGCACCTCACTGAGAACGAAAGGTATATGATTTCTGCTCTCAGAAAGCAAGGAATTAGTACCGTTAAAATAGCTAAACAACTGGGGCGTCACAAAGCCACTATCTATCGAGAAGTTGAACGTAATTGCCGTTACAACAAGTTCTTCGATAGGTACTCTTATCAACCAGAACGGGCACAGCAAATGGCGCGCAACCGGCTGAGCCGCTCACGGCGAAATAAGCGCTACAGCAAAATCGACTTCAAGTTGCCTGAAGCCTTGCTACGACTGGATTGGAGCCCTGACCAAATCGTCGGATACTTAAGGATGAGAGGCTATCCGACAATGAGTCATGAGCTCATTTATCAGCACATCTGGAACGACAAAACTCTCGGTGGAACACTGTGGAAACACCTACGCCAGTCCACTAAGAAAAGGCGTAAAAGGTATAACTCAAAAGACAGCCGAGGACGGCTGGCGGCAAAGCGTCATATCACCGAAAGACCTGCAAAAGCTGAGCACAGAAAAGAGCCTGGTCATTGGGAAATTGATACCGTCGTTGGCCGCGGAACCAAGCACTGTATCGTGACTTTAGTCGACAGAATGACTGGCTACACTTTTATTGGGCAAATGGACGATAGAACAAGCGGGTCGCTCAACGTAAGAATGAGCAAAATCATGACCCGCTCTGACTTACCTTTTAAGACGATAACTGCGGATAACGGCACTGAATTTCATGGTTATGCACAACTAGAAAAACATCATAACTGTTTGTTTTACTTTGCAAATCCATACCATTCATGGGAACGAGGCACTAATGAAAACACCAATGGCTTGATACGACAATACTTACCAAAACGAACTTCCATGTCACACGTGACACAGAAGCTCTGCAATGAAATTGCGGACAAACTAAACACGCGCCCACGCAAAAGACTTGGGTATAGGACACCAACGGAGTATATTCATGCGCATCTGTAGAAAGTGTCGCACTTCAAACTTGATACTAAGCCTCATTAGCGCACAATATCTTCGTTTTTTAGAGACGTCAGGTACGAAAGGTCAAGTTGACTTCCAACAGAACTAGCTAGCTGAGAAGAAGAGCTGACTTCAAACTTCATGCTAGCAAGTAACGAATGACCAGCTCCGGCAATAACACCTAACAATGGGCTGTTAAAGTTGCTACCAACTAACCCACCGGACACTACACCTTGTCCAATTGTTCCAAGGTTAATGTCTAATGCAACCTTGCGACTCGCCAACAAACGAGTCCCCCAACTTTCCTTAGCTACTTTATCTAAATCTTTTATTGCATTCTCTAGGCGAGTTATTTGTACGATTTTTGAACGAGGGATATCTTGGGATTTTGATATTTCAAGATATAACTCATCGAGGGTTTGACGCAAACCTTGTAGCTCATTATCTCGTTGCGACTTAAATGCGATTAGTTTATCTATGGGATAGTCTGGTAACGGTACAGGTAAACACTTTGATAGTTCAAAATCAGCGGTAACTAAATCCTTAGACAAGCCTTTCGGAATTACGAGCTGGTCACCAGATTGATGTATAGCCCATTGCCCGGGATTTTCTTGGGTTAATTGAGTTGCAACTTGGCTCAGTCCATCAAAATGCATCTTCGCCAAACCACTGCCATTGAATGTCCCATTCAATGACATTCTTGCAGTCTCTTTTCGTAACACTTTTGCCTGCTCTAGTAAAAGACCATCGCCGGAAACTCCCGTACCAAAAATATTACTGTCGGTTATAACTATCTTATCCCAGTACAAAGCCATATAACGTAGTTTTTCGGGAGGTAAGCCACCGTTAATTGATAGTGAATCTCCGTTACTCAAGATTTCTTGAGCTGGGGTTACGATACCTCTTTCCATTTTTACTCCAAAAAAGAAAATGAGATGTTTATTAATGAGTGCTAACGCCGCATTAAGCGGTGAGCAACGCAAACCACTGAACTTAAAGCATTGTGCCGTAAACACTAAAGCCTAAGCAAACTGAAAATGCCGAGCGTTGGGAATCCGTCTTAAATGCTTTGTTATGCAAATTTTTCACGGCGCATTGTAGTTATTGAATATCCCATTTCACGATACTTTTCACAACGTTGTTGTAGAAACTGAGGATACTGACTTTCTTCAACTTCCTTGAAACCGATATGCTTGTAGAAATCTGTTACATGAGCAAGAGGCATACAATAGGCTGTGCATGAGTTTAATACAGGCTCAATATACTTGAGAAATTTGAGCCCCAGACCTTGACCTTGAAAGTCACTGGCAATGTACATACCTCTGAGTATTGTAACGCCATTAATGAGTTCAACTTTCACGGAGCCGATAATCTCACCGTCGTTAAGGCATATAAACGCTCTTTCAGTATCAGACCAAGCACTATGATAACCCTGAGCTTTGTAGAATTGAGCGATAGCTTCTTTCATAGAGTTATCGGCTTCAAATATTTTCATTTTGACTCCATTTGCATAACGCCGCATTAAGGGGTGAACAACGCCACCACCAAGCCTAAACCATTGTGCCGTAAACACTAAAGCTGATTCAAACCAAAACTGCCAAGCGTTGTGAATCCCTCTTGAATGCTTTGTTAGTTGCCAAGTCTAAAGCTTTGACTTGAAGTTGATTGCCGCTTTGCCAACACTGTCTTAGTGTGTGTTGAAAAACTCAAATCAGGCGCAGTTTCAAAGCACCTGTCACTGAAACCACTTGGAACAAACAGCGCCGTAGAATACAGCCTAACAACACCAAAAAGCTCATTTGAAAATGACAATATCACAGAGCTTACTCTCAACGAGTGAATCGCCTTCTGAAACAGAAAAACCAAACCACACAAGAAACCAAAGCTCGATTTTCGCAAACCCAAATAACTAAAAGTTGAAGTACGAAAACCTAGCCAAAAACACACGGACATTAGCCCTAAAAATTCTGATTTAGCTACGCTGTTCTCGTTGGCAACTAACGCCGCGTTAAGTGGTGAGCAACGCAGACCACAGAACCTAAACCATTGTGCCGTAAACACTTAAGCTAATTCAAACTAAAAATGCCAAGCGTTGTGAATCCGTCTTAAACGCTTTGTTATAAGCGTGGTTTGAGCATATGCACGAACTGTTCATCTTGCCTTGTTACCTCAAAACCAAGCCTTTTATATAGTTGCCCTACTCGATTACCTTGCAAATAACAAAGCTGAATTGGCAGTGATTTTTCATTAGCAAGTTGAATTACAGTTTTCAAAACCTGGCTACCAATACCTTTACCTTGGCAGTGTGGTAACAAGAAAAAGCGACCAAAATACAAGTGCTCAGGATGGGCCTGCACTAGGTAACTACCAACAGGATCCCCATCAATTTCTATTATGGTTGGTTTTGCTTCATTCCACTCATTGCGATGAATTTCTTTTTGTACGTTTTCGTCCCAACCAAAAACGGCTTTTATTGGTTCGTATTCGGCAGTCTTCTTTAGCTCAAATAGGAACTCGTAGTCTTCATCTATGGCTTCACGAACTTCAAACACTTTTATCCCCAAATTCAACAGTATCCTGAAAGCTTATAACGCCCGCTTAAGTGGTGAGCAACGCTACCACGAAACTTAATTATTGCGTCGTAAACGCAAAAGCCAAATCAAACCAAAACCGCCAAGCGTTGCGAATCCGTCTTAAAGCGTTTGTTATGAGCCAGCAGCCTCTAGTAATGCTTTGACCTTTTGCTTTGCGTAACCTTTAGCTAGGTCTTTTGCGACAGATGAGATTGTGTCTAAGCTTGATTCTTTAAAATTAGCTTGAATTTCCGCCCAAACATTTGGTTCATTTAGAGATTCAATAAAATCATGGCCAAATGCAGTAAGACGAATTGGAACAACTGACCAACCTCTTTGACCATTACCCATCATCGTATAACCTACACCTCGAGTATTCTGAGCGAATGACTCGATGTATCCCTTATCAACTAATATGTCGGTATGAAACACAAATTTATCATCATCATAGTGAAAGCCTTTAGCTTCAAGCTCACGAATATTGGTAGTTGGTCTTTCGGCGCTTTCAAAAGCTTCCAATAATTGTTTCAAATATTCTTTATCAACTTTCATCGAATTGTCCTTATGGCTCATAACGCCGCGTTAAGTAGTGAGCAACGCTACCACCTAACATAAAACATTGTGCCGTAAACACTAAAGCGGATTCAAACCAAAACTGCCAAGCGTTGCGAATCTGCCTTAAACGCTTTGTTATACGTTTGTTTCCACCATATCCACAGCTAGACATTTACCTTATATGTCAGGTCTTTAACGTCATCTCCAGTCATGCCACGAAAACCCCAGCAGTGTGGTGGTTGCTCCTTGATCGTGATTTCGATGTCTACAGGAGAAATACCCAAGCTAGATTCGATATTGGCAAAAAGTGCCTTTATAAGAGCTTTTTTAGTTTCAGCTTTACGCCCTTCCATCATATTGATTTCGATGACTGTATAAGCATCCGTACGACCTTCTGGATAATAGAAGTCAGACTGATCGAGTGGAACAATTCTGTGAGCGCGCTTGCTTTCGGGCAGACTCAACACTTGTGTCATAGAGGCTTGAATTACATCAGATAATTGAGCCTTGATCGGGTTCAAATACTCTTTGATTCCATATATTACTACCACCGTTCCTCCTTAGAACGTATAACGCCGCATTAAGGGGTGAACAACGCCACCACCTAACCTAAATCATTGTTCCGTAAACACTTAAGTTGATTCAAACCAAAACTGCCAAGCGTTGTGAATCCCTCTTGAATGCTTTGTTATGTACATTTTGCCTAATCTGCTAACTGACTCTCTAGACGATGAAGTTTCCAACAGGTGAAAGCTAATTTAATATGAATAAAACTCATACTAGTAGCGAGTAAAGCCAACACTAATTCTATACCCCAGTGCAACGTAAACTCTTTATAGTAATAAACGGCTTTATCCAATGTAACCTCACCAGAGTTCAGTCCTTGGGGCAACGTTAACAACACCATAAGTAGAACAGCAAAGATCAACTGAAACATTGAACTTCCGACATGGCTTAGAGCTTTGTATTTATAATTTAACGCACTTACTCTCATAATTTCCTCGAATGTACATAACGCCCTGTTAAGGGGTGAGCAACGCAATACCGGTGCCGCCGCATACCACCTTAAACACTTAAACCAACGCATAGTGAAAATGCCACGCGTTGTGAATCCCTCTTGAACAGTTTGTTATAACTCATTGATTGTATGCGCCAAGATTCCTCTAAAGCTTGCAGCCTCAGATTCGAAAGCCTCTTGAGCTTCATAAAATTGAGGCAAGTTTTCTGGCCGAGCATCTACTGCCCCGTTACAAAATTTTAGAACTTGAGCGCGTCTTGTCATCACCTGTTGAAATGCATCATTATGCTCAGGGAAATACAAGTTTAGTATTGCCTGAAACCTTTGATAGTCACCTTTTTCCTGTAGCGCATTTTCAGAAGAAGTATTGCGGGCTTCAATTGCTGAATACTCCCCTTTGAATGCAGGAATTAGTCTTAAATATAAACAGGAAATGTCCATTTCCCATTTTTGAAAAAGGATAAACATTTCTTCAAGCTTTGATTTTTTGAGCTCAATGCTTTTTGCTAAAGCTTCATTTTCAAATTGTATTTTTAGCCGCTGTTCCTGTGCTCGATTGGAGAGGTGCACACCCAAAAGAGCTGAAGCAGCACTAATTACCGCTGTAGCGATAGTCCAAGGTATGTCCATTTCTATCTCGATCCTCCTGAGTTATAACGCCCGCTTAAGTGGTGAGCAACGCTACCACAACACTCAATTATTGCACCGTAAACACAAAAGCCAAATCAAACTAAAACCGCCGAGCGTTGCGAATCCGTCTTAAAGCGTTTGTTATGTGCCTGATTTACGATGGACTAGTCTTGAAATAACTCCAAATTTTCATTCACATATTCCATGATTTGATCGTAGAAGAACTCATCAATTTTACCTGCGACTACAAAACAAAGCAGATAAGACGATACAAAATGAAACTTGTACTGTTTTTTAGAATTAGAATCGAATAACCAATCTGTTTTAACTTGTTCATCAATTTCGTTGTTCATCATTTCAAACAACGCATCATTGTTCATATGATTTCGTTTACAGTAAAAAATTGATGCTAGTTGATACATATTTTCCTTCGGAATTTCACCAGAAGAAATAGCATGCAGTGCTTCATCCAACGCTTCACTCGCCTCTATCAACCACTTTTCCATAGATTAGTTCTCCATTTTCAGAACTGGCACATAACGCTTTCTATACGGCTTTTTGCAGCCATTCAGGCGTGGTAACGCCTTATTTCTTAAAAAATATTTTTGAATAATAGCACTTATCTTTATGAAAAATATAGAAACGAAGTATGAATATGAGTGCTAATACGCGCAATTAGACGGCGAAAAGCAGGTTAATTAACTGTGGGGTGCTAAATTAACCAGACTGTATAAATAACCAGGTTACATTCCACAATGAAATCCTTATTTTTACTTAGTGTAAAAGAACATATGCTACTGCGTCATTATTCAAATAAAACTATCGAAAGCTATCTATTTTGGATCAAGCGTTATATAGCTTTTCATCAATTTGCACACCCATCTAAGTTATCAGAAGAGGACGTGGTTCAATATCTTAGCCACCTAGCAGTCAAAGATAAAGTTGCTGTAAAAACCCAAGCGTTAGCTCTTAGTGCGATTGTATTTTTATACCGAGATTTCTTCCAGACGCCTCTCTCACTAGATATGCAATTTCAAAAATCACTTACGGAGAGAAAACTGCCAGTCGTATTAACACGAGATGAGATCCGTAGATTTATTCAACATATCGATCCAAAATACAAGCTGCACACACTTCTGCTCTATGGTTCCGGGCTTCGACTGATGGAGTGCTTAAGGTTAAGAATTCAAGACATAGACTATGATTATGGTGCGATTCGTGTGTGGCAAGGTAAAGGCGGAAAGAACCGCACAGTCACATTGGCCAAAGAGCTTTATTCTCCTCTAAAAGCGCAAGTGGATCTTGCGAGAAATTATTACCAAAAGGATTGTCATTTGCCCGGCTATGCAGGAGTTTATATTTCAGACGGTCTACAACGAAAATACCCGAATTCGCAGTTGGACTTTAACTGGCATTTTCTTTTTCCATCCGCAAAGCTAAGCGTTGATAGGGAAACGGGTGAGTTACGCAGGCACCATATAAATGAGAGTGTGATACAAAGAGCAGTTAAGCGTTCAGCTCTGGATGCTGGTATTGAAAAGTCTGTAACCTGTCACACATTAAGACATAGTTTTGCAACGCATCTACTGGAGTCTGGCGCTGATATCAGAACAGTTCAGGAGCAGTTAGGCCACTCGGATGTCAAAACCACACAAATCTACACCCATGTCATAGAAAGAGGAGCGAGTGGCGTTCTTAGCCCTCTTTCCAGTCTTTGAAAAAAAAGCCACCAAAATTTGGTGGCTTCAAATATAAATTGCAGCCACTGGCTCAGTGGCGTTCGCCCAGTTTCACGTTGCCTTTTGAGTCAAACCAAAGTGCTTGTGAGCGACGGCGGCCAATTAACATAGGGCCATCATCATAGAACAGGAAGTTCTTCCAGTGCTTTTTGAAAATCGACCACTTGGTTTCAATGACGTTGTATTTTTCGTAACAGAAATAAACGGTCACATCGTCTTGCCAATCAATATGCGCTTCCACTTCCGCAGGCATTTCTGGTTCATCCGATTCCCATGCGGCCATCCAATCGGCAGTGTCTGACCAGTTGGACTCTTTCATCGGCCAATCTTGAGAACTCAAGCGATCCATATCAGGGCTTTGTGCACTAATATTCTCTTTCCAGAACTGAGCGGATCGAGCCTGACTCATCGGCTTTATATGCGCTCGATCTTCTGCCGGTACCGGCATCGACTGGTGAGTAAAAATCCATTTTCTTTGGTATTCGTCCAAAGGCAAATAAGACATTCAGTCTCCTTTATTACGACTTCAGCCAACCTTTATCGGTGGCATCTTCAATCATTTCTTTCGCTTTGTCCCACAAAGTGACAGAGCCAAATTCAATTCTTTTATTAATAGTAAGCGCTTGTTCTCGCGTTACACCATGCTCTTGCCAACTTTGACCGCTATTATGATAGTTCAGAAGCATTGGTATTAAACGGTCGAGCGCTTTTGCATACTTTGCGTCATCGGTCCGCGCGGCTTCGAACTCATGCCACAATGCCAATAACTCTTTGCCTTGTTCGCTTGGCAACATGCCAAACAAACGTTCAGCGGCTTTGATTTCTTTCTCCGCCTGCTCTTTTGAAGCCACGGTATCATAAACAAAGGTGTCGCCCGCGTCGATCTCGACAACATCGTGGATCAACAACATTTTCATGACACGGCCAATATCAACAGGAAAATTAGCATGCTCTTCCATCAATACCGCCATTAGAGCAACATGCCAGCTGTGTTCTGCGCTGTTCTCCAGACGACACTCCCCGCTTTTAACACGAGTTCGACGAAGCACACTTTTTAACTGATCCAACTCTATCAAGAGCTTTAGCTGTTTTTCTAATCTGTCCATATTAGCGAGCCTTTGGTTGCCAATTAAGTTTAGTCAGTGAGGTTAAGATATGGTCTTGCCACTCTCCATCTATCAGAAGGTAGTCCTTCGCATAGCCTTCTTTACTAAATCCAACGTGCTCCAGCACTGCTTCACTGCGTTTGTTATGCGGCATGTATCCGGCCTGAATTCGATGCATATTTTGCACATCGAACATGTAATCACAAGCCATTTTAAGACCACGACGCATGTATCCGTTACCCTGCGCCGTTTGGGCGAGAGAGTAACCAACACTGCACGAATGGAACGGAAAGCGCACCAAACCACTGAAGGAAATGGTTCCCAACATGCGTTGTTTCTCTATGTCGATAAGAAGGCAATAATAGCCAAGACCCTGACGGTGGAGTTCGTTTAGTTTAATTAGTTTCTGCAGCCAGCCATTGACGGTAAAGAATGTCTCTTCACGGGTTGGCTCAAACGGTTTCAAGTACTCTCGGTTCACTTGAAAATACTCAGCGATCATATCTGCGTCAGCGATTTCAGCTGTGCGCAGAAGTAAGTCTCCGTCCAACTTATGAACGGCGACAGACGAGCTTTTATCTTCCATTACCACTGACAACTTCCGTTTCCCTTAGAGCGTACTCAGTTCTTACGAATCCCATAATCACGCAGTTTATTGGCAATTGATGTATGCGACACATTCAAACGCTTCGCCAACTTGCGGCTTGATGGGAATGATTGATACAAACGCTCAAGGATCTGAGACTCGTAATCACGCATGATCTCATCCAAAGAGCCATCCAGGTTGAGCGTCGCACTGCCGCCACCAACCGATTGAGGTTGTGGCAAATTAAAGTGCTCAACTTTCAATAAATGACCATCCATCTCGGTTAACGCGCGTAAAACCATATTATCGAGCTGACGCATGTTTCCTGGCCATTGATAATTGGCTAATCCATCAACCAAATCCGCGTCGAAGTCCGGCTTATCAATACCTAATTGCTGTGCATGCTTAGTCACAAACAGATCTAACAGTGGAGCCACATCATTAGAACGCTTGCGTAAAGGGGGGATGTTCAACGTCAGTACGTTTAGACGATAGTACAAATCTTCACGGAACATACCCGCTTCTGACAGTTCAGCAAGGTTGTGTTTAGTGGACGCGATAATCCGCACGTCAACGTGCATTTCATCCTCTGCGCCCACTCGACGGAAATTACCATCCTGAAGAAAACGCAGTAGCTTGATTTGCAAGTGTGAGCTCATCTCGCCAATTTCGTCTAAGAATACGGTACCGCCATTCGCTTGTTCAAAAATGCCTTTGTGCCCTTGCTCGTGATTGAATGAGCCTGGCGCATGGCCAAACAGTTCAGTTTCAGCCACGTCATCTGGCATTGATGCGCAGCTGAGTACCAAGAATGGTTTACTCGCACGGCTTGATCGGCTGTGACACGCTTTTGCCAGCATTTCTTTGCCAGTGCCGGTTTCACCTTCAATCAGTAAAGGTTGATCTAGAACAGACAGTTTCTTGGCTTGATTCATCAATGCCTTATGACGGTTAGATAAACCGACAAAGTGTTCAAAACCAAGCGGATTATGCAGCGGCACCGCTTCTTCAATCCTCGATACTTGCTGACTGGAACGAATCGTGATCAATGTGCTCGCGAGTGTTGAGTTCTGTGCTTCATCTTTGATGTAAACTGGCATCAGCTCGAGAATATAATCCAAGCCATCAATCACCAGGTTTTCACGAGTTCTTGCATTGACACCTTCAGACCAGCGAGAAAAACGCATGCTCGGCAATAAAGTGCCAATTTGGGTACCAATCACCTCTTGCTTATGCAAGCCTAACAGCGACAATGCGGACATGTTGGCCATATCTACCGCACCTTTAAGGTCGATAGCAAAAACAGGATCGGGCAGATTATCCACCAGCGAAAGGAGCTCGGTATTGTGGCGCTCCATTGGCATAAATTGGATTTTTCGTACGTCTTTAACCCCCGAAATACGACGAATTTCGGCCATTAATTCACTAAAGGTATCGAAATCGATATCTGGGCAGTTTAAGTAAATGATGCCGATGATATCAATTTCAATACCGCGTAAATCGATATTCTTAGACGCTAAAATATCGAGCAGTTCTCGGGTAAGACCGAGTCTATCTTCACATAAGACTTCAAGACGCACTGAAAATATCCCAATTCACAACTGTCAGGAAAAGTTGACAGTAGTTTCTATCAAGCTTGGAATCGCGTCAAGCAATCCTATTCATCAATGGTGATATTGGTTACGGTTTCATCGTAATTGATGCAACTTTCGCCACTACCGCTTTACGAATCGTACCCAGTTTGATTTGGCGCTCAGGATACCAGGGTAAAGGACGCAACAATGTCATCGCTTTCAAGCCCAAACGAGCGGTAAGAATACCGACACCAAGCCCCTGACCTGCGCGAGCGGATACTTTGCCCGCAAGATCCATCGACATCAAATCCATACCGGCATCAATTGCTAGCTCACTCGCACCTGCTGCAGCCATGTTCACAAATACCGCTTTAAGCAGTTTTATTCGCGACGCATAACCCAGCTCGACACCATAGACTTTGGATAAGTTGTCGATCATTTTGAAATTACGCCAAGCGACCAACAACATATCTGCGGCGGCAAGCGGGCTTACAGCCACTAAAGCAGCGGATTCGGTGGCATGTTGAGACACGATTTTAGTTGCGAGCTTATCTTGCTGACTAACCACCATTGAGTCGTACATATCGAGAATTTCAGCGTCGCTGTGCGCAGGATTAACGCTGTTCTTCCAGCGGTCAAAGCCAGGATTTTCTGCCATCACACCACTTTGTTCTGCCACTTTTTCACAAAATGCCTGACCCTTGCCAACACTATCACTGCCAACCAGTAATTCGCTCTCTTGTTGAATACTGAAGTGATTTCTCAGTTTACGCAGCTTCCATATCTCTTTACCTAACGCACCAATACCAAATGAGGCAATGGTTGCAATAAAACCAGCCCAGCCCAATGCAAGCCAGTCGGATGTTTGAACCGCAGTGACCACTGAATCGATCGCCTGCCACCCCACCAGACCAGAAAACGCCGTAAGCAACCCTGTCGCCAGCCATTTCCGACCAGGTTTAGGGCGAATCACATGCTCAAGCTGTAATTCCTGCTCTGTTTCTTGCTGCTCTTCTTGCACTGCTACGGGTACAAAGGTTTGTTTGTCACTAAAGGCTTGTTGAGAAGTTAAATCTTCAGATACAGAATCCTGATCTTTCTCTAGTACATTGTCGGAGAATACCTGCTTTTGTTTGAATTCACTCATTTCAACTTATCTCCGATCAGGTAATCCAATGCTTTATCTAAACGTATATGTTTCATTGGTTCATCTCTTGCTGACGGCATTGGACGGAAAGAGGTGAAATCAAAGCCACTTGTTTTCCAATACGCCTCGTTCGGTAATTTCTTTGGAACCTCACCAGGAAACATCGTCATTGGTTCACCATTCAGTGTTGTGCCTTGCAAAGCCGGAACGGTCTTGTCGCCAGTGGAAATAAACCCAGGCGTCGTGGCCTGAATCGAGGCAATGCTCATACAGCTCATCTCAATATTCTCATACGCGGCAGTCTGCCAGGCAGGATGTACCATCTGCTGAAGTAAAGAGACCAAATGCGGGTGCTGCTCGGGCGTAACATGGTCTGCTTTAGTAGCAGCGAAGAGAACTTTATCAATTTTTGGCGCAAATAGCCGGCGCAAAAAGCTACTGCGTCCGTAACGGAAACTGTGCATGATCTGCTCCAGTGCCTGACGCATATCGTAAAACGCCGCATCTCCTGCATTTAAAGGTTGTAAACAATCCACCAGCACGATTTGACGGTCAAAAGTCGCAAAGTGGTGCTTATAAAATGCTTTCACTACTTTTTGCTGATATTCAGAAAAACGTGCTTCTAGCATCGCTAGATTACTGCCTTTAACAGGCTTGATATCTGCATCAACCCGACAAGGGAAAAATTGCAGAACGGGTGCTCCGGCTAATTCACCTGGCAGAACAAATCGTCCCGGTTGAACCCAATGCAGCCCGACCTCTTTACAAGCGTGGAGATATTCCGTGTAAGCATGCGCAATGCTCTCGAGCTGCTTTTCATTGACACTTTCATTAAGGTCTAGGTTTTCCAGTTCTGTTAACCACGTTGTCGCTAATTCACTGCGTTGGCCTTTTAATGCATTAAACTGTGTTTGTGACCAGGTAGCAAAATCCATATCCAGAAGCGGTAAATCAAGCAACCACTCCCCCGGATAATCAATGATATCCACGTTGAGTACCGCGGTTTTGCTCAATAACTTTTTGGTGGTTTTATTCGGTTTGTATTTCAACGCCAAACGAATTTCACTTACATCGCGAGTCGGTACCGGCCATTCTGGTGGTGTGGCATGAATCTGGTTGATCGCGTCGTCGTAGGCAAAGCGAGGGACCATCATGTTCGCTTGCGGCTCGCGCTTAGCACCAATAAGACGTTTATCTCTGGCTGCAGTCAATAAAGGCAGATTATCGTGAGTTGCGGTATAAAGCAGTTGATTGACCAGAGAAGTAATAAACGCCGTTTTACCCGCGCGGGATAAGCCCGTGACAGCGATTCGGACATTGGCGTCCATGCCACGACTAATAAAGTCATTCACTTCTTTTGTTATTCTTTTCATGCTTTTTAGTTATCTCATTCGTTCTTTCATACCAATATGACGCAGGTATGAGTCTAATTTTACATACATTAATCAAAGATGAACAAACTACTCACAGCAAAAGGCATTGCCCAAAAAGACAAAAGCCCCTGAGAACTCTCAGAGGCTTTTGTATTCTAACTATCGATCAATCGATTTAAGCCTAAGCGATCTAATCTTCTTCAATCAGTTTGTAGATAACGAATAGAGCCACCTCTAGCACTACCCACAATACACACGTAATCGTGACGTATTTTTCATCAAAGATACTGATACCGTGAAGAATCAAGTCATAGCCAACAAAGCCACCCACCACAACAGCAAGAATAATTTGTAGAATTTGAATAAAACGAGGCATGCCGTCTCCTAATTATTATTGTTCGCATAACGTCTGTTGCTATGCCCAAAGGTTTATATACCTAGTATATAGACAAAAAGTGCAGTTTTCGCTGCACTTTTGTCAATTGTTTGCTAGGTAAATCAGCACCTTGTCACATTATCAAGGCTGAGACGTTCCAAAGTGCCATTTACATTAAGCTTCCATCTCTTGAATTTTCACTTTCCAAGTGTCCGGACCAATCTGGTGAGCATTCACACCGTTAGAGTCTACCGCGACTGTCACTGGCATGTCTTCTACTTCAAACTCGTAGATCGCTTCCATACCCAGATCTTCAAACGCAACCACGCGCGCTTTCTTAATCGCTTTAGCAACCAGGTAAGCTGCACCGCCAACCGCCATCAAGTAAACCGCTTTGTGCTTCTTGATAGATTCAACTGTCGCAGGGCCACGCTCTGCTTTACCGATCATGCCCATAATGCCCGTTTCATCAAGCATCATGTCGGTGAATTTGTCCATTCGAGTTGACGTTGTCGGGCCAGCAGGACCTACGGCTTCATCACCTACAGCGTCTACAGGGCCAACGTAGTAGATAAATTTACCTTTGAAATCGACACCTTCTGGCAGCCCCTCACCATTTTGCAACATAGTCTGGATGCGTTTGTGTGCCGCATCGCGACCAGTAAGAATCTTACCAGAAAGAAGAACTGTCTCACCGGTCTTCCACTGCTCGACATCAGCTTGTGTCACTTCGTCTAAGTTAACACGACGGGTATTCGCGCCCGCTTCCCAAGTGATATCTGGCCACTCTTCAAGCTTAGGCGGCGTTAGGTCTGCCGGGCCGGAGCCGTCCAGCGTGAAGTGTACGTGACGAGTCGCTGCACAATTCGGGATTAGGCATACTGGCTTAGACGCAGCGTGCGTTGGCGCAGTTTTGATCTTAACGTCAACTACGGTAGTCAGGCCGCCAAGACCTTGCGCACCGATACCAAGTTTGTTGACGCGATTGAAAATATCAAGACGAAGCTCTTCTTCAGCGTTTTGTGGGCCACGATCGATAAGTTCTTGAATATCGATGTGCTCCATTAGCGACTCTTTTGCCAGTACCGCTGCTTTTTCAGCCGTACCGCCAATACCAATGCCAAGCATGCCCGGTGGACACCAACCAGCGCCCATTGTTGGTAGTGTTTTTTCTACCCATTCAGCAATATCGTCAGATGGGTTTAGCATCACCATCTTGGTTTTGTTTTCACTACCGCCGCCTTTCGCCGCGATTTGAATCTCAACTTTGTCGCCAGGAACCATATTGATGTGTACTACCGCTGGCGTGTTGTCTTTAGTGTTAATACGTTTACCAGCAGGATCCATCAGAACCGATGCACGCAATGGGTTATCTGGATTCGTGTAGGCTTGTCGAACGCCTTCATCTACCATTTGCTGAACCGTCATGTCCGTTGAGTCCCACTGCACGCCCATGCCGATGTTGACAAAACACGTCACGATACCCGTGTCCTGACAAATTGGGCGGTGGCCTTCTGCCGACATACGGGAGTTAATTAAGATCTGCGCAATCGCGTCTTTCGCGGCTTGGCTCTCTTCGCGGTGGTAGGCTTTTTCAAGGGCTTGAACAAAGTCTAGCGGGTGGTAGTAAGAAATGTACTGGAGCGCATCAGCAACACTGCTGATGACATCCTGCTTGCAAATTACCGTCATTACATGCCTCGTTATAGTTATGCTTCCATTACTGGCTTGGCTTCAATCGTGTTTGTGGAGCGCGCTGCTCTGTTGAGCTTCATTTTTTTATAAACACATTTTGTAAACAGTTGTCGGATGGCTGATCTCGACACACGAGTTACTGAAGTCGCCTTCTTGTATAGTAAAACCTCCTCAGAACCCTTTGTATAGAGGAAGTTTGGCTATACGGTGGAATATGATACTCTTGCTGCCCATGACATGCCATGCAGTGAACGATCTCTTTGTCACAAATTACACAAATGAACAACATGGATAATCAATTCATTGATTTTAAAGCGTTGGATTACGCACCAGACTTAGCGCTTCACCTTTTTTCGCGTATTCAGCATCAACCTTGGGCGATGTTGCTGCGTTCTGCGTCAGAAACTCACATCGACAGCCGTTTTGACATTCTCGTGGCGAACCCGGTCGCTACGTTAGAAACCATTGCCGATAACACACGTATCAAAACGCCAACAGACGCTTACAGCTCGAGTGATGACCCATTTTCTCTACTCGATCAATTGCAACAGCAATGGCTACCGAGTGTTGAGCTCGATTCAGAGTGGGATATACCTTTCGTAGGCGGTGCGCTTGGCTACTTCAGCTATGATTTAGGTCGCCGCGTTGAAGCCATGCCAGAGCTTGCGGAAAAAGATCTGCAGACGGCCGATATGGCGGTTGGTCTGTATGAATGGGCGCTCGTTGTCGATCACAGGCTCAAGAAGGCCTGTATAGTGGGGCAAAATATTGCTCAAGCTTGGGATTGGCTCGATAAACAAGCCGAAGTACAGAGCGCTGAATTCAGTTTGACCGGCTCTTGGCAATCCAATATGACCGAGCAATCGTACGGCACTCGATTTAATAGCGTGCAGGAGTACCTGCTAAGCGGTGACTGTTATCAAATCAATTTAGCGCAACGTTTTAATGCTCCCTACACTGGCAGTGAATGGCAAGCCTACCTAAAGTTAGAATCCGCTAACCAAGCGCCGTTTTCTGCGTTTATTCGTATGCCTGAATCGTCTATTTTAAGTATCTCACCAGAGCGCTTTCTGGAACTGAAAGATCGCGTCATCGAAACCAAACCGATCAAAGGTACGCGCCCACGTAGCCTGGATGCTGAGCAAGATAAAGCAAACGCTCACGATTTACAGACCGCAGAGAAAGATCAGGCTGAAAATCTGATGATTGTCGACCTGCTGCGTAATGACATTGGACGCGTCGCATCTCCAGGCAGTGTTCATGTACCAAAACTATTTGACATTGAAAGCTTCCCAGCGGTTCACCATTTGGTGAGTACCATTCGTGCCGATTTAGATGAGCAATACTCTCCTGCGGATTTATTGCGAGCGTGCTTCCCAGGCGGTTCCATCACTGGTGCGCCTAAAGTACGTGCGATGCAGATCATCGAAGAGCTAGAGCCTCATCGACGCAGCGCATATTGCGGAAGTATTGGTTATATTTCACGTCATGGCCGTATGGATACCAGTATCACTATTCGAACTTTAGTTGCGGAAAAAGGCAACTTGTACGCCTGGGCTGGCGGTGGTGTCGTGGCAGACAGTGAATGTGCGGCAGAGTACCAGGAAACACTCGACAAGCTTTCGAAAATTCTGCCAGCGCTAAAGTAACGCTGGCGGTACTCTTCAAACAAACTCTCAACGCCTCCGCAATTGGAGGCGTTATTGCATTAGCATTCTTACCCTAACGTCAGATTTACTCCTGTTCACCATCGTTGTAATCTTGACAACACATTGAGAGAGGATGTAGCTCCTCTATAATTATCAATAGGTGTTAGACAAAAGGATGTAGTTTGTTCATCAATAAAACAAAGCTGCTACAAAACTTTCAACTGCAGTTGCCCACTGGTTATCACAAAGAGTCACTCGCTCGGTTAAGCTTTTTAAAAGACAAGCCACTGCGTGATGCGGCGGTGTTGATCGGATTTGTTGAGCGACCGGAAGGATTACAGGTCATTTTGACCAAACGCGCAGAGCACTTACGTCATCATCCGGGCCAAATTAGCTTCCCCGGTGGCAAGTTTGAACCTGAAGACGTCCACTTGGTGAATACCGCGCTTCGAGAGACGAAAGAAGAAGTTGGTATCGAAAATAACGACATACACGTCTTTGGTCAGTTACCCAAGCTGCCTACCATTAGCCGCTTTAATGTGACACCTTTTCTGGCTTTTGTTTCACCAAATTACAAAACACACATTGATCCCAATGAAGTAGAGTATGTGTTCGAAGTACCAGCAAATCATATTTTGAACCCAGAAAAACTCTACAGTACCAAGTTTGAGCTTAAGCAGACTAGCCATCGTGTATTTGCTATTCCTTATCATCAGCACTTCATTTGGGGCATGACCGCTCAAATCATTGAGTCGATGCAAAAGCACATCATTGCCAAGTAGCAGCGATTTTTACGTAAGTCTGGGCCAATTTGGGCGGCCCCTCCAACCTACCCCACCCTCAAAAAACTTCTCATAATCGCTTATTCACATTAGTTTCCTTTGTCATTTTCACCGTAAGCGTTTGCATTGATAAAAATATATACAAATAAGACTATCAATTAGATTTTCTAATTCGACGCATTAGCATTAATCACCAGTAGCACATCATTTTCGTGATAAAAAACAGGTTTTTGACATATTATTCAATAAGCGAAATCAATACATGACTTAGATCTAATTTTCCCAATGAAAAATCTTGCAAAATTGCACCCGACTTATTTCCTGTTCCCAAAATGAGTAAACAAAAAATGAATTCAATCAATTCTGCGGCTTCTACCGCACAATCGTCTAGTAAGTTTTCTTACAAAGACTTCACCTGGTGCCTATCATTATTCGGTACAGCGGTAGGTGCTGGTGTATTATTCCTTCCAATTAAAGCAGGTGCGGGTGGTTTTTGGCCATTAGTAATCCTAGCCCTAATTGCAGCACCAATGACTTGGTTCGCACACAAATCTCTGGCTCGCTTTGTTCTTTCAGCTAAGAACCCAGAGGCAGACATCACTGACACAGTAGAAGAACACTTCGGTAAGACTGGCGCAAACCTTATTACTTTTGCTTACTTCTTCGCTATCTACCCAATCGTACTTATCTACGGTGTCGGTATTACCAACACGGTTGACTCATTCCTAGTTAACCAGATGGGTATGGAATCTATTCCTCGCTGGCTGCTGTCTGGTGCATTAATCGCCGCAATGACAGCCGGGGTGGTATTCGGTAAAGAGTTAATGCTGAAAGCAACATCAGCAATGGTTTACCCACTGGTATTTATCCTACTAGCACTGTCTTTCTACTTAATTCCTGAATGGAATACGTCAATGATGGAAGTTTCACCAAACTGGGGAGAAATGCCTACTATCATTTGGCTGGCAATTCCAATCATCGTATTCTCATTCAACCACAGCCCGATCATTTCTCAGTTCTCTAAAGAGCAACGTCGTGTGTATGGTGAAAATGCAGTGAAGAAAACTGACGCTATCACTGGCGGCGCAGCGATGATGCTGATGGGCTTTGTTATGTTCTTCGTGTTCTCTGTCGTGCTTTCTCTGTCTCCAGAGCAGTTAGCAACAGCACAAGCACAAAACATCTCGGTTCTTTCTTACTTAGCGAACGTTCATGAGTCTCCACTGATCTCTTACTTAGGTCCACTGGTTGCGTTTGCAGCAATCACTTCTAGCTACTTCGGTCACTTCCTAGGGGCTCACGAAGGTCTGGTTGGCCTAATCAAGTCCCGCTCTAACAGTCAAGTAAGCAAGATTGAAAAAGTGTCTCTGATCTTCATCGTACTGACGACTTGGGTAGTCGCTATCGTTAACCCGAGCATCCTAGGTATGATTGAAACAATGGGTGCGCCAATGATTGCGGCAATCCTATTCCTGATGCCTGTTTTCACAATGCAAAAAGTACCAGCAATGGCGAAGTACAAAACTTCAGCACCTGTGCAAATTTTCACAGCAATCTGTGGTCTTGCAGCGATTAGTTCTGTAATCTACGGCGCTCTTTAATCTCAGCTGAAATACCAGCGTGATTAATCGAAAAATATAACGATAAAAATTAAGCCTCCCAAATCCCCTTGGGAGGCTTTCTTCTGAGGTAATCGATATGATTAGTGTATTTGATATCTATAAAATCGGTGTTGGACCTTCAAGCTCACACACTGTAGGCCCAATGAAAGCGGGTAAAGAGTTTATTGATGATCTTCGTGCAATGGGAAAATTACGCGACATCACTAAAATCACCGTTGACGTTTATGGATCACTATCACTGACAGGGAAAGGTCACCACACAGATATTGCTATTATCATGGGTCTTGCTGGCAACTCCCCTGAGAAAGTCGATATCGATTCTATTCCGGGCTTTATTGCTCGCGTAGAAGAAACTGAACGTCTTCCTGTTGGCATGCACTGTCATACAGTTTCATTTCCACGTGAAGGTGGAATGAACTTCCACAAGACTAACTTAGATCTTCATGAAAACGGTATGCAGATCCACGCTTGGATTGACGAAGAAAAAGCATACTCAAAAACCTACTACTCTATTGGTGGTGGTTTTATCGTTGATGAAGAAAACTTTGGTAAAGAAATCGAGAACCCAATTAAGGTTCCTTACGCATTTACAACAGCAGAAGAGCTGGTAGGCCAGTGTCGTGAAAGTGGCCTTTCTATCAGTGCGCTAACCATGAAAAATGAGCAAGCGCTTCATTCTGATGAAGAGACTCGTACCTACTTTGCGAACATTTGGCGCACTATGCGCGAATGTATGGATCGCGGTATGAACGAAGAAGGCATTCTGCCTGGTCCACTGCGTGTACCTCGCCGTGCAGCAGCGCTGCGCCAACAATTGCTTACTTCTGAAAAGACAACCAACGATCCTATGTCTGTGGTTGACTGGGTCAACATGTTTGCTTTCGCAGTCAACGAAGAAAACGCAGCAGGTGGTCGTGTTGTAACAGCACCAACCAACGGTGCGTGTGGCATTATCCCAGCGGTACTGGCTTACTACGACAAGTTCATTCAAACCGTTTCAGAGAAAGACTACATCCGTTACTTTGCGGCTTCTGGTGCGATCGGTGGTCTCTACAAGCGCAATGCCTCCATCTCTGGCGCAGAAGTTGGCTGTCAGGGCGAAGTTGGCGTGGCGTGTTCAATGGCGGCAGCTGGCCTTGCAGAACTGATGGGTGGTAGCCCAGAACAGGTTTGTATGGCAGCAGAAATCGCAATGGAGCACAACCTAGGTCTGACGTGTGACCCGGTTGCTGGTCAGGTACAGGTTCCATGTATCGAGCGTAACGGTATCGCGGCTGTAAAAGCGATCAACTCAACTCGCATGGCGTTGCGTCGTTCTTCTGCTCCGACGGTATCTCTGGATAAGGTTATTGAAACCATGCTAGAGACAGGTAAAGATATGAACGCGAAATACCGCGAAACTTCTCAAGGTGGTTTGGCAGTAAAAGTTATCTGCTAATCCTACTCTCTGAACATCAAGCCCGAGCCATCTGCTCGGGCTTTTTTGTCTGTGCGCTTAGCTTGTTTTTCATCGTCCAGATACAACAAAGGCAAGCCGATAAGCTTGCCTTTGTAAATGACGCTTGTTGCGATTACTCGCCTTTGTAGATACAACCTGCTGTGCAAGTTTCTTTGATCTCTACTTTGCTTAGCAGCGGAAGGCTTGGTTTCA
Source organism: uncultured Vibrio sp. (assembly GCF_963675395.1). Lineage (NCBI taxonomy): Bacteria > Pseudomonadati > Pseudomonadota > Gammaproteobacteria > Vibrionales > Vibrionaceae > Vibrio > uncultured Vibrio sp. The sequence continues at coordinate 3,135,434 of NZ_OY776223.1, read as the reverse complement.
GTTGCTGCCAAATCCATTTCGCGAGCACTTCGCTGGTTGGGTTTTCCAGGCCTTCAATATCGTTTAAGTAGTAATGGTCTAAACGATCGTAAATTGGTTTGAAAGCGGCTTTGATTTCTGCAAAATCCACAACCCACCCCGTATGTGGGTCTACCTCACCTTCTACATAAAGACGAACAAGGAAAGAGTGTCCGTGCAAACGACCACACTTATGACCTTCGGGTACATGTGGCAAGTGGTGTGCCGCTTCGAACATGAACTCTTTGTACAATTCTGTTTTCATCTTGATTCTCAGGCTTTAAAAAAGACGCGATATACTAAGGAAATCGCTGCCAAGAGACAAGCTTTAGTCCATTATTGAGTCATAAATCAGGTTTTTATTTAAGTGAATGATACCCGAGCGTCGAGTTTTGCCATTCGTCAGTTATTTGATTACATAATAATCACGTTATAAATACACAAAGAAAACAGAGTGATTAACGCGGCATGTATTTAAAAACGTAGTGTCGGAATCCCCATAAACTGAATATCAGTGTCAACTTGCATTTCTGTCTGAACGTTTTTCGCTACTCTTTCTTTCATTCGGGGGAAAACTAAGATGAAATCATCTTTTTCTGACCTTCAAAATGAATATAAAGGTTGAAGCTGACGAATTGACAGGTAATATGTCTCGTTGAATCTGTAAAATTCTACCCAACCCAGCGCCCTGCTTGTTTTTTAAACAAAAAGATTATGAAACAAGGACTTTAAAAGCGTTGCGTTGAATTTTTACCTCTATGGAGAATATTGAAAACATGACTTACGCGCCTGTATCAGACGTTTTGAAAGGTCAGCTAGCAGTAGACAGTGAAGTGACTGTTCGTGGCTGGATCCGTTCACGTCGTGATTCCAAAGCTGGAATCTCTTTCCTTGCCATTTATGACGGCTCTTGTTTCGACCCGATTCAGGCCGTGGTCCCTAATAATCTTAATAATTACGACGACGAAGTATTAAAGCTGACTACAGGCTGCTCTGTTGAAGTAACTGGTAAGATTGTTGAGTCTCCTGCGAAAGGTCAGGACTTCGAGCTGGCAGCAACGGGTGTTAAAGTGGTTGGTTGGGTTGAAGATGCTGAAACTTACCCAATGGCAAAAACTCGTCACTCGATCGAGTATCTACGTGAAGTAGCACACCTTCGCCCACGTACAAACGTGATCGGCGCGGTAGCTCGTGTACGTAACTGCCTATCTCAAGCCATTCACCGTTTCTACCACGAGCAAGGTTACTTCTGGGTATCTGCGCCACTAATCACAGCTTCTGACGCAGAAGGTGCTGGTGAAATGTTCCGCGTTTCTACGCTGGACATGGAAAACCTACCTCGCACAGACGCTGGCAAAGTAGATTACAACGAAGACTTCTTCGGTAAAGAGACTTTCCTGACAGTTTCTGGTCAGCTAAACGCGGAAGCTTACGCTTGTGCAATCAGCAAAGTTTACACTTTCGGTCCTACTTTCCGTGCTGAAAACTCAAACACAAGCCGTCACCTGGCTGAGTTCTGGATGGTTGAGCCTGAAGTTGCGTTTGCAGACCTAGATGACGTAGCAAAACTGTCTGAAGACATGTTGAAGTACGTATTCAAAGCCGTACTAGAAGAGCGTCGTGATGACCTAGAGTTCTTCGCTCAGCGCATCGACAAAGAAGCAATCACTCGTCTAGAGCAATTCGTGTCTTCTGACTTCGCACAAGTAGACTACACTGACGCAATCCAAATCCTTCTGGATTCTGGTCGTGAGTTCGAATTCCCGGTTGAATGGGGTATCGACATGTCTTCTGAGCACGAGCGTTTCCTAGCGGAAGAGCACTTCAAAGCACCAGTCATCGTGAAGAACTACCCGAAAGACATCAAAGCGTTCTACATGCGTATGAATGACGATGGCAAGACAGTAGCAGCGATGGACGTTCTAGCACCTGGCATCGGTGAAATCATCGGTGGTTCTCAACGTGAAGAACGTCTAGACATTCTAGATTCACGTATGCGTGAAATGGGAATCGACCCTGAGCACATGAGCTGGTACCGCGACCTACGTCGTTACGGCACAGTGCCACACGCTGGCTTTGGTCTGGGCTTTGAGCGTCTGGTTTCTTACGTAACGGGTATGGGCAACGTTCGTGACGTGATCCCATTCCCACGTACGCCTCGTTCTGCGAACTTCTAATCACTGGCTAGTGAAATAGAATTAATAAGACCTCCCGAGTGGAGGTCTTTTATTTTGTCTGCCAATTACACTGCGGAGTCAGTTTTACTTTCTTCCTGATCGGCTTTCACGGCATACCTTACACCGACAAAACACAAGCTAAATATCACGAACGGAATCACCGCGGCGGTATACTCAACCCATGCATAGTGAGAAAATGATTTCGCCAAAATAAGGTGTGCAAACACAAGTAAGAATGCACTGAATATAGCCACGACGATCAGCTTTAGCTCATGTTTTTCCGACTGCTTTTTCATCTTCACTCCTTGCCAAGAGATTGTTACCGCAACGATTGAACCACAATCTCGGTAAAATGAACTGATACAGTTGTGATGGAAAACGACTAAACAGTTTTGAGTAAGTCCCCTATATTCTTGATGGCCTTTTTGAGCGAAGCATCGACAGGCATGGAAGTATTAAGTCTCAAGTAATTCTCATACGTAGCATCAATTGAAAACAATCTTCCATATGCCACGGTAATCTGCTGTTGCAATAACGACTGATAAATCGCCTTACTACTGACTCCTTCGGGGAGTCTCACCCATAAAAAGTAGCCTCCTTCCGGTACCGTATAAGTGGCATTCTCGGGGAAATAACGCTGTATTAGTTCAATGAACAAGCTTTGACGCTGTTGCATGATTTTACGCAGCTTCCTCAAGTGATTGTCGTAGCTATCATTCTGCAGGTAGTGAGCGATACCTTGCTGTATCGGTGCACTGCCAGAGAGCGTAGAGATGAGCTGAAGCTTTTGAATCTTTTCATTAAAGCGTTTGCTTAATACCCACCCTAGCCGATATCCAGGACAGAGACTTTTGGAGAAAGAAGAACAATGAAGAACACGGTCTTGTGTATCGAAGGTTTTGAGGCACGTTGGTTTATTTGCTGTGAAATAGAGCTCAGAGTAAACATCATCTTCTATTAAGAAGACATTGTATTGATCCGCCAACCTAACAATTTGATTCTTTTTCTCGTCAGAAAGCAAGGCCCCGGTAGGATTCTGAAAGTTGACCATCAACCAGCAAGCGCGAACGTTGTGTTTTGCAAAGATCGCTTCAAGCTGTTCGAGATCGTGCCCCTTAACGGGATCAACAGGGATCTCAATTGCGTTCAGCCCAAGACGCTCGATAGCTTGCAAAGCACCATAAAAAGTCGGCGACTCGACTACAACCGTATCTCCAGATTGAGTAACGGCTTGTAAGCTCAGATTCAATGCCTCCAGCGCACCAGTGGTGATAACTGCATCCTCATGCGTCGTCGAAATTCCCTGCTGAATGTAGCGCTGAGCAATTAGCCGGCGTAACGAATCGCTCCCCGGAGGCAAATTATCAAGTAAGTTGTCAGGCCCCATCTTACGCCCAGAACTCGCTAAGTTGCGGTTAAGCGCTTCTAAAGGAAATAATGTCGGGTCAGGAAAGGCAGATCCTAATCGAACCGCATCGGGCAAAGTCTGCTGTTTAAGGTAATCATAAAGCTCATCATTGATAGTGGGCCGATATACGTTGTTTGAAGTACCACGCGCTTCAAAACGCTCTAATTCAGCAGAGACGTAATAGCCAGATTGAGGCTTCGCATTGACCCAACCCTGTGCTTCCAACAATTGATATGCCTGCAATACCGTACCCGTACTCACTGAATGATTGCGGCTCGTCACACGTACGGATGGCAGTTTCTCCCCTGCTCTCCAGGTATTCTGTTGGATCTGAGTTTTAAACAGCGCAGCTAATTGACGGTATCGATTCATCAGTCTCTCACTCTAACTTCGAGTGCACCATAGCATACTTCGCGCCGATATTCTGATAACTAACTTGTCGTTCTTACAAGGTAATTAATCGATTTTGAAAACATAATTTCTCGATCCGAAAAAGAGAATTATGTTCCATACTTTCAAAGGAGTGACGTTTTTTGGAGGAAGTGATGAAAGTGTTTACCATGGATGACCTCTCATACCGAGGGGCACACAAAGGGGTCCACAGTTGGGATCACCCTGGCGCGACTAACCCTTACTATTGGCACCCAGATTGGTTACATGTTGCTGAAGACGCGATGGGTGTACACAAAATGGCAGATCTTGTTGTACCTCCCGGTGAACAAGCGACCGAAGAGCATGCCAAAGAGGCGATCGTAAAACACCTCAACGAGGAAAATTCTGAAGAAGATAAAGACAATTAATTACGGTTTTAACCCCCTATTCAGTGTGCATCTACGAACTATACCCACATGCAGTGAGTCAACCACTTTAGCCTGGGATGAGGGTGCACACCTCAACAACTCACTCTAGACCACGGCTATCAAGCCTCACGGTCAATGTCAGCTTCTGCCATGTTGCCCCTAAGTCGCCGCTAATTCACTCTGTTTAGCAGCCTGTAAGTGTTCTTGATGTCGGAAAAACGGCTTCAGCCCCAGTTTTCTCTCCAATGCCGTCAAAGATGTAACTCCTTCCAGGGTAGGCATGGAAGATATCAGTGAGAAATTCACCTCTGAAGCCCTCCTTGCTCTGCCATGCAACGTTAGTAAGATGTCCTTGTCCGGTTAAGAATACACATGAACTTTTTAACAAATTGAGTAAGCCGCCATGTGACGTTTTAATAACAAATTGTCTACTTCTCCCTTATTTAGAAAACGATTACATCAAGTGGATAAAATCACATCAATTCGAGATAAAGCTTGCTTCAAACGGCTGTTATCAGCACAGTTAGCATGCCAAAAGTCTGGTTTATCTTCGAATCCGATTTCTAATCGAACCTTTTTTAGGTTTTCTTATCAGAAGGTGTTGTAACAAGTATTGGTGACAGGTATAAATACGGGCACACCCTTCGATTAACATGGATGAAGATTATGTTTGAAAAAGTAGTAGCCGCTCCGGCTGACCCTATTCTTGGTCTTACAGAAGAATTTAAACAAGATACTCGCGCAGAAAAAATCAACCTTGGCGTAGGTATTTACAAAAACGAACAAGGTGAAACCCCTGTTCTTGCAACAGTTAAAAAAGCTGAAGCAGCACTCATTGAGACTGAAAAAACCAAATCTTACCTAACAATCGAAGGTACAGCGGAGTACGCTCTGGCGGTACAAAAACTGCTATTTGGCGAAAATGCTGAAGTTGTTACAGAAAAACGTGCAAAAACAGCTCAAGCACCAGGTGGTACAGGCGCACTGCGTGTGGCGGGTGAATTCATCAAGCGTCAGCTAGGCGACGTTAAAATCTGGATCAGCAACCCTACTTGGGCAAACCATAATGGTGTGTTTACTGCGGCTGGTATCGAAACGGCTCAATACAGCTACTACAACGCAGAAACAAAAGACAAAGACTTCGATGCGATGCTTAACGACCTTCAAGCAGCATCTGAGGGTGATATCGTTCTGCTACACGGCTGCTGTCACAACCCTACAGGTATCGATCCAACAGCAGAAGAGTGGGAAACACTGGCTAAGCTGGTTGCAGAGAAGAAGTTGCTACCACTATTTGACTTCGCTTACCAAGGTTTCGCGAAAGGTGTTGAAGAAGATGCAGCAGGTCTACGTACGTTTGCTAAATACAACAAAGAAATTCTTGTTGCTAGCTCGTTCTCTAAAAACTTCGGTCTGTACAACGAGCGTGTAGGCGCATTCACTCTTATTGCTGAGTCTGAAGAAGTGGCAACAACAGCATTCTCACAAGTAAAAGCGATCATTCGTTCTATCTACTCTAACCCACCAGCCCATGGTAGCGCAGTGGTTACTCATATTCTGAATAACGCGGACCTTCGTGCAGAATGGGAAGCAGAAGTAGCAGAAATGCGTGATCGTATCCAGGAGATGCGCGAGTTGTTTGTAGCGACACTGAAAGAAGAAGGTGTAGATGCAGACTTTAGCTTTATTGAACGTCAAAACGGCATGTTCTCTTTCTCTGGTCTATCTAAAGAGCAAGTAAACCGCTTGAAAGAAGAATTTGGCATTTACATTGTCGGCTCGGGCCGAATCAGTGTGGCTGGTATGACTAAGTCAAACATGGGTCCACTGTGTAAAGGCATTGCAGCAGTTCTTTAATCTGCAGTGACGAAATAAAAAAGGTCAGCTCTCGCTGACCTTTTTTGTATTCGATTAACATTTGAATCTAGTAAACAAACTTGAGGCTTAAACCAACCTCATTGATGTAATCGGATCTTGCTCCCGAGTATTCCGTATCTCGGTATTGGTAGTAAACACCTGTGCCAATGACATCATGCCACTGATAGTTAAAGCCAATTTTATATTTATTCTCGTCAACGATATCGCTGCGATTGGCTTCGATCTCTGCATTAACAATCAGTGATTCACTCAGCAAATAGTTGGCGCCAAATACAGCCGCGTGTAGGAATTTTGATTCTGATACCAGAGTCTTATCCGTATCGTTATCTGTTGCTTTTGCCTTAATTGCCCCCAAACGATAAACACCGTAAAGGTCGAGTTGTTGAGTTACGCCATATCGGTAACCACCACCAAACGTTAAACGGTCGATTCGCAGCGTATAACTGTCCGGGTGAAAAAACTGTGCGGAATAGTCTGTATGAAACAGCCAGTTTTCCGTAAACAAATAGTTACCACCTAAATCAATCGTCGTCACGTTCGCATTTTCTAACCAATCGTTATTAGTTGTGCCTGCACCGACGTTCAGGTAAATGTGTTCATAACCAAATTTGTCCGCTTGCTCCGCCTCTGAAGCACTGCTTATTGCAGGAAAAACACAAAGCGGTACAAATAATAAACTTCTCAACATTCAATTTCCTTTCATGAGAATCAATAGATGCTTTGTAATACGATTTTATACCCATTAGACGTCTACAATATTAACCGAATGAGGTTTCCATTGTCGTGTTACGTGTCGGAATCTTATGATTAAGTGCTCAAAACCACGAACGAGTAAGACTCTGTTTTAAAACTAAGTTAAGATTACTTTATTACTTGAAAATCAAAAGGCAACCTTATGGATGCAGAACTTCTCGAGATTTATAACTTTCTCGCCAAGTACCCTCCTTTCAACGAGCTCCCAGAAGAAGCACTGAACAAAGTCACAGAGAGTGTCGAAATTTCGTACTTCCGAGAAGACACTCCGATAATCCACTTTGGAGACGAAGTTCAAGAGCTCTTCGTGGTAAGAAGTGGCGTAGTGGAAGTTTACCGACGTAAAGGAGAGCTTTATAGCCGACTTGATGAAGGCGATCTCTTCGGACAAATGGGCCTGCTTACCAATAACAAAGTACGCTTTCCCGTAAAAGCTATCGATGACGCTTTGATCTACTGTATTCCCGGAGATGTCTTCCAGGAAATGTACGATAACTATGACTCATTTGCTGACTTTGTCGAGGTCGAAAACAGCGCGCGATTGCGCATAGCGATTTCAGAAAATAAAGACGCCAATGATCTTACTACCTCCAAAGTGAAGACATTGCTAACGCGTGAAGCGCCAACAATCGAGCGCGGCCAGTCCATCCAACAGGCTGCAAAAATTATGGCGGATGATAACGTCTCGTCTCTGCTTATCATTGACCCTGACTTTGTACGAGATGAAGACGATCCTCAATCGCCAGTATTAGGCATCGTTACTGATCGAGACTTGTGCGCACGAGTTCTGGCCGAGGGCATATCACCACAAGACGATGTCGCTTCGGTCATGACAACGGAAGTTATCTCACTCGATCATAACGCTTATATTTATGAAGCCATGCTAAAAATGTTGCGTTATAACGTACATCACCTCCCTGTGGTTAAAGATCAACAACCGATCGGTATCATCGAAACCACTGACATTGTCCGATATGAATCGCAAAACTCTTTGCTTCTCGTCAGCAGCATCTTCCACCAGCATACAATTGAAGAATTAGCCACCGTTGCGGAAGAAGTAAAAAGCAGTTTTGTGCGCTTGGTAAACGAAGACGCGAATTCTCACATGGTGGGAAGTGCTATGTCAGTCATTGGTCGAAGCTTCAAACAACGTTTACTGGAAATGGCCGAAGAAAAATTAGGTCCCCCGCCAATTCCTTACTGTTTCCTTGCGCTGGGCTCCATGGGACGTGATGAGCAACTTCTGGTTACTGATCAGGACAATGCAATCATTCTCGACGAAAGTTATCAAGAGAACAAACACGGTAAATATTTTGAGGAGCTGGCCCAATTTGTCAGCGATGGCTTAGATGCGTGTGGCTACAAATATTGCACTGGCGACATCATGGCAACCAACCCTATGTGGAGAATGACGCGTTCACAATGGGAAGATTGCTTTGCTGACTGGATTGACGATCCAAACCCGAAAGCACTGCTCAACGCATCCATCTTCTTTGACTTAGACGGTGTCTACGGGCGTCTAAAATGGGCAGAACAGTTGACGAGTTTTATCGTTCGTCGTGCACGTAAAAATAACCGCTTCCTGGCTTGTCTTGCGCGTAACGCCCTGAATCGTACTCCTCCACTTGGTTTCTTTAAGAGCTTTGTAGTAGAAAAAGATGGGCAGCATAAAAACTCAATCAACCTCAAGCGCCGCGGCACCGCACCTCTGGTCGACTTAATCAGGGTACACGCACTGGCCGTTGGTTCTCGTACGCAAAACTCATTCGAGCGCCTTGATGACATTATTGATGCAGGTATTTTACCGAAAGGTCGTGCGCAAGACTTAAAAGATGCGCTGGAGTTCATCTCTATGGTAAGGATTCGTCACCAAGCGTACGATGTTGAAATGGGCATTGATCCTGACAACAATATTGAGCCGGAGAGTTTGTCTGACTTTGAACGCCGAAACCTGAAGGATGCTTTCCAAATTTTGAGCAATGGCCAAAACTTCCTTAAGTTTCGCTACCAAGCAAACAAGAGCTTTAAGTGAGGCTTAACATGTTAAAAAAGCTCTTTCAAAAGCCAACGATTCAGTGGCACGCCAAGTTTAAACAGAAAGTTGAGATGGCAAAGGATGAAAATTTGATTGCCTTCTACGGTACGGAATTACCGGCGCCGGACACGCCGCTTTCAGACGTTGACTTTGTTGCATTGGATCTCGAAACCACCGGCTTAGATCCTGATAAGAACGATATCATTACTATTGGCCTGGTCCCTTTCAACTTGAAGCGTATTTTTTTGCGCAAGGCGCGCCACTGGAAAGTAAGGCCAAAACAGAAGCTGGATGAAGACTCTGTCATCATCCATGGCATTACTCACAGTGAACTTATTGATGCCCCTGATTTTGGGGATATTCTCAATGAACTGTTACCCTGTTTAAGTGGTAAGATCGTTGTTGTGCATTATCGTCGCATAGAACGAGAGTTTCTTGATAAAGCACTGCGAGATCGTATCGGTGAAGGCATTGAATTCCCTGTATTGGATACTTTTCAGATAGAAGAAGACATTCAGAAAAAGCGTCCGGGGAATCTGTTGGAAAAGATAAAGGGTAAAAAGCCAGAGTCGTTGAGATTAGCTCAATCACGACGCCGTTATGGTTTACCAGACTATACTCCTCATCATGCGTTGACTGATGCGATAGCAACGGCGGAGCTGCTTCAGGCACAAATCGCGCATTATTACGATGATAGTCAAACGATAAGCGAGTTCTGGCTTTAGTTATACAACCAGTAAAACAAAAAGGAGCTCAAATGGCTCCTTTTTCAATTATTGCGTGCTAATACCAATCGTAGTAATTAACTCGTCATTCTAGCTTGCTAAAACACTTGATAACTGTGATTGGTATAAGAATTGAGAGAATCAAAGCTTAAAGCGTTTGATCTCCTGCTCAAGCTCATGGGATAGCTCAGACAAGTAAGCGGCCTGTTCCGCTGCTTGATGGGCTTCCGATGAAAGTTCATTAGAGACGTCACGAATGCCTTCAGTATTTCGGGTAATCTCTGTCGTTACCGACGCTTGCTCTTCCGCAGCAGAAGCGATCTGTGTTGCCATATCGTTGATTTGCTCTACCGCACTGTGAATTTGAGTCAGGCTTGCTGCCGCTGAGTTCGCATCGTCAACGCTGGTATCAGCCAGAGCTCGGCTGTCACCCATTATGCCAACCGCTTTCTTCGTCGTACCCTGTAACATCTCGATGGTTTCTTGAATCTCTTTTGTTGAAGCGTGTGTACGTTGACTCAGTACACGAACTTCATCGGCAACCACGGCAAAACCACGTCCTTGCTCTCCTGCTCGCGCCGCTTCAATAGCGGCATTAAGCGCCAGCAAGTTCGTTTGTTCAGCGATGTCTTGGATCGTAGAAAGAATGGTATTGATGCTATTGCCATGCGCTTCCAGATCCTGAATGACATCAGTCGCAACCTGAACCTCTTGGGCTAGATTCTGGATGGAATTTTGAGTTTGCGAAACTTGGCTTGAACCGTGAGCACAAGCGCCTACCGCCTCTTCCGAATTGCTCGCAGTGTTTTCTGCATTACCCGCTATTTCTTGCGTAGCCGCCGCCATTTCATTAACCGCCGTCGCCACCATGTTGATTTCATCTTGCTGATAAGAAATACGCTGACTACGCTCTTCTGCTTGCTGAGCCGTAGTACGCGCTTGTTCAGACAATGATGACGAAACATGGCTTAGTGTTGTCACCATGGTATGCATGTTACCAACAAAGCGGTTAAAGTTTTCTGCCAGTTTACCCACTTCGTCGTCACTGCGTGGTTCCAAGCGCTGAGTCAAGTCACCTTCACCAGAAGCAATCTCTTCAAGTGCATGAGATACTCTGTTTAGATCTCGGAACAAGAAGCCCACTAGCCAAGAGACCACCACAATCACTGCGATAGTAATCATAACCGCCGTGATCAGCAGATCGCGTAGCAAAAGCGCATTACCCGCTTCTTCGGTTGCTTTATCCATCTCGATGGCGAACATCCAATGCGTGCCAGGTACCTTGTTGAAATAGTAAAGTTTTTCTACCCCTTTGATCGAGGTATTTTCGATTTTACCTTCTTCAGCTGCACGCTCGATCTCCTGTCGTGAAAAGTCTTTTGATAAACTGGTGATTGGCTTGAGCGTTAAGCTTTTATCAGGGTGTGCGAGAAACGTCCCTTCATTCATATCAATCAACATTGCTTGAGAATTTTCACCCGCATCGATGTTGATAACATCACTGATTAGCTGATCGATAAGCACATCAGCGCCCACTACACCAATAAACTGGCCATTTTTCATCACTGGTTCAGCGATGGTCACTAACAGAGCATTGGTAATCGCATCCTGATAAGCCCCAGTGATGATTTGCTTGCCAGCGGCATTGGCATCTTTGTACCAAGGACGAGTTCGTGGATCATAATCCGCTCGGTTACGCTCGGGGTGAGAACGATACATATCTCCTCGTGGTGTACCAAGGAAGATATCATCAAAGCCACCCGCTTTACGTGCTTGCTGTAGAAACGGAACCACGTCTTGTTCACCCGAGTAATCGTTAACTGCAGTGGCAATTTCTTTACGGATCGTAACCCAGTCAGAAATGCCTTCTGATGCTACGGCACTCAGGCTTTGTGCTCTTGAATAAACACCTGCAGAAGTCTGGTCAAACAGTTGACCAGCCGACAACCAAGTCAGTGCTGCAGCCATGATGACAACAGCCGAAAGACTCGCGCCGATAAGTTTTTGTTTAAGTGTAAGTTTCATAATTTTTATTTGATTTGGGAGGACAACCTAGGAGCGTGAATATTACACATTTTCTTGGTACTAATCACCAAATTTTAACTGTTCAAACATAAATATAACTCATTGTAAAATATGAACTTTAATTGTGTCATTCTTTTGTCTTTAGTCAGAAAAACGGCACAAAAAAAGCCAGCTCAGCTGGCTTTTTATACATGAGTTATAGTTTCGCGTTTATTGACGCTCGGTTCTCATACCCATCAATAAGCTTACACACATCGCAAGTAAGATGATAGTGAATGGCAGTGCCGTTGAGATAGCACCGGCTTGGAGAGCTTGAACGGCTTCCGAACCACCGATCCAAAGTAACGCAACGGCGATTGCACCTTCCATCAACGCCCAGAAAATACGCTGTGGTACTGGGGCATCCACTTTACCACCCGCTGTAATACTGTCGATAACCAACGACCCTGAGTCTGAAGAGGTAATAAAGAATACCAAAACCAGAACGATAGCAATGAAAGACAGGATATTACCAAATGGCAATGAATCAAACATTTGGAACATAGCCAGCGATACGTCAGTCAGACCATTCGCACCTAGCTCACCCACTTTGTCAACAACCTGCTCGATAGCCAGGCCACCAAACACAGACATCCAAATAATCGTTACTGCAGTTGGTACAAGTAGAACCGCGGTAATGAACTCACGTACTGTACGACCGCGAGAAACACGCGCGATAAACATACCTACGAATGGTGACCAAGAAATCCACCAGGCCCAGTAGAATACAGTCCAGCCTTGGAACCACGCTTCATCGGTACGACCAAACGGGTTACTGAGTGGAATGATGTTTTCTACGTATGCCATCAATGTAGTAGGAACTGAGCCCAAGCTTGCTGCCCAGCCAATCAAAGCAACCAGGATAAGCAGTAAGAAAGCGACAAGCATGTTGATGTTACTGATGACTTTTACACCGCCATCGATACCGCGAACAACTGATACGACAGCAAGTAAAGTAACCACAGTAATCACAATCACTTGCAGCCCGATACCTGACTCGATACCAAACACATGCTGAATACCACTTGCTGCTTGTTGCGCCCCCAGACCCAGCGATGTCGCCAGACCAAACAAGGTTGCAAGTACCGATAAAATATCAACAATATGACCAGCCCAGCCCCACGCGCGATCCCCCAGTAATGGGTAAAAAATCGAGCGCATCGACAGTGGAAGTCCTTTGTTGTAAGCAAAGAATGCTAAGGAAAGTGCCACGACACCGTAAATCGCCCATGGGTGCAGACCCCAGTGGAACATAGTAGCGCCGAGGGCCAATTTCGCCGCTTCAGGTGTATTCGCTTCCACACCTAATGGCGTTTCATACCACCCAGTAAAGTAAGCAACTGGCTCTGCAACACTCCAGAACATAAGACCGATACCCATACCGGCAGCAAACAACATCGCTAACCAGGATAAGAAAGAATAATCAGAAACGGCATCTTTACCACCCAGACGGATTTTCCCCATCGGTGACACGATGAGTACCAGGCAGAAAATTACAAAAATATTACCTGAAATAATGAATAACCAATCAAATGATCCAATGATCTGCCATTTGATCCCATCTAGTACCGTCTTAGCAGTGTGTGCATCTAGAACCAATGCAGCAACAAGAAACAGTGCAATTAAACCCGCACTGATCCCAAAAACAGGGTTATGAACGTCAAACCCCCATTTTTGAACGTTATCCTGACCTACCGTATAGTCGGTACTATCGATACTGTACTTATCGACACCTTTTGTCATCGTTCCTCTCTTTAATGTTGTAATCTTTACGCACCAAACAAAATTCGTTCGAACACGATACGTTTTACACTCCGTGAAGGCCTAAGATCCTAACATTTGAGGTGTTTTTGTCTAGATTTTCCATGAAAAATCCCAATTTATTACATTTCAATCGGAAATTTCTTACCAAAATCATGCAACATGCTGCATCAATAATTAGACCACAAACAATTATTGCTATAATAATTTTAGGGCTTACTGACTCTCTGCACCAAGCTAGCAATGGAAATTGGAATATCCAAGTACAGGTAGAAAAGATATCAAGGGAATTTTTTTACGCAGCTCTTTAAATAACAAAGCATTTGAGTTAGTGTCGCCTCGTTAAATGTTCCTACAGACTGGATGAAAAAATTGGAAAAGTACGAAGAAGTATTGGTCTCGATTCGTCAGATCATCCGCGCTATTGATTTACACTCTAAAAAGCTGAGTAAAGAGTCTGGTCTGACTGCACCTCAGCTGATTTTAATGCGTGCTATCAACGAGCTAGACAATGTTACTATCAAACAATTATCTAGCCATACCAATATGAGTCAAGCAACGGCGACAACCATTCTCGATCGACTGGAGCGTAACCAACTGGTAGAACGTCGTCGTAGTGTTGAGGATAAGCGTAAAGTGCATGCCGTCCTGACAGATAAAGGGCTAGAAACATTAAAACAAGCACCAACGCCACTGCAAGAGCATTTCATTAATCGATTCCAGAAACTGGAAGAGTGGGAACAAACCCTACTGTTATCATCCGTTCAGCGCATTTCGACCATGATGAATGCAGAAGACATTGACGTTGCACCAATGCTTGAGATTGGCAGCATCACTGGTACATTCCCGAAAGCAGAGTAACTCTATCTACAAGTGCTCGCATGAAGTGAGCACTTATCTATTTAGTAAGTCCTGTCTCAAATGCGTATTTGGCCAACTCGGCAGTCGAATGCAGATCCAGTTTATGCTTAATATTGTGACGATGTGTTTCGACTGTTCTGTAACTGATATTGAGTAACGTGGCGATTTTTTTACTGCTGTTTCCCTGTGCGACGAGTTTGAGTACCGCCTCTTCTCTGCGGCTAAGCGGATTCGTCCTTTGATTGATAGGCGTTACATCTTGCGTGAATAGTGTTTGAGTGACTGACTCACAGAAATAAGTTGAACCTTGGTTCACAGTTTTAATTGCTTGGACCATTTTCTCTGCTGAAATCTCTTTCAACATGTAACCGACCGCGCCCGCTTGCATCACCTTCATGATGTACTCACGGTTATCATGCATGGTTAGCATCAGAATTCTGCTCTCCGGCAGTTCCTCTTTAATGATACCCGTCGCCTCAATACCGTTCATAATTGGCATACTGATATCCATTAGAATCACATCTGGATGAAGATGTTTGGCCACTTCTATCGCTTCTAAGCCATTGCTGGCCGTACCAATGACGTCAATATCTGATTCCAGTTCCAGTCGCGCCATAAAGCCATCTAACACCACCTGATGATCATCAACGATCAACACACTAATCGGTTTATCCATAAACGTCTTCGTCCAAATTTAACAACACGGTAATTTCGGTCCCTAAACCAAGCTCGCTCATCAGTTCAAACTCTCCACCAATAAACTCCACGCGTTCCTGCATGTTTCGCAGCCCTATCCCTTGGCGATGAATAGCTTGGTTGACAACAAAGCCGACACCATCATCACGTATCAGTAACTGCAGCATATTGCCCATTTTTTGCAAAGTGACCGTCACTGTTTTCGCTTTGGCGTGTTTTTCAATGTTGTTCAATGACTCTTGAGCCACTCGATACAAGGTAGTAGCGACTTCCGAAGTCAGTTTTTGCTGCTGGGTATCAAAGTGACTATCGATATCAATCCCAGAGTGAGAGTGAAAGTCCTGTAGTAAGGTAGTGAGCGCGGCTTCTAGGCCAATATCGTCCAACGCACTGGGTCTCAACTGGTGAGAAATATGTCGAACTTCATTGATCGCCGTGACTAAAGATCGCTGAGACTTATCTAAGTGTTGTTTAAGTTTTTCGTCCTCCAAGCGGTGGCCCATCAGATCTAAATGACACTTGCTAGAGACCAACAATTGATTGATGCCATCGTGGAGCTCTCGCGCCAAATGTTTTTTCTCATCCTCCTGAAACATCACGGTTTTATAGGCAAGTTCTTTCAAGTGTTTATCTGCCAAGCGATGTTCATGCAAATTAATTGCAAGGGTTAAAACAATAATCACTGCCACGGTGACGACGAGAATAACAACGACCGAAAAGAAGGTGGTTTCGATATTTTTATTCACTGCTGCGCGCATGCTAGCGACTTCCTGGCTAACATCCTCAATGTACAAACCCGTGCCGACCATCCACTCCCACTTATCTAACCAACCTGCATAACTGAGCTTAGGAACGACCTCACCTGTCGAAGGCTTTTGCCATAAATACTGGTGAAACCCCCCTCCCGTTTGCGCTTGATACAACAGTGCCTCGATGAGCCGATCGCCATTTTCATCTTGTAAACCAAGCAGGTTCTCCCCGACTAAACCAGGTTGGGCAGGATGGACAAGGTTGGTGCCATATTTATCGTAAGCGAAGAAATACCCATCGGAGCCATAGGTTAAGCGGTTTAAAATCGCTTTTACACGCGCTTGAGCAACACCTTCTTCAATCGTGCTATCGCTATAGATGTGAATGATGGAGTCGAAAGCAACGTCAACAGTGTCCTTTAACGCCGCTTCTTTGGACTGAATGAGGTTTTGCTGGAATAGCTCCACTTCTCGCTGACCAAGGGTCTTAGCCTGATAGATAGAAATCCAACTGATGCTGGCTGACACCAATACCACAGGTATCAGTGCCAGCAGAATTAACTTTGCTTTGAGAGGCATCCCTTCCCTCCATGAAACGCGGCTCCATGCGTCGACGAATACGCAGCTTAACAACTTGTTTCAAAAGGTGGAAACTCTCAGGTCACAAATTCTCCTTTTACCCCATTCCGTAAAAGCCAGGAAAGAACAGCAGTGACGCAAGCACGACTATCTGAATTGCGATAAACGGCATCACACCCTTATAAATATCTCGTGTTGTCACCCCTGCTGGTGCAACCCCTTTCAAGTAGAACAAACTAAAACCGAACGGTGGCGTTAGGAAAGAGGTTTGTAAGTTCATCGCAACCAGAATCGCAAACCACGCCATGTTAATGCCTAGCAGCTCAGCGACTGGCGCAAGGATAGGAACGATGATGAAACAGATTTCAACGAAATCGATAAAGAAGCCCAGAATCAAAATAACCAGCATGGTTATGATCAGGAAGCCCCATTTTTCACCCGGAATATTCAGCATCCACTCTTCGACTAAATAATCCCCACCAGTGTAAGTAAAGGCCATAGAGAATGCGGTCGCGCCAAGCAATATGGCAAACACCATCGCAGTGACTTTTACCGTCTCTTTTGAAGCGTCATAAACCATCGACCAGCTAAACTGCTTGTACAGCACAGCAAGCACAATCGCACCGGCACCGCCCAAGGCCGCTGACTCTGTTGGTGTGGCGATACCCGCAAAAATAGAGCCTAGTACGACAATGATCAGCGCCAGTGGCGGTAGCACCGCTTTGAGCGCGCTGATGACTTCTTCTTTGCGGCTGACAGATTCGTCACGCTCTATAGGCTGAGCCGCGTCTGGATTCAATTTTGCGTAGATAAGGATATATATTACGTACGCAGCAACCAAAGTGATACCCGGCCATATTGCTGCTTGGAATAGGTCACCGACAGGCACACCTAATACGTCCCCTAAAAGGATCAGTACGATGGAAGGAGGAATGATCTGCCCTAGCGTACCTGACGCACAGATGGTGCCACACGCAAGACCTTTGTCATAGTTGTACTTGAGCATCACAGGCAGAGAGATAAGACCCATCGCTACCACTGAGGCTCCAACAACACCTGTCGATGCCGCAAGAAGTGCGCCGACTAATACAGTAGAAATTGCGATACCACCACGAACTCCACCAAACAGACGACCCATGGATTCTAATAGTTGCTCTGCGAGCTTTGTTTTCTGTAAAACCAGCCCCATGAACACAAACAACGGCACGGCCATCAGCACCGTATTTTGCATAATCGATTGAATGCGGTATGGCATAAAGGCAAACATTTCAATGCCTTCTGCCCAAACACCAAAGATCAGCGCAATGCCACCAAATGTAAAAGCAACAGGAAAACCCAAAAGTAGCGCAAATAGGGCCACAAAAAACATGACTATACCGATCATAATAACTTCCTTTTACGACTTACCGTTATTGCCGGCATAGATGAGATGGGGGTTAACAATTTTATTGATAGAGTGCAGTAATAAGCCAATGCCACTCACTGCCATAAAAAAGAATGATAACGGGATCATTGCCTTAATAATCCAACGATAAGGCAAGCCACCAGGGTCTCCGGATGTTTCCCCTAGTGCGTAACTTTCTTTGGCAAAGTCGATACCAAACCAAGCGACCAGCAAGCAAAAAGGGAGTAGGAAAAATAGCGTGCCTATCAGGTCGATGATGGACTGCGCTTTATAAGACAACCGCTCATAAAAAATGTCGACTCGAACATGACCGCCAGCTTTGATGGCGTATGGTACACCCAGCAAAAAAACTGAGGAAAACAGGTGCCATTCCATTTCTTGAAAGGCGATAGAGACATCGTTGAACGCGTAGCGCATGACAACGTCATATACCACATTTAGTAACAGTAAGATAAAGAGGATGCTGGACAACCACCCCAAAAAATCACTGAAGCGGTTAAACATCCGCTCAATATAAATAAGGCTTCTCATTCCTGACTCCGTGGAACGTATGGTTGAGCTCCGCTAAATTGCGGAGCATTTATTATGATCTTTAGTAGAAGTTTTTCTTGGGCTTCACTGGCTGCCCAAACCGCCGTGCTTGGGCAACTTACTGACGCATTAGTCAGCTTGACTGTTTAGATACGCTCGTTGCGAAATGTCAGTCCATTGACGAACTTGCTCCATGTAGGCAGCTTGAGACTCTTGGATCTCTTTCGCCAATGCATCTTCTTCTGCGTGTTTCTTCAACAGACGATCATTTGCTTCTTTCATTGCTGCCATGACTTCAGGTGGGAAGTCTTTTACTTCTACGTCCGGGTACTCTGACTTAATCGTCGCCCAGTTCTTACCACTTTCGTGTTTAGACTGTGTGTACATATCGTAAGCAGCCGTTTTCATTGCTACTTTTAAGATTGCTTTAAGATCATCAGGTAATTTTTCCCAAGTACGCTTGTTGACTAGGAACTGAAGCTCTGTTGCAGGCTCGTGCCAACCTGTGTAGTAGTAAGGAGCTATCTTGTGGAAGCCCATACGCAGGTCTAGAGAAGGACCAACCCACTCAAGTGCATCAATGGTACGACGCTCAAGGGAGGTGTATAGCTCGCCCGGCGCAATATTGGTTGGTTTAGCGCCTAATTCGGCCAAGATTTCTCCAGCAAATCCAGGGATACGCATTTTCAGGCCTTGAAGGTCATCCAATGTTTTGATTTCTTTTTGAAACCACCCACCCATTTGAGTATCTGTGTTCCCTCCTGGGAAGGACATCAAGTTATGAGGAGCGTACACTTTATCCATCAGCTCCATACCACCGCCGTAGTAGAACCAAGCATACTGTTCTGTAGGTAACATACCGAAAGGCATAGAAGAAAAGTAAAGTGTGTTTGGCACTTTTCCTTTCCAGTAGTAAGACGCTGAATGGCCTAAGTCGTATTGACCTGATTTCACCATGTCAAACACACCAAAAGGGGCTTTGTGCTTGTTCGCTGAGTCAATGCGAATTTGCAGACGGCCGTTTGACATTTCTTCTGCCATTTTAGCCATATTTTTCGTCGTATCGCCAAAAATAGGAAAGTTAGGTCCCCACGTCTCTGCCAGTTTCAGGCGATATACTTTTTCAGCAGCATTTGCAGAAGTTGCCACGAAAGCCATTGCAGCAACCACAGCGGTAGTTTTCAGCACTCTTCTAAGAGATTTTTGGATTAAACTCATCGTTCACGTCCTTTGTCACCAAGGTTATTGTTATCATCCATTTCACAAGGATTTGTATTACATCCAGTAACGAACAATGTGCTGCTATAAAACGACCGCTTAAGATAACGCAACATCATTTGAATTACAGGGCATAACTTGATGCTAAAGATGTATCAATAATGTTTATTCTGAAATGGGCAGGAACACGCAATTTTTACTGCAGATTCCTCACACACTAGCTATTGGTAGTACGTATTTATACGTAGGAAATTACCCCTACAAAAACCATAACCAAATAAAAACAAAAAGTTATTATGATGTGAAAATACTCTGAATAATTAAGACTACGTACGTGGTATCTTTCCAAAAATTTCACAAAGTATTTAAAGAAATGTGACAAACGACATTTTGGCGTCGGCAGACTTGTCAAAGGAGGATACGAATCGGGGGGAGTTAATCGGTTTTAAGTAGCTAATTAAATAATAAAAAATACCCCGACCATGGTCGAGGTATTAGAGAGCTCTATCTTAGTAAGATCGTGGACTTAAAATCAAATCGCTTTATAGATAACTTTGTTACCTGCCAATTGCTCTTTTTGAACCAAGTTTTCTTCAAGAAGCTTCTTCAGTGCGCCAGTCGCCCAAGATGCCGCTTTAGTGTCTTCTTGACCTGCAGCAAGGCCGATACCTTTAGGGTTAATACCGTCCGCATTTGCCACAATGATATCTAGCACGTGTTGCTGTTTTGGAGTTAACGCAACTTCTACTGTTTTCGCGACAGCTACTTTCTTCTCAGCTACTACTTTCTCAGCAACAGCTTTTTCAGTAACAGAAGCTGCTGCCTTTTCAGCAACAGGCTTCGCTGCTTTTTGCACTGCAGCAATGTTTGCTACTGTCGCTTTAATGCGTTTTTGCAATTTCATTTGCACTTTACGCTTATGAGCAAGTCTCATTGAATATGTCTCCAGTTCACTGCATCTCAGCAGGGATGAAAATTTGAAGCGCGTTTTATACCAAAATTCGTAAGTAATTTGTAGGTTTTAGCGCCGAATTGCGATGAAAAATGCGCTCAAAACGTAGAGCGTCTACTATTTATACAGATGATTTGTGTGGAGTTTTATTGAATACTGGGCATAAAAACAGAGGTTTTTCGTCCAGCAAATCATTTTATTTCATAACAATTAAGTGCATTAATCTCTCCCTCGTAAAGAGTCTAGAAGCGAGATTAGATCACATAACGATCATGGGCATTTTCACAGAAGCAATGAGGTTAAGAGTATGGAAACGCTGCATCTTACAAACTCACATTTTAAGCCTGGCTCTATTCTTACCCGAATAACCTTATTTCTTGTCGCTCTGATAACTTTGTTTCTGGTGTTAATCTCTCCTGGATGGAAGCAAGCAATATTGTCTGTGGTATTAATGGCGGTTATCGTCGGATTTGCGGTAATGATGATCAAAAAAAGCCAAGTCTCATTTACGCTAACTGCAACCCACTTTCAACAACACCTTTTTAAAGGTGGTTGGGTCGTTCGCTGGTGCAATATTGAATCGATAGGTATTTGTAGCTACCAGCAAGATGGCTGGCATCAACCATTGCCTTGGGTAGGTGTGCGTTTAAAGCATTACTCTCCCTACCTGGATGCAATTTGCCCTCGTATAGCAACAGAAATCCTGCTAAGCCAGCGCGCTCTGCTCTATTTAGGAGCCAGGCAGAATCATTGTGAAGAAAAATTCGAAGATATGGTGCTAGACCCAAAACCCTACCAGAGTAGTAACGGAAAACACTACAAAGGCTTACTCGCAATGCTGGCGAATAGAATGAAATATCAACGAGGTTTCTACGGTTATGACGTATTTATCTCAGCTGGTGATCTAGACAGAGAAGCAGAAGATTTTGTCGGATTAACTCGGCGGTATTTAGCTGCCGCCGAGCCAGACTTACTCGAGACAAAGTAGCTTTGTTCTCCCCCGAGTTAGTCATTCAATTACCCGATATTTTTCGAATCTATATTCGCTAGTAAAGCGGCATCTCATCCGCGACAAATGGGTTGGTTTTACGTTCGTGACCAAAGGTTGATTGCGGACCGTGGCCAGGAACAAAGGTGACATCGTTACCAAGTGGCCAAAGCTTCTCTTTGATCGATTTGATCAATGTATTGAAGTCACCTTGTGGGAAATCTGTACGACCAATACTGCCGTTAAACAAGACGTCGCCAACAAATGCGACACGGGCTTCTTCGCTGTAAAGCACAACGTGACCTGGTGTATGACCCGGCGTATGGATCACCTTAAGTACTTGATTACCAAAAGTGACAGTGTCACCCTCATCAAGCCACTGATCAGGTTCAAAAGCTTCAGTCAGAGGGAACCCAAACATTTTGCTCTGCCCTTCTAAGCCTTGTAACCAAAAATTATCCGCTTTATGAGGTCCAACAATTTTCTTTCCACCAAGCAAAGCCGCTAATGGTTGAGTACCACCAACGTGATCCAGGTGACCGTGTGTCAAAACCAATTGAACGACATCAACGCCTAACTCTTCGACTAACACTGCAAGCTGCTTCTCATCGCCGCCAGGATCAACCACGATGCCTTTCATCGTTTCATCACACCAGACGATAGAACAGTTTTGAGAAAAAGATGTCACCGGGACAATTTGGTATTTCAGAGCCATGAATAACCTATCACCACATTAATGTTGTTAGAACTGCCGCAACTATGACACTAAGCCAAAGTGACTTCAAGACTTGTAGAAGCTATGCAATTCATGACTCCCTGGTCACTCAGGCAATCTCAACTACCAGGAACGAACCGCTCCCGTATCAATATGAACAAAGTTACTGCTCGGGTAGTAGCCGACCCCACCCGCTTTCAGGCTTAAAGCGGCATCACGGACGGTGGACAACTTAACCCCGTCTAAACGAAAATCGATGGCTTTTCCTTCCATATGAAGGCTTTTCTTCGCAACGCCAGAAGAGCCATTTCGCAATGAGGAATTCGTCTTTGGCGAACGATAGCCCGAGATCACAATGACTTCTGACTCCGTGCCAATAAGCTTTTGAATTTGGCTGATCTGGTCAAACAAACGTCTATCCATTGGGAAACTTTCATTACGTCTATGATCACGACAGAACTGATCTAACCTTTTAAGCTCAGCTTTAACGTAGCCACTTCCATCAAAGTAGCACGTTTCTAGCTGCTCTCTGGTATTGAGATTATTCATCGCTAGTACACGAGGTTCGTTTGGGAGCGCCCCCCACGAGAGGGTTGGCATAGCAGAAGCTAGTACCACACCACCAGTGGTCATTTTAAGAAAATCACGACGGGAAAAATTACGACTTACCATATAGAAATACTGCTCAAAAACCACACGAGCAGTGGACGTTAACCAAACTGGTGCATTTCGTCAATCGCATAAATCAGTCCGGAATGCGGTACGCGACCACGATGGTTGGCTTACTGATTGAACACGAAGTAAATTTTCAGAAGTGTAAATTTACTTAAAAGTTTACAATGCCATTACCCTTGATTATCGTAAGAATAAATATCATCTCGATAATAAAGCGTCCCATCTTCTAACCACGCGGTTTGGTAGATGATGTGAACCGGAATACGCTCACCTAATGGAACCGACGTGTTAGAGCGGCTGGCGCTTTGGCGTTTTTTCGCAAAACGTTCTTCCAGACCTTGAGTTTTGAAAAGTAGTTCAGCTAATTGATCCGCATTTTCCACTCTGACGCAACCAGAACTAAATGCTCGACGATCTTGTTCAAACAAGTTCTTACTAGGCGTATCGTGCAAATAAATGGCTTGTGGATTTGGCATGTTGAACTTATACAAACCTAACGCATTGTGCGATCCAGATGCCTGACGCATACGGTATGGGAAGGTTCTGGGATTAACCGCAGCCCAATTGATAGTGGTAGGATCGATGATCTCTCGTGAGGTCCATGACCGAATAATCTGAATATTATTATGAAGCAAGTACATGGGGTTACGTTTTACTTTAGGAATGATGTCTTTTACCATGATTTTCCATGGTACATTCCAGGTTGGATTCAAAATCACCGAATCCATGTTGACCGTCATAATAGGCGTCTTTCTCGAACTCTTACCGACGACGACTTTCGACTCAAACAGTGGTTGACCGTCATGCCAGTAGGTCACTTGATACCCTGGGACATTAACAAAGACCACATTATCCCGCTCTTTCGCCCATATTCTTGAGCGTTCTGAATTCAACGCTAATAAATGCAGACGCTGCTGCGGTGAAAAATTGATCCAGCGAATGGTGTTAGGTCCAATAATGCCGTCTTGTTTCAAACCATGAATACGTTGAAATTCTTTCACTGCTAATTCTAAGTTCTCATCATACCGCGGCGAGTTAAGATCAACAAAGCTGACATCAACGCCGACGATCGCAACACGTTCGGTCAAAGCAGCTTTATTGGGTATTGGATCACCAAAACGAAGTAGTCCTTGTTGTTGATATATCGGGTATTGGTATTGAGCTTGCTCAGATAAGCTTGAAAAAGCCGAATTGAAATCTCGCTCCATTTGTAGAGGAGAACGTAAGCTTAATAAGAACTGATCAAGCTTACCAACCGTGAGCTCATTACTCAGAACCGATAATGTATCGATACTTGGAGGAGGAAGTTCAACTTGAGCTTTATTGGCAAACAGCCAGTTAACCCCTTCATGAGGCAGTTGCTCAAGGTAACTTAAATACATTAAGAGTGAATCCGTCATCACCAAATCAAAGTCGAGATTGTCACCTTGCCACCTGATCTGGTTGATTCTATGTAGCTGGTCATCAAACTCTTTAGTAACGTCGGCAAGCGCAACTATATTCAACTGATAAATGAACTGCTCGACATCACTTTCATTCTGCCAATTCAAATGGTAATTGGTGCTCTGGTACAATTGCTCCACCACTGATGGGTAGTGGATCATTTTTTCAATTGAGAGCTGTTTCACCGCTCCTTCTTGCTCTGCTTGTGAAGCATTATCAAGAGAAACTGCGGTAGAAAAGCTGCAAAACGGCACTAAAAGTGCCGTCATAATTAAAAGCCTAGCAATCACTGATACAACCCTTACCTACTTGCCTTTTGTGAAAGTATGGCAAATATTTCACAGGTTGCTGCTTTAAAAATAAGAACGGGACAATATTTTTTCAGATAAGTTTCAAATAAAACCACCAATTAGCTCTCATTTTGTACAATTTTAGACCAATGGTTATCCCACTGTATACCGCTGGAAAATGTATTTCTGAACTCTGTTGGCCGTTGCTCTACGACTTTACCTGCACCAGAGCTGATGCGGAACTCATCCCCGTAGAGCACAACACCGGATGCGTCGGGTAACGCGTTCAATTCGACCAACCTGCCCGTCGCTTTCGACCAGATTCCATAGCAACTACCTGGAGGTGAAGTGGCTAATATCCACTCTTCAGTCGCAGCAATGCTGGCGACATAATGATTGAACCGAGCCCACTCCTCAGGCTCTGCTTGTAGTTCTGACATTTCTCCACCACGCGTATGCATCGCGATCAACGCAGGGTATTCATCAGGCTCTCCTCGATATTGCTGGCCACATAGCACCGCTTCAGAGCCATCATGAGCTAGGTGACGAATACTCAACTTGTGGTCGGGCAGAGAAACTTGATCGAGCAGCTCACCATCTTGAGAAAGGTAACTCAAACTTGGCGTCATGGCGTCAAGGTTTAGAGGCTCTCGCCCATTGGTATGTACACCACCAACACCTATCGCCAATGCGCCATCGGGCATCATGATGACCTCATGTGGTCCGATACCAAAACCTGACAGCTCGTCAATCTTCTGATAATGCTTACGCACCTCGTAAACGCCAATAATACCTCTGCTGGTTCCCCTTTCACCTTCTGTCACGAACAGGTAGTTCCCATCGTGGGAATACACGCCGTGCCCATAGAAATGACGGTTTGCTTGTGCAGAGTGCAACTTTATCGCTTGCCCGTTTCGATAGTCGAATACCATGAAGAAGGTACCCGGTCGACGACCAAACACCGCCGCATGACCCTGTGGGTTGGTAGCAACACCGTGACCACGTTCTGGGATGGGCAATTTTGAAATCGGCATCCCGTGCTCGTCAGCAACAACGGCTGCATACTTGTTACGGCCTATGATTGAACATCCAATCAAAGCAGGTTTGCGCTGAGTATTACTAGCACAGCCAAAAGGCAGTAATGGCGTGGCCGCCCCAAATAGAGCGGCTTTAAGTAATATGCGTCTTGTTTGATCAGTCACCATCGGTAGCATTAAATCCTATTACAACGCCAAGTTCGATAGCGACTTCTTCGTGAATGAGGTACTTCAATTGTTCTAACTTGTTGTACTGGGCCAACACAGTGCGGTAACCGCCTACCGTTTGTAGCGCGGTAAACAAGCTCTGCTCTTCAGGCCAGGTATCAAGTGTCATGTCAAACTGACGAGAAACTCGATCGGCGAGTTCCGACTTGCCCTGCTCGCGTAACAGTGCATCCAAACCGTTACCGTTGGCGAAATATAAGGCTTGCATACTTTGCACGTTTGCTTTCAAATTCACCAGTGAGGTGCCCGAACGCCAGGATTCCGAAAAGTACGGTCTCGGATGACCTATTTTCGCCATCGGACGGCTTAACTTTTTCATACTGTACTCAAGCTGGTTCGACAGTAAGGAAATATATTCCGACTCCCACTGAGTTTTTTGCATCTCTTTCCATGGGTTCAGGCCCCAAGCGTCAGCAATCAGCTTTGCTTTAGCGTTAAGGTTTCGCGCAATCGAAACACCAGTGAAACAAGTATTGCTGTTCGTTTCCAGCGTTGATGCGCTGTCGTAAAGCAACCACTCAAGCGCGCCCAGGCCTTGTACAGTCACGCTTTGAGTTGATATTTCTTGTGCATTCCAGACGCGTTCCGCTTTAGTAAGTGCCGACATTTTTCGTCCGGTGGTGTTCTTTTTATCCGGCCAGAACTGCACGTTCCAACTTTGTTCCAACGCGCTTGCCGGCCCACGCTCCTGACCTTGCAATGCCATCCAGGTGCGCATGGTTTCATGCCATTGTTGTTTAACTGAAGAAGAGTCTTTGTTCTCTGATTCACAAAAATCATTAAAAGCGCGTTCTAATGATGCACTTTGAGCCCAAAATGCATAAGCGGATTGATGCTCGACTTCGTACACACTTTGTGAAATATGATTGGTTTTCTCTGCCAGACCGGCTTCTTCACTCGATGTTGACTGACAACCTGTCAAACTTAATGCAGTAACGACAGCACTAACTAATAGTTTTCTATTCACAATAGGTTCCTTATAACGAGTTCAGGAAAGCCACCAGCGCGTCACGCTCGCTCTTACTTAAACCCAGTACATTCTGCTTTGCAGCTTCAGCCTCACCACCATGCCAAAGTACGGCTTCCATCACATTGCGTGCACGACCATCGTGCAAATAGTAGGTGTGGCCGTTGACTTCTTCGGTGTAGCCAAGCCCCCAAAGAGGCGGGGTACGCCATTCGCGACCAGTCGCCAGATACTCAGGTCGATGGTCTGCTAAACCTTCACCCATATCGTGCAACAGTAGATCGGTATAAGGATGTATTTCTTGTTCTGAAAGTGCAGGTAAACCCGCTCGCTTAGCGGTTATTACGTTAGTTTTATGGCAGCTTTCACAACCTGATGAGGCAAAAATTTTCTGACCCAGTTGTACTTGAGGGTCATCAACATTACGACGAATTGGCACAGCTAGGTGCTGACTATAAAACTCAACGAAGTCGAGAATGTTCTGGCTAACTTCTGGTTCACCACCATTTGGCAACTCATCACAGATTGATTGTTTTGATGTGCAGTTTTCGCTCGGGAACAAATGACTTGTTAGGCCGACATCACCATTAAAGGCGGCTGCGTTCTGCTGCATCAATGTTGGTTGACCCGCTTTCCAGCCAAAGCGACCAAGCGCAAAGTCCCCTTTTTCAATATCCCAGACTTTGTTTACTTTTCCTGAAATACCATCTTTGTTCGTGTCGCTTTCGTCTGCCCAAGCAAGCAAAGTATCGTCAGGAATGCTTTCCAATAGACCCAAACCTATCATGGGTGGCGCAACACGCGCAGAAAATTGGGTATCCGGGTGCATATCTCCATAACCCAGGTCAGTAATCTTAAGCGTTGGTTTTCTTAAGGTTACCGTTGTGCCATCGTTGAATTGCACCGGAACATCACGATAAGTAATCGATATTTTCCCTTCGGGAATTTGGTCCTGGAGAGCAAAATCTTGTAACTGGCCGCCATAAGTCGGCTCAGGAATACCACCATCAATGATGTACGCTTTCTTTTGCTCTGGTGTCATCGCCGGAATGCTCAAACGCACCAACATCGAAACGGCATGGATATCCCCTTCTTCAGGTGGATGACCACGCCCATCTTTAATATGACAGTTTTGACAACCATTGGTATTAAATAACGGGCCAAGTCCATCGCGCGCATCCGTCGTCGCTGGTGCTTGGACCCAAGGATTTCTAAAAAAACTATTCCCGACACTAAAATCCAGGCGTTTACTCATGGGTAAGTTTGCCGCGGGAAGAGAATAGGCATTCGCACCGTCTTTTTTAACACTGGTTTTTCCGCCCGAACGTACATCATAAGCGGATACCGAAGTAGAAAAAGCAGCAGTTAAAAGTAGCGCCAAATGGGAGTAATTAAGGGATGATGGCTTCATATCATTGCTCTTAAGTAAATTGATAACAGCGAGCTCAAACAGCAAAGGGCTCAACCTATAAGGTGAACCCTTGATTAATTATTATCGTTTTTCTTAGAACTCGTGATCGGCAGTATCTGAACTCAGACTATCAATGCCAATAATGCTTGCAGCACGTTCAATTGCACCAGTTTGTGCCACCAATGCCATAATAGTTTCATTCACCAACGCATTGCCTTGAACGTTATCGACAGCAATCAGCTGATCGAAATGTTGGTTGTGCTTCTCTGCTGAAGTAACCAGCTCACCCACTTGGCTACGAGTATCATCAAATTGCTTCTGAATCTCTTTCGCGGATTGTTCATCTTGTTGTATAACTAGGTCTGCAATACTTGGTCCAGTCAATAGCGTACCGTCCTGGCGCTTATAAAGCCCCATGTAAACGTTGTAAATGCCCTGTTCATTGTAGTAGTGAGAGTTGTGCGTGTTATCAGAGAAACAATCGTGCTCGTCTTCTGTTGAGTTCGCTTCTAACGCTACTTTCATGCGCTCGCCGGCCAACTCACCAAGAGATAACGATCCCATACCAAACATCATCTTACGAAGGCCATTGTCTGCTGAACCTGCAAGCAGTTCCTGACGGTAATTATCTTTTACATCCGCTGACCACTGTTTCTCCATCCATTCAAGATCTTGAACTAATAGCTCGGCAGCGGCTTTGAGGTATTCGCCACGACGGTCACAGTGGCCATTGGTACAGTCAGAACCAACTACAAAATCAGTGTAAGCACGTTGACCAGCACCCGCGTTAGTACCGTTAAGATCCTGTCCCCAAAGTAAGAATTCGATAGCGTGGTAACCTGAAGCCACATTTGCTTCAGAGCCACCAACTTCATTCAGATCGGCAATCAGTTCAGGAGTGATTTTTGATACGTCTAGTTTATTAGCGCCAATAGTCAGACTTGTGTTAGCCACGATGTTTGCCGCAGCGCCTTCGTTGCCAAGTTCATACTGGTAATCCGAGGCCACGTAATCGATAAGGCCTTCGTCCAGCGGCCATGCGTTAAGCTGACCTTCCCAATCATCGACGATCGCGTTACCAAAGCGGAATACTTCAGACTGTTGATACGGTACGCGAGAGTCAAGCCATGCTTGTTTAACCTCTTCAAGCTTTTTCGCTGAAGGAGCTTTGAGGAATTCATCGATTTTCACGTCTAACGCTTTAGCTGTTATTAGTGAATCTGCGAATACAGAATGAGCGACGTCTGCATAATGTTCGACAACGTCTTGCTTGGTTACCTGAGCAGCAACCGCTGTACCACTGGAAATAAAAAGTGAAGCAGCAATAGTTTGAACTAACACTGTTTTAGCATTCATTAGAAGCATCCTTGTTGAGCAAATTGGTTTCGTATTCGAAGTGCTAATTATTCTTATTTGCACTTTTAGTCACAAGATAATACAAATTTACAATTTATTTGCAACTTAAGATGAAAAAAAAGCCTCATCAATGTGAGGCTTTTAACATGACTTGTTAACAGTTCTATTTTTAAGGCTAAACCTTCAGATTGTGTTTGCCGTGAGAGACTTTGGCTTTG
The DNA here is from genome assembly GCF_963675395.1 of uncultured Vibrio sp. Classification (NCBI taxonomy): domain Bacteria; kingdom Pseudomonadati; phylum Pseudomonadota; class Gammaproteobacteria; order Vibrionales; family Vibrionaceae; genus Vibrio; species uncultured Vibrio sp. Next base: position 3,105,496 of record NZ_OY776223.1, on the reverse strand, counting down.
AGGTAATTCTCGTTACCATCTTTGACGTGAGCAGAAGTGTTGACAACTTCAATAATTTCTATCCCGTACTCGGCGAGCTCACGAATCTTTTTCGGGTTGTTCGTCACTAGGCGGATCTTGTTAACACCTAAGGCTTGTAACATTTGAGCAGCTTCAGTGAAATCGCGCAGATCGTCATCAAAGCCTAGATGATTATTCGCCTCATAGGTGTTCATACCCTGACTTTGTAGTCGGTAAGCATCAATCTTGTTGTATAGACCAATACCACGCCCTTCCTGACGTAAGTACAGAATAATGCCGCCGGATTCTCCCATACGTTGAATCGTTTCTTCTAATTGCTCACCACAGTCACAACGAGAGGAGTGAAAAACATCGCCGGTCAGACACTCAGAATGCATACGCACCAGTGGCGTTTCCTGAACTTGGTCTGCTTGTTTAAAGATAACTGCTACATGCTCTTTATCCGTCTTCAAACCACGGAAAGACAGGATTTCAGCATCAATATCACTCTTAGCCCCGACTTTAAAATCTACTCTGGCACGTACTTCAGCCATATCTACACTCACTCGATTTAATTCTTGATGCACTTTCGTTATTACATTCATGGGATGAACTCATGCTCTTCAACTATGGGGATTGATACCACATTTTGCAATGCATAGATCACTATATGTTAGATCTTTTCCTCTCAACGATACGTCACGTTGGATGCCCTACGTCACGTTTGCGAAGTGTTATAATATAACATTTTCGTCAAACTACAATAAAAAACCCCAGACAAATTTTGTCTGGGGTTGATAAATTCTGGTATTAAAAGAAGAGGCTCAGTGTGCCTGACGTCGCTTCCAGACGGAAAATTCTATCCATGCTGTTTCGAGCTCTTGAATTTCCTCGTCGGTCAGAACGGCAAGGGTCGAAGTAACTTGTGGCAACTTTGGCGCCTGAAAAGCGCGAATATGCGCATAAAAGTCATTTCTTAACTGCGATATAACTGAATCCACTGGTATACCTACTTACATCTTTTATTACGTACCCAACTTAAAGTTTTAATTTTATTAATGTGCTGGATCTTTCAGGAATCTCAAGAAAGAATAACACTCTGCTTGTTATTTTCACAGTTTGTTTTAAATTATGGAATTACAGTCACATAACTTACACTAATTTGACTTGTCTTTATTATCGCCAATGATTAAAGATTAAAAAACACCGACACGTTCTGTTGTTTGATGTATTCCAGATAATTCCACTCTCACTCTTAAACGTAACTCAGTACCCAATTGTTTCAACCAATTATATTCCCATTACGACGGATGCTCACTCAAATTCATATATAACGTTTAAGCCTCGTATTTCAGAGAATCAAGGCTTTCTCGTCGCATCAAGCAACATTTCGAGGTTATTTGAGTACACAAATGAGCAGTAACGTATGCAACAGTTTAAGTATCCAGTTCTAACGATCTTAACAAACTCTAATATACGGGAGATGGAATCTAACTCAACCTGTACCAAATAAATTAGAGGCGTTAAATTACAATCTTAAATAGAGGGGGCTATATAAATAGCAGGATAATATAAACTATGAGTATATCTATCACTCATTAAGGTCACGATATTCACTATATTCGTGTAAGTTAACACCAATAAGATCAGTATATTTTGCTGTATTAAAAGGCAGGCACTAAAAAGCCGAGTTAAATACTCGGCTTTTAGTTAGAAGAGATGCAGAATTAAAGATTAATCTTCGCTATCTTCCGCAGCAGGAGCTTCAGGAGCTTGTTGCTCTGCACTTGGTTCCGTTGACTCGCCTTCTTCACCTTCTGGTAAATCAGCGTCTTCAATTTCATCAATGCGTTGCAAGCCTACTACTGACTCATCTTCAGCCGTACGAATTAAGGTAACACCCTGTGTATTACGACCAACCTGGCTAACTTCTGCTACACGAGTACGAACTAGAGTACCAGCGTCGGTGATCATCATCATCTCGTCGCCTTCTTCAACTTGTACTGCGCCAACAACAGGTCCGTTACGCTCAGAAACTTTGATAGAAACTACACCTTGCGTTGCACGCCCCTTAGTTGGGTACTCGGCAAGCTCGGTACGTTTACCATAGCCATTTTCGGTTACTGTTAGGATGTCGCCTTCGTTTGAAGGAACAATCAGAGACACAACTTGGTCGTCTTCACCCAACTTCATACCACGAACACCCGCTGCAGTACGACCCATAGCGCGCACTTTATCTTCACTGAAGCGAACAACTTTACCTGCTTTAGAGAACAGCATAATATCACTGTCCCCATTGGTGATATCAACACCGATAAGCGAATCGTCATCACGTAGGTTAACTGCAATTAGACCGTTTGCACGAACGTTTGCAAATTGGTTCAGTGGCGTCTTCTTAACCGTACCGTCACCTGTCGCCATAAAGATGAACTTATCTTCAGAGAACTCATCTACTCGCAGGATCGCCGTAATACGTTCACCATCTTCTAGGGGAAGAATGTTAACGATAGGCTTACCACGAGCAGTACGGCTCGCAAGCGGTAGTTGGTAAACTTTCAAACGGTATGTTTTGCCACGAGTGGAGAAACACAGGATGTTGTCGTGGGTATTCGCTACTAGAAGACGCTCAATATGGTCTTCGTCTTTCATCTTAGTTGCGCTCTTACCTTTACCACCACGACGCTGTGACTCGTAGTCGCTCAGTACTTGGTACTTAACGTAACCGCCGTGAGACAGAGTGACTACAACGTCTTCACGAGCAATCAGCTCTTCCATGTCAATGTCATGGCTCGCTGCTGTGATTTCAGTACGGCGTGCATCAGCAAAACCGTCACGAACCGCTTCTAGCTCTTCACGAATCACTTCCATCAAACGCTCAGTACTTGCAAGAATGTGCATTAGCTCAGCGATTTCGTCTAGAAGATCTTTGTATTCAGCCAGAATCTTCTCGTGTTCCAGACCAGTCAGTTTGTGTAGGCGCAGGTCTAGAATGGCTTGCGCTTGTTGCTCTGTCAGGAAGTACTGGCCGTCACGGATACCGTATTGCGGCTCAAGCCACTCTGGACGAGCAGCATCTGTACCCGCTCGCTCCAGCATTGCTGCTACGTTACCAAGATCCCAACCGCGAGCGATAAGGCCTGCTTTCGCTTCTGCTGGCGTTGGTGCTTTACGAATTAGGTCGATGATTTCATCGATGTTCGCTAGTGCAAGGGCCAAACCTTCCAAGATGTGGGCACGTTCACGAGCTTTACGCAATTCGAAAATCGTACGACGAGTGACGACTTCACGACGGTGATCGACGAAGCACTTCAACATGTCTTTCAGGTTGAATAACTGTGGCTGACCGTTATTCAGTGCCACCATGTTGATACCGAAAGTCGTTTGTAGCTGAGTCTGTGCGTACAGGTTATTAAGAACCACTTCGCCTACAGCATCACGCTTACATTCAATGACGATACGCATGCCATCTTTGTCAGACTCGTCACGTAGCGCACTGATGCCTTCTACTTTCTTATCTTTAACCAGTTCAGCAATCTTCTCGATCAAACGAGCTTTGTTTACCTGGTAAGGAATTTCGGTAACGATGATGGTTTCTCTACCGTTTTTCTCTGTTTCGATGTCCGCTTTTGAGCGCATGTAGATCTTACCGCGACCTGTTTTGTACGCGTCTACAATGCCTTTACGACCGCTGATTAGTGCTGCCGTTGGGAAATCTGGACCAGGGATGTAATCCATTAGTTCATCAATAGTGATTGCTTCATTATTGATGTATGCAAGGCAGCCATCGATCACTTCGCCAAGGTTATGGGGCGGGATGTTGGTCGCCATACCTACCGCGATACCAGAGGCACCGTTGACCAGTAAGTTTGGAATTTTTGTTGGAAGAACCGCAGGAATCTGTTCCGTACCATCGTAGTTAGGTACGTAGTCTACGGTTTCTTTATCTAGATCAGCCAGAAGTTCGTGGGCAATTTTTGCCATACGTACTTCGGTATAACGCATTGCCGCAGCAGAATCGCCATCAATTGAGCCAAAGTTACCTTGGCCATCGACCAACATATAACGAAGTGAGAACGGCTGAGCCATACGTACGATTGTGTCGTACACAGCGCTATCACCGTGAGGGTGATATTTACCGATTACGTCGCCGACAACACGGGCTGATTTTTTATATGGTTTGTTCCAATCGTTGCCTAGTACGTTCATCGCGAATAAAACGCGACGGTGAACAGGTTTTAGACCATCACGCACATCTGGAAGAGCACGACCCACGATTACTGACATCGCGTAGTCTAGATAGGAACCTCTAAGCTCGTCTTCAATGTTTACGGGCGTGATCTCTTTAGCTAAATCGCTCATGGAGCCATTATCCCTCTATTATCTGATCGTAATTACGATACGTGTAAGGCGAAAAATATAACACACATTTCATCACTTCGGCATCCCTTTCCCTCTCCTTTTATCAGGTTGTGAACTTTGTTGAGATTCAAATGTCGAGAATTTGCACACTCATACGATATCTTTCTGATAACTGGCTATATTTCGGTCAATATTATGCAAAATGAGACTGATGATGCGTAAAACGACGATTAATCAGTTTAATCCTAATAAAACGTTGGAGTATACTGATGCCCTCTAAAGGACTCAGATTTGAATGCAGTACAACCATTATGACTAAAGCACAAAACGTCGACCCTAGTGAAATTAAGAAATTCGAGGACATGGCTTCTCGTTGGTGGGATTTAGAAGGTGAATTCAAACCACTTCATCAAATTAACCCGCTTCGTTTGAACTATGTACTCGAGAAAGCAGATGGCTTGTTTGGCAAACGCGCACTCGATGTCGGTTGTGGTGGTGGCATTCTTGCAGAGAGTATGGCAAAAGAAGGCGCGATCGTAACTGGGTTAGATATGGGTAAAGAGCCACTGGAAGTCGCACGCCTGCATGCTCTGGAAACGGGCACAAAGCTGACCTATATCCAAAGTACCATTGAAGACCATGCCGCGGAAAATGCCGCAACTTACGATGTCGTCACGTGTATGGAAATGCTAGAGCATGTTCCCGACCCTCTTTCAGTGATCCGCTCTTGTGCGGCGCTAGTGAAGCCAGGTGGTCACGTTTTCTTTTCCACCTTAAACCGGAATATTAAATCCTACCTCTTTGCCATCGTTGGCGCAGAGAAGGTGCTTAAGATTGTTCCGGAAGGTACCCACGACCATGAGAAATTCATCAAACCAGCAGAAATGCTGAAGATGATTGACCAAACCGATCTGACTGAATTAGGTATCACGGGGTTGCATTACAACCCACTTAATGACGACTACAAACTTGGTCGTAATGTGGATGTAAACTACATCGTTCATACTAAAAAATACTGAACGTCAAAACGTTAAAAACCTTGTTCTTGTCGACCATTCGGTTAAGAAAATCACCAAAAGCGCTAGCACAAAGCTACCGCTTTTGTGTATGAAATTTGTGTCGTCGGTAGCATTTTAACCAACCTATTTTTCACAAATAAAAATACCCAAAGATCAAGGAAAATATTTTTCCGTGCGGTTATTTCTAAACCGATCTCTAAACTGTGATTTTACCTATTCAAGTCCGCCCTTTTCTCATCGGTTAGTATTCACTTACTGATTTTTTTCATTTGAGCAGTTATCCACAACTCATCCCAAACATGTACCTTGATCAATCCGAGCAATAGCACTATCTTGTAACCCGCTAACGAATGAACCCCTATATATTGTGTTTAAGCTACAATATATAGATAGCCTATGATCTCAAAGCCACCGCAAGACTCGAAAGCTTTGCATATAAATAGACAAAAACACGGCTTTTATCAGTTTTCTTAGGGAAATAAAGCAGAATGAACCAACAACTTACCGTCACCAAGCGTGATGGCCGTAAAGAAATTATCGATCTGGATAAAATCCACCGCGTTATTACTTGGGCTGCAGAAGGTCTGCACAACGTTTCTGTCTCTCAAGTAGAGTTACGAGCTCACATCCAGTTTTATGATGGTATTACAACGTCAGATATCCACGAGACTATCATCAAATCTGCGGCCGATCTTATCTCTGAAGAGACACCAGATTACCAATACCTGGCAGCCCGTCTAGCTGTATTCCATCTACGTAAAAAAGCGTACGGCCAATATGAGCCACCTAAGCTTTACGATCACGTAGCTAAGCTCGTTGATATGGGTAAATACGACGGACATCTGTTAGAAGATTACACAAAAGCAGAGCTGGACGAACTGGATTCGTACATCGACCACAAGCGTGATCTGAACTTCTCTTACGCAGCAGTAAAACAGCTAGAAGGTAAGTACTTTGTACAGAACCGTGTCACGGGCCAAATCTATGAAAGTGCCCAGTTCTTGTACATTCTTGTAGCAGCGTGTCTGTTTGGTAAATACCCAAAAGAAACACGTCTTGATTACATCAAACGTTTCTACGATGCGACGTCAACGTTTAAGATTTCTCTGCCTACGCCGATTATGTCGGGCGTACGTACGCCTACCCGTCAGTTCAGCTCATGTGTACTGATCGAGTGTGGTGACAGCCTGGACTCTATCAACGCAACGGCAAGCTCAATCGTTCGTTACGTTTCTCAACGTGCAGGTATCGGTATCAACGCTGGTCGTATCCGTGCTCTAGGTTCAGAGATCCGCGGTGGTGAAGCATTCCACACTGGTTGTATTCCTTTTTACAAATACTTCCAAACCGCTGTGAAATGTTGTTCGCAAGGTGGTGTACGTGGCGGTGCCGCGACCGTGTTCTACCCAATGTGGCACGGCGAAGCACGCTCACTGATGGTGCTTAAGAACAACCGTGGTGTTGAAGAAAACCGTGTTCGTCACATGGACTACGGCGTACAACTCAACAAGCTGATGTACCAACGTCTGGTTGAAGGTGGCAACATCACACTATTCTCACCATCAGACGTACCAGGTCTATACGACGCATTCTTCGAAAACCAAGAAGAATTCGAACGTCTATACGTGAAATACGAGAACGATCCTTCAATCAAAAAGGAAACCGTGAAAGCGATCGAGATGTTCACTCTTCTAATGCAAGAGCGAGCATCTACTGGTCGTATCTACATCCAGAACGTGGACCACTGTAATACTCACAGCCCATTTGATTCAGAAGTAGCGCCAGTTCGTCAGTCTAACCTGTGTCTGGAAATCGCACTTCCAACCAAACCACTGACAAACGTGGAAGATGATTCTGGTGAGATTGCACTTTGTACGCTGTCTGCGTTCAACTTAGGTGCTATTAAGTCTCTGGATGATTTCGAAGAGCTGTCTGATCTGGTTGTGCGTGCGCTAGACGCTCTATTAGATTACCAAGATTACCCGCTACCAGCGGCATACAAATCGACAATGAACCGTCGTACTCTGGGTGTTGGTGTGATCAACTTTGCTTACTACTTAGCGAAGAACGGCGTGAAATACTCTGACGGTAGTGCAAATGGTCTGACGCACCGCACGTTTGAAGCGATGCAGTACTATCTATTGAAAGCTTCGGTAGCGCTGGCAAAAGAACAAGGTAAATGTCCTTCGTTCGACGAAACCAACTACGCGAAAGGCCTGCTGCCAATCGATACGTACAAGAAAGATATCGACCTGATTTGTGAAGAAGAGCTTCACTACGACTGGGATAGCCTGCGTACAGAAATCATGGAGCACGGTCTGCGTAACTCAACGCTGACAGCGCTGATGCCTTCTGAGACCTCTTCTCAAATTTCGAACGCAACAAACGGCATCGAGCCACCTCGTGGTTTTGTGTCAGTAAAAGCGTCGAAAGACGGTATCCTGAAGCAAGTTGTGCCAGAATTTACTGAGCTAAAAGACAATTACGAGCTGCTTTGGAACATCGGTTCTAACGATGGATACTTGCACTTAGTCGGTATCATGCAAAAATTCGTTGACCAAGCGATCTCTGCGAATACCAACTACGACCCATCACGCTACGAAACGGGTAAGGTTCCAATGAAGAAACTGCTTCAAGACCTTCTTACTGCGTACAAGTTTGGTGTGAAGACGCTTTACTACCATAACACTCGTGATGGCGCTAAAGATGAACAGAAAGACGCAGTTCAACCTGAAGAAGAAGATTGTGCAGGCGGCGGTTGTAAGATTTAATCTTTACCACCTACGCAATCTGCAGTAACTGAATTAGTAACAGAATATCGAAAACCTCCCCTATGCGGGAGGTTTAAAAGGAATTGAGGCATTATGGCTTACAGTACTTTTAACCAGAAAAAAAATGACCAACTAAAAGAACCAATGTTCTTGGGTCAATCAGTAAACGTTGCTCGTTATGACCAACAAAAATTCGAAATTTTCGAAAAACTGATCGAAAAACAGCTTTCTTTCTTCTGGCGTCCAGAAGAAGTGGACGTGTCTAGTGACCGTATCGACTACAATAAGCTGCCTGATCACGAGAAGCACATCTTCATTTCTAACCTGAAGTACCAAACGCTTCTCGATTCAATCCAAGGCCGTAGCCCTAACGTTGCGCTGCTTCCTCTTGTTTCTCTGCCTGAGTTAGAGACATGGATTGAGACGTGGTCTTTCTCTGAAACGATTCACTCTCGCTCGTACACGCACATCATTCGTAACATTGTTAACGATCCGGCTGTGGTATTTGATGACATCGTTGAGAACGAACACATCTTAAAACGTGCGAAAGACATCGCGCACTACTACGATGACCTGATTCAAGCAACCAATGATTACCACCGCTACGGTGAAGGCGAACACGTTCTAAACGGCAAAACCGTTAAAGTCAGCCTGTACGACCTTAAGAAGAAGCTGTACATCTGTCTGATGTCTGTGAACGCACTAGAAGCGATTCGTTTCTACGTAAGTTTCGCATGTTCATTCGCTTTCGCAGAGCGTGAGTTGATGGAAGGTAATGCGAAAATCATCAAACTGATCGCACGTGATGAAGCACTGCATTTGAACGGCACTCAGCACATGATCAACCTATTGCGCAATGGTCAAGATGATTTCACTTTCATGCAAATCGCAGAAGAAGCAAAACAAGAATGTTTTGATCTCTTCAAAGAGGCGGCAGAGCAAGAGAAAGAGTGGGCAGAATACCTGTTTAAAGATGGCTCAATGATTGGCTTGAACAAAGATATACTGAGCCAGTACGTAGAGTACATCACCAACATTCGTATGCAAGCGGTAGGTCTACCAGCAGCGTACCCGGAAGCGACAAGCAACCCAATTCCATGGATCAACGCTTGGTTGTCTTCTGACAACGTTCAGGTTGCGCCTCAAGAAGCAGAAATTTCATCTTACTTAGTAGGTCAAATTGACAACGAAGTAAATGCAGACGACTTTGAAGGATTTGAGCTGTAATGCCAACAATCAAAATCAACAAACTTATCAGCATTGAATCTAACCCTTCCAATACTATTTTGGAGACGATGGAACAGTCAGGCTTGTTACCAGAATATAACTGCCGTGACGGACACTGCGGTGCCTGTCGTTGTACGTTAGAGTCTGGTGAAGTTGAGTACGTTGGTTTTGCAATGGCTTACACCCAAGGCGAAGAAATTTTGCCTTGTATCTGTAAAGCAAAATCTAATGTTTCACTCAGCGGTGTTAACTATACGATGAAAGAAAAACAGCGTGCCTAACGTCAACTGAGAAGCATCTAACGTAAAAAAGCCAAGGTGATACCTTGGCTTTTGTTTATATACCTGCCAGCGGCAAACATTCGCCTAAATAGCACTGCCAGGAATGTGCATCTCTTTTACTTTCTCTAAGAATGCATAGTGGGCAAACATGGGCTTACCTTCCAGGTAACGGCGCAGTAGATCAAGTGCGGCTGTACTGATCACTTTAACCTTATCATCACGCTGATATTTTCTGGACAGCTTGTAGACAACTCCCCACTCCCCTTCAGGCGTCGACAGCGCGACAGAAAACAGATCATCATCGGATTTTCCCGTGACTAACGACAAATCAGTACGGCACTTTTCACGTGTGGCACCCGACAATGCAAATGTTGCCGCTAATGGGTCACCTTCATCTTTAATACTTTGATTGCTTCCCGATAAAACCCAGCTGTAGCCAAGCTGCTTTTCTGCGTTTTCATCACTGTTTAGCCAGTAACTTAAATATCCTGCACTGCTCTTTTCAGAAACGGATAGCGTTGACTGTTTCTCAACTAGCAACTGGCCCACATGCTCTATCATCGGTTGATCAATACTGACCGTATTGGTTTCCAGGTGCTGATTAATTAACTGCATTAACTTCAAACGCTGCTCAAACTGATCAGTAGGTCCAAACAGTTTCACTTCGATGAAAGGTAAGTAGGAACGATAACCAAGCTCATACCCCTCAGGTAACTTTATCGGGTCCAACTTATCTGAGATGCCCGATTCTGAAAGACCAAACGTATAAATACGGCTACATGAAGAACCTTTTACATCTGGGAAAGTACGCTTCAGATCAGGCAAAATCTGCGTTTCTGCCATCAGTTTAAATTCACTGGGTACGCCAGGCGTAAAATAGAAAACCGCATCGTTAATCAGCATTTTAAAACCACAGGCAGTACCGATTGGGTTATCCAGTATTTGCGCGGTTTCAGGGAGCATAGCTTGTTTAAGGTTACTATCTGGCATCGGATTGCCGCGACGCGCATAAAGACTTTCTAAATGCGTTAACCATTCTTTAAACAAGACCAATTTACAATCCGCCGCTTTGGCCGCTGCTGCGGCGCTCAAGTCATCAGTCGTTGGACCTAAACCACCATTAACGATAACAACGTCGTTGTTAAAACTCAGCATTAAAAACTCTTCTACCAAGCTCGATTGCTTATCACCGACTGTAGAGCGTTTAGTTAAGCCAAATCCTTGCTGATAAAACAGACTAGACATCCAAGCCGCATTTGTATCAACGATATCACCGTGAAGGACTTCTTCACCGGTACTAAGCATAGCTATTTTCACAACTGACTCCTCACCATGAGCACCATTCTATTTTTGTATGCTGTACTCATATCATGTTCTATTTATTGAATTAGTTTTAAGTTCTCTGGTGTTAACTATACACAAATTCGCTTGAAATGCATGGTTCAACGAGCGCAACTAGAACAAAGGTTTCAGGACGACTGTCCGTGAAGCGCTTAGCTACAGTAGACCAAATTTCTGCAAGGTATAGACTCGTGTAATGAAATCATTTTAATATAAATTAAGTTCAAGTATTTCAATGGAAATTTTTTTATGGATAATTTGCGTTAGATCATACAGTCAACCACTCGGAGACCTTTGTGTCAAAATCATCCATGCTCAAGAAGGCTCTCGCAGGACTCGGCTTTGTAACAACCACAGTTGCAAACGCAAACCAATACGATTTGGCCAGACACTCGGAGTATTCACATGTGCCTGATTGCCTTTCCGGTTACTGCGCAGTGACCAATCCCTATACCTTTGAAAGTCAAAACCGCAGGCAAGCTTTTGAACCGAATAACGATGATTCTTTAAACCTTGACGCAGGTCTTCAACCCAAACACCTTATCGTCCCTCAAGATAAAGACTGGGATTACCTCATGGGCCAAACGTACACCATTCTTGGCTTGAGTGTGGCGACTGTCGGTTTGATGACCTTCCTTCCAGAAAGTATCACTAAGTGGGATGAAGAAGACCGTGATATGAGTAAGCTGGGGCAGAAATGGAAAGACAATGTCTCTGACGGTCCAGTTTGGGACCGAGATGAGCATGTTCTCAACTATATTATGCACCCTTATTTTGGTGGTGTTTACTATACCGCGGCGCGCCACTCTGGTTATAACGAGTTTGAGTCGTTCTTGTACTCCGCTACGATGTCAGCGTTCTTCTGGGAGTATGGTGTAGAAGCCTTCGCAGAAGTTCCTTCATGGCAGGATCTTTTCATTACGCCATTTTTTGGTGCGGTTGTTGGTGAGATGATGGTCACGGCAGAACACGATATACTGGCCAACGATGGGGAAGTATTAGGCTCCGAGACCGTGGGGGATATATCACTTTTCCTCCTAAACCCTGTCGGCCATGTCCACTACTGGGTAACCGACGCATGGGGTGGCAGTGCCGACCTGCAATTTAGCTCGTCCCCTTGGTTTGGCAATCAGGATGTGGCTAATTTTGCCAAAAATGCAGGCGCCAGTTACGACAGCCAGTTCTATGGCGTCGAACTAATAGTGACGTTCTAAACTTACGTTCACGTAAAAAGCAGATAGAAGGTTACTTTTTTGGTGGTTCAAACACAGTTTTAAATATTCACGTGCAGAATTAGCCCAAAAAATTGACCTTCATCAAACATATACCCCACCTAACATCTACACTGAATAAAAGGATTTATTCCAATAACTTAAGCGCTACGTTGGCCCGTGCCGCGCCCAAACCTTTTCCAGGAGGGGACCATATGAACACTGTGTTTATCGTTAATTTTGCTGGTCAAGCATCACCTGCAACCATCAAGGAACTTGCTGCTATCACCCATGAAAATGGCGGTAAGTGGTTAATCAGTAAAGTTAACTTTATTGAAGACCAAGTGGCAGGGGTGATTAAAATTGAATTACCCAAAGAAAAGGCCGAGATCGTTAAGGATGCTTTCTCAGCTTGTCAAACTCTCGTCGTTAAGTTCGTAGACTCCGAACCTTATTCGCATAGTGCGGATACGATATTCCAACTCAGGCTCGACGCCAACGACAGAGCGGGTATCGTCAATGAGATAACTCACGTACTTGATGATCAAGGTATTTCGATTTTGGATATGGATTGCCAACGCGTCTTTATCGCCGGTGGCGGTGGCGTCAGCTCAAGCCTGTTTAGTGCAAAAATAGCGATTAAGCTGCCAAGTGAAATGGAAATTGAAGATGTTGCGAATGAGCTAGAAGCATTAAGTGAAGACACTCGCGTGATTATTGAAGACTAATAGTCTTGAGAATATACAAAAAGAGCAGCGTAACAGCTGCTCTTTGTCGTTGATATGGTTCAAAAGCTCAGTAACGCTTATTTCACTGACCACTGCGAAAGCGAACGTTTGAAGTCTGAATAATCAAACTCGTTCAGCTTTTGAATCTCACCAGTGGAACGCTCACAGTAAACAGAAGGCATACGCAAACCGTTAAACCAGTTCAGTTTCACCATGGTGTAACCTGCACTGTCCAAAATATGCAGACGCTGACCGATTTCTAAAGGCTGCTCAAAGTTAGCCACACAGAACTGGTCACCCGCTAGACATGAACATGAACCAATTACGTACTCATGCTCACCATTATCAGACGCCTCTAGAATTGATGCTGGCTCGTTGTAAATCAGCGTATCAAGACGGTGTGCCTCTGTCGCCGAATCCACAATCGCCGTTTTCTTCACGTTCTCTACGATATCAACCACTGTCACTACCAGATCCGTTGTCTTAGTAATGATCGCTTCACCCGGCTCTAAGTACATTTGCACGCCGTGTTTCTCAGAGAATGCTTTCAGCGCAAGACCAAGCTTTTCAATATCGTAACCTGGCCACGTGAAGAACACACCACCGCCCATGCTTACCCAGTCAAGCTTGTTTAGGTATTCGCCAAACTGCTCTGAAATTGCATCCAATAAGCCAATGAACGCATCTACGTCTTTGTTCTCACAGTTCATGTGGAACATCACACCATCAATACCTTCGAAAACTTCTGGTTTGATGTGATCCGCTTGTACACCAAGACGAGAGAATTGACGTGCAGGGTTCGCTAAGTCTTGACCTGCGTAGCTTACGCCAGGGTTTAAACGTAGACCAATTGACGCTTTACCTTCAACGATATGGCGGTGAGCAGCAAGCTGAGATTGTGAGTTAAAAATCATCTTGTCACAGATGTCAGCCACTTCACGTACGTCGTCTTCACTGTAACCCACACTGTAAGCGTGCGTTTCACCGCCAAACGTCTCATGGCCTAGTTTTACTTCAAACGGGCCAGAACTTGTTGTGCCGTCTAAGTATGGTTTGATGATGTCGAAGACACCCCAAGTTGAGAAACACTTCAGTGCAAGAACCAGCTTCACACCTGAGATTTCTTTCAGCTGTTTCGCTTTCTCTAGGTTTTCTACCAGCTTGTCTTCATTGATCATGAAGTACGGGGTTTTTAGTTCGTTGTGTTGCATTGTAATACCTTGAGCCCCCTCGCCTAAACGAAGGCACTATAAAATCGAACAAAGCCGACGCATTCGCATCGGCTTAGATTTAAGTTAATTCCAGGTTTGCTACGAGCTTAAATAATTACTTTTTAAGTTCGTGGATAACTGGAAGTCCCTGACCTGCTTCAAGCTCTTGAACATGCCAATCCAGACCGATAGAAGGCATGGTTTCCAGGAACGGATCTGGGTTTAGCTGTTCCATATTGAACACACCTTTATCCGCCCACTCGCCACGGAAGAATTGCAGTGCCGCAGTGATCGCAGGTACACCTGTGGTGTAAGAGATCGCTTGGTGCTCTACGTCTTCGTATGCCACTTCGTGGTCAGCATTGTTGTAGATGAAGACACTGCGCTCTTTACCGTCTTTCTTACCTTGAACCCAAGTACCGATACACGTTAGACCGGTGTAGCCTGGTGCAAGAGACGTTGGATCTGGTAGAAGTGCTTTCAATACGTGCAGAGGCTGAACTACAGTGCCATCGTGCAGCGTTAGCGGATCTGGGCTCAATAGGCCGATATCACGCATTACATTGAAGTAGTTTAGGTAACGGTCACCGAAACCCATCCAGAACTCAATGCGTTTTGCAGGGATGAACTCTTTCATTGAACGAACTTCATCGTGCGCCATTGAGTACACTTTGTGTGAACCACAGTTCGGGAATTCAAACTCAAGCATACGAGAGTGACAAGGCACTTGTTTCCACTCGCCGTTTTCCCAGTAGAAAGAGTCGCCTTGGATCTCTAGCATGTTGGTTTCTGGATCGAAGTTTGTCGCAAATTTCTTACCGTGGTCACCTGCGTTAACGTCCATTACGTCGATAGTATCGATTTCATCGAACAGATGCTTTACTGCGTACGCTGCAAATACCGATACTACGCCTGGATCGAAACCAGCACCTAGGATACCTGTGATGCCTGCTTGTTCGAACTTCTCACGGTAACCCCACTGCCAATCATAAGCCTGAGGTACTTGCTGACCTTCAGAACACAGGTCAACTGCTACTGATGTATCTAGGTATGACACTTTCGCTTGGTAACATGCTTCCATGATTGGCATGTTTACCCAAGGAGGACCAGCGTTGATCACCAGATCAGGCTTCACTTCTTTAATCAGAGCAACAAGAGAATCTACGTCGTCAGCATTAACTGCTCTAGCTTCTAATTTCTTAGTTGAATCTTTCAGGTTGTTTTTCTTCTGAATAGATTCGATGATTTTCTCACACTTACCTACGGTACGTGATGCGATTGTGATATCACCCAGAACGTCGTTGTTTTGTGCTGCTTTGTGTGCAACTACCCAGCCAACGCCGCCTGCACCAATCTGTAGAATTGCCATAGTTTTCCGTTACCTTTGTTAAACTAGCTCAACTGCTAGCATATGGATTTTTGAGAGCAAAGATTCAAAGTCCGCCGTCGTTAGACACGGGTTCAAAATCGTAAATTTAAGTGCGGTTTTACCGTCAACAATGGTTTCACCCAGTACTGCGGTTCCGCGAGTCAGCGCCTCTAAACGCAACGCTTTATTCAGTTCATCAAGATCTGCGGATTCATGTGTCGCACGGAACAGAACCGTAGATAGTGATGGTTCCGCCAACAACTCAAAGTTGTCGTTATCGCGGATCATATCTGCAACTTCCAGCGTCTGATCAAGAAGATGATCGTACATGTCGCCTAGAACTTTTGGCCCTACGCTTTGCATCGTCATAAACACTTTTAATGCATCAAAGCGTTTCGTTGTTGCGATAGACTTATCCACCAAGTTTGGTAGCTCGTCATGTTCGCGGTTCAAGTAATCTGCATGATGAAGCAGGAACTTGAAGTTTGACTTGTCATTAACAAGAAGCGCACCACAACTGATTGTTTGGTAGAACAACTTGTGGAAGTCAACGCTGATAGACTGTGCACGCTCAACACCTTTCAGGCGAGCTTTTTGGCTGCTAAGAATCAAAGCACCACCGTATGCGCCGTCGACATGCATCCACAGTTCATGTTTTTCAGCCATGTCTGCAATGAAGTCGAGATCATCAATCGCGCCGTGATCGGTTGTACCCGCTGTACCAACGATCGCAAATGGGATTAAACCTTGCGCTTTTGCCTGAGTCAGCACGTCATCCAGTTTGTTCACATCCATTGTGCCGTCTGGATTAGCATCAACAGTCATGACTGCTTTTTCGCCAAGTCCCATCCAAGACGCTGATTTTTGAACCGTGAAGTGTGATTTCTTCGAACATACGATTCGCAATTTGTCGGCGTACTCTGGAAGACCTAGCTTCTGAATAGAGTGACCGCTTAGCTTGTCTGCGATCCAGTCTCGCGCCAGCATCAAGCCCATTTGGTTACTTTGAGTGCCGCCGCTAGTGAAAATACCGTCAGCTTGCTCGCCCAGCTCGTATTTATCGCAAAGCCAGTTCACCACTTTTTGCTCAACGTAAGTCGCAGAAGATGCTTGATCCCAAGAATCCATAGACTGGTTCAGGGCCGCAATCATAGATTCAGCCGCAATAGCAGGCATCAACGGTGGTGTGTGCAAATGCGCAATACAATCAGGGTGTTGTGTAAAGATCGCATTCTTCGCAACGAGCTCGGCAGCATCATCAATCACTGACTTCAGTGGTGCATTTTTATGGTCTAGATCAACAGCATGAATCGCTTCTTCTAACGCTTTAGGATCCATACCTGAATATGGCGCACTAACCTGTTCAAATACAGACTTCATCACTGCCGTTGTGTGGTTCATCACTGATGCAAATTCAGCACTACCTAATTCACCGGTGTGAATGAAGTGCTTTTTCCACTCTTGTTGAGGTGTCAAGTCAATATGTTGACCACCAGCAGCCAGAATCGCTTCTTCAAGCACACGTAGAGCAAAGTCGATCTGTTCGAACGAAATAATCAGTGGCGGCAAGAAGCGAATCACTGACCCATCACGGCCGCCCTTTTCAATCATCAAACCACGCTCAAGCGCAGCGCGTTGAATCGCAAGTGTTAACTCACCGTCAGCTAAAGGCTCACCAAACTTATTCAATTCGCCATTAGGGTTCTTGATTTCAACACCCAGCATCAAACCTTTGCCACGGACTTCCGCAATACAATTGACACGCTTTTGAATGCCTTCCAAACCAAAACGAAGGTACTGACCAGCAATGTTTGCGTGCTCAACAAGGTTGTCACGTTGAATAATTTCTAGCGCTTTAGCACCGCTCACCATCGCGAGCTGGTTACCACGGAATGTGCCCGTGTGCTCACCCGGCTTCCACGTATCGTGTTGCTTGTTGATCACTAGCAGCGACATCGGCATACCACCACCGATCGCTTTAGACAGACACAATACGTCAGGAACAATCCCCGCTTCTTCGAAAGCGAAGTTGTAGCCAGTTTTACCAACGCCGCATTGAATTTCATCGAAGATCAACAGAATACCGTGCTCATCACAGATACGGCGTAATTCACGTAGCCAGAATGCAGGCGCTGGCATTACGCCGCCTTCACCTTGTATAGGCTCAACGATAATAGCGGCTGGCTTCATGATGCCAGACTCGTCATCGTTTAATAGACGCTCGATGTAACGAATGCTCGCTTTGGCTCCCTCATCACCACCGAGTCCAAACGGACAGCGGATGTTGTATGGGAAAGGCATAAAATGCACATCTGACATCAGCCCTGTACGACGAGCCTTAGTACCTAAGTTACCCATCATGCCCATTGTACCGTTCGTCATACCATGGTAAGCGCCACGGAATGCGAACATGGTGTTACGGCCAGTCGTCTGTTTTGCCAGTTTAATCGCCGCCTCTACTGCGTCAGCACCAGAAGGCCCACAGAACTGAATCACACAGTTGTCACCCAGCTCTTGAGGAAGAAACGACTTCACAGACTGAATGAAATGAGTTTTCGCAGAGGTAGCAATATCAAGCGTCTGATAAGGCAAGCCTGAATCTAGCTGGTCTTTCAATGCTTGATTGATTTCTGGGTGGTTGTAACCCAGAGCCAACGTCCCGGCACCCGCAAGGCAATCCAAAAAGATTTGACCTCGGGTATCTTCTACTAAACAGCCATACGCCTGTTTAATAGCAATCGGTAAGCGACGAGGATAAGAACGCACCTCAGATTCGTGCTCAGCCTGATCAAGTAACACTTGATCGGGTGTTAAGTCATACGTTCCCTCAACAACTGGAACCTGTGATGAAAAAATGTTTGCGATATTGTTATCGACTTCAAAGGCGGTAGTCATACTAGGTAATCCCTTGAATTAAATTAGTTCTTCATCCTGTGTTACTTATCATTAGAAAAAAGTTACAGGAGAAATAAGTAAACCTCCGTATTTGTCATAGCTTAGATGACAAACACAGATAATCCTGTCACGACATTCGTGACTTCTATATGCGCTGGGACTTAATCAAGGTTCCGTAATGCACCTGTTTTGTAAAACAGGACATTTCGGCAGTATGAAGCTGATTAGTGTATGTTTATTCAAAGGTTTCAATGTTGGGTTTCCCATTAATATGCTGCACTTACAGCATTAGTATCCCGTCTATCAACAAAAGGCTTTGCCGATACCTACCCTACGTAGTGTCACAATCAGCTTGAATGGTCACTACGCGTATCCCCCAGAGAACCAACCGCGTAAATTACGCTCCGAGATTGCGCGCGAATTTATCACAAAATAAAATCTTCTGGCAATGATTTTTAATCATTGATTTATTGATCTCAAACGCAATTATATTTTTCTAATAGCCACAGAACTTGTAACCATCTTCTCTATAAGGTAATAGGTCCAAATGAAAAACATGCAACAAGCTGAAAAAACCGACAAAATAACCTTACTGAAAACTAATCCAGTACAGCGAGAGGGATTGATTCAGATAGGCGTCTCTATGTAAGCAGAGAGTGCGATTGGAAAGTGAAAGGTTTGTGTGAGCGTAGAAACAGGTTACATTGAATAACGATAAAACGAAAAAACCCAGCATAAATATGCTGGGTTTTATAATTTTGGAGCGACACACGAGGTTCGAACTCGTGACCTCAACCTTGGCAAGGTTGCGCTCTACCAACTGAGCTAGTGTCGCATGAGATGGT
The DNA here is from genome assembly GCF_963675395.1 of uncultured Vibrio sp. NCBI lineage: Bacteria > Pseudomonadati > Pseudomonadota > Gammaproteobacteria > Vibrionales > Vibrionaceae > Vibrio > uncultured Vibrio sp. The sequence goes on along the minus strand of NZ_OY776223.1, from coordinate 3,086,239 downwards.
GCCCCGGGCCGGACTTGAACCGGCACAGCGCGAACGCCGAGGGATTTTAAATCCCTTGTGTCTACCAATTCCACCACCAGGGCACACAAATATACTTTGTGATGCCTTTACAGAAAAGTAAAACACCATCTGATACCGCTTAACGCCATATCTTTAAATTTTTGGAGCGACACACGAGGTTCGAACTCGTGACCTCAACCTTGGCAAGGTTGCGCTCTACCAACTGAGCTAGTGTCGCATTTACTCTCGAAAGCCATTTGCTCTCAAAATAATAATGGAGGCGCCTCCCGGAGTCGAACCGAGGTCCACGGATTTGCAATCCGCTGCATAGCCACTCTGCCAAGGCGCCTCATTGCAAGAAAACTTAACTTTCTCACCACCCTTTTGAGCAGTGCTCTCTTGGGTACGGGATGCATTCTACGGATTCGAGCGATCGAGTCAACACTATTTTTATTTTTTTAAATCGTTTGACTAGAATTTGTGCGAAAGACGGTGGATTGCTTAGTTTAAATACAAAAACTTGCTCAAATACACTTGTTTATCGTGAAACTTTGACTACTCCCCTACCATAGATACCAGAGAATCAGCTCACATCAAACGTTCATAATCAGGTTATTCGTTGTATCGGATAAGCAACACTAAGAAAAACAGGATCTAAATCACATTTATTTTTGTACGCCAATAGCTATTAACTTCTAACGGGCACAAAAAAGCAGGCTTTGGGCGCCTGCTTAGTATAAATGCTCATTTATTAATGATGCTTCTCATCGAGTAAATCGTCTTTTGCAGCTGCAAGATACTGAATCATTGACCAATATGTTAGGAATGTCGCGATATATAGTGCTGCAAAACCAAGCCACACCATCCAATCGTCATAGTGCCAAATGAGCACCCACAGAGCGAACATTTGTGCCAGAGTTTTCACTTTACCTACCCACGAGACGGCAACACTGGCGCGTTTACCAATTTCAGCCATCCACTCTCTTAAAGCGGAGATGATAATTTCTCGGGCAATCATGGTTACCGCGGGAATCGTAACCCAAATAGAATGGTAATATTCGGTAATTAAAATCAACGCAGTCGCAACCAGTACTTTATCAGCCACAGGATCGATAAACGCACCAAACCGAGAAGTTTGGCCAAGTTTACGGGCCAACATACCGTCTAACCAGTCGGTAAAGCCCGCGACCCAAAACACCATTGCCGAAGCAAACGGTGCCCATGAATAAGGCAGATAAAAAACAACCACAAAAACTGGAATTAAGAACAGTCTAAGAAGAGACAGAATGTTCGGGATATTCAATCGCATTTTATTATTCTCTTACACATTGCGTGCTAATGTTGCGGGATTTTCCTTATTGTTTCAATGCTTGGAAAATAATTTCTGCTAAAGAGTGACTAATCCCCGGTACTTTGGCGATTTCTTCGACACTTGCACGTTTAAGTTCCTGTAATCCGCCCATATATTTTAGCAAAGCTTGGCGTCGCTTCGGTCCAATACCTTCGATTCCTTCTAGCACACTCGTACGGCGAGTTTTACCACGTTTCGCTCGATGTCCGGCAATCGCATGGTTATGGCTTTCGTCACGAATATGCTGGATAAGGTGAAGCGCAGGTGCATCACTTGGCAGATTAAACTCATTGCCATCGACAGTAATCAAAGTTTCCAGCCCGGGTTTACGCGTAACGCCTTTGGCAATACCAATCATCATTGGGCGTTTCGGCCAGTCTCCCCAGTGTTGCGAGATGATTTCATTCGCACGGTTTAGCTGACCTTTACCACCATCGATGAAAATGATGTCTGGGATTTTTTCCACATCCAATTGCTTTGAATATCGGCGATCCAGTACCTGTCCCATCGCAGCATAATCATCACCACCGGTAATACCCGTAATGTTGTACCGACGATACTCTTGTTTAACTGGACCTTCATTGTTGAAGACCACGCACGATGCAATGGTGCTCTCCCCCATGGTATGGGAGATATCAAAACATTCCATGCGCGTTATCGATTCCATATCTAGCACTTCACGTAGGGCGTGAAAGCGCTGATTGATGGTCATCTTATGATTAATTTTAGTGGTAATTGCCGTGAGTGCATTGGTATTGGACAGTTTGAGGTAGCGACCCCTTACCCCACTTGGAGACGTATGGAAATGAACCTTACGCCCCGCCACTGCGGTCAACGCTTTTTGAATCGGTTCGATATCCTCTGCCAGCTCCTGATTCAAAATAATCCGGGCAGGAATAGTACGCGCTTCGTTGTGGCTCAAATAATACTGGGTTAAGAAACTATCAAACACTTCCTGCTGACTGGTATTTTGCGGAATTTTCGGGAAGTGGCTTCGACTACCGAGCACCTTACCCTGGCGAATCATTAGGATATGAATACACGCAATACCATTCTCTTGTGCAAACCCGAGTACATCCATGTCGTCCATGCTGTCTTCGGAAACGTACTGTTGTTCCTGAACACGGCGGATTGCCTGAATCTGATCACGAAACTTTGCCGCATCTTCAAAGCGTAGCTGCTGACTAGCTTGCTCCATTTTATCAATCAGTTGCTTAAGCACTTGCTGATCTTTACCCTGGAGAAATAAACGCACAAAACCCACCAATTCGGCGTATTCTTCGTCTGATATGATTGAACTAACACACGGTCCTGCACAACGCCCAATCTGGTACATCAGACATGGACGAGTACGGTTCGAATAAACGGTATCTTCGCACTGACGAACTGGAAATATCTTTTGCAGCAAGTGTAACGTTTCCCGCACTGCACCAGAATCCGGGTAAGGACCAAAATACTCGCCTTTGCGTTTTTTAGCCCCGCGATGCATCGATAATCGTGGGTGTTTGTGCCCGCTGATAAAAATGTAAGGATAGGACTTATCGTCACGCAAAAGCACGTTGTATTTCGGTAAGTATTGCTTGATGTAATTGTGCTCAAGGATCAGCGCTTCGGTCTCGGTATGGGTTACCGTGACGTCAATTTTGACAATATTCCGAACAAGTGCACGCGTCTTTTCACTGTCTACTTTTTTACGAAAGTAACTCGAAAGGCGTTTCTGGAGGTCTTTGGCTTTTCCGACATAAATAACAACAGCGTCGGCGTTGTACATTCGGTACACGCCGGGCTGATGAGTTACTGTCTTGAGAAAGGAAGCCGAATCAAAAGGAGGATTCACACTAAAGCGTCTCGGTATCCAGCATTCCGTGACGAATCGCTAAGTGCGTTAACTCAACGTCGCCATTTATGTCCAATTTGCTAAACAATCGATAGCGATAACTATTAACCGTTTTTGGACTCAAGTTAAGTTGTTCAGAAATATCCGTTACTTTCTGACCTTTAGTGATCATCAACATGATCTGCAATTCACGTTCAGATAAATCTTTAAACGGGTTCTCAGAGGCTGGTGAGAATTGACTCAGAGCCATCTGCTGCGCAATCTCTGGAGAGATATAACGCTGCCCACTATTTACCACACGAATGGCATTTACCATCTCGTCCGGACCTGCACCTTTGGTTAAATAACCAGAAGCACCCGCCTGCATCACTTTGGTTGGAAATGGATTTTCAGTATGAACGGTAAGTACGATGATTTTTACATCTGGGTTCAAGCGAAGAATCTTCTTAGTGGCTTCTAAACCACCGATCCCCGGCATGTTCATGTCCATCAAAACGACGTCAGCATGATTACTGCGACACCATTTTACTGCCTCTTCACCGCTGTCAGCTTCTCCTGCTACGTTCATTCCACGGACGTCTTCAATAATACGTCGTATCCCTGTGCGAACCAGCTCGTGATCATCTACAAGGAAAACATTTATCAAACTTGTATCTCCACACTTTCTATTGGTTCTGCACCCACATGATATTCAACGTGGGTATCAGTATGACGTCTAATACTAACGTATTTGACGAAAAATTGCTTTCTATGAATATGTGCTCAAACGCAAACTTTAGCAAGAACTTATTCATAACTCACTCCGTAATTTCAGAGTGTCGCGTGCAGAACCGAAATATAATACAAGCTAATAAACATCATTAATTGTAATAAATCAAGCAACTAGATTTTATATTCCCCAGAGCAACTCAACATCCCCGTCAACTGATTAATCTGTAGACAAGCAACCTTACGTAAAAATTCTAGGTCACTCTTTAGCGTGTTTTACCTTTCGATACCCGGTCCTGACGCCCAAATTGCTTCGATGACAAAAACAACAACCATCATCACCGCGAGTTTTCTTCTTATCTCATGGTGCTAGAATACTGGGCTTAAGTTATCGATAAGGTTTTTCTCATTTGAACATCCAGCAAGGATTCCTACTCACTCGCCAGGCGCGTGATATCCAGAGTCAAACTCAGATTGAACTGTGGCTGTCAACAGAAGCAGGCCCTACCCAGTTGCTCATTCACGCAGAGAAACCGGTATTCTTTATTGCACAGTCAGACGCAGAGCAAGCCAGAGAGATCGCTCAGTCAAACCGTATTCACGTCGAGTTCTGTGTGCTGGATATGAGAACGTTCGAGCACACCGCTCTTGTCGCATGTTATACACAACTTACCCGAGACGCCATTGCATTACAGGGTCACTTTGTACAGCACGATATTACCACTTACGAAGGCGATATTCGGCTTGCTGATCGTTATTTGATGGAGCGCTTCATTAGAGGCAGCATAGAGTTTACCGGGAATTATCAAGCTCGGAGCGGATTTCAACGTGTTCAAAACGCCAAGTGCCGATCCGGTCAATTTGAGCCTAAATTACACGTGGTCTCTTTAGACATAGAGTGTTCTGAAAAAGGAATCCTGTACTCTATCGGTCTGGACAGTCCAATGGACTCACGCGTCATTATGATAGGTGAGCCCGAACCCGCAGACACCCCTATACAGTGGGTACAAGACGAGAAAGCGTTGTTGGACGCTCTTATCGTCTGGTTTAAGCAATTCGATCCTGACGTCATTGTCGGCTGGAACGTGATTGACTTCGACTTCCGCTTACTGCACAAGCGAGCAGAATGGCACAAGATGAAACTCAAAATTGGCAGAGCAGATCAGGCGAGTTTCTTTCGCAGCTCCTCACAAAGTCAGCAAGGGTTCATTTCCATTCCCGGTCGTGTGGTGATGGATGGTATCGACACACTAAAAACCGCCACCTACCATTTTCGCTCTTGGTCACTGGAATCCGTCTCTCAGGAACTGCTCGGCGAAGGTAAAGAGATCCACAACGTGCATGATCGAATGGATGAGATCAATCGCATGTATCGCTCTGATAAGCCCTCTTTGGCGAAATACAATCTTCAAGACTGTGTGCTGGTTAATAAGATATTTGCGCATACGCACCTGCTCGCCTTCGCGATAGAACGTTCACGGTTGACTGGCGTAGAGCTGGATCGAGTTGGCGGCTCCGTCGCCGCATTTACTAACCTTTATCTGCCACAAATTCACCGCGCGGGTTACGTTGCACCCAACTTACACCCGGAAAACTGGATAGCCAGCCCCGGTGGATACGTGATGGATTCGATCCCAAACCTTTACGATTCCGTTTTAGTGCTGGACTTTAAGAGCCTATATCCTTCCATCATCCGCTCGTTCCTGATCGATCCAATGGGGTTGGTTGAAGGCCTACAGCTTGAAATAGGCAAACAAGACCATCAGGCAGTGCCCGGTTTTCGTGGCGGCCAATTCCATCGCACCAAGCACTTTTTGCCCGAGATGATCGAAAAACTCTGGGCGGCGCGAGATGTTGCCAAGAAGAACAACGAACAAGCCTTCTCTCAAGCGATTAAGATCATCATGAACTCATTCTATGGCGTGTTGGGTTCGTCAGGTTGCCGCTTTTTTGATACACGGCTGGCATCCAGTATTACCATGCGTGGCCACGAGATCATGAAACAGACTAAAGTTCTGATCGAAGAGCAAGGTTATCAGGTGATTTACGGTGATACAGACTCAACCTTTGTGTCGCTCAACCGCACTTACACTCAGGCAGAAGCGGACAAAGTCGGTAATCAGTTAGTCGAGTACATTAACTCATGGTGGCAGACTCACCTTCGTTCAGAATATAACCTCACCTCCATGCTCGAAATCGAATACGAGACCCACTACCGCAAATTTTTAATGCCAACCATCCGTGGCTCAGAAACAGGCTCGAAAAAGCGTTATGCCGGCTTAATCGGTGAAGGCGAACACGAGCGGCTTATTTTCAAAGGGCTAGAAAGCGCTCGCACAGACTGGACACCGTTGGCGCAAAGATTCCAAAAAACGCTTTATGGCATGATCTTCCATGGTGAAGATCCAAGTGAGTACGTACGCGAAGTGGTTGAGAAAACCAATAGTGGTGATTTCGATGACCAGTTGGTTTATCAGAAACGCCTGCGTCGTAAACTGCACGAATATCAAAAGAACATTCCGCCCCAAGTACGTGCCGCGCGCCTGGCAGACCAAATCAACGCCAAACTTGGTCGACCATTACAGTATCAGAACCGTGGCCGGATCGAATACGTGATTACCGTCAATGGTCCGGAACCACATGAATATCGCAATAGCCTCATTGACTATCAACACTATATTGATAAACAACTGAAGCCCGTTGCTGATGCCATTCTGCCGTTTATTGGTACCGACTTTGACACCTTGTCTGCTCCGCAGATGGGACTGTTTTAGCCAATACGAAACTCTGTTTTTTGATACTGTTTGACCAGCCAGTCGCCAAAACTATCCAAAAGTCCTATCACCGAGCGTTTAGGAATAGGTCGCCCCGACAGTAAAATGCCCAACCTTTCGATCTCTAATTGCTTTTCTGGATGGTAGGTCAAAAACGCCTGACCGCATTCAAATGGATCATCAAACCAGCGTTTATCGCGGTACATAATCAGAGAATAAGACGCGCGAAGTAACTTTTTCGCAATCGCCGTTTGAGCTGGAATTTGCTCTTGCGCGTTTTGAGCCTGGGCAATCTTAGTGCGATAGACCGATAGCCACTCTTCCACGTCCATATTCCAATGTTTGGCAATCTCCCAACTTGGCACGTACTCGCCAAAGCAATCCGCTAAGTCATCACCATAAATACAGACACAACAATGCTTGAGCATAAAGCCCCAAGTAAAAATACTGTCAAGATTGGCAACGTCACTGACTAGTGCCGTTCGGATTGAGACACCATTTACATGCGGATATCCTTTCTGCGCTCGCCATTTAATGGTGTTCAACAGCGTCGTTCTATTCGCTTCAAAAGGCGCTTTGGTGACCACCACTAAGTCTAGGTTCGACTTACCTGTCACCGCGGTTTTTCGAGCAACGCTGCCATAGACATAGACACTGTGTAAATTCTGCCCCAGCCCACTTTTTAGGCACATAAGTACTTCTTTGGTTAGAGGTTCGAATTCGGTTTGAAAAGGCTGTTTAGAGTCAATAACAGGAAGAGACATTGGAAATAAAGCGATCTCAGGCTTAAGATTCAGGGATCTTATGATCCACCAGCACAGAGTTTGGATCAAGCCTAATCACGTGTTTATTCATCAACGTTCAGCACAATTTCAGAGATGAATTATGATGCCAGAAAGACAACTTAGCGCTATAATCAACGAGTTTTGCTTAATAAGTACGAATAGGAATATACAATGCCAAAGGCAAGTGAAATCAAGAAAGGCTTCGCAATCGAGTCTAATGGTAAAACTCTTCTAGTTAAAGACATCGAAGTAACAACTCCAGGTGGTCGTGGCGGCGCAAAAATCTACAAGATGCGCTGTACTGACCTGACAACAGGTGCACGCGTAGACGAGCGTTACAAGTCTGATGACGTTGTAGAAACAGTAGATATGAACAAGCGTGCCGTTGTGTACTCATACGCAGACGGTGATGAGCACATTTTCATGGATAACGAAGATTACTCACAATACACGTTTAAAGAGAATGATGTTGCCGATGAGATGTTGTTCATTAACGAAGACACGCAAGGTATTCACGTTATCTTGGTAGACGGCGCTGCTGTTGGCCTTGAACTGCCATCTTCTGTTGAGCTAGTGATTGAAGAAACTGACCCATCAATCAAAGGCGCGTCAGCGTCTGCACGTACTAAACCAGCTCGCTTTGCTTCTGGCCTGACTGTTCAAGTTCCAGAGTACATTGCGACGGGTGACCGAGTAGTGATTAACACTGCAGAACGTAAATACATGAGCCGAGCATAAGCATGTCTGATTTGATTTCTTACGACGACGTTATCGACGCAGCGTACGACATTTTTCTTGAAATGGCTCCGGATAATCTCGAGCCAGCTGATGTCATTCTGTTTACTGCGCAATTTGAAGATCGTGGTGCCTCAGAACTTGTCGAAACCGGTGAAGACTGGGTTGAACATGTAGGCTTCGAGATCGATAAAGAAGTGTATGCAGAAGTGCGTATCGGCCTAGTTAATGAGGAAAATGACGTACTGGATGACGTATTCGCTCGTATGCTAATCAGCCGAGACCCAGACCATAAGTTCTGTCATATGCTTTGGAAGCGCGATTAACGCCTTCCTCTTTATCGTAATGAAAAAGGCTTGCCGATGGGCAAGCCTTTCTGATTTTTTTAACAACGCTTAACGACGTTTGTTGCGAACGCCTTGCTCACCAGCACTTTTCTTTGTCTTACGACGAGCAGGATTATTGCTGCGGCCTTTCGGCGTATTGACACGCTCTTCGTGACGCTTAACTGCACGACGAATTTTTTGGCTACGTGCGCGCTCACGCTTACGAGAGGTATTGTCTTTGTTCAGATCAAGCATGGTTTCTTTTTCTGGACGAAGTTCTACTAGCTCACGCAGGTAGTTTACTTCTTTCAGATCCAGTTCCATCCAGCCACCGCGCGGCAGCTTTTTGTCTAGGAAGATATCACCGTAACGAACACGCTTCAGGCGACTTACCGTACAATCTTGAGATTCCCATAGACGACGGACTTCTCGGTTACGACCTTCGTTGATTACAACATAGAAAGTGTGGTTCATACCTTCACCACCAGCATAAACAATATCTTCGAAGCGTGCCATGCCATCTTCTAGCTCAACGCCTTTTACTAGATTACGAACTTTTTGTTCAGTTACTTCACCGAACACACGTACTAGATATTCACGCTCAACCTGGCGACTTGGGTGCATTAGGCGGTTTGCCAATTCACCATCCGTAGTGAAAAGCAGTAGACCTGAAGTGTTTGCATCCAGACGACCTACTGAAATCCAACGCGAGCCACGAATTTTTGGCAGGCGATCAAAAACAGTACGGCGACCTTCTGGATCATGACGAGTACACAGTTCACCTTCAGGCTTATAGTATGCCAGCACACGACAGACCACTTCCTCTTGTATCTTCGCAGACACAATGTGACCATCGATACGAACGACACTGCTTTCATCTTCAAGTCTTTCACCAAGTTTAGCAACATTACCGTTCACGCTTACGCGGCCAGATTTAATTAACGATTCAATCTCACGACGAGAACCGTGACCAGCACGTGCTAATACTTTTTGTAACTTTTCGCTCATTTATCTACCTATGTGTCGTCTTCACAGACGTCTAGACCAGAATTGGTCTTTATTATGCAATCTACCCATCTTCACGGGATTTTTTCAGTCGGCCATTATACGTAACTTTATGACTTAATGTAAGCGAAATCCTCGCTATTCTCAGCCTGATAAATTCAATCCAATCCAGCCCCCTATTTACCACTTTTTTCCTACTGTTCGTCGATACTCTGCCCAAGAACCACACTAATTTAGAACTTTTTTGTCCTTAGAACATAAGCTTCAGCTGATAAAATTATCACAGTTGTTAGATCAACAATCTACTGACTTGCGTGCTACGATAATCAGATAAAAAGGACAACAATATGTCAAAGATAGCGTTTACCCTCAATTGGATATTTGGTACCTGCGACGATGACAATATCAAGGGAACAAATAGCTCGGATACGAGCGATATCTTCTTCGGTTCTGGCGGTAAAGATAATTTTGTCGGCTTCGACGGTAACGATTATATTTTCGGCGGCTGGAGTGAAGACACCTTGTTCGGTGGTCGTGGGAATGATTTTGTCTCTGGCGGCTTCGGTAATGACTACGTGTCGGGTGGTCTAGGAAATGACTCACTGTTTGGCGGATTCGGAGACGACATCATTTTCGATTATTCAGGGAATAACTTCATCAGCGGCGGTTGGGGAAATGACACCATTGTCATCGGTGATGGCGAGTCCGTTTTAAGTGGGGGGGTTGGCAAAGATTCCTTTGTTTTTACCAACCGTATGGCGATTGGTGTTCCCGATCAACCCGTTTCTTCCAATGATATCGATGTGCAAGCAGAAGTCCTGGATTTCAATATATTCCACGATAAATTAGTGTTTGATTTCGGACGCGATACCAATGATGACGGCATTCGCGATATGTTCCTCGATTCCGCAGATGATCTGACGCTTTCATACAACGAATGTGGCTGGGCGGTATTCTCCAGTGATGAATACAATGTTGAAGTGACGTTAAACGGAATCACATCAAATTATATTGACTATGCGGAGCACAAAGGCATCGACCTTTTTGAATTTGCGTAAACGAACTTGCTAGACACGTTTTACGAAATTGTACGCTAGATAAACAAAGGAGGCATCTCAGCCTCCTTTGTCATATCGAGTAATAAAGCACTTATTCAAATGGAGCCGGGTCACCAGCTCCTAAACGAACCACGACAGGTTCCCCTTCGCTAAAATCGATAACCGTCGTCGGTTGTTCGCCTAGGTAGCCACCGTTGAGTATCACATCCACCGCATGCTCCAACTTATCACGGATATCTTCTGGATCTGATTCAGTGACACTACTGTTAGGCAGGATCAACGACGTAGACATCAATGGCTCACCCAATGCTTCCAACAGATCAAGCGCGATCTGGTTATCAGGCACACGGATACCGATGGTTTTACGCTTTGCATTCATTAAACGACGAGGCACTTCTTTTGTACCTTTGAAGATGAATGTGTAAGGCCCCGGAGTGTTGTTTTTCAATAATCGAAATGCGCCGTTGTCTACGCGTGCGTACAGCGAAATCTCCGATAAATCTCTACATAACAACGTGAAGTTGTGCTTATCGTCCAAGCGACGAATTTGACAGATACGTTCTAACGCCTGTTTGTTTTCCAGTTGACAGCCAAGTGCGTAACCCGAATCGGTCGGGTAAACTACGACGCCGCCGTTGCGAATGATTGCTACTGCTTGATTAATCAAGCGAGCCTGTGGGTTTTCTGGATGAACGTAAAAAAACTGGCTCATTGTCATTCCTCATTATCGAGCCTCTCGGCTCTATATCCTTATGGAGCGTGGACTTCGTTGTTATCCAACGAAGGGTCAATGCCCCAATCTTTCCAAACTGGTTCTACGCCTGATGGCAACCAGAGGTTTCTACCTAATTCCATCCAAGGAGATGGATAGTGAAAGTCACTACCTTGGGACGCTAATAGTTTGTATTGTATAGCATAATCCGCCAGGTTGCGCCTTTCTTGTTGTGCTTGCTGTGGCTGAGCAACTTCCATCGCGTCACCATTTGCTTCAGCGAATGCCGCAAGAAGACGCTTAATCCACTTCGCTGTCAACTGATATCGCCCCGGATGAGCCAACACCGCGTGACCACCAGCGGCGTGAATAGCCTCTATCGCATCTTTCATCGAACACCAGTTTGGTGGCACATAACCAGGGTTATTACGCGTTAGGTACTTTTTAAATACCATCTGCATGTTCTTAGCGAAGCCATTATCTACCAGCCACTTGGCGAAGTGCGCTCGTGTAATTGGCGCGTCACCCGCTATATGCTGTACTTCTTCCAGTACGCCCTCACGGGTGGCCTTCTGAAGACGAGACGCAATCAACTCAGAACGCGTAATACGATGCTGCTTTTGTTGTTCGATAAGCGTCTTCAAAGCCGGATTTTCGGGGTCAACATTCAAACCCACGATATGGATATCTTTATTTTGCCAAACGGTTGATATTTCTATGCCATTAATGATTTTTATTGGCAGTTGATTCTCTTCTACATACTGTTTTGCAGGTGCTAAGCCGTCAACGGTATCATGATCTGTAATCGCCAAAACTTCGATATCAAAACTCAGTGCCCTATCCACTAAATCTTTCGGTTCCAGTCGGCCATCAGAGGCTGTGGTGTGGCTATGTAAATCAATTCTCATATTTTTATCGTTTTAACGCTGTTTTGGGGTTGACTTTTTATCTCCGCACTAGTTAACTAGTACGCAAATACAAAACACTTCATTCAAGGCTCACTATGTTACAAGAATTGAACCAAAACCAAAAAGCGAAAGTTGCAGTTTGTCTGAATAAGACAAACTCGACAGATATTGCTTGGTGGCGCACTTGGACAAGTTCTTGGTGGGCGAACGTGTACTTCTAGTATAGAAATTCAAACGTTATCAAGCCCGCTGCCTAAGCGGGCTTTTTATTTTGTCGCCCTTTTACGTTCAACTGCTTAAACATTAACCGGATATCATAAACTCTTGATTGGGACTGCGACCAGTTTATGCCACTATGTTCAGCAGGAAGATTAAAATAGCTATAAGGAGGTCTTGTGAACAAGGCCATTGAAATAAAGAATCTTGGACAACTGGAAGTGTTATCCGCTTCTGTTCCATACACTCAAGACCCGACCCGCTTGTTCCACACTCTATGTGAAAATAAGACGGATAGCTTACTTCTGGAATCTGCGGAAATTGATTCAAAGCAGGATCTAAAGTCACTGTTGATCGTCGACTCTGCGGTTCGAATCGTTTGTTATGACCATTCGGTGACCATGCAAGCACTAACGGACAACGGTAAAAACTTACTTGAACACCTTTATAAGAACGTACGTGATGATGTCACTTCTCAATTTGATGGTGAAGCTCTCACACTAGAATTTGCCCAACCGTGCGACACATTGGATGAAGATTCTCGTTTACGTGAAGCATCCTCGTTCGACGCGCTACGTTTGATTCAACACAGCTTTGACCTTACTAATCAAGACAAACATGCAATTTTCCTCGGTGGCCTATTTGCTTACGACTTAGTGGCAAGTTTCGAGCCTTTAGGCCATGCAGATGCAACTAATCAATGTCCTGATTACGTCTTTTACGTAGCCGAGACCCTGCTTGTGGTTGACCATCAGACTGAATCTTGCCACCTGCAAGCCACGCTTTTTGTCGATGATTCACAACAAGCAACGTTAGAGACTCGCATCGCAGAAATCAGCGCACAGTGCGGTGCACCTAAGCATCTACCTGATGCGGCTAAATTGACAGATGTCGAAGCTCAACCAAGCATCTCAGATGAAGACTTCTGCCAAATTGTGAGTGATTTGAAAGAGTACGTAGTTAAAGGGGATATTTTCCAGGTTGTCCCTTCACGCCGTTTTACGCTTCCGTGCCCTTCTCCACTAGCCGCGTATAAAGAGCTGAAGAAGAGCAACCCAAGCCCATACATGTTCTACATGCAAGACGAGCTATTCACTCTGTTTGGTGCCTCTCCAGAAAGCGCATTGAAATACGAAACCGACACAAACCAGGTTGAGATATACCCAATCGCGGGGACTCGCCGCCGTGGCAAACGCCCGAACGGAGAAATCGATTTTGATCTCGACAGCCGCATCGAACTTGAACTGCGCACCGACATGAAAGAAAACGCAGAACACATGATGCTAGTTGACCTGGCACGTAACGACGTCGCACGTATCTCTCAGGCTGGCACCCGCTATGTCGCCGATCTACTTAAAGTAGACCGTTACAGCCACGTGATGCATTTAGTTTCACGCGTCGTCGGTCAATTACGCGAAGATTTAGACGCCCTGCATGCTTATCAGGCAAGCATGAATATGGGCACACTGACAGGCGCGCCAAAAATTCGTGCTATGCAGTTAATTCGTGACGTGGAAGGTGTTCGCCGCGGAAGCTATGGCGGTGCAGTTGGCTACCTAACCGGAGAAGGCACGCTAGATACTTGTATCGTGATTCGCTCCGCGTATGTTGAAAATGGTATCGCCCAAGTACAAGCAGGTGCTGGTGTGGTGTTTGATTCAGACCCGCAAGCAGAGGCGGATGAAACCCGCGGTAAGGCACAAGCCGTTATTTCTGCTATTCAAGCAGCCCATTCTCAACCTACAAAGAAGGAGGAGTAGCAGACCATGGCTAATATTGTATTTATCGATAATTTTGACTCTTTTACTTACAACCTGGTGGATCAATTCCGATCACTTGGTCATTCCGTCACCATTTACCGCAATAACATTGCCGCCGAAGCCATAGAACATGCCGTAAATGATCTGGAGAACCCGGTTGTTCTTCTTTCGCCTGGTCCGGGTGCCCCTTCTGAAGCGGGATCAATGCCAGACTTAATTCAGCGTATGAAAGGCAAAGTACCAATGATCGGCATTTGTCTTGGCCATCAAGCCATCGTTGAAGCCTATGGCGGTACCGTTGCTGGTGCGGGTGAAATCATTCACGGTAAAGTGTCAATGATGGAGCACGAAAATCACGCCACTTACGCCAATTTACCATCACCACTGGCTATTGCTCGTTATCATTCACTGGTCGCGACCTCTGTTCCAGAAGCGCTAACCATTACGGCTGAAGTCGACGGTTTAACCATGTCAGTGGTCCACGAGCAAGACAAAGTTTGCGGATTCCAGTTCCACCCGGAATCAATTATGACCACGTATGGAGCTACCCTGCTAGCTAATGCTATCGAATGGGCACTTGAGAAAAACAACGCATAAGGACATAGGGAGAGGAATTATGGAAGCGATTATCAACAAACTATACGATCAACAGTCTCTTACTCAAGAAGAAAGCCAGCAATTGTTCGATACCATTATCCGTGGTGAGCTCGATCCAATTTTGATGGCATCGGCGCTAACAGCGCTAAAGATTAAAGGCGAAACGCCAGACGAAATTGCTGGTGCGGCAAAAGCCCTGCTTGCCAACGCAAAACCGTTCCCGCGTCCAGACTATGACTTTGCCGATATCGTCGGTACTGGTGGCGATGGACACGATACCATCAACATTTCCACCACCGCAGCCTTTGTCGCGGCAGCATGTGGCCTAAAGGTAGCGAAACACGGTAACCGCAGTGTATCGAGTAAATCCGGTTCTTCTGATCTACTGGACTCTTTTGGTATCAACCTTGCTATGAGCCCTGACGACACTCGTAAAGCCATTGATGACATCGGCGTTGCTTTTCTGTTTGCCCCTCAATACCACGGTGGCGTGCGTCATGCGATGCCAGTACGTCAAACGATGAAAACACGCACGATCTTCAATATTCTCGGCCCATTGATTAACCCAGCGCACCCTAATATTGAATTAATGGGCGTTTACAGCGAAGAACTAGTTCGTCCTATCGCAGAAACCATGCTACAAATGGGTATGAAGCGCGCAGCAGTGGTGCACGGTAGTGGTTTGGATGAAGTTGCTATTCATGGACCAACCACAGTGGCAGAGATCAAAGACGGTCAAATTGTCGAGTACACACTGAGCCCAGACGACTTCGGCTTAGAGACACACCCACTAGCAGCGATCAAAGGTGGCGATCCTGAAGAGAACAAAGCAATCATCACTAACATTCTCACAGGAAAAGGAACCGATGCTCAGCTAGGTGCTGTCGCTGCGAACGTTGCATTGCTCATGCGTCTGTTCGGTCACGAAGATTTAAAAGCCAACACGCAACAAGCGATTGAGGCAATGAATTCAGGCAAGGCTTACCAGTTAGTTCAGCAGCTTGCCGCACACGCTTAAGGACATAATCAAGATGACGGATTTCAACACTCAAAAAGCTGACAACCTTTCTGAGCACGTGTCAAAAAAAGAAGCAGATATGGCGGAAGTACTCGCTAAGATTGTTCGCGACAAAACTACGTGGGTCGCAGAGCGCAAAGCTTCTCAGCATTTGAGTACTTTCCAATCCGATTTAGAGCCTTCAGATCGTAGTTTCTACGATGCGCTCAAAAATGATAAAACCGTGTTTATTACTGAGTGTAAAAAAGCCTCTCCTTCGAAAGGGCTCATCAGAGACGACTTCGACTTGGACTACATTGCGTCGGTTTACAACAATCATGCGGATGCCATTTCCGTTTTAACTGACGAAAAATACTTTCAGGGTAACTTCGACTTTCTTCCGCAAGTGCGCAATCAGGTCACTCAGCCTGTGATTTGTAAAGATTTCATGGTGGACACGTACCAAGTTTACCTGGCACGTCATTATGGTGCGGACGCCATCTTGTTGATGCTGTCTGTGCTTAACGATGAAGAGTACAAAGCATTAGCCGAAGTGGCACACAACCTCAACATGGGTATTCTGACAGAAGTCAGCAACGAAGAAGAGCTGCATCGCGCGGTTGATTTGGGTGCGCTTGTTATCGGTATCAACAACCGTAACCTGCGCGACTTGAGTACTGACCTTAACCGCACCAAAGAACTGGCACCTTTGATCCGAAAACTCGCGCCAGAAGCGACTGTTATTTCAGAGTCAGGTATATACACCCACCAGCAAGTCCGAGATTTAGCGGCTTATGCTGACGGATTCCTGATTGGTAGCTCGCTGATGTCAGAAGACAATCTGGAGCTCGCGGTTCGCAAGGTGACATTGGGTGAAAATAAGGTTTGTGGTTTGACCCACCCTGACGATGCTGCAAAAGCGTATAAAGCGGGAGCGGTATTTGGCGGGCTGATTTTTGTTGAACAGTCTAAGCGAACCGTGGATTTAGAAACGGCTCGACTCACAATGAGTGGCGCGCCACTTCAATACGTAGGCGTGTTCCAAAATCATGAGATTGATTTTGTGGCTGCCATTGTGACATCGCTTGGTTTAAAAGCCGTTCAATTACATGGCGTTGAAGATCAAAGCTACGTCAACCAGTTAAAAGCTGAACTTCCTGCTGGCGTTGAAATTTGGAAAGCGTATGGCGTCAAAGAGAGCGCGCCAACTTTGCTTGCTGAAAACGTTGATCGCCATCTATTGGATGCACAAGTAGGGAATCAATCTGGTGGTACCGGACAAGTTTTCGACTGGTCTCTTATCGGCGACCCAAGCCAAATCATGTTAGCAGGTGGACTGTCGCCTGAGAATGCTCAACGAGCAGCGTCACTAGGTTGCTTGGGATTAGATTTAAACTCTGGTGTAGAAAGCGCGCCAGGTAAAAAAGATGCACAGAAGTTGCAGGCCGCGTTTAACGCAATTCGCAACTACTAGAATTATTCGTAGCAAAAAAATTACGAGAAGGACTATCACGATGGCAAAACTGAATGCCTACTTTGGCGAATATGGCGGTCAGTACGTTCCGCAAATCCTGGTTCCTGCATTGGAGCAACTAGAGCAAGCGTTTATTGATGCGCAGGAAGATCCAGAGTTCCGTAGTGAATTCATGACACTTCTGCAGGAATACGCAGGTCGCCCTACGGCACTGACGCTTACTCGAAACTTAACCAAAGGTACAAAAACAAAACTGTACCTAAAGCGTGAAGACTTACTCCACGGCGGCGCACACAAAACTAATCAGGTGCTAGGTCAGGCTCTACTGGCTAAGCGCATGGGCAAAACAGAAATCATCGCTGAAACCGGTGCGGGTCAACACGGTGTTGCAACCGCACTTGCATGTGCGCTACTTGGTCTGAAATGTCGTGTGTATATGGGTGCTAAAGACGTTGAGCGTCAAAGCCCGAACGTGTTCCGCATGAAACTCATGGGCGCTGAAGTCATTCCGGTTCATTCTGGTTCGGCAACCCTTAAAGATGCATGTAATGAAGCACTACGTGACTGGTCTGCAACTTATGAAGATGCGCACTACCTATTAGGTACGGCTGCGGGCCCTCACCCGTTCCCGACTATCGTTCGTGAGTTCCAGCGTATGATTGGTGAAGAAACCAAGAACCAGATTCTGGCTCGTGAAGGACGTCTTCCAGATGCAGTTATCGCTTGTGTGGGCGGTGGCTCTAACGCCATTGGTATGTTTGCTGATTTTATCGAAGAAGAAAGTGTGCGCCTTATCGGTGTTGAACCGGCAGGTAAAGGTATTGATACCGACCAACACGGTGCGCCTTTGAAACACGGTAAGACAGGCATTTATTTCGGTATGAAAGCGCCAATCATGCAAGATGAAAACGGACAGATCGAAGAGTCCTACTCCGTTTCTGCTGGTCTTGATTTTCCATCTGTCGGGCCTCAGCACGCTTACTTGAATTCGATTGGCCGTGCGGAATACGCCAATGTAACCGATGATGAAGCCTTGGATGCTTTCCAGGAAATTGCGCGTAGTGAAGGTATCATTGCGGCACTTGAATCGTCTCACGCACTTGCACACGCGTTGCGTATGGCTCGCGAAAATCCAGAAAAAGAGCAGCTTTTAGTCGTCAACTTATCCGGTCGTGGTGACAAAGACATCTTCACCGTAAACGCCATCCTAGAAGAAAAAGGAGTGATCTAATGAGTCGTTATGAGAAGATGTTTGCTCGCTTAAACGAAAAGAACCAAGGCGCGTTTGTACCGTTCGTAACGGTAGGTGACCCAAATGCAGAACAATCATACAAAATTATGGAAACCCTTGTTGAATCGGGTGCTGACGCACTTGAGCTGGGTATTCCATTCTCCGATCCTCTAGCAGATGGCCCAACCATCCAAGGCGCAAATAAACGTGCATTGGAATCTGGCGCAACACCTGATATCTGCTTTGAGCAAATTGGCAAGATTCGCGCCCAATACCCAGATCTACCAATCGGGCTATTGATGTATGCGAACTTGGTTTACTCGCGTGGTATTGAGAACTTTTACGAACACTGTGCCAAAGCCGGTATCGACTCTGTTCTGATTGCCGACGTACCAACCAATGAAAGCGCGGAGTTCGTCGCAGCAGCAGAGAAGTTCGGCATCCACCCAATCTTCATTGCACCGCCAACGGCCAGCGATGAAACCCTGGAACAAGTCGCTGAGCTAAGTGGCGGTTATACCTACCTGCTTTCTCGAGCGGGTGTGACAGGGACAGAAACCAAGGCAAATATGCCTGTAGGGCAGTTGTTAGAGAGACTGAACCAATTCGATGCTCCACCAGCACTGCTTGGCTTCGGTATCTCTGAGCCAGAACAAGTGAAACAGGCAATAGAGGCCGGTGCCGCTGGCGCTATCTCTGGTTCAGCCGTGGTTAAAATCATTGAGACACACGCAGAGCAGCCACAGATCATGCTAGATAAACTTGGTGAGTTTGTTTCAGCAATGAAGGCAGCCACTCAAAAATAATCTCTCTCCTTTATGATAAATAAGCGCCCACGGTTCGACGAACAGTGGGCGTTTTTTGTTTGGCCGATAAACGAGGAAGCTCTCTATTTTGACCAATGACTTCTCAGGTAAACCCGTTCCCAAACAAACCACTGCCTAAACAAATGATGCCCACTGAAATAGAGATCCATCACAAATTCAGATTATAACCTTCTAACGAGACAAGCCCCTTGAGTGCATTGAATTATAAAATGTTAAAATAGCCCAGCTAACAGTGCTGCATTAAGGTACCGACATGGAAGAGTTAAAAAAGTTGTTGCTTCAATGCCCTGTACTATCTGGATTACCTGAAGAGGGCATCAATGACGCGGTACAAATTGCAAGGACCCGGCATTTCGATGAAAAAGCGCTCATCTGCAGTAAAGGCGATAAACAATCATCTCTGATGGTCATTGCTAAAGGAGCAGTAAGAGTCAACTCGATAAGTACAAAAGGCAAGGAAGTCACGTTAATGATTTTCGATGCGGGCGGCTGGTTCGGAGACAATGTTTTCTCGCCCGGCATGCCGCGTATATTCGGAGCAACGGCTCATTCCGACGTGACACTCCTAGAGCTACAAGGGGATAAGTTCCTTCAGTTGCTGGCTAAGTACCCGCAAAGTTATCCAGTCATTCTGAATCTGATGAGTCGAAGACTATGGTCGGCGATATCCGTTATAGAAGACGATGCAATACGAGGGATTGAAGAGCGTATTGGTCGCCGGTTACTTTTACTCGCGACTTATCAAACCAATCGGGCAATAAACGCAGAGCCGTGTGTGGTGCGTGTAACAAGAGAACACATCGCCAACATGATGGGACTCACCCGCCAAAGCGTACACAAAGTATTAAAGAAAATGGAAAGCTTGGGCATACTGACTCTGAGTTACGGGAGCATCACGATTCCCAATCCGTTAGAGATGGAAGAGTACCTTAAACAACTCGAATAACCCCGACGGCTGTATCGCTCCGTGTATTGGAAGGCAAAAAAGCCAGCTGAGTCAGCTGGCTTTAGAATTTAACAGCGCTTTAAGCGACTTTAAGTTCTGCTTTTAATTCGCGCTTTAAGATTTTACCCGTGGCACTCATCGGAAGCTGGTCTCGAATCTCGACAAAGCGAGGGTATTTAAATGCCGCTAAGTGTTCACGTCCCCACGCCTGAAGCTCCGCAGCTTCGATTTCCTGATCGGGTTTCAAAACCACGTAAGCCTTAATTTCCTCTCCATACTCTTGATGAGGAATACCGATCACCGCGACCATCGCAACAGCAGGGTGTGTCATGAACACTTCTTCAATTTCACGCGGGTAAACGTTAAAGCCACCACGAATAATCAAATCTTTAATTCGATCCACAATGTACAAGTTGCCAGCTTCATCGAATCGACCAACATCACCAGTGTGGAACCAGCCGTTTTTCAGTACCGACTCGGTTACCTCTGGGCGATCCAAGTAACCTTTCATTACATTGTGACCGCGTACGATGATTTCACCCTCTTCACCCACAGGGACGTGATTACCCTCTAGGTCGACAAGCTTAACCTCTACACCTTGAATCGGCTGACCAACGGAACCAGGAATTCGCTCTTGGTCTAAATGGTTGAAACAGGCAATAGGGCTGGTTTCAGATAAACCGTAACCTTCCAAAATAGGCACGTTGAACTTTTCTTCAAACGCACGGAACACTTCAGTAGGTAACGATGAACCACCACTTGCCGCCACGCGTAACGACGAGATATCATAATTTGTGTCCGCATGAAGCAGTCCGATATACATCGTTGGCACACCAGCAAAAATGGTTACCTTGTGTTTTTCGATTAATTCAAGGACATGAGACGGTTCAAATCGAGGTACAAGAACGAGAGTTGCACCACTCAACACACTTGCATTCAAGTGCACGGTTTGGCCAAATGTGTGGAATAGAGGCAAGGTCACTAAGTGTACATCGTCCCCTTGAGCTGCCATGACGTTTTGCCCAACAATCGCGTTCATGACAATGTTTTGTTGCGTTAATTCCGCACCTTTCGGCAATCCGGTCGTACCAGATGTGTACAACACAACACAGGTGTCATCCGCATTACGTGGCACGTAGTCAGCTAGCGGTTCAACGTCACGAATAAAGGCATTAAGTGTTGGCACACCCCCCCACTCTAAGTCAGCCTGTGACTGGGTCATGACAATCATGTTTTCACAGGTGTCAACTTCCTTAAAAGCTTTCACACCTTCTCTTGCCATTGGCAACTCTGGCGTGCCTTCAAAGCAGAAATAAAACTTAGCGTCTGAGTCTTCTAGGTGATACTTGATTTCTCTCGCTTTCAACAATACATTCAGAGGTACGGCAACGGCACCGGCTTTCTGCACAGCGAAATAAATAAACGCAAAGAAAGGCAAATTCGGACACGACAATGCGACTCGGTCACCCGGTTTGACGCCGTGGTTGATCAACGACGCAGCAATTTTGCCTGCGATCGCATCAAATTGAGAATAAGAAATTTCCAAGTCACCGCATATCAACGCTGTCTTATCAGGCTTACTGGCAGCATTTCGCTGCAGCGCAGCAGCAAGATTCATCATAATGACTCCACCTCTAGATTATTGGCATTCACGTTGTTCTTAAGGATTCAACAACAAAAATTTAATGATAGAGTGGCTTTCGAAGGTTCTTTACATCTTCAATTTACCACTCATTAACATTATATTTACAAGAGTCAGCGTACTAAGAATGTAAAATATTTAACATTATTAAACGTGAATTCACTAAAATGTGAGCTTGCCTCCTATTTATTGTCAAAAATATCAGTCAATAAATACGATCTTTTCCAACCAAGCAGCGAAAAACAAAGTGTTAACAAACATTTAATCGTCAAACGTCCAAACCATTATCCAGACCAATGAAAAACCCATTTCTTCATATCAAAACCAAATAGCAAACGTTTGCTATTGCGCAAAAAGTTAGCACTCGTCAATAAAATATCGATTATTTCGTCAATAACCCTGTTTAACAATTGCCAATTGTGAATGATAAGTGTAAAAAGCGAGGGCGAAATTATTCTCCATTTATTTAACTATATATGGCGTGTAATTTTAGGATTTTACATTTTATTAGCACAGGGGTTACGGAAGTGTTAAAAGAAAAGAGTTTGCTAAACAACATTGGCGTGCAAGTCGTCATTGCAATGATCGTGGGTACCGCCGTTGGTGCTCTAATGGGTCACGACGCTACGGTCTTCGCGCCACTTGGTGCTATCTTTATCAACCTAATCAAAATGCTAGTAATCCCATTGGTTGCTGTCGCTTTGATTTCTGGTGCTGCAGGTCTTGGTAATAGCCAGTCTGCAGGTAAAGTTGGCTTAGTAACACTAGGTTACTTTGGTCTAACATCTGCTCTTGCAGTCGCACTTGCTCTATTTATGGGTGAAGTATTCCAACCGGGCATCGGCATCGACGTTTCTGGCGTTGAAGGCATGTTCTCAGCTGAATACGCATCTAAAGGTGAGCTGCCAACTTTCTGGGCTACCATCACAGGTATGATCCCAACCAACGTTTTCCAGTCACTGAATGACGCGAACATCCTACAGATTCTAGTTTTCTGTATGTTCTTTGGTATTGCGATTTCTCAACAGACTAAAGAACGCCGTGATCCTATCATCAACGGTGTAAACTGCATTGTTGACGCAATGGTTTGGATGATCAACAAAGTGATGGTCATTGCGCCTATCGGTGTATTTGGCCTGATGGCTGAAGCGGTTGGTACGTTTGGTTTTGGCGCACTAATGGTTGTATTCAAACTGTTCGTGGTCTATGTAGCAGCAATCCTAATCTTCGGTTTCGTTGTTTACCCAGCGATGGTTCATATTTTTACTAAGACATCAGCGAAGAAGTTCCTTTCTTCAATGAAGAAACCACAAGCAGTTGCACTATCAACAGCGTCTTCAATGGCGACGCTGCCAGTAACGATGGACACTTGTGAAAAAGATCTGGGCGTTAGAAACTCTACAGCTTCGTTCGTTCTGCCTCTTGGTGCAACGATCAACATGTCGGGTAACGCAATCTACTACGGCTTGGTAGCCATCTTCTTCGCTCAGTTGTTTAACATTGATCTGGGCATGGGCGCTTACATCGCTATTATCGTCACTTCTACTCTTGGTGCGGTTGGTCAGGCAGGTGTACCTGGTCCTTCATTCTTGGTTGTTGCGGTTCTGCTAGCGGCTGGCATTCCAATTGAAGGCCTGCCACTATTATTCGCTCTTGACCGTATCTTCGATATGATTCGTACCGCTCTGAACATCACTGGTGATGCGGCATGTGCGGTTATTGTTGACGCTCTTGTAGAAGAAGAAGTTCAAACAGAAAAAGAAGTTGAGCTGAGCAAGCAAGACGCTTAATTTTCTTTACGCTATTTTTCAAAGTCGCTCTAAGCGGGCGGCTTTTTTTTGTCCAACTTTTGCATTAGGTAACCATACAAACAGAAACTGGTAGCATAAATTGCATAACGTGATATAACCCACCTATAAAATATAAAAATTATCAGTGCTAGGTTGTCTCATGAGTCTAAAGTTATCTTTAGACCTGATCTCCCATACAGATTGGTCTATTTATAAAAATCAGAATGTTGCACATGAAGTCGTTCATCGTACAGCCCTCTACTGCTTACTACTGTCCTTATGTTTTCTCAGCAGTAGCGTGACTGGCTTTACCCGTATTGTTATCAATAAATGGTGCACAAAATCGCAAACTTCCTGGGTATTGTTCCATGCAAAGTACCCTGATCGACAACACAGACTTCGTCTACAGGTGAGCCAGAATGTTTGACTTTGGTTTGGCAGGTCTGCTTTATCCGAAAGCCATTACATTATATGTCACTGTAGCCGCTGTTCTCCTATGGCTGCTGTACTATTGCTATCGCCTGAAAAATAGGAACGAGCGCGTTATAGGCACCCACCATGCGCCCTACATCGCATACTCTGCCTGCATCATTATCTGGATCGGCAGTAATGCCTATTTTCATACTGATCTATTGGTCAAATTTGGCTCCGAGGGCGGCATCTTCATGGCGAAGTTGGCTAACCTTGCTGCCTTCTTCTCTTTTGCCTTTGCGTATTACTTTTCTTGTCAGTTACTCGTCGAGCAAAAAAAGACGAAAGTAAAAAGTTGGCAACAGCTGATGTTTTCCCTGCTTTCAGGGTATGCACTTTTTATAAACTTGCGTCCGGAGCTAACAGTAGCCGATGTCTCTATTCAAGGGCCTAGTGCATTTGCGATTGAATTCGGCTCTCACACCGGTTACTTCTTCACCTCCATTCTGGCGTTGATTGTTCTTACGCTGATCAACCTTGCCCGAATGCGGGTCAACAGTAGCAAACTAGTGCTGGCTAAAAGCAACTACATGATTGCTGGAATCTTGGTATTCATGCTGTCGACTACCGCCATCCATCTCGGAATGACCTATTTTCTGGGTGACTTTACACTGACATGGTTACCTCCAGCACTCTCCATCAGTGAAATGCTATTTTTTGGCTACGCTCTACTCACCTCACGGTTCTATAGTGCAAAATATCTCGCCTACATAGCCACCAGCGCGTTACTGGTGTGCGGTATTTTTGTATTACCTTTAGGTGCAGTATTGATTCCTATAACCGAGGGCAACCAATGGCTAATCTCTATTCCGATCTGCGCGCTAGTTGGTATTAGCTGGCACTGGCTCTATCGTCGGGTGAGCCGCTTGGTGTCGTATATTGTCTATTTTAAAAAGCAAACTCCGGTTCAACAAATTCTAGCTCTGGAGGATGAATTTAAGCGTTCCATCGATGATGCGATGGAAAAACTAGGGGTATTACTCGATATACCCAAAGACAAACTGCAGTTGGTCAATAGCCACTACTCGGAAACCTTTTATGAAAGCTATCTGCATTCTGACAAATCGGTCCTGCTACTTGATGAATTGTCTGAAGAGATAAAGTTCACCTCAGCAAACGGAAGCGCATTGAGAAAACTCTACAATAGGATGCGCTCTAGTGAAACCGCGCTTGTCATGCCGCTGTATGGTCATAGCCGAACGGTCTCTCACCTTTTGATTTGTTCCCATAAGAGAAACCAAAAGCTGTTTTCTAACGAAGAAATTTCCGCGTTACAAACGCTACTGACTCGCGTACAAAGCACAATTGAAGCGGATAGAAACGTCCGTCAAAGTCGTGCTCTCGCCCACTCCATCGCTCATGAAATGCGCAACCCTCTTACGCAAGTGCAATTGCAATTTGAAATCCTAGCGCAACATATTAATTCTCAGTTGTCATCAGAAACACTGAAACGCGACATCGACAAAGGTCAAGCAGCAATTCAACTTGGTCAACAGGCCATCGACATCATACTAAGAGAAGTCAGTGACACATCACCGGAACAAGAGCCTCAGGTGACGACCTCTATTCATCAGGCTGTTCACCTAGCGATAACTCGCTATGGTTTTGAGAACGAGAAAATCATAGAAAGGATCCAGCTTCCCCAACAAGATGATTTTGTTGTGATGTTAAATGAAACTCTGTTTAACTTCGTTGTTTTCAACTTGATTCGCAATGCGGTTTACTACTTTGACTCTTATCCGTCGAGTCAAATTGACATACGCACTCAAACTGGGCCATATGAGAACATACTGATCTTTCGTGATTCAGGGCCTGGTATTGATAATACGATTCTGAACAAGATCTTTGACGACTTCTTTTCTTATCAAAAAAGTGGTGGGAGTGGCCTGGGCCTGAGTTACTGTCAGCGTGTGATGCGTTCTTTTGGTGGCCGAATTGAATGTCAATCAGTGAAAGGAGAATTCACAAAGTTCTATCTCTATTTTCCTGTCGTTCCCAATACACCAAAAGCAGAGGCCTTTAGAGTCTCCGCCGAAAACGGAAGTACTTCAAAAAACGAACTTAAGCCTCTTGTAATGGAACACTTACAAAGCAGCAATAGTGCACCAACAGTGCTCATTGTGGATGACAAAGAGGTGCAACGTACATTAGTTCAGTTGTATTTAAAACAGTTAAGTGTCAAAAGCTTACAGGCAAACAACGGCGCAACCGCTATCGAGATGGTTAAGTATCACAATATCGATCTCGTCCTGATGGATGTGCAAATGCCAGTTATGAATGGCTTCGATGCATGCCAGCGCATAAAAGCGATATCCCCTTCAATCAAGGTTATTGCGCTATCAGGAGAGTCAGGAGCCTCAGAGATCGCGCAAATTTCTACCCTAATGGATGGTCGTTTGAACAAGCCAACAACCTTAAATGCGTTACGTGATCTGATACAAACGTGGCTCATTCAAAACCAAGGTACTGAGCCAAACACTTTTAAATGTAAAGTTAAATAACTGGTACAATCTGTGCTTAATTAGTCATCAAACAAGTAAATCGAACTACTTAAACAGCAGTACTCGCACCCAATAGGTAGAAAATTTGAAGGGAGATGGCGATGTTAGCCAGCAGACGCATCTATCACAGCTTGATTCATCATGGTGTTAAAGCACTATTGATGGATCGTATTGGTCACTATACCGAAGAAGAGTATCACCAATTTCTTAACTTGATGACAGGTCAATCTTCCTCCTTGACCATGACCAACGAAGAACTTGCCACCACGGTAAATAACCTTTTGTGTGAAGGCTATTTAGAAGATGTAAAAACACGTATCCCCCAATACCAGAATGTCGCCTAAACTATAAATTAGAGACAGGGATTGCCGCCATTGTCGCGCAATTTTTGTATCCAATTGTCTCGAGCTATTCACATTGTGTGAGATTCCGCTAGACTGTGAACAACTCAATAACCAGGTAGTTTTCTGCAACATGAAGCAAATTCTTGATTTTATTCCACTCATTGTCTTCTTTGCCTTGTATAAGATGTACGACATTTACGTTGCGACTGGGGCACTTATCGTCGCGACCGCTATTCAAATCGTTCTGACGTTCGCGCTTTACAAAAAAGTGGAAAAGATGCAGTTAATCACTTTCGTGATGGTGGCTGTATTTGGTGGCATGACCATCTTTCTCCACGATGACAACTTCATTAAATGGAAAGTGACCATTGTGTACATGGTATTTGCTATTGGTCTTGCAGTCAGTCATGCGATGGGCAAATCAGCGATTAAGGGGATGCTAGGAAAAGAGATCTCCCTTCCTGAAAATATTTGGACACGTATCAACTGGGCTTGGGTCGGTTTCTTCTCTTTCTGCGCAGGTTTAAATATCTACGTTGCATACAAGCTACCGCTGGACGTCTGGGTTAACTTTAAAGTGTTTGGCCTGCTGATCGCGACATTCAGCTATATGATCGCTACAGGCTTCTACATCTACAAACACATTCCAAAAGAGCAGAAAACTAACTCCTCAGATGTTTCGGTAGATGAATAACGGTTCAGCTTTGCTATAATCTGCGCAAATTTATTATTAACAGCGACCTTCGGGTCGCTGTTTTGTTACTGTTCCAATTAAAATTTGCGCCTAGTATCAATCGTAGTAAATAGCTGATCACACTAGTTTGTTAGTATGTTTGGGAGCTTTTGTTTACTGGGGTTGGTCCCATTTAGGCGCTGTTAATGATTTAGGATGTCTCAATGAGCCAAGAATTTAACTCTCCGAAAGGCCAACTACTGCTTCGTACCCTCGCAATGCCTGCTGATACTAATGCGAATGGCGATATCTTTGGTGGCTGGATCATGTCTCAACTTGACTTAGCAGGTGCTATTTTAGCCAAAGAAATCTCATTGGGACGTGTAGTCACGGTTTCAGTTTCAAGTATTACTTTTAAAAAACCTGTCAGCGTCGGTGATGTCGTCTGTTGTTACGGTGTGTGTAAAAATATTGGCCGTACTTCCATGAGTGTTGATCTTGAAGTGTGGGTGAAACCCGTGAAAGTAGACGGTATTGAAGATCGATTTATGGTGTGTGACGCAACCTTTAATTACGTTGCTATCGACAGTCAAGGTAAGCCTCGCCCTATCGCAAAATAGGTCTAATCACAGGAAAATCCTCATATTTTCCATTGTTGACTTGTGAGAAGCACTAAAAAGTCGTTAAATTATGGCTTAAACCTACCAATTAAGGAACTATGCTATGTGGTATGTCATCTTTTCTCAGGACATCGAGAATTCATTAGAAAAACGTATGAGTGTTCGCCCTCAACACCTAGAACGTTTACAACAACTTCAGGATGAAGGACGACTTCTGACCGCAGGCCCAATGCCGGCGATTGATTCTGATAACCCGGGTGAAGCAGGATTTACTGGTTCAACCGTCATAGCCGAGTTTGACTCTTTGCAAGACGCAAAAGCCTGGGCAGACAAAGACCCTTACGTGGCGGCGGGCGTTTACGAAAATGTGATCGTTAAACCGTTCAAAAAAGTGTTTTAATTTATGAAAAAATTGCTGTGTTTTTTTCTGGCGCTTAGTGCGCTAGCAGGTTGTTCATCGAGTGCTGATAAAGAGCGTCAATTGGAACTGATGGCATCTAACCGTGCTGGCGTTCTTTCTGCTGGATTACCAATGGAGTACGGGCCACTGCAAATCATGCGAGTTTCTGCTAACAAAAACGTTGTTGAAATGATGATGATTTATAACGATAGCGCAATGGGTGCGAAGCCACTCGCACAAGTGATTAACTCCAGTATCTACACATTCTGTCACAAGCCAGAGATCCGCGATCAAATTAATAAGGGCTTGATGTATAGAGTGAAAGTTCGCAACACACGCGGTCAATTGATGGCAGACGAATTGATATCAGAACAACGCTGTAGCAATAAATCACAGTAATTTAGCAAGCTCGTACAGCATTGGCGCTACGCCAAATGTCGCAACTAAATAGCGAGTTAAAAGACGCATAAAAGCAGGGACTCAATCCCTGCTTTTTCTTTAGCTACCTATTTTACGCTAGCTCGGTGCGTAGCTTTTTCGCTGCTGAGACTAAGTTAGCTAACGCAGCTTCTGTTTCCACCCAATTTCGTGTTTTTAGACCACAATCTGGATTGACCCATAAACGTTGTACAGGGATTTTTTCTGCCGCTTTCTTGATCAGGCCCTCTATCCACTCCTCGCTTGGAATGTTTGGTGAGTGAATGTCATAAACACCGGGACCGATTTCATTTGGATAATTAAACTCTTCAAATGCTTTTAGCAATTCCATGTTCGAACGTGACGTTTCTATGGTAATGACATCCGCATCCAGCGCCGCAACAGAATCGATGATCTCATTGAATTCGCTGTAACACATATGAGTATGAATCTGTGTCTCCGGTTTCGCGCTACCTGCAGAAACTTTAAATGCATCTACAGCCCATTCTAGGTAAGCCTTATGCTCGCGCTTCTTAAGCGGTAACCCCTCACGAATAGCAGGCTCGTCAATCTGGATGATGTTAATGCCAGCATTTTGCAAATCAAAAACTTCATCTCTCAGTGCCAAAGCCAATTGCTGAGTGATTTCCTTGCGTGTAATGTCTTCACGTGGGAATGTCCAACACAGAATCGTAACCGGGCCAGTCAGCATCCCTTTCATTTGTTTGCTTGTTAGAGATTGCGCGTACGTAGACCATTCAACCGTGATTGGTTTTTCGCGCTCAATATCGGCAACCACAATCGCAGGTTTTACGCAGCGAGAACCGTAACTCTGCACCCAACCGAATTTGGTCGTCTGGAAACCAGCCAGATTCTCGGCGAAGTACTCAACCATATCGTTACGCTCGGCCTCACCATGCACTAATACGTCCAGATCCAGTGCTTCCTGTCGCTTAACCGCATCAGCAATATGCCCTTTCAGTGCTGCAACATAGTCTGATTCAGAAAGTTGACCAGATCGATAAGCACTGCGCTGCACGCGAATCTCACCAGTTTGTGGGAAAGAACCGATGGTCGTGGTTGGCAGCAGCGGTAAACCCAGTACTTCTGCCTGATGAGCAGCACGCTCAGGGTAAGGTGCACTGCGTTGCGTCAGCTCTGCGGTGATACGATTGATACGCGCCTGCACCTGTGGTTTATTCACGTGGGTAGCCGTTTTACGCGCTTTAATTGGCTGGCTGTAAGTATCACATGCCAGAATCGCATTTTGATCGCCGTCCAGCGCTTTACCTAAAAGGGCTACCTCTGTGACTTTCTGCTTGGCAAAGGCGAACCAGCTTTTTACTTCTTCGCTCAGTGTCGTTTCAAGTTCAAGATCAACTGGGCTGTGGAGTAAAGAACATGAGCTCGCAACCCAAAGCTTATCACCTAGCTTCTCTTTTACCGGTTGTAAGCACGCCAGTTGCGGACTCAGGTCAGCTCGCCACACGTTACGTCCATTGACAACCCCTACTGACAACACCCAACCTTCCGGTAGTTTTTCCACAACTTCATCCAGCTGGTCAGGCGCTGCAGAAAGATCGATGTGCAAACCATCAACTGGCAGCTCGACAATTTTGTCCAGTGTATCAGTGACAGAATCAAAGTAAGTTGTCAGGAGAACTTTGACATCACTGCGAATGATTTGGTAAGCCAGTTTAAAGGCATCCGCCCATTTACTTTCCAGCTCAAGTGATAAGATAGGCTCATCGATTTGTACCCACTCCGCACCCTGATCGGACAATTTCGCCAAAATCGCTTGATATGCAGCGAGCAATCTTGGTAACAGAGACAAGCGGTCAAAACCTTCCTCAACTTCTTTGCCCAAGTACAAGTAACTTAATGGACCGAGTAGCACAGGCTTAACATTATGTCCTGCATTAACGGCTTCACTGACTTCCTCAAATAGCTGCGGCCAACTCACCTCAAACGTATCGTCTTCGCTAAATTCCGGCACAATATAATGGTAGTTAGTATTGAACCACTTAGTCATGTCAGAGGCAGCGGCACCTGCACAGCCACAACCTGTCTGTGATTGGCCTCGACCAACCTTGAACAAGGTATCAAGGTTAGGTGTGCCATCAGCATGACGCTTTGGTACGTGGCCCAACAACAGTGTGGTTGTCAGCACGTGATCATACCAGGCAAAATCGCCGGCAGTTGCAAACGTCAAACCCGCTTCATGTTGTACTTGCCAGTTTTTCGCTCTTAGCTGAGAACCAACCTGTTTGAGTTGTGCTTGATCGATTTCTCCACGCCAGTATTTCTCTTGCGCGAATTTCAGTTCACGTTTTTCCCCAATGCGTGGGTAACCAAGTATGTGTGTGGTTGTCGCCATTTCCCTAGTCCTTATTATTCAGTTTATCTGGGTCAGAACATCTCTGGCTAAACTTTCAGGATGTCTGGATGGCTAAAATATCTCTCTCAGACGAGAATTGAACAAGGTCCAAATATTCAACTTGATTATTAAAAAAATTCATCATGCATCGAAGAAACAAACCATTACTTCAAACAAATGGACGTCTAGACGTTTACATATCTATATTTTACGGTTAAGTTAATAGAGTTCATGGTGAACATTGAAGGATGAAAGAGATTCATGATAGAGCTAAAACACTTACGTACCATTACCTCGCTTCGAGATACAGGTTCACTGACTGCAACGGCAACCGCTTTGCACTTGACTCAATCCGCTCTTTCACACCAAATTAAGGATTTGGAGTCTCGCATTGGTGGGCAGTTGTTCCTAAGGAAAACCCGCCCGGTAAAATTCACTTCCGAAGGTGAGATTCTATTACGCCTTGCAGAAGATATTTTGCCGAAACTCGCAAGAGCAGAGAACGAACTGGCAAGTTTGAAAGAAGACGTCAATGGCCGATTGCATATGGCTATCGAATGTCATTCCTGCTTTCAATGGCTGATGCCTGCACTTAAGGAATACCAACTGGCGTGGCCTAGCGTGACGTTGGATTTTTCTTCAGGCTTTGGATTCGAGCCCTTACCCGCTTTACTTGCTGGGGAATTGGATCTCGTCATTACTTCAGATATTCAGCCACGCTCGGAGGTCCATTACGAACCTTTGTTTGATTTTGAAATGCGCCTGATCACGTCCACCAACCATTCACTGGCCGATAAGGCGATTATCGAACCTCAAAATCTTGCCGATCAAACCATGCTCTCTTATCCAGTACAGAAACAGCGACTTGATGTGGTTAAACACTTCTTACAGCCTGCAGGAGTGGAGCCCGCAAAGTGGAAACAAGCGGACAACACATTAATGTTAGTACAAATGGTATCGGCGGGATTAGGGGTTGCAGCACTGCCAAACTGGGCAATTTCCGAGTTTTCTCGTCAAGGCTTAATCACCAGCAAGCCGTTTGGCAATGGATTATGGCGTCGCCTGTTTGCCGCTGTTCGAAATTCAGAGAAAGATAAACGCTATTTACAAGCGTTTTTCGCAACCGCAAGACAACAATGTAAAAGCCACCTTGATGGAATCAAAATGGCTTAAGAATGGGTGAGGTCCAACCATCTTAGCGTTGGTACGATTTGAATTGATTCGTGAGAGGGTCGTACTGATAGCCAAGCATATCAAGCTTGCCTACTACTGACTCCGTATCCATTTCATAAGTCGATACTAATTCGTCAAAACTGTCGCACTCTAAGCGGAGCTTTTCGTTGACGATACCTAACAGAATTATGCTATCCAGATTACCTACATTACTTAAATCCATCGCGACACTCCTCTTCGACAAGGTATATATACAGCGTAGACATAATCTGGCGAATTAAAAGTGAGCTCACTCGATATCGTGAACTCACTGAGGGCATATTAAACGACCAGTGAAAACAAACTTTGTAGGCTCGTCATAGAAACAAGGGCGAGCAATAAAGCGACACTAAGTTGCACTTTTGCAGGGGATTTATGGGTGAAGATATGCCAACACCAAACCACAATAGAAGAGATCAACATCACCAAGGCAATTAATATTGGTTGTGTGGCGGCATTTAGTGCGGTCTCATCCAACTGATAAGATGAAAACAGCGTCGCAATCACCAACAACATGCCCGACACAATACCAGTTACTGGCAAAATTCTATGGAATGCTTGTAAACGGCTACGCGCAATCGTGAGCAACAACTGCGAGAATGAAGCTCCCAAAAAGAAGACCATTAACGCCATCGCAACCGCTGCTGGCCAGTTAGCCTGTTCAAATACTTGAATGCTAACATAGGCAAACGCCAAACCATTTGCTAAGTGCAATGCCCAAATTGGTCCCTTCTCACGTGTTTTTTTGGTCTGAACCTGTGAATAGAAGTAGAAGATTGCAAACACCACCATAAACGCCTCAATGCGGAGTGATGCCACTGCCAGCCACATTACCCCAATTGCGGGTAACATTTTGTGCAGACGGCCTCGTTGACCCGGGCAAATATCGCCCTTGATTAAAAGCAAAGTCAGTAGCGCTTGTGCGCCAAATAACATCGGAGGAAAAGTAACCAGCAATTGTTGAATCATGATGAAGCAAGCTCAAAAGTCGTTTGGGGTGGCGATAATAACAAATCACCTATCGCCAAACCACCTAAACCCACAAGGGCTGTTGCTCGCATCGATTGAACTTTCGAGCATACTTTTACCGCAGTTTCTGGTTATGCATACATAGTAGAAACTCTGACTATCCCGAGTTCACAATAAATAAGCTCTCACGATATTTTGGTTTCTCCAGTTCCGAGGCTGGCACTGCAGGGGAAAACAAGAAACCTTGAAGGAAATCCACACCAATACCCGCCAAAATACGACGCTCTTGTTCTTGCTCAACACCTTCTGCAATGACTTTGACTCCCAGCTGGTGAGCAAGCTCGGTGATCATTTTGACAATGTAGTAATTACTGCTGCCCTCGTAAATATCTGCCACGAACTTACGGTCTATTTTGAGTAGATCAAACTGCCCTTTTCCCAGATAAGAAAAAGAAGCGTATCCCGTACCAAAATCATCAATGGCTATTTTTATCCCCTCTTGCCTAATCTGTTGCATAGCTTTTGTATGCGCTTCATCTTGTTCAAAGTAAGCCGATTCCGTTAACTCTAGCGTCACCAGTTCAGGTTTAACTCTGCTGGACTTAATCAAATCTAATGAACGTTGCAACACCTGCAATGCATCTAACTTAGTGTTGAGAGAACGATTAATGGAAATCCCGACATCATCGCCATAGAAGCGTTTTAATTCAGACCAACGCTCGAGCGCGATTCGACAGACCATGTCATCCAACTCTGCAATCAATTCGAGGTCTTCAATGACCGAAATCATCTCTTGAGTGCTGTAACTGCTGTTTTGATGGTGAAACCGCGCTAACGCCTCAAATTTAGTGACGTTACCGGAGTAGGTGTCCACGATCGGCTGAAAATACACATCCACCAGTTCAGCATCGATTTTCTTTTGCAGGAAGACTTCCAATTGCTGGCGTTTTAGCAGTTCCGTATGCAACATGCTGTTGTAAAAATTAAAGTACCCGCTTTCACCAACTCTGGACGACACCATGGTTTGAACAGCCAGGGCCAATGCTTTTTTGGGGCTACTCGTATCATAACCAAGAACAGACACACCTGTTTGTCCCTCAACAATAGTGTCATGCACTCTTGTTCCCATCTCACTTTTTAATTCGCTGAAAAAACCCTTCATCGCCACTTCTATCAATTTGATGGTGCTTAACCACTGGCAATATGGTGTTTGCAAACACACCACAAATACATTTCTAGTTAGCTGACCAGCCAACTTTGTATAGCGACTGCGCACGATAAAATCAGCAAAACCTAGCTGCTGCTCCAACAAGCCATGCTGACTGAAGTTAGGCCTCAACGTCATAATAATATTGAGATCTTTATGACCGTTCTCTCTAGCAAAGTGTTTCAGTTTGTTTTCAAATTGGTCTTTTGTTGGCAAAAACGAGAGCCAGTCTCGTTCCTGTTCGTTGTCGTTGTTCATCCACATCAATACCCTTCTATGTACTACAGTTTCTGACTCGCTCATTACCTAGCCTTTCCTTCTTAAACCCTAACTTCGAATACAGTGGCTAAATGCGACTGACGTAGCCGCCTGACTCGCAATATTGCTGTGTCTAATCTGATTATAAACGTCAACCACAATAAGAGCCTGATTGCTTATTAATTGTATTGAGATTGGGACACTTCACACCAAGACCCTAGTAACTATAAGGGCTTAGGGGTGATCGTAGATAAAAATTCATTGAGAAGTCCGTCGAGTTTTTACAATCCAAATAAAACTCGATGAACTAAGCTTGAATAAACAAGTTTGGTATAGATACCTGATCATCAAATCGCTATAATTCGCGCTCCCTGGAACAGAGAGCAAAATATGACCAATAACATCACACCTATTCATGAGTACAAAAAATACTGGGCCGAGTGTTTTGGTTCGGCACCTTTCTTGCCAACCAGCCGCAAAGAAATGGATGCCCTAGGATGGGATAGCTGTGACATTATCATTGTGACAGGTGATGCCTATGTCGATCACCCGAGCTTTGGTATGGCTATCATTGGCCGTCTGCTGGAAGCACAAGGCTTTCGAGTCGGTATCATTGCTCAACCTGAATGGCAAAATAAAGATGCCTTCATGCAGCTTGGTAAGCCAAACCTGTTCTTTGGGATCACTGCGGGTAACATGGACTCCATGATCAACCGTTACACCGCGGACAAGAAACTTCGTCATGATGACGCCTACACACCAAATAACGAAGGTGGAAAACGCCCTGACCGCGCGACCTTGGTTTACTCACAGCGTTGTCGTGAAGCTTACAAAGAAGTGCCTATCGTACTGGGTGGTATTGAAGCCAGCCTACGACGCGTTGCACACTATGACTACTGGTCAGATAAAGTTCGCCGCTCAATATTGTTTGATGCTAAAGCTGACATTCTGCTATTTGGTAACGCGGAACGTGCGCTGGTTGAAGTGGCACATCGCATCGCAGACGGTGAAAGCCTATCTGCGATGACTAACATTCGTGGTACGGCGGTCAATCTTCCTGTCGCGCCAGACAGCTATACCATCATCGACTCGTCTCGTATTGAAAAGCCGCGTAAAGAAGCGTTCGTACCTAAGAACCCTTACGAGGTAGAAACGCAGTGCGACACCAAGAAAGACGAACCAGCTGCGGCGCAGCCAATCACTATTCGTCCGTCACGTCATGATGCTAAAACCACAGCGGTACGTTTACCTAACTTCGAGAAACTCAATAACGACCGGATTCTGTATGCGCACGCAAGCCGTGTGATGCACCTGGAAACCAACCCATACTCTGGGCGTGCGTTGATTCAACGCCACGGCGACCGTGAACTTTGGGTTAACCAAGCCCCGATTCCGTTGACCACAGAAGAGATGGACTTTGTGTTTGGCTTACCTTACGCACGTGTCCCTCACCCTATGTACGGCAAAGCGAAAATTCCTGCGTATGACATGATCAAAACCTCGGTGAATATCATGCGCGGCTGTTTTGGTGGTTGTTCATTCTGTTCGATTACCGAGCACGAAGGACGAATCATCCAGAACCGTTCTAAAGAATCGATCATTAACGAGATAGAAGAAATTCGCGACAAAGTTCCGGGCTTTACTGGCACAATTTCCGATCTTGGCGGCCCAACAGCAAACATGTACCGCTTAGGTTGTAAAGATCCAAAAGCAGAAGCGAACTGTCGTCGCCCTTCTTGTGTGTTCCCAGGTATCTGTAACAAGCTAAACACCGACCACAAACACACCATCGACCTATACCGTGAAGCACGTAAAGTAGAAGGTGTGAAAAAGGTCATGGTGGCATCGGGCGTACGTTACGATCTTGCGATTGAATCACCAGAATACGTGAAAGAGTTGGTCACTCACCATGTGGGTGGTTATTTGAAGATCGCACCGGAGCATACTGAGAAAGGCCCTCTGGATCTGATGATGAAACCGGGTATGGGCACGTACGATCGCTTTAAAGAGATGTTCGAGAAGTACAGCGCAGAAGCGGGCAAGAAGCAGTATCTGATCCCTTACTTTATCTCTGCACACCCGGGCACCGAAGATGAAGATATGTTGAATCTTGCGCTTTGGCTGAAGAAGAATAACTTCGAGTGTGACCAGGTACAAAACTTCTATCCATCGCCGATGTGTAACGCAACGTCGATGTACTACTCAGAGACTAACCCTCTGAAACGCGTGAAATACAAGCAGCGTGAAGATGTACCTGTGGCGAAAGGTGAGCGTCAGCGTCGTCTGCATAAAGCCCTGCTGCGTTACCACGATCCGGCAAACTGGCCAATGATTCGTGAAGCGTTGATCAATATGGGTAAAAAGCACCTGATTGGTGACAAAGCCACCTGTTTGGTTCCGGCTGAAGATATTGATGCGCAAACACCAGCGCAGCGTCGTAAATCGGGCCGCCACGGTGCAAACCGCTTTGCAACGAAACACACCAAGAACCAGCCTGGTTTTGGTGGTCACCTTGAGAAACGCTCTGAAGGCGGATCTCGTGATGGTAAACCTTCTGGCAACCGCAATGGCTCTGGCAAAGCACAAGGTGGCCAGGGTCGTGGAAATAACAACAGCCAGCGCGCAGGCTCTAACTCAAACCGTCCGAATGGCGGCAAGCCACAAGGTCAGGGTCGCCCTCAAGCTCAGGGTAAACCCGCAGGTCAGCGTAAACCTAAGCGTCGATAGCCATCAAAACACTACCTCTATTAAAGGGCTCCAGAAGCAATTCTGGAGCCCTTTTGTTTTGCGTGTTACGCTTTCAATCAGTCACTTATAATTGTGAATCGTCTATAACATTGACAACTTTTTCACGCTTATAGTGAATAATGTTCGTCAAGGGCAAACTGACATTGCCGAGATTGGATAAGAATGAATGAAACGTGTACTTTTAGTGGAAGATAATCGAGAAATCGCAGGAATGCTATTCGATTATTTTGAGTGTGCTGGCATGCAGCTTGATTACGCCGACAACGGAGAGCTTGGTCTGAAGCTTGCTCTTAGTCACTCTTTCGACATCATTTTGCTCGATTTAATGTTGCCGCGTATGGATGGTCTAACGCTATGTAACAGGCTAAGAGATGCAGGAAATAATACGCCTGTACTGATGCTGACAGCCCTAGATAGCCGCGACGATATGCTGAAAGGCTTTGCCCATGGAGCAGATGACTATCTGACTAAGCCTTTTGACCTCGATATTCTCGAAGCTCGTATGACCGCGTTGATAAAACGCTATCGTGGTACCGTTGCCTCAAGTCAACTCCAGTACGGTGAAGTCACTATTGACCAAAAAACGCACCAGGCTTATCGCCAAGGTAAGCAGTTGGCACTGAACCCAACCACTTACACCATTCTTGAAATGCTGGTACAAAACGCACCAGACATCGTGACTAGAGAAGAGATCGCTTTTCGTTTATGGCAAGAAAACGAGCCAAATAACGATGTGCTTCGCAGCCACATTTATCAACTGCGGGGACAACTCGATAAACCCTTCAAGGAGCACTTGCTCAAAACCGTTCCTAAAGTCGGCTTCCGCTTGGAGCCGGGAGCATGATTCGTCGCTTACTCGGTAATACGACAAGTATGACCGGCCGACTTGAACTTTTTTTCTTGCTGGTTTCTGTTGTGATCGGATTGCTCTGCTTTGCACTAGTAAGTGGATCACTGTTATGGTCAGAAGATCGCGTCGGTGAACGCCGGATTATGATCGACAAAAAAGAAGCCATTGAGCATTTTAAACAAACGCCTTCTGAGGGTGTCATAAAACTCGACGTTCTGACCACGGCATACAATGACATCAACCTGGTCCCCTCGCTTTACCGTCCTTTCTTGCAAGATAAACACTATTTTTTGGGTGAAGTTGGCGACGAGCCCAATACACGCATGATTTACATGAGTACCTACACGCAAGATGGTGAAGAGCATCCTGTCATATTGATTTCGCTAATTGATGAAATCGAGATGACATGGAGCGAATTTTCTTATGTCATCGGGTTGGTACTGGTGGTTGTTCTTGTTCTGATGTTCGTATTCGGCAGTTTGTTACTCCGCTTATCTCAACGTTTGATAGAACCGATTAACACCCTGAAAACACAACTGGATGAACACCAAGGAGATACAACGAAGAAGTTTGTTGTTCCTTCTGGTTCAGCGCAAGAGTTCGAAGCCCTTGCTACTCAACTTAACGAGTATCGCAACGAGGTAAATCAGGTCATTAAGCGCGAGCAAGCCTTCGCACGCTACGCCAGTCATGAGCTAAGAACACCACTGACCGTAATGAAAGGCTCCAGTAGTTTATTAGCCAGAAATTCCAGCACACCCTTTCAGGAACGCCAGGTTAATCGTATCCAAGACGCCACACAGCAGATGTCGACCATGGTCGACGCATTACTCGGATTAGTTCGTTATGAGCGAAATTCGGATGACAGCCCTGTAAGAAGAATTTCTGAGCAAGAGTTACGCCACATTGTTTCACTTAGCCAGGCACAGGCTGATGAAAAGTCTCTTGAGTTTGAAGTGT
This sequence comes from uncultured Vibrio sp., assembly GCF_963675395.1. Taxonomy (NCBI): domain Bacteria; kingdom Pseudomonadati; phylum Pseudomonadota; class Gammaproteobacteria; order Vibrionales; family Vibrionaceae; genus Vibrio; species uncultured Vibrio sp. Next base: position 3,046,553 of record NZ_OY776223.1, on the reverse strand, counting down.
CGGTGACAGGCAGTCCACATACGAGAGCAACAACCGCTGTGCTTAATATCGTTCTGAGTAATCTGATAAGAAATAGTATTGCCGCGACCTCCAAAGGCAAAATATACGTTGAAATGAGCGACGATAGTTTGTCTGTTCGAGATGAAGGAGAAGGCTTTTCTTCTGTCCCAGACTCTGACGGACACGGTTTAGGGCTCATGATCGTTGATGACTTGTGCCGCCGATACGGCTGGCAGTTTGATATCAATACACACCCTGCTGGGGGATGTGAAGCATTGATCCATTTGTCATCCGAACACACAGACGAATAACCACTAAAAATCAAAGGTCATTTTAAGCCTCGCCACTTTTGTTCTCATAGCGATAGAGGTAAACTGTGCCACCTTTTTAAATGACCAGGTGACACGGTTTATTCCGTCAGGCATCACATGAAACTCTCTGAAAGCCCAATCACTCAACACAGCTTTAACGGTCAGAAATTTTTTCTAAAGCGTGATGACTTGCTCCACTCTCACTTTTCCGGGAACAAAGCACGTAAGTTCATGATGCTACTAGAAGAGCCGGCTACAAACGTTACGACTCTGATTAGCTATGGCTCAGCCCAGTCTAATGCCATGTATTCTCTGGCTGCTCTAGCAAAAGTCAAAGGATGGGCATTCGAGTTTTATGTTAGTCACATCCCAGACTGGTTAAAACGCACGCCTATTGGTAATTATCGGGGGGCACTCGATTTGGGGATGCAGATAACATCAATGAAAGATGTTGGCAGCGAGCTTCACCCTAGCCAATACATTACAGATATACGGGGATTGAATGATACCACCCTGTTGATGCCTGAAGGCGGACGTTCTCAAATCGCTGAAGGTGGCGTAAAACAACTCGCGCGCGAGATTCTAGATTGGACTCGCTTCAGAGCAAAAGAACAGTTTACGGTTGCGCTTCCATCCGGGACAGGTACTACCGCACTGTATCTGCACAAGTATCTCCACCCTCATGGAATAGAAATCTTAACCTGCCCGTGCGTGGGGGATGAAAACTATCTGGCTGAGCAGTTCAATATGCTGGGAGAAACCAGTCATCCGCAAGTTTTATCGGTACGAAAAAAACACCATTTCGGACGCCTATACAAAGACGATTACGAGATATGGAAAAGCTTATACGAACAAACAGACTTGGAGTTTGACCTTCTTTACGACCCATACATGTGGCAATGTTTAGCACCGTGGTTAAACGAAAACCCAGACAAGACGCTGATATACGTTCATCAAGGAGGGTTACTTGGCAACGAGTCAATGCTGCCAAGATATCAGCGAGAATTTGACTAATGCGAACAATCGCTTGTTAAAAGCCTATTTAATCAGCGTCAGAATATCTTTAAACTCTGGCGCTCGACAGTCTTCCACCATTTCGTAAAGACACATTTCCAAACCAGTTAATACGACACCATTAGTCGTTAACTTTGCCAAAGCGAGCGCTTTGTTCGCCGCCATACGAGACGATACACAATCGGTCACAAGCTCAACTCGATAGCCAAATTGACGCAAAGAAAGCGCGGTTTGATACACACAGATATGTGACTCAATACCACACACGAGCCAAGTGTCCACTTTGGCATTTTCCACCGCCAGTTTAAACCGTTCCTCTTTACAGCCATCAAATGTGTACTTAGTAATGGGTAAATACGCTTTCTCCAGCTCCCGTCGAATAGGCTCAGCGGTTGGCCCTAGCCTTTCTGGGTTCTGCTCCAGCCAAAGAATTGGCAAATCAAGTGCCTTAGCACCTTTGACCAACTTGGTGACATTTTCAATAAGCTGGTCACTTTCATGCACTAATGTCGCGAGCTTGCCTTGTACATCCACAACGACCAAGCCTGTGCTGCCTTTATTGAGCATTCCTATCTCCTTTACTTAGCGCTGACTAGCAATGAAACTACCTGAATATTGATAATGGCTTAATATCCACTGCAGTTGGAAACTCTTAGTTTGAAAGATAAAGCTTGCTCACACTATTTACCTGCAGCCTGAATGGACGTTTACCTGAGAAAAACTGTGTAAAGTGAGCCGAATCAGACAACACTTCGACGAACAAACCATCTTTAAAAATAAAGCACTTGTCACTCGCGGAATACGCAAAATGTAAGGTGAGCACGGTGATACAAAGCCGGAGATTTGCAACAATAACTCGATTGCCAGTTATCGGGCAAATTGAGCCTGTGATTCACTTTTTATTACCCTTTGCCTAACGTTCTCGTTCTGTATGGTTTGGCGTTTTTTTCGATAAACTGGAAAATCATATCCGCGACATCTTTATTCGTTGCTGTCTCTATCCCTTCAAGTCCAGGCGATGAGTTAACTTCCATTACCACAGGTCCCCTCTCCGCTCTTAGAATATCGACACCACAAACTTTCAGCCCCATAACTTTAGCTGCGGCGATGGCAGTGGCGCGCTCTTCTTTGGACAATTTCACTAAAGTGGCAGAACCGCCTCGGTGTAGGTTTGAGCGAAATTCACCTTCTGCTCCCTGCCTTTTCATTGCGGCCACGACCCTTTCACCGATAACAAAACAACGAATATCGGCGCCTCCCGCTTCTTTGATAAATTCTTGTATTAGAATATCGGCTTTTAGACCCATGAATGCCTCAACGATGGCCTCAGCAGATTTCGCGGTGTCCGCTAACACAACACCAATACCTTGTGTCCCCTCTAAAAGTTTTATTACACAAGGAGCACCACCCACGTTTCTGATTAAATCTTTCACATTGTCCGGACGGTTGGCAAACCCTGTACGTGGCAACCCTATGCCTTTTCTTGAGAGAAGCTGCATGGAGCGCAATTTATCTCGTGAACGGCTGATAGCAACAGACTCGTTGACACTAAAACTGCCAGTCATCTCAAACTGTCTGACAACAGATGTGCCGTAAAACGAAATACTCGCACCAATCCGCGGAATAATCGCGTCGTAATGCGGTAGCTGCTCACCTTTGAACCTCACCGCAGGTTTACTGCTGGTGATATCCATGTAGCAGTGTAATGTGTCTATGATGTCGACTTCGTGGCCACGCGCTTCGCCCGCTTCCTTTAATCTACGCGTGGAGTAAAGGTTCTTATTCCTTGATAAAATGGCGATTTTCACTTTTACATCCTTCTTCTTGTAGAAATTAGTGATTTAAAGTCTATTTCATTAAACCTATGGTTAAACACCTTTTAAACTTTCCAAGACTATGTACGTTTCACATAACTGAAAAACAAACTTAATAGGTTATATAAACAATAGCGTACCCAGAGCTTCCCTACTCGCTTTGTCCTGTGCTCAGGTCATTTCACATACCTAGCGCGGAACATTTTGAATGCATTAATTTGCATAGAAAATACTACTTAACTATTATGCATTGTAACGCGACTGTTGCATATTCGTGCAATTGTTGTGTTTTCCTAATCATGGAGATGGGTTATGAACATAATAAGGTCTAAGTATGGCGTCGTTTTATTAACATTAATATTAACCGCGTGTGGGGGCAGTGATGGTGATACAAGTGCAAGGTCACAAGAAGTAAGTGGCAATGTCACCGCGCCCAGTGGCGAAGTTGCAATGCTTAAGCATCAATCCATTATAGAAAGTGTATTCAACGGGGTATTCCCTTCTGTATATGCCGGGATAACTGGCTTACAGCCCGTCACTGGTGCATTGGTTGAGCTCATCAGAATCGATGATGACGGTAATCAGGTTGGTGACGTGATCGCAACATCAACGACTTCCATCACGGGCGATTACACTATTACTGTGCCAGAGGGCGTTTCGCTTGGCGGTAATTTAGTCGTTAGAATATCCGGTGACAACGATATCGATTTAAGATCCCAAGTGGTTGAAGAGTCCGTCGATATATCACCTATGTCAGAATTCGTACTACGCAAATTTATCCAATCGGGTAGCTCACTAAACGATCTTACTAGCGCGTCAGTGATAAAGTTAAAGGGACAAGTCGAAGCGTTTAATTTGGCGAGTCGGATTGACATGTCGAGTATGCTTACCGCTTTAGAAAACGAGGTTGGAGAGTTCGTAGATAAAGAAATCGCTTCTATCAATGCGACGCCCTCTTCCGCTGTTCAAATTTCAGGCAACTACCGATTAATAGATATGGTCACAGGTTTGCATGACGGTGACTTCGGGACCTATGCTCTAGACATGTTTTATTCTTCAGTCGCTCTTACTGGCGAGAGTGACGGAAACGTTGAGGTCGAGTTGACTGATAATGAAGGTGCTTGGGGATATGTGCATGGTGATGATGCATCTGCTTACTATGAATCCGTGTATTATACCGAAACTGAAGAGAATGAAACCGTCGCCGCCACTTATGATTCTGGAAAAATTTTAACGATTGAAGCTGATTTCGAAGAAGAAATTGATGGAGACTGGGGCTGGCGTTCTCCACCACAAATCATAAAATTTCAAAAAGTGAAAGATAGTAATGTCGCGTTTAGCCTGAGTACGTTTAACAGTGCACGTTACGCAACCATTGATACCAATGGTGATGGGACAAAAGATGCCCTGGACCCAGACGATCAAAGAGGCATTGAGGTGGGACGAGGTTTATTACTGATGGCAGATCAACCTACCAATATGTCATCCCCCGACCTAACTGGGGATTTTGGGCGGGTTTACTTCGGTTCTCGTTTTATGAATAACGGCTCCGTAGAAGTTGAGACAGAGACAAACGTCTTAACTTTTTCAGGCAATGCTACAGTTGATGTAGCAGCCACAACTCAACAACATATCTCTCGTTACGGCGGTTATTCTACGGAAGAGTTTGGCGCGGAATCTGGTCTAAGTATTGTGACTGTTTCCAGTGGGGATATTGTCTCTGTCGATGGAGACTCTGTTGATGGCTTTGTTAACGCAGATTATAACTTCTTAGTGTTCTATCGTGCCGACGGCCTTGATGGGTCTGATATGGAAATTGATACCACTTTAGCGGTTAAACTCCCATCTGAAACCCCGGTATTAACTGGTAGAACTTATCGCCTCATCTTTACTAACTCTGCAATGTTAGGCGATACAGCATTTGAGCTATCACATTCGGGCTTTGCTACTACGTTAGACTTTATTTCTGAATCTTCAGCCACCCTGAATGGCTCCATCGCAACAATCGATTTGCCTTCTTTTGGCGACCAGCTAGAGTCTAGTAAAGAATCGATAAGCCTAACTGCAAGTACGTCGGTTGCTTCAAATGGTGCGGCTACGATTTCGGTTACTGATAGTGATGGGACGTTCAGTATGACAGGGTATTTTAATGAATCCGCAAGTCTGGGGGTTTTTACCACAGCCTCAGCGAATACCGACTCAGATCCGGATGGTTTAGGCTTAGCAGTCTTGGTAGAAATAGACTAAAACTGGTTTTTATCTTAAAAGCTCTTTAGTTCAACTAAGGAGCTTTTTTATTATTTATATTTCAGCGTGGCGGTTTTGATCAATTCAGTTGAAGCGTCGATCTTGCCAGCGTTCTACCGCCATCTTCTTAAAAATGGAGTTGATGATAACTGGAAGTGCACGAAGCAAAAGGGGGTTTTTAGTCGTGTTCTAGCTGATGTTTCTGAGTCCAGCAAGTAACGGGCTCTTTTAACCACCCCGGCTCATCAGTATCGCAGTACCGTTTGATTCCTACCATTATGCTTCGCTTGATATAACGCATCGTCAGCATTTTTAAGAGCCGCGTTTATCGGCTCATTGGCACCATTCCAATGAGATACCCCGGCTGAAATCGTTACGTGCCCAACGGTCGAAAACTCTTGTGATTCAATCGACTGTCTTACCCGCTCTGCGACCAAAAATGCCTGCTCCAGTTCGGTTTTCGTCAAAAATACAATAAACTCTTCGCCACCAGACCGACACACGACATCCCCCTTTCTCGCTTGCTCCTGAATCAAAGTCGCGACGCTCTTTAATAACGCATCTCCCGCATCATGGCCGAAGCTATCATTTACTTTTTTAAAGTAGTCAATGTCCAGTGCAAGTACAGAAAATGGGGTATTTTGCTCACGGAGGTTTTCGACTGCCTTATCTAACCCTCGGCGATTTAATAACCCCGTCATCGCATCAGTCAAGGTGTCGAGTTGAAGTTGATCAATGGTGTTAGAAACCATGTTCATCGCACTCAAAAAACTACGTTTCAGATAACTGGCTTCAAAATACCAAGGTTTAATCTGTGTAAGGTCATTCTCACTCGAAGAATGGTTCTCGAAGTTCTTTACTGCGCTCGCTAACTGCCACAACGGTTTGGATATAAAAACCGAAGAAACCCAGATCAGTAAGAGTGTCAATGCGCCAATCGGAAGTGTCTTGAGAAACACATTCCACATTTGGTGATCGAGCACTGACAACGTAATATCTTTAGGCTTCTGGGCAACAATCCCCCATCCAGACCGTATTACTGGTGCATATCCGGCGAGAACCTCAACGCCCAGAGAGTTTACAATGTCCAGTTTCCCTTTATTGCCTTCAATAACGGCATTGATCGCATCATTATCGACGATTTTCTGCCCTATTCTGCGTTTATCTGGATGGTAAATCACCGTGCGATTTTGGTCGACAACATATAGATAAGACCCATCTTTATAGCTATGTTGTCCCAGTAAAGTATTCAGTATATTCTTTTGTTCGAGATAAATGGTGCCTGAAACATACCCCAGATACTCGCCATTTTCAGAAAAAATCGGATAGGAAAGACTGGTTAAATAGTTCCCGGCCGGAGAAACAAACGGCTCGGTAATTTTTGGCGCTTGAGCGTGCAGAGATTGCAGCAAGCGCTCACTTGTTAAACGCATGCCTTTGATTTGCACCGTTTCTGGAGAAACAGAGACTATCACGCCTTCAGAGTTGACGACGAGAACTGAGTTAAAGTAATCGGTTTGGCGCTTTAAACGATCGACTTCTCGCACCAAGACATCAGGATCATCCATTTTCGTACGGAGCATATTTGCACTGTATTCAAGCTGAGACATCGCAGAATCAATAAAAGCATCCGTCATTTCCGCCATTTTCTCGGCGTAAACACGGTTTGACTCCATTGTGTTGCTGATAATCAGATTATGTTGTACGCGATAGATTGAGTAAAAAGCATTAAGTAATGTGACAACGACACTGAACACACATAGGATCAGGATTAGCTTTCTTAAATTCAATTTGTCCCACATTAACCTGCTCTCAACCATGTCTTGTAATCATCTTTTGGCTAATCTAAACGTTCGAGGCGATCGCTGCAACTGATAAACAGAAAACAATCAATGCTTTAATGTTTGTATTGAAAACTTAGGGGAGTGACTCGCGATGAAAGATATCAACGATATGCAAGTTGACTCTGTTGCCTTTATTCATAATGACTCAACTCACTTTGTAAATATTAATATTCCATGACCCTTTAATTTCCGGCCTGTTATTTGCTGTTCTTCTTACTATTGTAATGAGTTAGATGCATGCTTATGCAATAGCTAAAGAATAAAACTAATCAAAATAGAAACATCAACTCGCGCCGGTTTTCTTTCTTTGAAGATCAAAAGTTGCTGCTAGGGATAAAAGTAAAGTACGGCCGGGAAATGGGTTTCAAAGCTAGAGGATGGATCCCCGTTATGAGTAAATTAACCGATGGATACGACAGTGGAGAGTACTTCGATGAACTGATCGACAACGCAGGCAACTACAGAGATTCTTCATGCCGACTGCTGAGCTATATCGATGGCTTACCTCCTGAAGAGCTTGATAAACGTAAGCTTGCAGCGGAAGCGACCATTCAGGAAATGGGTATCAGCTTTACTGTTTATACCGAAGAAGGCAACATAGACCGTGCGTGGCCGTTCGATATTATTCCCAGAACAATCGATGCAAAAGACTGGGAAGCTGCAGAAAAAGGACTAAAGCAGCGCCTTACCGCTCTAAACCGTTTTATCGACGATCTTTACCACGGCCAAAACTGTATTAAAGACGGCATTATTCCCGCGCATATTATTAAAGAATCAAAAAATTTTCGCCCTGAGTGCGTCGGTGTGTCGCCCCCTTTTGGTGTGTGGGCGCATATATGTGGCACCGATTTGGTGCGTGCTGACGACGGACAGTTTTATGTCCTAGAGGATAACCTCCGTGTTCCATCCGGCGTTTCTTATATGCTGGAAAACCGAGCCGTTACGAAAAGGGTGTTACCGGAGCTGTTCGAAAATGACAATATCAGAAAGGTCGACTCCTATCCGTCTCAGCTACTCGATACGTTAAAGGCGCTTTCTCCAAGAGATATTGCGCGACCAGAAATCGTCGTTTTAACTCCAGGTATCTACAATTCTGCCTATTTTGAGCATGCTTTCCTTGCCCAGCAGATGGGGACGGAGTTAGTCGAAGGTGGAGACCTATATGTCGACAAAGATGACTGCGTTTACATGAAAACCATCTACGGACCTGAAAGAGTGGATGTGATCTACCGCCGCATCGACGATATGTTTCTCGACCCTGAGGTATTCTCTCCGGATTCCATGCTTGGTGTTCCCGGACTCATGCGCGCATGGAAACAAGGTAACGTTGCACTCGCCAATGCCCCAGGCGCTGGTGTAGCAGATGATAAAGTGGTTTATGCCTATGTACCTCAGTTGATCCGGTACTATCTGGATGAAGAACCTATCCTGCCTAATGTAGAAACCTTTCTGTGTGAAGATAAAGACGACCGCGAATACGTACTGAACAACCTGGATAAACTGGTGGTCAAACCGGCCAATGAGTCCGGCGGCTATGGCATGTTAGTTGGTCCTCACTCCAGTAAAAAAGAGCAGGACGTTTTCGCCGATCTTATTAAGAATAATCCTCGCAACTATATCGCTCAGCCGACACTTAAGCTATCCACAGCACCGACACTGATAGAAAAAGCAAAACTGGAGCCGAGACACTTAGATCTGCGCCCGTTTATCTTACAGAGCAATAAAACTTATGTGACCGCTGGTGGCCTTACCCGGGTCGCAATGAAAAAAGGCTCTCTGGTGGTGAACTCCTCTCAGGGTGGCGGTAGTAAAGATACCTGGATCGTAAAAACACAAGGAGATAAGTGATGTTATCGAGAGTTGCTGAACGACTGTTCTGGAGTGCCCGTTATCTGGAACGAGTTGAAAATATTGTCCGCCTGATCAGTGTTTACGATGAACTATTGTTTGATTTACCAAAGGATGTACGCATCTCATGGTACAACCTGATAGAAATAAGCGGTACTGTGACCGAGTTCACTAAAAAGTATAAAGATAAGAACGAAAGAAACGTCGTACGCTTTTTGCTTGCCAGTGAGGAGCATCCAGGTTCAATGCTATCTTCTCTTAAGATGGTGCGCGAAAATATCCGCACAACCCGAGATGTCGTCCCTGAAGAGATGTGGGAGCTGATCAATGAGCTTGATATCTATGCCCGCAAGAATCTGCAAAAGGGAGTCAATCGAGGTGAGCGCTATGACTATCTGAATACCGTGCTCGAAGGATGCAGAAAGATCATCGGATTACTGAGCAATGCGATGAGCCGAGATGCCGCCTGGAGTTTTATCATGATGGGACGTTATCTCGAGCGTGCGGATATGAATACTCGTATTCTGGACTCCGCCGTCAGTCTGAAGATAAAAGCATTGCCGGAAGAAGAAGTTCTGCTGGAACAGATTATCTGGCCAAAGGTACTCAAATCCCAAAGTGCGTATCAAAATTACCTTCGCACCATGCGCTGCGGTATCGATGGTGTCAATACCACGACCTTTTTACTTACCGACGAAGATTTTCCTCGTTCCCAAGCGTTTTGTCTGAAGCAAATCAAGAGTGCAGCAATGTATTTACCTCGAAACGAAGAGATCATCCTACATATAGAACAGTTGTTGGATACTACCTACAACATCGAGCACAACGAAAGTATTTGTCAGGCGTTCAGCGACTACCTGAACGATATACAATTGGCACTGATAAGCCTTCAGGCTCAGGTTGGTGAAACTTGGTTCAACTTTAACCACGGAGAAGCGGCATGACCATACGTGTAGCTATCCAGCACAAAACCTCGTATAAATTCGACCGCGACGTCAAGGTATCACCTCACCTTTTAAGGTTGAGACCTGCCCCTCACTCACGTACTCATATTCATGGTTATTCGCTCAAGGTTGAGCCGGAAGATCACTTTGTTAACTGGCAGCAAGACCCCTTTGGCAACTATCAGGCTAGATTGGTATTCCCAGAGAAGACGCGCGAGCTGAAGTTTGAGGTGGAAGTCATCGCCGATATGACGGTTATCAATCCGTTCGACTTCTTTATCGAGGAATACGCAGAGAATTATCCGTTTAAATACGACGCTCTGTTACAAGAGGAGTTGGCACCTTACCTATCGGTGGCTGAATCGAGTAAAGAGCTCGATCAGTGGCTGGCGGATGTCGACCACAGCAAAAAACGCATAGTCGATTTTCTGGTGGAGCTAAACAGCAAGTTGGCTGGACAGATTGAATACGGCATTCGTATGGAACCGGGCGTACAAACCTGTCAGGAAACGCTAACCCTGAAAAAAGGCTCCTGCCGTGATACCTCTTGGTTGCTGGTTCAGATCCTTCGTAGCCTTGGACTGGCAGCGCGCTTTGCGTCCGGTTACCTGGTTCAGTTGACTTCGGACATTAAATCTTTGGACGGCCCTTCAGGCCCAGAAGAAGACTTTACCGACCTGCATGCCTGGTGCGAAGTTTATCTGCCCGGTGCTGGCTGGGTAGGCCTGGATCCGACCAGTGGCCTGTTCGCCGGAGAAGGACATATTCCGCTAGCCTGTACCGCAGACCCTATCTCAGCAGCCCCAATTACTGGTGCGACCGACAAGTGCGAATGTGAATTTGAATACAGCAATACCGTGATCCGAATCCATGAAGACCCGCGCGTGACCAAACCTTACACGGATGACGAGTGGGAAAACATAAAAGCGCTCGGTTGCGCGGTAGACAAACAGCTGGATGAGATGGATGTACGCCTAACCATGGGTGGTGAGCCAACGTTTGTTTCTATTGATGATATGGACTCAGCTCAATGGAATACCAAAGCCCTGGGGGCAGATAAACTAAAATTAGCAAAAGATCTGCTTATCCGCCTGAAGGATAAATTCAACACCCACGCACTACTTCACTATGGTCAAGGTAAGTGGTATCCGGGCGAAGAGTTACCTCGTTGGGCACTTGGTTGCTTCTGGCGTACCGATGGACAAGCTCTGTGGCACGATTCATCGTTACTTGCACGGGTAGACAAAGACTACCAGCATACTATTGAGGATGCCGAGCGTTTCGGGCAGTTGCTTTGTGAACGGTTGGGCATCCATAACCAATATTTGCAACCGGCCTATGAAGACTCGCTTTACTATCTTTGGCTAGAACGTTCCTTGCCAGAGTCGGCGAATCCGAAAAAAGCCAAACTAAGTGATGATTTGGAAAGACGTCGTCTGGCAAAGCTACTAGGACGAGGCTTAGAAAGCATCAGTGGCTATGTACTTCCGGTTTCCTTTGACGGGCAAAGCTGGCAGAGCTCTCTGTGGCCAATGCGAAGTGATGTGATTACATTGATTCCCGGGGACAGCCCGATGGGATACAGGCTTCCGCTCGATTCTCTCCCACAGATCAGTGAAGAGGAGATTCCGCCCGAGCGCGATCCGTTTGAAGCCAGAGAGTCACTGCCAGTCTATTCGTTAACGGAGAATGTCGCGCAACGCCAGCAATCTCAACAACCTCCTCTCAAAGACAAGGAAAGTAGCAAAAAGACGGTTGACGTCATCCGTACTTCAATTTGTGTCGAACCGAGAGACGGCCGATTGCATCTGTTTTTGCCGCCGGTGTCGCATCTGGAACACTATGTCGAACTTATCTATCACATAGAAGCAACAGCCAGCGCCCTCTCAATTCCGGTGGTTATTGAAGGTTACGAGCCACCGAAAGACCATCGTTTGCAGAAATTCCTTATCACACCCGATCCGGGCGTGATAGAGGTGAATATCCATCCTTCGAGAAACTGGCAAGAGTTAGTTGAGAACACTGAGATTCTCTATGAACAGGCTCACCTTTGCCGTTTGGGTACAGAGAAGTTTATGCTGGATGGCCGCCATACCGGTACTGGTGGCGGAAACCACATTACACTTGGTGGTCCAACACCAGCGGACAGCCCTTTACTGAGAAAACCGGATTTATTGCGTAGCCTGGTCAACTACTGGCAACACCACCCGGGGCTTTCTTACCTCTTTTCTGGCATGTTTATTGGTCCAACTAGTCAGGCTCCTCGTCCAGACGAAGGTAGAGATGAAGCCTTATACGAAATGGAAATCGCGTTCCAAAACTTCCCTGATGGCTTAGTGGATCAACCGTGGCTAGCAGACAGGCTAATGAGAAACCTACTGGTAGACGTGACCGGTAACACGCATCGCTCCGAGTTCTGTATCGATAAACTTTATGCCGCAGGTACGAGTAGTGGCAGACAAGGACTGCTGGAATTCCGCGGTTTTGAGATGCCACCGCACGCCAGAATGGCATTGGTACAAACGCTGTTACTGCGCTGTCTGGTCGCACGTTTCTGGCAAGACCCTTACCACAAACCTTTAGTACGTTGGGGCACTACCCTACACGATAAATTTATGATGCCTTACCACGTCTGGCAGGATATCAAAGAAGTCGTGGACGATCTTCAACGACACGGATTCCCGTTTAAACTGGAGTGGCTAGCACCATTCGAAGAATTCCGTTTCCCTCACTACGGACGACAGCAGATAGACGACGTTGAAATAGAGCTGCGCTGGGCGATTGAACCATGGCATGTTCTCGGTGAAGAGATTACTCAAACCGGCACTAGCCGCTTTGTTGATTCATCGGTGGAGCGTCTGCAAGTTCGTCTGACCGGAATGACGGAAAGCCGTTATGTACTCACTTGTAATGGTCGTCGTGTACCGTTGAAACCAACAGGCAGACAAGGAGAATACGTGGCGGCTGTACGCTATAGAGCATGGGCACCGCCTTCTGCGCTACACCCGACATTAGGAATCGATTCACCGCTGGTATTCGATTTGATCGACACCTGGAACGGAGTCTCGGTCGGCGGTTGCACCTACCATGTGAGCCACCCGGGTGGGAGAAGCTATGAAACGTTGCCGGTTAATGGCAACGAAGCAGAGGCTCGCAGGGTGAATCGGTTCTGGGATCACGGCTTTACCCAGGGACCACTGAACCCTCCACCTGAGTTCAATGCCCTGCGCAGCTTCTATGAGAACAAGACGCCGCCGCGCCCAATGGCACCGCCAAAAGAGGAGATATGTCACGAATATCCAAATACTCTTGATCTGCGAAAACAAAATCGCCGCATCGGATGAGCGCATCGCTAAAGTCGAATCATATATTCACTACCGAGCTGGTTGTCCTTCCCGGGTGGTATATACTAGGCAATAACTCACAAGGTGGTAGCCGAAAATAATATGAGTCAATTCGTTTCAGACATCGACGGGGTGGACGAGAATCCGCCCCTCATAGGTCCTTATCAGGCAGCAAAAGAGGCCTACGATGAGGCGTATGATGAAGCCCAACAAACCAGATCACACTGGCAGCCTCTTTTTGCCCATTTAGATAAACTGAAAGATGGAAATCTACAAGATTTGCAAAGACGTGCTCAGAAGATTTTGCGAGATGACGGCGCGACTTATGATCTTAAAAACGATCCTCTTTCACCTACGGTCTGGTCTCTGGACGTACTGCCTAACATTATCGACCAGAGTGAATGGCAAGAGACAGAGAAAGGCTTAGCGCAGCGCTCGGAGTTGTTTGATCTTATCCTGAAAGATATCTATGGCGATCAACGACTCATCAAAGATGGTGTGATACCAGCAGAGATCATCTATTCCCACCCCGGTTTTTTACGCCAGTGCTACGGAATTGATGTTCCGGGATCGAAAAATCTTATCTTTCATTCCATCGATTTGGTGCGCGACTCGGACGGCTCCCACGTCGTGATCAGCGATAGAACTCAAGCGCCTGCAGGCGCAGGTTACGCGCTGGAAAACCGAACCGTCATTTCCAGAGTTTTACCATCAGTGTTCCGTCGTAGCCATGTCAGACGTCTTTCCAGCTTTTTCCAGACGATGAGGCATACTCTCAGTCAACTTGCGGCGCACAAGACCGATACACCCAGGGTCGTTCTTTTAACGCCTGGTTCAGCAAGTAGTACCTATTTTGAACATACCTACCTGGCCAACTATTTAGGTTATCCTTTGGTACAAGCAGGGGATTTGACGGTAAGAAGTGGCAAAGTATGGCTCAAGTCCCTATCTGGCTTGACGCCCGTTGATGTGATCCTGCGCCGTACTGATGACAACGACTGTGACCAGTCAGAATTAAGACCAGATTCTCTTTTTGGCATTCCAGGTCTGCTCGAGGCAGCCCGAAGTGGCAATGTCGTGCTGGCAAACCCACTGGGTAGCGCCGTTCTCGAGTCTCCGGTTCTAATGGCGTTTCTGCCTAAGATATGCCAATACTTGCTGGGCGAACCTTTGAAGCTGCATAGCGTTGATACTTACTGGTGTGGTATCGATGGTGCGATGGAGTTTGTAACCCAAAATCTGGAAAGCCTGATTATCAAGCCCTCTTATCGAAAAGCTCATAGCCAAACCATTTACGGTCACTGCTTATCGGCTGAAGAGAAGATAAAAACGCTGGAAATGATCAAAGCAAACCCGAAACTGTATGTGGCGCAAACTTATATCCCTGGCTCTACAGTGCCAGTCTGCTCAGGTTCGATGATAAAGAGCCGACATAGCCTGTTGAAAGCTTTTACCGTCGCTGATGGTGACCGATATTGCGTGATGCCAGGCGCGTTAAGCCGAGTCACTCAGTCCGATAATGACTATATTGTCACCAGTTTATCTGGTGCTCACAGTAAAGATACCTGGATAACCGCTAACGAGCCTGACCTGACGCATCAATCATTACTGGATGAATCTGGTTTTCATGTCGCTCAGCACGGCAATGTACCGAGCCGAGTGGTCGAAAACTTCTTCTGGTTCGGACGTTATGCTGAACGCGCAGAGCTCAGCATCCGTCTGATGCGGGTGTTATTTAAGCAAATGAATGGTATCGAAGAGCTATCATTCCCCGCAAGACATACTCTTTTAAGGGCTATCTCTTTGCAGACCAACTGTCTGCCAGGATTCGTCGAAGATAATCCCGATCTGCTAGAAAATCCAGAAACGGAACTGGCGGATTTGGTGGTAAATGGCAACCGAATAGGCAGTATAAAATCTAACTTATTGGCGATGCTCTTTTGTAGCGATCAGGTACGCGATCGCCTCTCTGCCGACACCCGAATTGTACTTAACAAACTACGTGACAACCTCAACGAATTGGACCGAGCATACATCAGCGGCCTTCCAGAGGCTCCAGAAGAAACGCTGGATAACTTGATGACCATGCTATTGGCACTTTCGGGATTGAGCAACGACAGCATGCTGAGGGGAGAAGACTGGATATTTCAGCAAATTGGTCAGCGTACCGAAAGGGCAATTCAGACCGCAAAACTGTTCCAGTCTACGTTAAGCATCAAACTTGAGAGTTTACCTCAGCAACAAATACTGGAGTCAGTACTACTTAGTATGGAAGCTCTCATTTCTTTCAGAAGACGCTATCATACCAGAACCCGGGTGGCGTTTGGTCTGGATCTGTTGATGGTGGATCCTTCGAATCCACGTTCACTGGTCTATCAAACTGAAAAGTTAAAAGAGTTTCTGGATATGCTTCCGGTGAATCATGCCTTTATCCCCGGAGGACTCACCAGCGAAACAAGGCTGATCCTGCTGACGCTGAACGATATACAACTCACTGACCTAGAACAACTGTCGAAGGCTAACCCACATAATCAGACCCGAGAGGAATTTAGTGCTCTGATGAATAAGATTATCGCCCAATTGGAGCAATTTACTTCACTGGTCAGCGATAAATACTTTGATCATACAGCAGGGCCTCAACAGCTGATTAAACCCAAATGGAAATTGGATGTATGAGATACAAAGTCCAGCATAAAACGACCTACTCTTACAGTTCACCAGTGACTCTCTGTTACAACATGGCGCACTTGCTCCCGAGGGATACGGTCAATCAGCGCTGTTTTAACCGAAAGATTCAGGTTACCCCAAAGCCGTTGTACCAAAACGAAGGACACGATTATTTTGGCAATGAAACGTTTTACTTCTCCATTCAGGAGCCACATAAACAACTCACCATTGATGTCACCAGCTTTTTGGAAGTGCAACCGCATGATTGGGCAGAGATCATAGAAAACCATCCACTCACTTGTGGTGAACTCCGAGATATTATGGCTCGCGCTGAAAGTCCGGAAATTAGGTTGGCGCAAGAGTTCTGCTTAGACTCACTACAGATAAAGCGCTCAGAAAATCTCAGTCAATATGCACAAGAACTGTTCAGTGATGATCAGCCTGTATTAAAAGCAGCAATGGCCTTTACCCATAAAATATTTACTGAATTTACTTTTGATCCAACAGCAACTGACGTAACCACACCGACTGAACAGGTTCTCAAAGAGAAACGTGGCGTCTGTCAGGACTATGCCCAACTAGCGATAGGCTGTCTGCGCTCTGTTGGTTTAGCTGCACGTTATATGAGTGGTTACATAGAAACCCTACCGCCTCCGGGCAAGGAAAAATTAGTAGGTGCCGACGCCTCTCATGCTTGGTTTGCCATTTTTGTACCGGATCTTGGCTGGGTAGAATTTGATCCGACCAACGATTTGATCGCGAATGAGCAGCATATCGTGACTGGTTGGGGACGCGATTACGCCGATGTAGCACCCTTGCAAGGGGTCATATTTGACGGTGGTGAAACTCACAACCTCAGTGTGTCAGTGGATGTAGCCAGGGTCTGAGCCCATTTACTGGAGCGTTAACTTACCATAAATGTAAGCCAGCTCTGCGACCGTTTTGGCTGAAAACTTTTTCATTAAACTGGCGCGATGTACCTCGACCGTTCTCATGGCAATACACAGTTCATCGGCAATGCGGATGTTGCGCTTGCCTTCGATGATCAAACGTAAAATATCCTTTTCACGAGGCGTTAGCGACGTATAGGCCGATTTTGCTGCGGCCATATCAAGGCTGGCTGCCGATAGCACCTGACCTTGCAAAATGGCTTGTGCCAACTCATCGCCTTTGACTGGCTTCTGAAAGAAGTTGACCGCCCCCGACTGCAATGCATCGACGGCCATCGGTACATCACCATGCCCCGTCAGGTAGATCACCGAGATTGGACTATTAGCCTGGTTCAGGATTTGATGCACCTGCTGACCACGAAGGTTAGGCATGCGGCTATCTAGAATCACACACCCCGCCTGATGAATGTCTACCCCATCAAGGAAAGACTGTCCGTCAGCAAAAGTCTCGACGTTGAAATCATGCTCCTCCAGCATAAAAACCAGCGAATCACGTACCGATTCATCATCATCGACCACATAAACGGGCCGTTTTTTTTCACTGTTGGTCATTGAATGCTCCTACTCCTGTTACATTTGATATGGGAACACAAGCTCAACCACACAGCCGTGCGGCGTAGTTGAATGGATGAGAAACTCGCCATCGTGTAATTCCATGACATCACGACAAATTGCCAGCCCCAACCCAAGCCCTTCTGCTTTATTGGTCACAAACGCTTGAGTGGGGTTTTCTTGCTGTAATCCGGTGCCATTATCCAACACACGAATGGAAAGCTGATTCGCCTGATAGTCACTATGCAGTGCAATTTTACCTTGATAGCCAGAAGAGTGATATTTCTCCTGAAACAAAGCACAAGCATCAATCGCGTTGTTGATCACATTAACCAAAACCTGCTGGACGCCCACAGCATCCGCCAATATAGGATGTATTTCTCCTTCGCAACTGGTTACGATGGATACATTCTGCTTTTGCAGGCGAAAATGAAGCAGCTCGATCGTGTCATCGATTAGCGCTTGAATATCACACGGCGTTTTGTCGACACTGCGTTTGCGGATTAAGGTTCTTAAGCGCTGAATGATCGCATCGGCTCTTTCTACTTGCTCCTGAATTTTCTCCAGTACAGGAACAATATCTTCGTGGGGGCGTTTCTTAGCTAAGCGAAGTAGCCCACCCTCGCTGTAGTTACGAATTGCTGCCAACGGCTGATTTAATTCATGGGCCAGACTGCTACCAATTTCTCCGACAATCGCGACTCTCTGCGAATGCTCCAACTGCTCGCTTTTCTCTTTCAGCCTCAGAGAAGTCTGCTCCAACGCCTGCTTGCTTTTACTAAAACGATACTCAAGCCAAAAGTGGTAACCATTCAACACAATCACAAAAAGGAACAGCGCCCACGCCCATTCTTGATGGTTCCTCAGCCAACGTAACGCATCATGCCACCATGGTTGTTGCAGAGGGTGAAGGTCTAGCGCCTGATAAAGTTTGTCAATGCTTAGCAAACTCACTGGTGATGTCCATCCCGACGCACCTGCCGCAATACTGGCAGGATGATCTGCTGGCACAGCAAGCAACACCTGAGCGACTCTTTTAGCCAGCTTAGAGGAGCCCTTCTCAGTTTTGGCAAACGACCAGTTAGGATATAGCGGCGTCGATACCGTACATGGTGTACCTTCGCTCGGCTGTTGATTCAAAACTCGGTAGTTGCCTTGCTGCAACAGCCCTTCGCTTTGCATCTGTTCCAATAGACAGGCGGGTACAACAGCAGCTTCCACATTGCCATCACGCAATTGGTAGAGGTTGGCATCAATAGGAAAGCCGAGATAGCGAACATCAGTAAAGAAGTCATTCGGATCCAGTCCCATTTCTACAATTTGGTAGCGTAAAGTTAAGTAACCACCAAAGGCGTTTTCTGATACTGCAGCCACTGTCAATCCCGATACGTCTTGCAGTGTTTGATAGCGTGAACTGGTACGAACCACCAGCGCTGAGCCAATGCCATAGTTGGAGTTTTGCGGTGCGCGACTGGTCAATGTGGCCATCCATGAAAGCGCGTATTGCCTGCCTAAACGTACCGCTTGGCCGGGGTTGGTTAAGATGAAGTCCATGGTCTGCAACTTCACCGCTTCTCCCATCTCATCTAAGTTGAGTGGATGAAGAACGAAATGCACATCGGAAATTTGTTGATTCAGCCAATCGATCGTCGGTTGCCACCTCTGCTCAGCATGGAGGTGGCCACGTATCGCCAATACGCCGATTTCAACGCTCTGCTTTGTCTCTTGCTGTTTGACTTGCGACGGCTTAACGCCTTGTTGCTCAGTCTGTGGCAAATAGCTCGCCAGAACCAAAGGTGACAATACAGCCAAGCAAAGCATCCAAAGTTGAAACAACCGTGGCGTTTTTTTCATGATGAATCGAATCGCTCCGTCGAAATTGATGCAACAAGAATAACAGTTACATCCCTTAAACCACATTTGTTTTAGATCAAGTTTGATCTGGGTATGTGGAAATCCACTATATCGGCCTCACGCGGCATTTCTCACAATGGAATCAGACAGTTCAAATACAACCAAAAGCAGGTGAGTGATGGATTCCACCAAACGTCGCTTTCTCAGTGCCATCACAGCGGGTGCCGCGCTAATCCCAATTACAGGCATTGGTACTGCAACAGCAGAAAGTGTTATTCGCAATAACCACTCCGCCGACTGAAAAGGACAAGTCGGTAAGCGTTATGCCATGGTGATTGATTTACGTAAATGTGTCGGCTGCCAGCATGTACCGTGGGTTGCAGTATTGAAAACCAAGCGCCTATCGGCCAGTTCCGAACCACTGTAAAACAATACGAGGTGACGCTCGATGATGGTTCTACCACCACTCAAGAATCTAAATCCTTTATGCTCCCTCGCCTTTGTAACCACTGTGACAACCCGCCCTGCGTGGCAGTTTGTCCCGTCCAGGCGACTTTTCAGCGCGAAGATGGAATCGTAATGGTGGACAACAGCCGCTGCGTCGCCTGTGCGTATTGCGCCCTTACGATGCTCGTTTCATTAATGAAGACACACTGACAGCAAATAAATGCACCTTCTGCGCTCATCGTTTAGAACAAGGCTTGCTGCCAGCTTGTGTGGAGACCTGTGTTGGCGGCGCACGTGTGATTGGCGATTTAAATCACCCATCCAGCGAAATTCGCCGCTTAATCGCGGAACATCAACACGAGATTAAAGTGCTTAAACCTAATGAAGGCACTAAGCCGCATGTGTTTTATATCGGTATGGATGAACGTTTTACTAGCCACATAAACGGACAAGCTGCCATTCGAGGGCGAAGCACTGTCTGATTCTGATCCGTATGTCATCGTGAATGAGCAAAGCGGTGAATTTGGTGTTCATACCCAAACGGGTGAAGCGGCTCTGTTTGTTAATAAAACCGTTGTACTCGCATCGGGTGATGTTCGGGTAAAGTCGTCGCTGCAAAGACTCAAAGAAGAGGCGTGTTATTGGATTGGGTTGTTGGCGCTGCGGCACGTCAATCACTACCCGCTAAAATCCGCAAAGCATAATACCAAAGTTTCAAAACAGGTTGACCCAACAAGAGCTACCAATTTGCGCAGCTCTTCACACCTTCATTCTCTACGCTTTCTAAACTTATCGAAGGCTGTCAATAAAGCGGCGAACAAACCCATCGTCATTCCGACAAGAAATGTGGAAATCCACAATACCGCCATTTATTGATAAAGAAGACAATATTGCGATTATAAATAGACAAAGTGAGTCAGCATGTCAAAAGTTCTTTCAGTGGTCACAGCCTGTTTGCTGGCCACCACAATGGGGGCTAACGCCTCGTCTATTCCCGAAAAGGTCGGCGTATGTAGCGGCTGTCATGGTCAAGATGGCATGGGCCAAGCAAATATCGCGCCGATGATTGCTGGTTTAAACGCCAACTACCTCAACACTCAAATAGAACTATTCCTTAGTGGTGAACGACAAAATGCGGTCATGCAAGGTATGGCTCAAGAAGTGAGCGACCCGAACGTTCGTAAAGAGGTACTTGAGTACTATGCAAGCCTACCAAGTTATGAGTTCTCAAACCCAGAGAAACGCGGCGACCAAGCCGACATTCGCAGCCCTTATCGTAAGTTGATCTTTCAGGGAGATTGGGATCGCAACATTCCCGCTTGTGCCACTTGTCACGGTGCCAGCGGGATGGGGGTCGACAAGTTCCCTCGCCTAGCCAGTCAACATGCCGACTATTTAAAAACACAATTAATGGCGTGGAAAAATGGCACTCGTAGTGGTGACCCGCTCAATATGATGAGCACCATCGCAAAGAATCTCACTGATAAAGAGATCGAAAATCTTTCCCACTACTTTGCCTCATTACGTTATTAGGAGCAGATATGAAACGTTTCTATTCTTTGCTTGTGTTACCTGCCATTTCTGCAGTTGCGATAGCGGACGACTCACTACCTGATCGCCAAAAAGAACTGCCAGCAGTTGAAAAAGAAGCCAAAAGTGACTATTTGCAACCACGCGATCTTAGCACCATTGCCAATACCGAATTTGGTGAGCAAGTAAAACGCGGCTATTCGCTGTTTGTGAACTCTCAGCAGATGCGCGGAAAGTACGTGGGCAATGAGCAAAATTGTGTGAACTGCCATATGGAAGCAGGACGTAAAGCCAATGCGGCACCATTATGGGCCGCTTATATGGCATACCCGGCTTATCGTAAGAAAAACGACCGCGTCAACAGTTACGCCGACCGTATCCAGGGCTGCTTCGAATATTCCATGAACGGTAAAGCACCAGCTTATGATTCACCAGAGATTATCGCGCTGAGTTCTTACGCCTACTGGCTAGCCATGGGTGGCTTGCTGGACCAGTATGGCATGAGCGATGAACCAATTCCTGAGATAGACGCCAAAACACTGCAAACGGGCGGAAAGGCACCCGACTTCCCGCTGCCAGAAACCATTGCTCAGGCGTTACCTGTAGAAGAGCGCGGTAAACTTGCTGGTCGTGGCTACCCGAAATTACCGACACCAGAGCAATCACCGTCCCCTGAGCGAGGCGCGTTGGTTTACGCAAAGAATTGTGAAACCTGCCATAGCGTTGATGGTTCAGGCATAAAAGACAGCGATGGCAACTCTTACATCCCACCACTGTGGGGCGCAAACGCCTATAACTGGGGCGCTGGTATGCACCGTATCAATACCGCAGCTTACTTTATTTACGAAAATATGCCGCTTGGAAAAAGCGTACAGTTAACCGAGCAAGAAGCGTGGGATGTGGCTGCATATGTTAATAGCCACGAGCGCCCTCAAGATCCTCGTTTTAAAGGCAATGTCGCCGCGAACGCTGAAAAATACCATCAGCATCAAGGCTACTACGGAAAAACACTCAACGGTAAACAATTGGGCGCCAATGCGTTTGAAAGCAGTACGGTTGAATAAGGTAACAATACCTGTTCCGATAATGTGGAGCGGGTATTCTCTTCCTTCCCTTTCTACCTACTTTGCGTACAATTTATTTGCACACAAAATAATTACACACATGGAAATCACCTACACTAATTAGTCACTACAATGCAAGTATAATTTGTGTTAAAAGCTTTGCCTTATATAAGTATCTGCTGTAAAACAGAGTCTTGTTTGGACAAATGATTTACAATCCTATTCCATGAGTACTCAACCAAATTCAAGTCAGTTAATTTCATGTGAAGAATGTGGTCTCGTTGTCCGTATTCCTGAGATAGAGCAAGGACAAAAAGCCCAGTGCCCTCGCTGTTCTCATTCACTGACGAAAGTTAACGCGAAGCCATATCAAAGTGTCATTGCTATTTCTTCGGCATGCTTGATCATGCTCGTACTCAGCATCTCGTTTCCTTTTATGTCTTTTAGTGTGCAAGGCTTATCTCAAGAGATCACGTTACTGCACGCAGCCAAAATGCTGGCCGAATTCAAAAATGTCCTGCTTGGTATACTGCTATTAGCAACAGTTGTTGTCTTGCCTACCATCTATGTGGGGTTAATTCTTTTTCTCCATTTTGAAGCATTGAAAACACTTAAGCGCTCCCCCTCTACGAAGCAACAGAGGATGGCAAAAGTCTTGTGTCGCATTCTATTTAAGGTCGAACCCTGGTTGATGGTCGATGTGTTTTTGATTGGTGTGTTGGTCAGCTTAATCAAAATCGCGTCGCTTGCCGATATCGGCATGGGAACTTCTTTCTGGGCTTTCTGCGTTTATACTGTTTTGGTTGTAAAGTGCATTTCGATGGTCGATAAGAGTTGGTTGTGGGGTCACTTTATTCCAGCCGTAGAGGTGTCAGATGTCTCTGAAGGCGATACCCACCACAATCATAACCATATTGGTTGTCATGCTTGCCACCAGATTAATCGTATTGAAGATCAAGCCTGCATTCGCTGTAAAAGTCCGCTTCATAAATACAATCCTGCCGACAACTTACAAAAAGCGTGGGCATTGTTATTTGCGTCGATCGTCTTTTATATTCCAGCTAACCTTTACCCAATGATGTACACCGTCAGCCTTGGCCACTCAGAAGGTTCAACCATCATGGAAGGCGTAATATTGCTCTGGCACCTAGGCTCCTACCCGATTGCGATGGTGATCTTCTTCGCCAGCGTTTTCATTCCTCTGGCGAAAATGTTCGCACTCGCGTGGTTGTATACCCAAGCACAAAAAGCGCGATACCTTCCACCGGAAGCAAGTATTTCACGCTTGAAGATATATCGTTTAACCGAATTTATTGGCCGTTGGTCAATGATTGATATTTTTGTCGTCGCTATTTTAGTTGCTCTGGTTCAGTTGCAAAACCTGATGGCGATTTATCCGGGCCCTGCCGCGTTGTCTTTTGCTGCAGTGGTTATTTTCACCATGCTCTCTGCCATGATTTTTGACTCGCGCTTATTGTGGCACACGCTGCAAAGTGATCGGCAAGAGCCGCTGCCTGACCATTTAAAAGAGAAAGCCAAATATGAGTGATGAGAACAACACAACCGCTCGAATAAAACCGCAAAAGCAGATTTCTGCTATTTGGGTCGTTCCGATCCTTGCGTTAGTCATGGGAGCGTGGATGCTGTTTCAATACATCAACAGTACCGGCCCACAAATCACATTGCAGCTACCGACAGCCGATGGCATTGAAGCTGGCAAGACCGAGATAAGAGCGCTCAATGTAAAAGTTGGCGTGATTACCGAAGTCACACTCAGCGAAAATTACGATCACATTATCGCTAAAGCACAAATGAACAAAGATGCGGCGCGTATGCTTAAGGACGACACCATGTTTTGGGTCGTCAAACCTCGTATTGGCCGTGAAGGTGTCTCGGGATTAGAGACTTTACTTTCTGGCGCCTATATTCAGCTGCAACCAGGGAAATCAGCTCAAGAGAAAGAAAAATTTACGGTACTTGATGTGCCGCCTGTTGCCGCTCCCGATGCTGAAGGCCTGAGACTCATCTTAACTCACCGTGAAGCTGGAAAACTGGGGGTCGGTGACCCGGTCATTTTTAAAGGTTTTACCGTTGGACGCGTGGAGAAAACCAGTTTTGATGTGGACTCCCGTCAGGCACTTTATCAGCTGTTTATCTTTAAGCCATACGACAATTTAGTCCGTACCCGAACCAAGTTTTGGCTCAATTCCGGCGTTGATTTACAACTCAATACCGAAGGCTTTGAATTAAAATTTGGCTCTATTGAAAGCTTGCTGACAGGTGGTGTAACCTTTGACTCCATTCCGGGGATAGGCTCGGGTGAGCCCTTAACAGACGAGTTGGCAAGTTTTCGCTTATACGATGATGTTAAACAACTCCGTGAAGGCATGTACGACGAATACATCGAGTTTGTCATGTTGTTTGATGAGTCTGTGCGAGGTCTTAAAGCGAAAGCACCTGTCGAGTACCGAGGCCTGCGCATTGGTACCGTAACGCGAGTACCGTTACGCTTCCCAACTCAAGAAGAAAGTTTTTCAGTGAAAAGAATTCCGGTGTTGGTTCGTATCGAGTTAGGCCGCTTATTCGAGCATTTCCACACAGATTCAATGTCTGACTACAGCGAAAGTTTGAAACAGGAATTTGCCAAAGGTCTTCGCGGTACGTTGAAAACAGGTAGCTTGATTACCGGAGCGTTATACATCGATACCGATTTCTATCCAGATGCAGAGAAATACGTACCAGACGAATTTTTGGGCTTAGAAGTGTTCCCAACCATGCGTGGTGGATTTGCTCAGGTTCAAAAACAAGTCAATGACTTCCTGGATAAGCTCAACAAGTTGCCAATGGAAGACACGCTAAACTCGTTAAACGAGACGCTGAAAACCTCTGAACGGACTTTGGCTTCCGCTGAGCGCGTAGCAAACAGTATCGATAAGCTGTTAAGTCAGAACGATACTCAGCAAATCCCAGCGGACATCCGCCAGAGTCTGCAACAGCTACAAAAAACGCTCGATGGTTACGGCCCGAATTCAACCATGTACAGCGAAATGGAGTCCACACTCAAAGAGCTCGAGAGCGTAATGACCGAGTTTAAGCCAGTCCTTAAACAACTAAACGAAAAACCAAACTCACTCGTGTTTGGAGAAGACGAAACCAGCGATCCGGTACCTGTCAGAGGGCAAAAATAATGAAACGTGTATTTCTTTTAATGTCTGCGCTATTAGTCGGTTGTAGCAGCGCACCAGAAACGACGGGCTCAGTGTATCTGCTACCGCAAACAGAGTCTCAGGGACCGAGCAGCGCAGTAGTGACCGAGCGTCCTCTTCTCGTTGTTCGCCCTGTTGAGCTAGCCAGTTACCTCGATGGCAGTGGTATTGTGTATCGTACTTCTGAGTCACAAATTATTCAGGCGAAACAGAATCAGTGGGCGCAAAGTATTTCAGAGCAAATTACGCAGCGAATCATCGCCGATCTGCGCCAAAAGCAAAGCCATTATTGGCCAGTGAAAGTACATAGCCTCATAGATCAAAGTAGCGAAAATAAGCTCCAGCTGAGTTTAAGTAAGTTCAATGGAAATTACCAAGGTAATGCTGAGCTTGAAGGCGAATGGATGTTGATTGATGCTAATGGCCAAGTAAAAAACCGCTCTCAAGTGAAAATCTTAATGCCTTTGCAGGATGAAGGTTACGATGCTCTGGTTGGTGCACTTTCGGCCGGACTGGAAAACCTTACAGATAACATCGCGCAACAACTGTAAGAGTTTAGTTAAAGCCAAAAAAGGGGAGCATATTGCTCTAATGCCGATCAGTTAAGACTTTAATCGGCAGATCAGTTGAATGATCCTCCCTGTATGTAAAAATCCGATAGACCTTGTTTATCGGATTTTTTTATGCACGTTTCTCAAGCCCTCAACATCATCAACAGCTACAAACCAAATCAAGTTGAGACACTCGCAGATCTCCTGCCAATTGAACTCATCAATAGTGCTTACGAGCTTACTGACACCGTTACTCTAAGAAAACGAAAGCTAACTTTAGAGTCGATGGCGTGGTTACTGGTTGGCATGGCAATTTATAACGATAAGTCCATGGCTGACATTGTAAATATGCTCGATATTGTTGACCGAACAGGTAAACCATTTGTTGCTCCAAGTGCATTAACACAGCGAAGAAAAAACCTCGGTGAGTCAGCGGCTAAAGCTCTTTTTGAGTGTACGCAAAGTCATTGGTTTAAGCAGGCTAATTTACCAAACTGGAACGGACTCACTCTTCTTGGCGTTGATGGTGTCTTGTGGCGAACTGAGGACTCAAAAGAGAACGCTGAAGCGTTTGCAAAGCCTACCAATCGTGACGGTAAAGAAACACAGTATCCACAAGTACGTATGGTATGTCAGATGGAATTGAGCAGCCATTTAATCACAGGCAGTGCCTTTGACTGTTATAGCGTCAATGAAATGAAGTTAGCAGAGCAGCTTATAGAGACGACACCTGATAATAGCTTAACCCTTTTTGATAAAGGCTTTTACTCCCTTGGCCTACTTCAAGCGTGGAGCTCGCAAGGGATAAATCGACATTGGCTTATCCCTATGAAAAAAGGACTCACTTATGACGTCGTTCAGTCTCTTGGCCGCCAAGATAAACTGATAAAACTGAAGAGTAATCCGCAAGCGCGTAAGAAGTGGCCAGAGCTAGGACAAGAAGTTGTTGTACGTTTAATCACGAGAGTCAAAGATGGTAGGCAATACGATGTTCTCACTTCAATGCTTGACCCTATGCTCTACCCAAAGTCAGATATCGTAGGCTTATATGGGTATCGTTGGGAAATTGAACTCGGCTACCGTGAGCAAAAACAGTACATGCTTGGTAACCGACTCACGCTTCGAAGTCGACTCCCTGAATTAGTGAAGCAAGAACTCTGGGGAATACTACTGACCTATAACTTGGTCAGGTATCAAATGGTGCAGATGTGTAATACGTTGAATGGAGACTACTTACCCTACCAACTTAGCTTCAATGGGGCATTAGCTCACATCATGCGCCTGATAGTGGGACTTCCATACTCGTCACCAGGAGCAATCCCGAGGCAACTCCAAAACTTCTACTCAATGAGTGAGAGCTTAATACTTGGACCTAGGCGAGAAAGATCCTTCCCTAGAGTCGTTAAGAAAAAGCCAAGCCGATACCCTAGAAAAAACAATGCCGCTCACCTTAAGTGAACGGCATTAGAGCATATTGCTCCCCTTTTTTACAAATACCGACTACCTATCATGAGTAAGGCTCGACGACATGTAACTCATAACGTTTGATAGTTTTAGGTGGCTCACAAGTATCAAGTACGCTCGTTTCATCAAGTAAGATCCAGTCTCTGCGATGCGCTACGCCTAACTTTTTAGCGTTGCTAATATCAAAGCAATCCTTCTCACGTTCACTTTGAGTCAAAATATAACGCTTTGGTTTCTCTTTTATCCATAGCCATGCATTACGTTCTTGTTCTTTACTATCTGACAAGTAACTGAAATGTGTCAAAGATACTGGCGAAAATAACAAGAACTGCTCTTTAAACTGAGTCAGCCCCAACTCCCCATCCTCACCAATCGCCTTATGAGCTTGCGCCATTATTTCTTTTGCTGGTGTACGAATTGGGTTTATCAGCATGTAGCCCGCAAAACTGTACCATATCCATGTTAGCGACAGAGCCACCCAAAATGCGCCAATAGCAGGAACAGTTCGAGATTTGAAGAACGCGATTACCCATATTATCGCTGCGACTAAAAAGAACGCCGCGAAGGGCAGTGCGGACTCATAGTCATCTAAATGTTTGGTGATGGATTTGACCTCCAGTGCCACCATCACTGCACCCACAAAAAGAACCACGCCAAGAACAAGTGTCAGAGCTTTTAGCACTTTGCTTGTCCATGAAGGCCATGACTGATGGCTAAAGGCATAGCCAGCTAACATCGCCATCATTGGTAGTGCTGGCAAGATGTACACGCCTCGTTTCCCTGGGCTGATACTAAAGAATACGATAACCAGTACAATCCACGACAGCACACTGATAAGCGCAGGCGACAAACGTAACTGCTTCCAGAAGTTCTTGTTAAAGAAGATAAAGTAAAGCGGGAACCACATAACCGGAATGACACTGACGATGAAATAGTGCCAAGGCTTAATATGTCCCCAAGAATTTGCGTAGCGCTCTCCCGTTTGCTTAAACAAGATATTATCTTTATATGCTGCAAAATCCGGGTTGTGGCTTATCTCAACAATCGAAATCATAGGTAACAGCCAGCATGCAATGGTCGCTAACATAAACACTGGACCAAGCAGCAGTTTCCAGGAGACCGCATCATCGAATCGATGTTTGCCCGTAAAATGAAGCAACAAAACTGGTACTAAGAATAAGGCAGGCAGGAAGCCAACGCCTTTCGTTATAATGCCCAGCCCCATGAAAATCCACGCAACGCCGTACCATCCCCAACTGGTCTTTACAAAGAAATGTCGCAACAACCCATACATCGCAATGGTAATCCAAGCCGCGACCATAGCATCAATCTGAGCCGCTTTAGCCTGGATAATAAATTGCGGAGCCAGCAGTAATAAAAAACCGACATTTCGAGCAGTTTTCACATTCCACAGTTTTGCCGAAATGTCATAACAACAAATTAATGCAACCAAGCTAACCATCGCGTTAGGCAACATGAAGGTCGCTTTGATGCTTCCCGTCAGCCAGTAAAATGCCGCCATTGACCACATAAATACCGGCGGTTTATCCGGGTAAAGCTCCCCACCGCGTGTTGGGAAAAACCAATTACCAGATTGAACCATTTCACGAGCCACTTCGACAAAGCGAGGTTCATCTGCTGGCCAAGGATCACGTAGACCAATGCCAGAAAAAATGATGATAATAGCGAGGATTAACAAGAAGCAGAGCGTTTGGTAATAGTCTTCATTTTGCCAAATTTGCCTAGACTTCGCGACAACGGGATTCATAGTTCCTCTTCCATATTTAATAGTTCAACACGGCTTTTAATATGATCTCTATACAGAAAACCAGTCAGCAACGCACTAACAATGCCAAAGAAAATACTGAGATATATCATTGTATTACTGGATGACTGAATACCAGCTCCCATCAGAGCAAAGATAATAACTTGCGGGAGATAACCAAGTACACTTGCAGATAGAAAAGCAAAAAAAGGGACGCGAACACTCCCTGATAAGACGTTAGTTACGACATTATTTCCAATAGGAAACAAACGCAACAGCAATATTTTATAAAAAGGCTTTCGACTAGCAAATGAATTGAATTTAATCATTTTCTTAGGAAAATGACGATATAACCAGTTGGCGAAGATAAACCTAGCGCAATAATAATTAAAAGTGGCACCAACAACACAAGCTAATAATGTCAAAGCCACGCCTAGGTTAACATTATATAAATACCCAAATACCAGTGCGATTGCTTGCTTTGGACCACTTAAAGATAAAAATATAACGCTGAAAGTAAATACCACCACCTCTCCCGTCATACCATTTTGTTGGATGTAACCAACTAGCCAGTTTTTATCCGTTAAGTGCACCAAAACGGGGTTATCAAGTTGATTCGCAATCAAAACCCCGATTGCAATGAGTAAAAAAAGTTTCAACCACTTCATTCTTCTTGTTCTGTACCTGCAATACTCACCGCTTTAACCAGTGGATTTTTAGTGCGTCTTTGCAACCAAATCACACCAAACAAATCAACGATACCAACCCACGCTCTATTCCAGGCGTTATAGTTTGAGGTTCCAGCTTCTCGGTCTCGGTGTGCGACTTGATGAACCACAATTTCACCATCAAGCGACTTGATCAATGCAGGCAAAAAGCGATGCATATGATCGAAGTAAGGTAAACGTAAATAAGTCGCTTTAGGGATAACCTTCAGACCACAGCCTGAATCGGGTACACCATCACCCAATAAAGCATGACGAACTTTATTGGCGACTTTTGACTGAAAGCGAACCCAAGCCGTATCTAAGCGCTTCGCTCGGTAACCTGCAATACAGAAATGCGGATTAGTAACTTTAGCCGCAAGTTCTAGCATACTTGGTATATCAGACGGATCGTTCTGACCATCCGCGTCAGAGGTAACAATCCATTCACCTTTTGCATGTTTAACCGCCGTCAAAACAGCGGTGCTCTGTCCGCAACTCTGCTCATGACTGACAACTTGCAGGTCGCAACCACACTCCTGAGCCGCATCAAGGGCTTCCTGCACAGTGTTATCTGTGCTTCCGTCGTCAGTAATCACAATTTCTACTTTCGGATAAGCCTTCAAACTATCATGAATTTCTTTCACTAACTTACCGATATTCCCTTGTTCATTTTTAGCAGGAATAACAACTGATATACTCGGCAGCATGCACTCTAACCTTGTCTAAACGTGCTATAAGGCCAAGCCCGATAGCATCAAATTATTATTTTTACTTGTTATAAAACTCTCGGTACCAAGAAACAAACTCTGCAATACCTTCTCGAATCGATACCGCTGGTTTATACCCCGTAACCGCGTAAAGATCTTCGGTATCTGCATAGGTTTGATAAACATCTCCCGGCTGCATATCCCGAAAGTTCTTTTTCGCTTCAATGCCGAGCTCATGTTCTATTCCCTGAATAAAATCCATCAGGTTGATAGGCGAACCGTGGCCGAGATTGTAAACCGCAAACGGCGCAGAGCTGTTGGCTGGCGAGCCGCTCTCTACTTTCCATTGGGCATTTGGTACAGGAGTGATATCCGCAATGCGTACGATACCTTCAACGATGTCGATAATATGTGTAAAGTCTCTCCACATATCACCGTTATTGTTAATGTCTATCGTTTGCCCATCTAGTATCTTCTTGGTAAAGATAAATGGTGCCATGTCGGGACGTCCCCAAGAGCCATAGACAGTAAAAAATCGTAGTCCAGTCGTAGGAATTTGATACAGATGGGAATAGCAATGCGCCATTAACTCATTTGATTTTTTCGTCGCTGCATAAAGAGAGACCGGATGATCAACACTATCAGACGTTGAGAAAGGGACTTTACTATTCAACCCATAAACGGAACTAGAAGAGGCGTACACTAAATGTTGAACACCAGTCTGACGGCAGCCCTCTAATATATTTAGGTAGCCCGTCACATTGGATTCAACGTAGCAGTGAGGGTTTTCAATTGAGTATCTAACGCCAGCCTGTGCAGCAAGGTGAATCACCCGGTCAAAGTTTTCTTTTTCAAATAACGCTTCCATTTCCGCCCTATTTGAAATATCAATTTGTAAGAATCGAAATAACGGGTTCCTGATAAAGCTTAACCTTGCGTGTTTTAGCTCTACATCGTAGTAATCATTGATGTTATCAATACCGACGACTTCATGTCCCTGAGCGTTAAGCTTTCTCACCGTTGCACTACCAATAAAACCAGCAGCTCCGGTAACTAAGTATTTCATACAACCAAATCCAAAAATTCACCTTTAAAAACTAGTATTAATCCATTGAAATGTAAAGTTTATTAACAAAATATAATTTATGAGACAGATTAATGACTTTATGTTGTGATATTACTCTAGGTTATTCTGAAATTGTTAGTAACAAAACAAAATTAAATGTGTGACATAGGAATATCCCAACCAAGACCACAGTCTTAACAATATTCATGCCGCCGTAATATGGATGTAATATTAAATGGAGTCGATAAATGTAATGACATGGATATGGCATTACTAAAGGGAATGAACATGAAAGATAGATTCATTGTTTATTTAATTATTAATATATCAAATAGATAAAATAGGAATAAATATCATTATCTAGCGAAAGATATGACACTAGCGCCAACCGGTCAGTGTTGATTCAAAAGCAGATTTTAGAGTAGTGATGTAAAGACCTATCTTCTCGAAGCTTCTTATTTGATTAGATAGCCCAAATAGTACCGAGAAAACAAAAAAGCCCTATCTTTTTGAGACAGGGCTTACATTTTAGTTGACGCTAAAACTACAACTTGTAACGGTCGTCAACGACACTCACTTCAGGGAAAGTTTTTCCATCGTCCATTGCCTTTTCCGTTTCTTTTTTCACGTCAAGATCAATCCAGAAGTTACCAATATCCATTGGATGCAGGATCCATTCTGTCGCTTTAGTCATGCCATCTTTTGGAATCTTCACCCAACGCCAATGCGCAACACGTGAGTAAGGGACCATATACCCAGGAACGATAATATTTGCTTCAGTCACATACTCTTGAATCTGGTGTGACAGTTCGTAACGTTTTTGCTGATCAAACTCAGCATCATACGCCTCAATCAGCTTATCCAGCTCAGGGCTGCTGAAGTTGGTGTGCGCGTTAGTCTGAGGTTTGTTCGCATTATCCGAGTGGAGATATTCCCAGTATGCTGGAATTTCACCTGACCCCATATTCAAGAACGCCAGTTGATGCTTCTTCTCCAGGATATATTTAAATGCAGATGAACCGTCGACCAGGTTAAGGGTAAACTCCAGGCCCGCCAACTT
Source organism: uncultured Vibrio sp. (assembly GCF_963675395.1). Lineage (NCBI taxonomy): Bacteria > Pseudomonadati > Pseudomonadota > Gammaproteobacteria > Vibrionales > Vibrionaceae > Vibrio > uncultured Vibrio sp. The sequence continues at coordinate 3,013,597 of NZ_OY776223.1, read as the reverse complement.
AGCTTGCTCTTTAAGATAAGCAATTCGCGGAGTCCAAGAGTTATAACCGTAGGTAATCGCAAAGCTCAAGCGCTGGCCTTTGTCGTTTACACGAATGCCATCTGCACCAACAGTATCAAACCCGGCTTTCTCAAAATGTTTAACGGCTTCAGCCACATCAAACTTGGGTGGCGTATTATTCGGATCGTCGTATTCACCATGCCCAAAACCAAGACCGTGTGGCTTGCGTGAGTAGTCGCCACGCATGATATTCTCTATCATACCGTCAAAATCGGTCGCAACCATGATGCCTTTGCGCACCTCAAGGTTATCAAGCATAGGCATTGCCGTGTTCATCCATACACCACCAGCACCTTGTGGTGCTTGGTTGAAGCCCCAATATTTCTCGATATAACCGTTTTTATAAACATCGGTGTTCGTCTTGTCGTGCCAATAATTCGGCAACACCATTTCAAAGTAATCTAGATTTCCTTTTTCAAAGTGCTTAAGCGCGATATCCGGGTCACGAATAACGGTAATGCGTACTTTGTCTACGTTGTAACGGTTCTTGTAGTAACGGTTGTTATAACCCCACCAGTCTTCACCAACGTGTTTGAAAGTAACACTCTTACCTTTCTTTACTTTATCTAAATAGTATGGCGCCGCCGTCGGTTCCGCTTTGAAGTTGTATTTGCGTACAAAGTTATCCGGCATACCGTCATTATTTGCGTCTTTTTCACCTTCAAAAAAATGTTTCGGACGAGGCTGGAAACCATTACTCGGCATGTTGATCATCACCATCAGGGAGTCATGACTTTGAGCAACCGCAAGGTTCACTTGAATGGTGTAGTCATCAATCTTTTCGACACTCACGATGCTGTTGGTAAAGAAGTCGTTGTACCAAGGGTCAATGATGTCTTTCGATGTGTAGTACTTCATCATAAAGACGTAGTCATCTGCGGTAATCTTCTCACCATCTGACCATTTTGCGGTTTCATCTAGCTTAAAATAAACCGTTTTATTATCGTCACCAAAGGCCCATGACTTGGCAAGTTGCGGAATCCATTTACCCGTATTTGGGTGGCGTTGCGCCATTTTTGGCGTACCATCCATTAAGTATTGGCGTAATCCTGAGTTTGCATCAGGGCCAACACTGCGTAATGTCTGTGGGAAGCTTTCAATATAAGTACGATAAGTGCCGCCGTGAACCGCTTCTTCTGAAGCGAACAGTGGCTCATTGTTGTTTGAAGTCCATTCAATATCGGCTGGCAATTCAGCCGCATTCAGCTGAAAACTGGTCGCCGTTAGTATTGCTAATACTGAAAATGGCAGTTTCTTGGTCATTTTTCTTCCTTGTTATGATTTGCGATCTAAGGTAGATACAAGGAAGACCGTGAGTGAAGCTCACAAGATCTGCGAGAATAGCCCTACGCAGACAGGAAAGTAAAAAAGTATAATACGAAGCGACGTCCTGCCAACTTCTGCATTAGTTTCAAAGAGATTCACCAGGTCATCCTAGACCTTACAACGCAGTAAATGCATCTCCGTCATAGTATTCGTAACCTATTTGTAACGCAACCCATCAATAACACCCGCTTGCATTTTCTGTTTGTCACAGCGCTTTATGTTATAAAACTGTGACCAATATAGTGTTATGCCCTAATTCAAAGTCGATTGGCCGTAGAGCATTAAGCCTAAATTCTCTGCCTTAGGTTAGACGATCCAATACCCATCGAACAAATAGAAAAAGGTGGGACATCACTGCCCCACCTTTGGAATCAACAATCACTGGGTTTAGTAATTACATGTTCGCTAAGCTGTCATTGATTGACTTCAATACCGCAGCAGGATCACCAGCCTGAGTAATAGGACGGCCAATAACCAAGTAGTCAGAGCCAGCTTGAATAGCGTCTACTGGTGTCATGATACGACGCTGGTCACCTTGCTCAGAACCAGCAGGACGAATACCAGGTGTCACCAGCTTAAACTCTTTGCCCAGCTCGCCTTTCAACATTGAAGCTTCTTGCGCAGAACATACTACGCCATCAAGACCCGAGTTTTTCGTTAGTGTCGCCAGACGAATAACTTGCTCTTGAGGAGCGACATTCAAGCCTATACCTGCCAAATCACTCTGTTCCATGCTGGTTAGTACCGTTACACCAATCAGCTGCGGGCGATCTTTTCCATATGGTTCCAGAATCTCACGAGACGCTGTCATCATACGTTCACCGCCGCTTGCATGAACATTCACCATCCAAACACCCAGTTCCGCTGCCGCACGCACGGCTTTCGAACAAGTATTTGGGATATCATGAAATTTTAAATCCAAAAATACAGAGAAACCACGTTTGTGTAGCTCACGTACGAAATCAGGACCAAATAGTGTAAACATCTCTTTGCCGACTTTTAAACGGCATGACGCAGGATCAATGCGATCTACAAACGCAAGCGCATCCGCTTGGTTATCATAATCCAGTGCGACAATAACTTTTTGGTCGATCATTTCATCTCCTAAAATTTTCTTTTTTCTAAAAAAATGCAGCGGACAGAAAACCTGCCAGCTGCACTAAAATTATTCACCATCCAATCCACGGATTGGTTTGATCGTCCCCCATCCCTTACAAGATGGACAATGCCAATACAGGGAATGAGTAGAAAAACCACATTTTCTGCATCGATAATGAGGTTTCACTTTTAGCTGTTCACCAACCATGGCTTGTAAGGTTGAAAGACTGTCTTTTGCACGACCATCTTCCGCCTCTGCAATATGGTAATCAATCAAACGGTAGAAACCTTTCATGGTCGGATTTTTCAGTAGCTGCTTGGTCAACAGCTCCTGTGCTGCGCCCACGCTTTCGTGATGCGCAACCAACTGTGCCAGCATTAATTCTGCTGACACTCCAGCTTTCTTATCGATACAAGCCCGAAGGAATTCCACCAGCTCATCTTCTTGTCCTAAGTGGTGGTAGCACTCTGCAATCGTCGGCAAAACGTCGCTAATGAAGTCTTTATCTTGCTCTAGGATCGAAGTTAAATATTTAATGGTTTGTTTGTAATCTTCCGACTCTAAATACATGCGCCCTAAAGCAATACTGGCACGCACACATTTAGGATCTTCAGAGAGTGCTTTTTTAAAATGCTGAACCGCTTTGTTCTTATTGCCATCAGCTTGATCTAGCATAGCAATTTCACACCAGTAATGAGCAATATTCGCTCGCATTCGAGAGCGCTTATTGCTCATTTTTGCCAGTTGGTTAGCGTAGTGAATCGCTTTTTCCCATTCACGTGTTTGCTGGTAAATGGTCACAAGCTGTTGCAGCGCACCTTCTCGATGTTCTGGCTCTTCGACCAACTGTTCAAATATCTTTTCCGCACGGTCCAGAAAACCAGAAACCATATAGTCTTTAGCGAGTTGCTGAAGGGCGAGGTTTTTCTGGTCAAGAGTCAGACCCGAACGGGAAATAAGATTTTGGTGAATACGAATTGCGCGGTCGACTTCGCCACGAGAACGAAAAAGATTACCCAACGCTAAGTGAGTATCTATGGTTTCGTTATCTACTTGGAGCAATTCAATAAAGTGGTCTACTGCTTTATCTGATTGATCAGAAAGCAGTAAGTTAAGACCCGTCATATATTGACGAGAAATTTGATGTGATTGCTTCTGCTTGTCTTGTTGAGCGCTGCGATGCCCCATATACCAGCCATACGCAGCAGCTATAGGCAATAACAAGAAGAGTAGTTCAAGCATTAAAGTGAAGCCTTATCCTTATGCCTGTTTGTCGATAGCAGGCTTAGCAGTAGTTTCTGCGTTAGCTGGCTCGTACTTTTTCAGTTTCTTTTTCAGACGTCGAACTTGAAGTTGAGTCTTTAGTTGGATGCCAGCGAAGATAACCCAAGCCAAGCCAAAACCAACAACAAATACCACGCCTAGTAGCGTTGATAAATGGAACTCTCCTTTTGCTAAAAGATAATTAAAGGCCACAACTTCTTGGTTTTGTGAGCCTAATGCTAGTGCAATTAGAAAGAGAGCAAAAATAGCAACGATTTTTATAATTTTCATATTACATCACCCTTAGAGGAGTAAGTAGGTCAGATTATGCAGTAAAATGTTTCTTCAGACCACGTATATTAGCAATAATCTATACCCAAGTAACCTCAAGAAACCCGGTTTGTAGACACACAATTGAAGTTAATAGCAATCTGGATAAGTAAACACTCAACTTATGGCACGATAAAACCGTCCAGAGCAAGGTAGATTAATGGTATTACTGGGGATATTACAAAAAAGCGGCACACAAAAAGTATGCCGCTTTTTCAAACTAATCAGAGAGCATTAGCCAATATTTACACGCTCACGAAGCTCTTTGCCCGGTTTAAAGTGAGGGACGAACTTACCGTCTAGCTCTACCTTATCACCCGTTTTAGGGTTACGACCTACGCGAGGCTCACGGTAATGGAGAGAGAAACTACCAAAGCCGCGGATCTCGATACGATCACCACTCTCTAATGTAGAGGCCATGTGTTCTAGAATATCTTTTACAGCATCCTCTACCTCTTTCGCTGATAAATGCGTTTGCTCAGCGCAGAGTCTTTCAATCAGTTCAGACTTAGTCATAGTTGCCCTCTTTGAGTATCTTTCTTACTCATTATAGTAAGTAATACTAATTCCAACAAACACTTGCTCGTAATTCTAGACAATTTTTACGCAAAGTATGCATTGAAGAAATGTCTTTTATTAAGATAGTTTACCGATATTAGTATTACTACTTTTATTGTAATAAACATAAAAAAGGAGCCTTGCGGCTCCTTTTTTGCTTAAGCGAGTATATTATTCGCCTTTAGCTGCTTTGAAAGCGTCAGCCATTGCGTTACCGAATGCATTGTCATCTTGCTTGTTGATAGATGCCATTGCTTCTTGCTCTTCAGCTTCGTCTTTAGCTTTGATAGATAGGTTGATTACGCGGTTCTTACGGTCTACACCTGTGAACTTAGCTTCAACAACATCACCAGCGCTTAGGATTAGAGAAGCATCTTCTACGCGATCGCGAGATACTTCAGAAGCACGGATGTAACCTTCAACGCCTTCTGCGATTTCAACAGTAGCACCTTTAGCGTCAACAGCAGTTACTGTAGCGTTAACTAGAGTACCTTTCTTGTTGTCTGCAACGTAAGCATTGAATGGGTCATTTTCCATTTGCTTAACGCCTAGAGAGATACGCTCACGCTCTGCGTCTACTGCTAGAACAACTGCAGAGATCTCGTCGCCTTTCTTGTACTCACGTACAGCTTCTTCGCCAGCAACATTCCAAGAAATGTCAGATAGGTGAACTAGACCGTCAATGCCGCCTTCTAGACCGATAAAGATACCGAAGTCAGTGATAGACTTGATCTTACCAGTAACTTTGTCGCCTTTAGCTTGTGCTTCAGCGAATGACTGCCATGGGTTAGCTTTACACTGTTTCAGACCTAGAGAGATACGACGACGCTCTTCGTCGATTTCAAGAACCATAACCTCAACTTCGTCGCCAACATTAACAACTTTAGATGGGTGGATGTTCTTGTTAGTCCAATCCATTTCTGAAACGTGAACTAGACCTTCAACGCCTTCTTCGATTTCAACGAAGCAGCCGTAGTCAGTTAGGTTAGTTACGCGACCAGTTAGTTTGTGACCTTCTGGGTAACGCTTAGCGATTGCTACCCATGGATCTTCGCCTAGTTGCTTAAGACCTAGTGATACGCGAGTACGCTCACGGTCGAACTTAAGAACTTTAACTTGGATCTCGTCACCAACGTTAACGATTTCAGATGGGTGCTTAACGCGCTTCCAAGCCATATCTGTGATATGTAGAAGACCGTCAACGCCACCTAGGTCAACGAACGCACCGTAGTCAGTAAGGTTCTTAACGATACCTTTAACTTCAGAACCTTCTTGTAGAGTTTCTAGAAGCTCGTCACGCTCAACACTGTTTTCAGATTCGATAACAGCACGACGTGAAACAACTACGTTGTTACGTTTTTGGTCAAGTTTGATAACTTTGAACTCTAGCTCTTTGTTTTCTAGGTGAGCAGTGTCGCGGATTGGGCGTACGTCTACTAGAGAGCCAGGAAGGAAAGCACGGATACCGTTTAGTTCAACAGTGAAACCGCCTTTAACTTTACCGTTGATGATACCAACAACAGTTTCAGCTTCTTCGTAAGCTTTCTCAAGTACGATCCAAGCTTCGTGACGCTTAGCTTTCTCACGAGAAAGTTGAGTTTCACCGAAACCATCTTCAACAGCGTCTAGAGCTACGTCAACTTCAGCGCCAACTTCAACTTCAAGTTCGCCAGCAGCGTTCTTGAACTGTTCAGCAGGGATAGCAGATTCAGACTTAAGACCAGCGTCAACAAGAACGAAACCGTTCTCGATAGCTACTACAGTACCTTTAACGATGCTGCCTTGTTGGAATTCTGTTTCGTTTAGAAACTCTTCAAAGAGTTGAGCAAAAGATTCAGTCATTTATTTAATCTTCAATAAATTAAACGTCCACGGGTATCCTACCGCATGGGGTTATTAAATTCGCCAGTCATCATCCTTGCGACCAACGCTCTTAGCCTAGATGAGTATCGTTACTCAGCTAGCTTCGATTCGATATATTGTAGTGCCTTTTCTACCACTTCGTCGATACTCATCGACGTTGAATCTAGCACAAGCGCATCCTCTGCAGGGCGTAGTGGCGCCACTGGGCGGTTACGATCGCGATCGTCACGCTCTTGGATCTCGCTTAAAAGGTCAGCAAATCTAACATCTAACCCTTTATCTTGCAACTGTTTAAGGCGTCTATTTGCACGCTCTTCTGCGCTCGCATCAAGGAAAATTTTCGCTTGTGCATGTGGGAATACAACGGTTCCCATATCACGGCCATCGGCAACGAGACCTGGCGCCGTTTCAAAGGCACGTTGACGACGCAATAATGCTTCACGGACACGTGGCAGCGCAGCGACTTTAGATGCCGCCATCCCCGTTTCTTCTTTACGAAGCTCACCGGAGACATTTTCGCCTTCTAAAATAACCTTAACCAGATCACCTTCAGCGATAAATTGAACATCTAGGTGTGTAGCCAGTGGGACAAGCGCATCCTCAGACTCAGTATCAACACCATGGTGAATAGCAGCGAGTGCAAGTACTCGATAAATTGCGCCAGAGTCTAAAAGTTGGAAACCCAACTTTTCCGCTAGCAACATACACAAAGTGCCTTTACCTGCACCACTCGGTCCATCTACGGTTACAACCGGAGTTTGAGAGGACATGTTCTTCTCCACCTATTATTTCTTTTCGCAATTTGCTCGGTTTTCGAGGCGCGCATTATACGGGTAATTGCCTTCTGGAGCGAGGAAAAATGTCATTCAATGCATTACACTGCATGAGCAACCTGATTTATAAGTAAATTTAAAAAATCACATAAAAATGGCGAGAGCTTTTCACCCTCGCCATGTTCAATCTGGATATCACTTTTAGCAATGACCCGTGATTAACCGATTGGTTTTTGTCCACGTTCAGCCAGTTTTAAGATGACACTGTCTGCCATTTTACTCGCAATACCCGCTAGCTTATCAGCCAGTTTTTTCTTCGGTACGTAGTGAACGGCTAATACTGTCTTGTCTTTGCATGCCGCAACAACGAGATCATCAGACGTGCATATTTCGTCGACCAGACCACGTTCTTTTGCCTGAGTACCAAACCAGTGTTCGCCAGTGGCTACTTTTTCTAGCTCTAAGCTTGGGCGGCGCTCACGAATGAAGTCTTTGAATAGTACGTGAGTTTCTTCTAGCTCTTGCTTGAATTTATCACGAGCTTTGTCGGTGTTTTCTCCAAACATAGTCAGAGTACGCTTGTACTCACCTGCGGTAAGTTGTTCGTACTCGATATCATGCTTCTTCAATAACTTATTGAAGTTTGGAATTTGTGCGATCACGCCAATTGAGCCCACAATGGCAAAGGGTGCAGAGACGATTTTGTCTGCCACACACGCCATCATATAACCACCACTTGCCGCCACTTTATCCACGGCGATGGTTAATGGCAAACCAGCGGCTTTAATACGATCAAGCTGAGAAGACGCCAAGCCGTAGCCATGCACCATGCCCCCACCAGACTCTAAACGCAGTAGGACTTCGTCCCCTTCACGAGCTACAGCCAAAATCGCGGTGACTTCTTCACGTAATGAGTTCACTTCTTTGGCATCAATACTGCCTTTGAAGTCGAGAACAAACAGGTGTGGTTCGCGTTTGCTATCTAGCTCACCGTCTTTACTTGCTTGTTTGATCTCTTTCTCGCGGGATTTGTTCTTTTCTTTTTCTTCTTTCTTGAGGGCTTTATCACGAGCTTTGAGGAAAGCCTCATCGTGTAAATGATGCTCTAATTGCTCAACAGACTGCTTATGCTGCTCAGAAAGGTTGGTGATCTCGAGTTCACCTTTTGGCACACCTGACTTTCCACCAGCCGATTTAACAAGCACAATCAGGACAACGATCGCAGCAACGACTGTGACAATCTTGGCCAAAAATAGACCGTAATCTAATATAAATTCCAATGAGAGCTCCTTTATCTCACTCCAGCGAATATGTCGCTATGCTACACCGAAAAATCAGAGAGAAGGCAACTTGGTTTGTAACCCGTTGTTCTGATTGATAGCATGCCTAACGGACGTTCTGGAATTGGTATAACATATGAATTGGTGTATTGTAACCATCTTGTCACGATTACCAAGATTTTCCATTGAGAAACCGGCGTAATTAGCGCCAATTAACTATCATGGACCCACTTACAATAATAAGGATTAAACACCGTGGACTACTCCGTTTCAGCAGATGCCTTAAAAGATAAAGTCATTCTTGTTACCGGCGCAGGTAATGGTATTGGCCGTCAAGCCGCACTTTCATACGCAAAGCACGGTGCAACGGTGATTTTATTGGGCAGAAACGTTCAAAACCTTGAATCCATTTACGACGAAATTGAAGCCGCTGGTTACCCACAAGCCGCAATTATTCCTCTTGATTTAAAAGGGGCAACAAAGCAGAACTACATTGATATGGCAGAGACAATCGAAGGCCAGTTCGGACGCCTTGATGGTCTACTACACAACGCCGGTGTTTTGAGCACACTGTGCCCATTCGAACAGATCAATGAAGAAGACTTCGACGACATCATGCAAATCAACGTGAAAGCCGAAGTTCTGATGACTCAAGCACTGCTACCTGTGATGCGCAAATCTGAAGCTGGCCGTATTATCTTTACCTCTTCTACCGTTGGCCACTCAGGTCGTGCTTTCTGGGGCCCATACGCTATCTCGAAATTCGCAGTAGAAGGCATGATGCAAACCCTGGCTGATGAGTTAAGTGATACCCCAATGCGCGTTAATGCCATCAACCCAGGTGCAACACGTACTCGCATGCGTGAAAAAGCATACCCAGGTGAAGATGCAAACCTGCTGAAAACACCACAGGATCTGATGCCGTTGTACCTGCACCTGATGGACCCAAGTGTGACTGATGTGAATGGTCAGTGCATTGACGCGCAACCGAAGCGTAAATAATTCAGTTATCACTCCAGACATAACCGATTGAAAAGGCAGCAAGCGCTGCCTTTTTTATTTTTCTCACCACAAAAATCTTGCTACTTTGCACCACAGAAATATACTGTATATATATACAGTCAATTAAAGTCTACTGTCCCTAGTTATGCAAGATATTATTCAGCACCTAAAAAGCCAGCATCTTGTTTGGCAGGCAAATTTAACCAAAGCGGACCCACATCAGTTCCTCCATCGCTCTGGCTTTCCAGAACTGGATACGCTGTTGGGTGGAGGCTTTCCACCTCATGGGGTGATCGAGATGGAGTCTGTAGGCAGTGTCGGTGAATTGCGCCTGCTCGCACCTTATTTGAAATCCTTTTTGACCAGCGGTGTAACCGCGTTTATTCAGCCACCTGCTCTGATGAACTCATTCTTCCTACACAGTATCGGCCTGGACATTAATCAGGTCTGGGTCATCACTCCTGAGCACCAGCGTGATGCGCTCTGGACAGCGGAGCAATGCCTAAAAAGTGGCGTATGTACCAATGTACTCCTGTGGCAAGAAGAACTTGAGATCCATCAGGTCAAACGTCTGCAAGTCGCCAGTGAGCAAGGTTCTTGCCCTCTGTTTATGTTGAAACCAGTTCGAGCAAACCGTCTATCCCTGCCAGTGTCACTCAGCCTCAAAGTACAAGGGAGCGATCAAGGGGTCAGCGTTGAGGTATTAAAACGCAAAGGTGGCTGGAGAAAAGGCCAGATCGAGATTAACTTCCGGCATCATTACCCACAACTTGTTGTACCGACTAAGGCACATATTCCGTCGACAGTCGTGAATTTCCCGATGTTAAATCAAGGGTAATAGCATGTCTTTGTGGATTTACTTGCACTTCCCTCGCTTACAATTAGACACCCTATTTGGTGACACTCAAGATCAGCCAGTGGTCATTGTTGAAAGCCAGCGTTGTCGCGTCATTCAATATAATGACATTGCGAAACAACATGGCATTAAACCTAATATGGGCTTGGGTAGCGCGGCATCTTTATGTCGTGACTTACAAGTCCACCCTTACCAGCCAAAAACCGAGCGGAAAAAATTACAGGAAGTTGCCCAGTGGCTGTATCTGATCACTTCTGATGTCGTGCTGATGCCAAATCAGGGGATCCTGCTACGCGCAACGCCCATGCTCTGTCTCTATGAGGGGCTAGATAACTACTGGCAAAAAGTCTCTACTCACCTCGCCTCACTCAAGCTAAGTGTTCAGTTTGGCTGTGGGTTTTCCCCATTCGCTGCCAAACTCATGGCTCTGTCTGGAAGTAATCAGTTGATTGAAGACAAAGCGCGTATTCAGCAATCACTCTCCTCTTTGCCACTAACACTGACTGATTTATCCACGGCGACGGTGGAGATGTTACATCGTGTCGGCGTGAGTACGTTACAAGATCTGCTTGAACTGCCACTGCAGGACATCGCGCGACGTTTTGATATTGATCTCGTGAACTATGTAGGGCGACTGACCGGCCAATTTAAACACCCTGTCGACTTTTATCATCCTACGGAATCATTCCAAGTCTATTTAGAACTGTTATTTGAACTCGAAAATGTTCAATGGATCGAGAAGCCGCTTGTGAAGTTACTGAGTCAACTCGAAACCTTTTTAAAGCTAAGAGATAAAGTGGCCTTCGAACTCCGTTTGACACTCCAGCAGCGAGATAAACAAGAGCAGCACCTTCAACTCACTTCCGCGCAAGGGGACTACTTATGCCACCGCTGGCAGCAACTCGCCAGCTTGAGCCTGGAATCTCTAACGCTCAATGGCCCTGTGATTGGCCTGACGTTACAGGTAATTCGACAAGGCGAGCCTGCCAGCAGTACTTGCGATCTCTTTGCCGGGCAGAAAGGTCGAATGAACGCTTTGGAACTGCTCTCTTTATTGCAGGCCAAACTGGGGAAGAACTCTGTGCTCAAGCCAGAGATTGCTTACGACCCAAGACCAGAAAAAGCCTGCCAATATCGTTCAGCCGATGAACCTGATGTCGCGCTTTCATCCATTCCTCAATTGCTGCGTCCGGCGATGCAATTACCGAGGCCAATACCGCTTCAAGAGCAAGTATCTCTGGTACACGGACCAGAGCGAATTGTTTCAGGGTGGTGGGATGGCGATGAGATCATGCGTGATTACTACATTGCACACACCAGACAAGGCCGCTGGCTATGGGTATTTCGCGATCAACACAAACATTGGTTTCTTCACGGGTATTTTTGTTAAGTCATGACGAGTTATTCAGAACTGTTTTGTCAGTCCAATTTCTCTTTTCTTACCGGAGCTTCTCATGCAGAAGAGCTGGTACTGCAAGCCGCTTTTTTCCATTATCAGGCCATTGCGATAACGGATGAATGTTCCGTTGCAGGTATCGTAAAAGCACATACCACGATCCAGCAACATAAGCTCGATATCAAGCAAATCGTAGGCAGCATGTTTTGGCTCAATGATGAATGCCAAGTGGTCTTATTATGCCCATGTCGTAAAGCTTATGCAGAACTGTGCCGTATTATCACCAACGCAAGACGGCGCAGTGAAAAAGGCAGCTATCAACTCTCTGAATGGGACTTGATGTCAATTCGTCACTGTTTTGTTTTATGGCTCCCAACCCACCAAAACAGCGATCATTACTGGGGACGCTGGTTAAACCAACATCATACAAGCCGCTTATGGGTTGCCATCCAGCGTCACCTTGGTGGCGATGATTCGGCATATACCAACCATTGTGAAAAACTCGCCCATGAACTTCAGTTACCGATTACCGCTTGTGGTGGTGTACTCATGCATTCGGTCGAACGCTTGCCCTTACAACATGTGCTCACCGCAGTGAAACACAGTTGCAGCGTTGATCAGCTCGGCTTTGAACGGCTTTCAAATGCTGAACGTGCTTTACGACCACTCAATAAACTTTCCCGCGTCTACAAACCAAAATGGCTGGCAGAAAGCCAACACATCGCTAATTTGTGTGAATTTAAGCTGAGCGAACTGAAATACGAATATCCTGCGGAGTTAATTCCTGACGGCTACACGCCAGATTCTTACCTGCGTAGGTTAGTTGAACGCGGCAAGAAAAGACGTTTTCCTGAAGGTGTTCCAGAAGCCATCCAGAAAACTATCGAGAATGAACTCGCATTAATTAAAGAGCTGAAATACCACTATTACTTTTTAACCATTCACGACATTGTGATGTTTGCAAAAAAGCAAGGCATTCTCTATCAGGGACGCGGCTCTGCGGCAAACTCAGTGGTGTGCTATTGCCTGGAAATCACCTCCGTGGACCCAAGGCAAATCGCTGTACTGTTCGAAAGGTTTATCAGTAAAGAACGAGATGAGCCGCCAGATATTGATGTCGACTTTGAGCACGAACGCCGGGAAGAAGTCATTCAATATATCTATAAGAAATATGGTCGCGAGCGCGCAGCTCTGGCTGCAACCGTCATCAGTTATCGTTTCAAAAGCGCAGTCAGAGAAGTCGGTAAAGCACTGGGGATAGAAGAAACCCAGCTGGACTTTTTCATTAAGAATGTTAACCGACGCGATCGTAGCCACGGCTGGCAAGCGCAGATTGTTGAGCTCGGATTACACCCAGAGTCGCTTAAGGGACAGCAGTTTATTCAATTGGTGAACGAGATCATCGGCTTTCCTCGCCATCTGTCTCAACACGTCGGTGGCTTTGTGATTTCGTCTGGACCGTTATACGAGTTAGTTCCGGTAGAAAACGCCGCGATGGAAGATCGCACCATCATTCAGTGGGACAAAGACGATTTAGAAAGCTTAAAACTGCTCAAGGTCGATGTACTCGCATTAGGCATGCTGAATGCGATCAGAAAGTGCTTTCAACTGGTGGAAAAGCACCACCAGCGATCACTTTCCATTGCCGAGATCACCCGGCTTCAGGACGATCCCAATGTTTATCGCATGATCCAGAAAGCAGACACTGTCGGGGTATTTCAGATCGAATCCAGGGCACAAATGAGCATGCTCCCTCGCTTAAAGCCTGCCTGTTATTACGACTTGGTGATTCAAATTGCGATTGTGCGTCCGGGACCCATTCAGGGTGATATGGTTCATCCCTTTCTGAAAAGGCGCAATGGTGAAGAACCTGTCAGCTACCCTTCAGAAGCTGTGAAAAGTGTCTTAGAGCGAACCATGGGCGTGCCGATTTTTCAGGAACAAGTGATTAAACTCGCCATGGTTGCTGCTGGCTTTAGTGGCGGTGAAGCCGACCAACTACGCCGGGCGATGGCTGCCTGGAAAAAGAATGGCGATCTCGCAAAATTCAGACCCAAGCTTATCGATGGTATGCGTGAGCGAGACTATGATTTAGCCTTTGCGGAACGCATCTTCGAGCAGATTTGTGGATTTGGCGAATACGGCTTCCCGGAAAGCCATTCCGCTTCATTTGCGGTGCTGGCGTATTGTTCATCTTGGCTGAAGTACTACTACCCCGCCGAGTTTTATACCGCGCTATTGAATAGCCAGCCAATGGGTTTTTACAGTCCTTCGCAACTGGTGCAGGATGCTCGTCGTCATGGCATCGAAGTCTTGCCAATCTGCGTCAATCTTTCACACTATCGACACCATCTTATCCCGCGCTCTAACGGACGGCTAGGTGTGCAACTTGGCTTTCGTTTAGTCAAAGGACTCAGTGAAGAGAGCGTAAACCGACTTATTGAGCATCGTCCTAAAAACGGTTATCGCTCCATTCAGGAAGTAAAGCAAATCTTGAGAAACCGCCGCGATATCGAACTGTTAGCATCCGCGAATGCGTTGCAGATCTTATCGGGTAATCGCTACAGTGCTCGTTGGGCGGCCATGGACTCCCTATCGGACTTGCCTTTATTTCATGATGTGCAAGAACCTGTTATTGACTATCAAACCCAACCTTCTGAGTATGAAAACCTGATTGAAGATTATGCCAGTACAGGGCTTTCTCTCAATCGCCATCCGATTACTTTATTGGAGCAAGCAGGTAAGCTGCCGCGTTTTACCCGCATGCTACAGTTAGTCGAGAAAGAACATAAATCACTGGTGACCGTGGTTGGGCTAGTGACCGGACGCCAATCTCCCGGTACCGCTGCAGGGGTTACCTTTATCACTTTAGAGGACGATACAGGAAATATTAATGTTGTCGTTTGGAGCGCCACCGCCCGAGCACAAAAACAGGCTTATCTCACATCTAAGGTAATGATGGTTAAGGGAATTGTAGAAAAAGAAGGAGAAGTAACACACGTAATTGCTGGCAAGCTGATTGATTGCACTCATCACTTAACGGAGTTACAAAGCAAATCACGGGACTTTCACTAGCTCACGAACGTTTAGGAGCAGGCAAGTAACAAAAGGGATGAGAATTTAAGTCTCATCCCTTTGATATATCAGATATAACGTTAATAAAAGAGATTAACCCTCTACCACTTTCATCAATAATTGCCCGTCATACAGCGCCTGTTTTACCAGTGCCGCTCCCGGCATTGTCGCTTGCTTGTAGAAACGAGACTCTACCAGTTCCAGATCTTGGTGATAAACCGGTAAGCTCTGCTCTTCAATACAACGGCGGATAGCAGGATAGAGTACGTCTTTTGCCTGATTGATAACGCCACCAATCAAGATCTTTTCCGGGTTAAAAAGGTTAATCACAATCGCAATTGCAGCGCCCAGATAACCGCCTAGTTTTTCGATCACATCCACCGCAAGAGGATCACCACTAGCGGCGGCTTCGCATATGCTCTCGATACTCATCTCTTCTTGTTCGGCAAGGCTAGACGCCTCACCATCAGCAATACGTCTGACAACTTCTTCACGGATAGCCTGTGAGCTGGCAACCGTTTCCAAACAGCCAATATTGCCACAATGGCAGCGTTTACCATTTGGATCTATCTGAATATGACCTAATTCACCGATATTTCCGTGGCGACCTAACAACACGCGTCCATCAAGAATAATACCTGCACCTAAGCCATGGTGAATCGAGATCAGGACAGAGTTTTCATTATCTTTAGAATGACCAAACAGTTTCTCTGCTAGTGCCCAAGCTCGTGTGTCATTAGCAACAAAGACTGGTAAACCTGTTGCCTTGTAGATTTCAGGTCCCAGAGCTAGATTTTCTACATTGTAATGAGGCATTTGCAACACGATACCTTGCTCTGAGTTCACAAGACCTGGCAGCGTAATGGCAATACTGGTCACTCGACCTAACTGATCAGCATAGGTTTGAAAAAACTCATCAATTTCGTAAAGCAAGCGCTCAAGCACATCGTCTTGGTCCAGCTCATGAATTTCAATTTTTGTATCAATTAATACATCGCCGCCGAGCTCATGGAGCGCGATAGTTAAATAACCACGGCCTAAACGCATTGACAAAAACTGCCAACCTTCATTATTAACCTGTAAACCGACAGCGGGACGACCACGACTGGTGGCCTCTTGAACAGTTGTTTCATGAATCAAGTGTGCTTCAATTAATTCTCGAGTGATTTTGGTGATACTTGCAGGCGCAAGCTCACTTTGCTTGGACAAATCAATTCGAGATATTGGACCCTTTAAGTCAATTAGTTTGTATACCCGACCAGCATTGATCTGTTTGATATGATCAATATGGCCCGGTTGAGCCATGTACATTCTGCACTCCAAAATTCTATAACAAGGCAATTTTTTTACTTTGCGAACTAATTGTGAAGTGAATTAATAAATCCCCGTGACAAGCGTCACGCAGAAACCTGCTTGTTTGTGTATTTAATCAAATAACGGAAAATTTACACCTGCTAAATTGTGTAAAAAATAACTTATTTTTTTGACTAAATTAGTAAGCTACTCCAAGCCAGGCGGTTATCACTAGCAAGACCAAACTATGTAATGCGGTTAGTATTTATAAAGGTGGCGAACTTTTTGCTCGTGTTCATCTTAACCAAAGCATTCTATGCATATACTTAAATACAATTCGAGTTACCTTGTCCCACACTAGCATTCTTCGGAGAATCTATGACATCCAAATTGAGAAGAACAAAGATCGTTACCACACTTGGGCCTTCCACTGATAAAGACAACGTACTTGAGGAGATCATCAAAGCTGGCGCTAACGTTGTGCGGCTGAACTTTTCACACGGTAGCAGCGAAGATCATATTCAACGTGCCAACAAAGTCCGTGCAATTGCCGCAAAACTAGGACGACAGGTTGCTATCTTAGGCGACTTGCAGGGTCCGAAAATCCGCGTATCTACATTCAAAGATGGCAAAGTGATGCTCAAAATCGGTGACAAATTCACCTTAGACAGCGACTTGCCAAAAGGTGAAGGCAACCAAGAAACGGTCGGTTTAGACTACAAAGAATTGCCACAAGACGTCGCACCTAATGATGTTCTGTTACTTGACGATGGCCGAGTTCAGTTACAAGTCACCAGCGTAGAGGGTAATAAAGTACATACTCGCGTCACGGTTGGTGGTGCCCTGTCGAACAACAAAGGCATTAACAAAAAAGGCGGCGGATTATCCGCAGAAGCATTAACGGATAAAGATAAGGCTGACATTCTTACTGCCGCAGAAATCAAAGTCGATTATTTAGCGATTTCTTTCCCACGTAATGGCGAAGATATGCATTATGCGCGACGTTTAGCGCGAGATGCGGGTTTAGAAGCGAAGTTGGTCGCCAAAGTAGAGCGCGCCGAAACCGTAGAGAGCAATGAGTCGATTGACGACATCATCTTGGCATCCGATGTTGTTATGGTCGCCCGCGGAGACTTAGGGGTCGAGATTGGTGATCCAGAGCTTATTGGTGTGCAGAAGAAGCTTATTCGTCGTGCTCGCAGCTTAAACCGTATCGTTATCACTGCAACCCAGATGATGGAATCGATGATCACAAGCCCAATGCCAACCCGTGCCGAAGTCATGGATGTGGCAAACGCGGTGTTAGATGGCACCGATGCGGTCATGCTATCGGGAGAAACCGCGGCGGGTCAATACCCGGTTGAAACCGTTAAATCAATGGCGGAAGTCTGCATGGGTGCAGAGAAAATGTCTGAAGCCAGTCTTTCGACATATCGCCTTGAACGATCCTTTGATACCGCAGAAGAAACCATTGCGATGGCAACCATGTATTCTGCCAACCATATGAAAGGTATTAAGGCAATGATCTCCTTAACCGAGTCTGGCAGAACCGCTTTAATGATGTCTCGTCTGAGCTCAGGGTTACCTATTTTTGCCTTATCAAGAAATGAATCAACATTGAACAGCTCCGCATTATATAGAGGTGTCACGCCTGTCTATTTTAACTCTAAAGGAGATGCAGGGTTACCAACCGCACAAGATGCTATTAACTGTTTAAAACAACAAGGTTTTTTAGACGAAGGTGATTTGGTCATTATCACTCAAGGTGACGTAATGGATGTCGTTGGATCAACCAACTGCATGCGTATTATGCCTGCATAATGTGACACCATAAAAGTCGAAGGGCTCTAATCAGAGCCCTTTTTAATGTCCATAAGCAGCAAGTCAGAACACTAAGCGCTTTCACGTCCTTCTAAGTCGAGATCAATATTCAGCTGGTCATAAAGTTGGACGAAGTTATAACCAGCCTGCAAACCTAACTGATAGTCATGCTCTAATGCTTCGGGGGCACTTAACAAAGAAGAGGCCTGAAGGGCTTCTTTTGGCGCGATTTGTAGAATGAAAGTATCATCAGGTGGCGTAGAGAGGAATGCCTGAGTAAGCTCAAATGTTTGGTAATGGATCATCAGCATATCAGCTAAACCAGAGTCAAAATTCTCTCCGATAAGATGACTCAATCGATACAAGTTATCTGCTCCAAACAGCCATCGTCCGCCATTTAAAAGCATTTCGCCAGTCAGCTTAGATTGATGAGCAGTATTAATTTTCTGCTGGAAAAAGGACGCCCAGTCCGACTTCCACTGACTCACTTTTTGTTGCCACGATTGCTGAACGGAGTTTATCGACTCGCGATACCACTGAACTGACGTATCCCCTACTTCACTTTGTACCCTTGCGTCGGTCTCAGAGTAAGGCTCCGTGCGGATGACAATAATATTACGCGCATTCTGTCGCCAGGCTTCTTGAACAGGGATCGAAGCGGAAACACCTCCATCGACAAATTTATGCCCCCCAACATCAACAGGGCCAAGGTATAACTTGGGAATAGCACACGTTGCCAACATGGTTTGAAACCAAGAATCGTCCAGCATGGGAAGGTACTGATCAGAAAGCGTTTCGACATTAGTGACAGCAGCAAAAGCCCCTCTCGTGCCGAGTGCCTTGCGTCCCATGTCGAGGTCCAGTTTGTAAGGAAAATCCTGAATTCTTTCTAACGCCCACTCCAGCCCCAAATATTGCTGCTTACGAATATAACGGAAAAGATTAAAAAACTTGGGAGAGGTGGTCAGTTCAGTAATAAAAGCCTTACCCATACCATGCTGACGACATAAATAGGGACACAAGTTAAGTGCGCCAGCGGAAGTACCATAGAATTCATCGAAGGGATCAAAATTGGAAAGTAAGAATGCATCGAGCACTCCAGCGGTAAAAATTCCTCGCTGCCCTCCACCTTGCGTTACAAGAGCAGTTTTGCCATGCCTGAAATGTTCGTAAACATTGATATCGAGCTCAGTATGGCTATCGGTAATTATACCGCTGTTACGTATCATCGGCTTATGCCTTCTAACAAAGCAAACTTAGATTAAGCCGAAGTAATCGCAATAATTCCGTATGACAAAATAACTGCGAAGACAGCGGCAACGATGATTAGTGCGGATTTGAGATCGTGTTCCATAAACACCTCCTTGAACTGTAACAAATTAATAACACCAGTGTGAAATATGTTCAAGATTTGCTTAATTTGTTCGCGCGGTTTTGACTAAGCCATCACAATTAGCTTAGGCATAATAAGAAGATAGGGCGTCAGCTATTTGATTGCGAGTATTTTAATGAGTGTTGCTTTCAACGTCCAAGCGAACATTATAGTCACACCATTTATGAGCTACACAGCAGGCGGCAAGGTAGAAGAGGAAGCAATTTCAATCCAATGTCGGATTTAGTTTTCTCTTTTAACTGCAACACATTGACGAAACATCTTCTAGGTGGTGTACAAAAGCTAGACATACCCCCTAAATAATCAAAATAGTCCTTATAACCAAATTATCAGTCATATAGCAGTCATTTATTTTGAGATCATCCTTAAAAAACTAAAATAAACCCCAAAAAAACCGAAATTAACCACATTATAACCAGACAAAATACTAGTATTAACAATTAGAATCTGTTGCGCTTGTAATTATTAGAAGTTAGTCTGAATAGTGAAAACAGATAAATATTTCAGTTTTATCAAACACACATCAACAATTTAAGAGTTAAACTCTGAATTCTTTCATGTAAAGCAGAATAAAATACGGCAAATTAATAACAACTTAGAATTTAGGCTATAAAAACTGATGGATAGCAGTTTCCCTAACTTTTAACAAATTGCCCTGCTTGACAGAAAGAGCTTCATTCCTTAGGGAGTTGTACAGGAGTCAAATATGAAGCGAGAACAATGGGGATCCCGCGCGGGATTCATCTTAGCAGCGGTAGGATCAGCGATCGGTCTGGGTAACATTTGGCGTTTCCCATACATGGCCTACGAAAACGGTGGCGGCGCATTTTTTATTCCTTACCTTTTTGCCATGATCACTGCAGGTATTCCATTCATGATCCTAGAGTTCAGTATGGGACAAAAATACCGTGGTTCGGCACCAAAGACGCTAGCAAAGATTCATTCAAAATTTGAGTGGCTTGGCTGGTTTCAGGTAGGGGTTGCTGCCGTCATCGCCGTTTACTATGTTGCCGTGATCGGTTGGTCTATTTCTTACTTTGGTTTGTCGTTCAGCCAGGGCTGGGGAGCGGATACCAATGCATTTTTCTTCAGTGAATACCTAAAGTTAGGTGATAATTCACCAACTAACCTAGGTAGCATCCAATGGAAAATTGCACTGTCTATGGTGATTGCTTGGGCCATTACTTATGTTGCGATTGCAAGTGGCGTGAAATCAGGAATCGAGCGTGCATCAAAGATCATGATGCCAGTTTTGTTCTTGATGGTGCTGTTCCTTATCGGCCGCATGGTGTTCCTACCAGGTGCACTAGATGGCGTGAACTACATGTTCGAACCTGACTTCAGCAAAATTTGGGATGTTAAAGTATGGGCAGCCGCTTATGGTCAGATCTTCTTTACCCTAAGTATTGGTTTTGCCATTATGCTGGCCTACTCTAGCTACTTGCCAGAGAAATCAGACATCACAAACAATGCGTTTATGACGGTATTGATCAACTGTGGCTTCTCTATCCTTTCCGGCATCATGATCTTCTCGGTATTGGGCTACATGGCTCAAGAGCAAGGTAAACCGTTAACAGAAGTGGTTTCAGCTGGTGTTGGTCTTGCTTTTGTAACTTTACCTGCGGCAATTAACCTATTGCCAGCACCTTATATTCTTGGTCCATTGTTCTTCTTTGCTTTGGTTGTCGCTGGTTTAAGCTCTCATATCTCTATCATGGAAGCCGTAACATCAGCAATTATCGACAAATTAAACTGGACTCGTAAGAAAGCGGCAAACGTTGTGATTGGTACTGGTTTCGTTGTATCCATGGCATTCGCAACCAACGGTGGATTGTTACTGCTCGATCTGGTTGATCACTTTGCAAACAACGTAGGTATCATGGTAGGTGGCTTGATCGAAATCATATTGATGGCGTGGCTATTAAACCGCGTTGCAGAAGTTCGTGACTACGTTAACGAGCGTTCTGATTTCTCAATCGGCCAATGGTTTGAAGTATGCTTGCGCTTTGTCACACCAATCATGCTAGCCGTAATCTTAGCAACCAAGCTTTATGCTCTATTTACCGACGGCTATGGCGGTTACGACCTAACGTTGGGTTGGGCATTGATTGCTGCGCTATTTATCTTCGGGCTATTAATTAACGCTGTAAACCGCAAGGAGACAACAAAATGACAACCAGCGCAATCATCATGATGGTTCTTGGCTTAGGCATTACTTGGGGTGGTGCGGCCATTTGCATCAAACGAGCAATGAATAAGCAATAACCCTTGTTATCAACAATAAAAATGCCGGCTACTGAGCCGGCATTTTTTCATTAGTAATAAATCAGGCCAAGCGTAATAAATCATTGGTCACTTGTTTACTACGATTGGTATTAAAAGCTGTACTTCACACCAACGGCGCCGCCAAGCTGTATATCTACACCTTTGTAAAGGTCGAGCTCAGGATGAAGCTGAGCGTATACATCCCAGCCCTGAGAGAGAGCCCAATTCACACCTAGTGGTACACGCACACCGAATTCATCATCCCACTCATACCAACCACCGACACCGACATACCAGGTCACCGGAACGTTTTGATCAAACGTACCGCGTTTGGCAATGTAATCAAAAGCCATACCGTCGTTACCAATAATCCCGCGGTAAGTCTTATCAATCTCTACAACAACGCTCAGTTGCTGATCGACAGCCATACCAACAGCTAAATCAGAGGTGCCATTAGCAGCCATTGCAGTGCCAGACATCAGTCCTGCTGCCAGTATTATTAGTTTCTTGTTCATAAGCATTATCAATTCTTAAAAAAACATCGTGCATAATTCAAACACGACTGGATTTTATAATGTCAATGAAGGGTAAGAAGGATGTATGGAAACACGCAAGAAAGTTAAGATGAGTTTATCGTCACATGAATACAGGTAAGCGCTTTAATAGGAAGAAGTGTCGATATAGGAAGTTTGTATAACTATGCCGTGATTAACGTATTGAGATTAGAATACACAGACATCAAAAAGGAGGCCGAAGCCCCCTTTCACATAAGTAATGAACAACTGAGATTAGCCGTGGTTACGAATCCACTCATCCATTTCTGTTTTTAGGTTATCAGACTTAGTACCGAAGATAGCCTGAACACCACCAGCTACAACAACAACACCTGCAGCGCCTAGCTGTTTTAGTTTGTCTTGGTCGACAGCTGCAGTGTCAGCCACTGCAACACGTAGACGCGTAATACATGCATCTAAGCCAGTGATGTTCGCTTTACCACCGAATGCTGCTACAAGTTCACCACCCATGTCTGAGCCTGAAGTTGCCGCTGCACTTTCAGTTTCATCTTCACGGCCCGGTGTTTTTAGGTCAAGAGCAGTAATAACTGCGCGGAACACAACGTAGTAGATAACGGCGTAAACCAGACCTACACCAATCATCAGAACCATCTTTTGAGCATTACCAGACAACACTAAGAAGTCGATAAGACCGTGAGAGAAAGAGGTACCGTGCACAAAACCTAGAGTGTTCGAAACCACGTATGCAGAACCAGCTAGTAGCGCGTGGATTCCGTATAATAACGGAGCAACAAATAGGAACGAGAACTCGATTGGCTCAGTGATACCAGTCAGGAATGATGTTAATGCAGCTGACGCCATGATACCCATGACTTTCGCGCGGTTTTCAGGCTTAGCACAATGAGCAATAGCAATAGCTGCCGCTGGTAGACCAAACATTTTGAACATGTACCCACCCGCTAGCTGACCGAAGCCATTACCCGCAGCACGAGATGCCTCATCAGCAACAAGGTAACAAGTTAGCACACCGTTCTGTGCTTGGCCTGCAGCATTTACACATTTACCTGCTTCGAAGAAGAAAGGTACGTTCCAAACGTGGTGTAGGCCAAATGGAATTAGAGAACGCTCCACAATACCGTAGATACCAAATGCCAATTGTGGGTTTTGATCCGCAGCCCAGTGAGAGAACGCACTGATACCACTACCAATTGGTGGCCAGATGAAAGAAAGGATAACACCTAGAATGATCGCACCGAAGCCAGTGATGATTGGCACAGCACGTTTACCCGCAAAGAAACCAAGGTATTCAGGCAACTGGATTTTGAAGAAACGGTTGAATGCCCAGGCAGCCAAACCACCACTTAAGATACCGCCTAGTACACCAGTATCGATTTTTTCAACCCCCATGACGCCAGCCATTACACCAAGCGTCGCTGTCATAATACCGTAACCAACGATTGCAGCCAGACCTGCTACACCATCGTTATTTGTGAAGCCTAGAGCAACACCGACAGCAAATAGCAAGGCCATCTGACCAAATACAGAACCACCAGCTTGTTCCATTAGGTTAGAAACAATCTCTGGAATGAAACTCAGATGGGCAGCACCAACACCCAGAAGAATACCTGCAACCGGCAATACCGATACTGGAAGCATCAGTGATTTACCGACTTTTTGCAGGTTAGCAAAAAGGTTTTTGAACATGTTCAAGCTCCTGATAAGTATATAAGTATTATTTGGGTACTAACGGCCACCCCCCGTAGCCTAAATGTTAGCACCCAATTAAGATGTAACCACAAATTGAGTATATTTTATGGCTCAAAATATATTATTGATAACCCTCAAAGTTCCGGGACAATAACCTCTTCGAGATCACGAAAACAACAAATTAACTGACAAGTCTCTCTGGAAAAAACACAAACAATACTCATCACCAATGGTCATTCTTCCAATTATAAACACGGAGAATAATTAAAATAAAAAATATAACAGAATCATAGGTGATAAATAGCATTTAGGATGCTGAAACCGAAAGAAATAAAGGGGAAATTTGTACAGAGCGTTAATAATATAAAAATGTATGGTCCGCCTCTAGATTGCAACTACAATTTACTAGTGACGGAGTTGGTTTGCGCTAATGTATTCGGAGTCCCTGTTGGGGAGCAATCGCTTCCCAGCTCCACGATGATATCTGCGCCAGATTATCCTCAAAAAGCCCAAAGCATTTGATGCTGTTTTTTGTGTCAGGTTCTTAATCTGGCCGATTGACCGTTTTTGTCATCCCGTTCATTGGCGTTGCAAACTTGGTTACGGCTGTACAGCCTTAAAAGCTTGGCGGTGTTGAAGCACCGCCCAAGCTATTCTTACCAGCTTGTTCGCAAGTGCTACCACCACAACGTTAAATGGTTTAATTGCTCTCAGGTCAACTAACCACTGACCAAAGGCTTTTCCTGTAGTTTCAGGTCTGGAGAGTACCGCTCTCGCACCATGAACAAACAAGGTCCGAAGCTGCTTATTTCCTCGCTTACTTACGCCCAGTAGTTTAGGCTTTCCTCCCGTAGAAAATTGCCTTGGAACCAAACCGAGCCACGCCGCCATATTTCGGCCATTTTTGAAATTCTCTGATGAGCTGACATCGGCAATACAAAGTGTTGCCGTTAAGTCCCCGACCCCAGGAATGGTCTTTAACAACTGAGCAAGCTCATTGTTTTCGGAGATATCATGGAGTTTCTTATCTTGAGCTTTGACTTGCCCATTCAGATAACAGTAATGCTCGTGAACACAACGAAGTTCACGCATGAGACTCTGAGGAAGCGCTTGGTTTTGGTCTGCTAACCATTGGAAGAGCACTTTCATCTTTGCATGCCCTTTAGGTAAGCTCAGACCAAACTCTAGCAATATCGCGCCAATACGAGACATACAGGCTGTACGCTCTTTGATGTAGCCATCCCGAATACGATGTATAGAGGCGATCACCTGAGCTTCTTCCGTCTTTATTGCAACAAAGCGCATGGATGGGCGACTTGCCGCTTCGGCGATAGCCGAGGCATCAATAAAATCGTTTTTGTTACCTTTAACGTAAGGTTTGACATATTGGGGAGGGATGAGTCGAACTTGATGACCGAATTCCTCACATTTTCGGGCTAGCCAATGAGCACCGCCGCAAGCTTCAAATGCAATGGTTGTGGTCTCTAGAGTCGCAAGGAATGAAAGAAGTTGGGTGCGGTTGTACTTCCTGCGTAATACTTCTTTGCCTGAGAAGTTATGTGCGACTACATGGAAGGAATGCTTACCTAAATCAATGCCAAGAATATAAATGGAAGACATATGGTTCACCTCATTTAACTGCCTACTCTAAGCGTAGGCTTGAGAGTGAGGCGGACCATATAATTAAGCCCGCTAAGTTATAGCGGGCTTAAACTGGAAAGAATTGTTACTTCTGAGCTTGCTGAACGTGTATCTCATGCAAAGGTTCTCTGTCATACATATAAAACTGTATCGCCGAGTAAGCGGCATAAAGTCCCAACGTTGCAAGGAAATAAACAATTTTTTCTCTTTCGCGAGATAAATA
Organism: uncultured Vibrio sp.; assembly: GCF_963675395.1. Taxonomy (NCBI): domain Bacteria; kingdom Pseudomonadati; phylum Pseudomonadota; class Gammaproteobacteria; order Vibrionales; family Vibrionaceae; genus Vibrio; species uncultured Vibrio sp. The sequence goes on along the minus strand of NZ_OY776223.1, from coordinate 2,987,858 downwards.
CGATGACAAATTAAGTTGCGCAATTCCGCGACTGTTCTCTACTTGAAGCAGGTACTTACCTAGCGACTTGTTTATCATTTTATAACAAACAGCACAGTACCCAAGGTAGATGCCGATATAAGTCAACAGCATCATCACCACTGTTGCCAGCAAAATCGGCAGAGCAATATCATCATTTAATGATAAGCCCGTCACCTTATCGCTCCATAAACTAGACACGAGAAGTGCAAAAATAGACAGAGCGACCTGAGTAAACATCTTAGCTATCATCAGGTCGATAACGAATGCACCTGTTCTACGAAATTTGTCACCAATACTCATTATTTACCAAGTACTGAGTTAATTTGAGCTTTGTAACCAGCAGCTTCAGCACCGTAAATAGCCTGAATACCAGTGTCGCCAACTTTCACTAGACCACGAGCGCCAAGCTCTTGAGTCCAGTAATCATTTTCTTTAACTGCAGCACCATTTTTAACCGTGATACGCAAACGAGTAATACAAGCATCAACGTCAACGATGTTCTCAGCACCACCAAGTGCTTCAATCATGTCTTTTGCTTTTTGGTTGTCACCAGCACCGCCTTTCGCTGCGTGGTAATCTTTCTTAGAGACAACAGCGACTGCGCTGCCTTTGCGACCCGGAGTTTTAACGTCGAACTTAACGATAAACCAACGGAAAACAAAGAAGTAAACAAATGCGTATGCGATACCCACTAGAGGGATGAAGTACCAGTGGTTGTCAACCCCTGTTACACCTGGAAGAATACCAAATAGCGAGAAGTCAATGAAACCACCACTGAACGTCATACCTACTTTAACATTCAGCATATCCATCAGCATGAACGAAATACCAGCCAATGGCACGTGAATCGCGTAGTAAAGCGCTGGTGACAGGAATAGGAACGTAAATTCAATTGGCTCTGTGATACCCGTTAGGAATGCAGTTAGCGCAACTGAGAACAGTAGACCACCCGCAGCTTTCTTGTTTTCCGCATCCGCTAATGTGTACATTGCGTATGCAGCTGCAGGCAAACCAAACATCATGAACGGGAATTTACCTGTCATGAAGTTAGTAGAAGTAAACTGAGAGAAATCGCCAGACGCCAGAGATGCGAAGAATACGTTTTGTGTACCTTTGATCACTTCACCAGCAACTTCTGCTGTCGCACCAATTTCTGTCTGCCAAAGTGGCAAGTAGAATACGTGGTGTAGACCGACAGGAATTAGAGAACGCTCAATAACACCGAAGATGAAAGAAGCGATGTAGCCGTGGCCAGATGCAGTCATTTCACCTAGTGCTGCACCGATAGCGCCGAACGCTGCACCAAAGAATGGCCAGATGAAAGTCAGAACGATACCGTAGAAAAGCGCAGCGAAAGCACTAATGATAGGAACAAAACGAGCACCACCGAAGAAACCTAGGTAATCAGGCAGTTTTGCATCGTGGTATTTGTTGTGTAGAACGACAGTGATTGCACCAGCGATCAAACCACCAAATACACCCATACTTAGCGTATTGGAAATACCTAGCGTATCAGCTAATACACCAGCGTATTCACTACCCATAAGGATAACGGTATTTGCGTCAGCGTTGATCATGTTCGCAACGACTAGCGTTTTAGCGATAGCGACGTTCATAACCAAATAAGAGATAAGAGCCGCTAGCGCTGCAGCACCTTTCTCAGCACGGGCGAAGCCAACTGCAATCGCCAGAGCAAACATTACAGGAAGGTTTGCAAATACAATACCGCCAGCGGCAGTCATAACTTGTAGGAAGCTGTTTAACAAGCTTCCATCTTGAAGCACACCGATATTGTACGCTTCGATCATTGTTGGGTTAGTAAAACTACCCCCGATACCCAACATGATACCCGCAGCTGGTAGCAAAGCGATGGGCAGCATAATGGATTGTGAAAGTTTACTAAAGAAACCTTTCATTAGTTTTGCTCCTGATAGAATTTTTAGAATAGTTAGAGGGCTAGCGGCACACCCCCGCAGCCTGAATGCTAGCCTCTATAGAAAATAGACAAGCGGACGCTATATATTTTCCGGCTCTAAATATATCGCGTAACTGGTACCGGTTTCTAGCGGATGCTTGAGATTAGTTTCAAAGTAATATGCAGATCACAGTCCAAACCCCACGAAGCAATGCATTACATCAAGTATAACCAACTGATTTAATTAACTTTATTAATTAACAAAATTAATTTTAAAGAGTAAATAAAATAGACGTCATTGTTACTTTTTATCACAAAATAAATTCAGACTAATTTTACAGCATAAAATCAACATAATTAGTTAACTCATAAAGTTTAAATATGTAATGAGCTATTTTGATATAAAAAAAGGAGCAAACGCTCCTTTTATAATCAAATTCTTTTTATCTATCGTAAAAAAAGATTTCTGAAGTTTTCGGTAGTTTTTTGTGCAACCTCTGAAATAGAAACAGCTTTAAGCTGCGCAATATAAGCTGCCACTTCGACAACATAGGCGGGCTGGTTCTCTTTACCTCGATGAGGAACTGGTGCCAAATAAGGTGAGTCGGTCTCAATAAGTAGCTTGTCCAAAGGAAGATTCTTCACCACTTCTTTGAGTTCCGTTGCTTGGCGGAACGTTACGATCCCTGAAATAGAGATGTAAAACCCTAAATCCAGCGCCGCTTCAGCAAATCCGAGATCCTCCGTAAAGCAGTGAATCACACCACCACACTTCTCTGCACCACCACTACGCAGAATATCCAGCGTATCTGCACGTGCGTTTCTTGTATGGATAATCAGTGGCTTATTTAACTCAACCGCAAGTTCAACATGCTGCTCAAAACGTTCTTTCTGTAACATGGCGGTTTCTGGCTTATAGTGATAATCCAGACCCGTTTCACCAATGGCCACAACCCTGTCATGTGAAACATGCTGACGAAGTGTCTCGAGAGAAAATTCGCTCTCTACATCCAGAGGATGCACACCACACGAAGCGTAAACATTCTCGTATGGCGTAATCATTTCCAACATGTTAGGAAACGAGTCCAGAGTCACCCCTACAGAGAGTAACTCTGTTACATTAGCCTGTTTGGCTTTGTTAATAACGTCTTCCACGCTAGTGTGGAGATCGTCGTAATTCAGTTTGTCCAAATGACAATGCGAATCTACGAACATAATGCCTCTCGTGATTCAATTAACCAATTCATAGATAATAGCTCAACGTTTAAGCCCGGAAATGCTTGTAGTTGAGCCTTGACGTCCATCAGCTGCTTCGCTGATGAATATAAACCGTTGTAGTTTGTTTGCTGAAGCTGATGAGCTCCCGGTAAAATATCGCCTTCAGAAACACCAAACTGAACCTTCTGAGCATCAGTGAGCAGGTACCAGGCCCAATTTATCGCGTTTTCGGGATGCTTAGCCATGTAAGACGCGCATCGTGATAAGTCTGCAACAACGGATGACATAGCGTCTATGAAGTCGTGCTCGAATGTCAAATACTCATCCAATTCACCACTATTTTTTGCCTCTAACGTTTTTAAAGGCGAGCCGTTATTGAGTTTTAATGCATAAGCAGGAAGATCGGATGCTCCGTTTTCTCTTAACCACTGCATGGCTTTCTCAGTCGACGGTGGGTTAACGACCCACTGCTGACATCGGCTGCGTATCGTCGGCAGTAAGCGCGCTTGATTAGATGTAACAAGCAAGAACAAACATTTCTCTCCTGGCTCTTCAAGCGTCTTTAACAACGCATTAGACGCCGACTCATTCATCATGTCCGCAGGTTCAATAACAAATAAACGATAACCGTTGAGTTGTGATGACTCATGCGCAAGGCGATTACAAGCACGGATCTGATCAACCGTTATTGCTTTGCCCTCTTTCTCTGGTTTAACCCAGTGCAAGTCTGGATGACTTTGCGATTGAACAAGCTGACAGCTATGGCAAAAACCACAGGCTTCGCTGCTGTAGTTCTGGCATAGAAGTGCATGACTGAAACGCTCAACGAGATGCTCAACAGCCAAGCCAGCTTCGCTTTGAAGCAATAAAGCGCCGGGAATTCGGTCTGAGTCTAAACCCGCTTTTAGATTATCCCAAATAGGGTTAAGCCATGGAAAATCATTAAACATGAGTCATTTAAATCCTCGTTTGCTCTTATTGACGCGATAACCACTCATTCAACGCAACTTGAATATCATGAGACACTTTCTCAATCGACTGCTCAGCATTGATCACCACAACCGATGAGTCACTATTGGCAATATCCAAGTAACGTTCACGAGTACGCTCAAAGAAACTGATATCCATCTTCTCGATACGGTCAAGTTCACCACGGCCACGAGCACGTTCCAGACCAATTCGAGGGTCGATATCCATATAAAGCGTCAGAGCCGGTTTGAAATCACCAAGAGTCGTATCACGCAGGTTTTTCATAAGGGATGCATCGATCTGACGGCCACCACCCTGATAAGCCTGAGAGGACATATCGTGACGGTCACCCACAACCCACTGTCCATTAGCTAAAGCAGGCTTTATGACGTTCTCGACAAGTTGAACACGTGCTGCGTAAAGCAGCAGTAATTCCGTCATGTCCTGAAGTTCTTCACCCTCGTGTTCTTCTTTGACCAATGCACGCATTTTCTCTGCCAGCGGCGTACCACCAGGTTCACGAGTGTTAACAATATCTTGGATACCCGCACTTTTTAGCGTATCCAACACAGTTTGAATTGCAGTACTTTTACCCGCGCCTTCTAGGCCCTCTATGACAATAAAGTTTGCTTTCATCATTTGTTCTTTCTTAGTTCTCTTAAATAGGCACGTACGGCACGATTATGCTCTGCAAGGGATTTGCTGAACACGTGTCCGCCCTTTCCGCTTGCAACAAAGTATAAGTAAGCACTCTCTTCAGGGTTCAATGCCGCAACAATTGACGCTTCTCCTGCCATTGCAATTGGCGTCGGCGGCAATCCATTAATGACATACGTATTGTATGGCGTAGGGGTGCGTAGATCCTTTTTACGAATATTGCCGTCATACTCATCGCCCATTCCGTAAATCACTGTCGGATCCGTTTGCAAACGCATACGCTTGTTCAGACGATTAACAAACACCGAGGCAACTCGCTCGCGCTCTGAGTCAATGGCAGTTTCTTTTTCGATGATCGAAGCCAAAATCAACGCTTCATACTTATCTTGAATCGGAAGTTTTTCCTGACGTGATTCCCAGTGGGCATCAAGTATGCTAGTTAATTTCTGATGCGCGCGCTTTAGTAGCTGACTTTCCGTGGTACCGGCGGTGTAATGGTATGTTTCTGCCAGGAAGAGCCCTTCTAGCTTTTCACGTTCAATACCCAGCTTAGAAGCCATTTCTTTTTCAGAGAGAGTGGTCAAATCATGCTCTACGTAAGGCGCATCTTTTAGCAAGGCCAACCATTCAGAAAAACGGCTGCCTTCGACAAAAGTAATCGCGAATTGATATTCTTTGCCTGTGTTTAGATGCTCTAACGCTTGATAAAGCGACAGGTTAGGCTCGAGTTGATATGTCCCAGCCCTAACTTGTAATAGTTCCGGATAAAGACGCGGGATAAAGCGAGTATAATCAGAAGACTCGATAACTTCTGCTTTTACCAAGTCGCGAATTACCTGATGAAAGCTTGTGCCAGTTTCTACTGTAAATAGCTGAGGTTGCTCGAGTAGAATCGGCTTATTCACATATTGCTTCGCCTGTGAAACAACGTAAAAAACACCTGCTGCGCCAATCAAAGCAATCAGCACAACAACAGCCAGCAGTTTTTTAATCACGTAGTTAGATTTCCTTGCAGTCGTTGAGTCAGTTTTCCAATCGGAAGTTCAATCTTTTGGTTTAGTGTTTCAATACTCGTCACCGGAGCCACACCTAATAAGGAATTGCACATCCATACTTCGTCCGCTTCAAGCAGTTCAGAAAGATAGAACGTGTCTACCTTTACGTTAATGCGATTGGCTACGCAAAATTCAAGAACCTTACGACGCATGACACCGGCAACACCAGACAAACTTAAATCTGGCGTATAAACACTATTATCTTTAACCCAAAAAAGGTTGGCCATTGTAGTTTCAATGACATGATTTTGCACATTTAACGTTACTGCATCAGCAAAGCCAGTTCCTTCCATTTCGGCTTTGGCAAGAATTTGCTCTAAACGATTATTGTGTTTGTGTCCCGCAAGCAGTGGCTGAATACCTAACCTCGTTTCACACACACCAAGGCTTATACCATTGGCTTGCCAATCAACGTAATGACGAGGGAAAGGGAAATTAGAAATGGTCACGGTTGGCCCTTCAATGCCTGATGGACTGTATCCGCGTCCCCCCGTGCCTCGGCTGATGTGTATCTTCACACCAGCGTAATCTTCAGACATTGCAGCATCAGCAGCCCACTCAAAGACCACTTGCCAATCTGGAAAAGGAATACCCAAGGTTTTGAGACAGGCTTCCATCCGTGCAACATGCTCTGGCCAATAAACCAACTCTCCCTTTTTAGTTAGGATGGTCGTAAAGCAACCGTCGCCATATTGAAAGGAACGATCGCTTAGTGAGACATGTGTTTGTGGAATTCCATTTACCCAAAACATTCGATTACCTTTAAAATTACGGCTATTAAATAAAACAAAACGGCTCAATGCTAAGCATCGAGCCGTTAGAATACAAGTTCCACTTATCTAAAATAAACTTAGATAGCCTTTACTCAGAGAACTTTTTGAATACCAAAGAACCGTTTGTGCCACCGAAGCCAAACGAGTTACAGATTGCGTATTCCATGCCATCAACTTTGCGCGCAGTGTGCGGCACAAGGTCGATATCTAAGCCTTCTTCTGGATCATCAAGGTTAATCGTTGGCGGAACAATTTGATCGACCAAAGACAGCACTGTAATGATTGCTTCAACAGAACCTGCAGCACCCAATAGGTGACCCGTCATCGACTTCGTTGAAGAAACAAGAACTTGCTTAGCGCCTTCTTCACCAAGCGCGCGTTTTACGCCCTTGATTTCGGCCACATCACCAGCAGGAGTAGAAGTACCGTGTGCGTTTACGTAACCCACTTGTGTACCAGTGATGTTCGCATCACGCATCGCAGCTTCCATCGCTAGTGCACCACCTGAACCGTCCTCACTTGGAGAGGTCATGTGGTAAGCGTCGCCAGACATACCGAAGCCAACGAGTTCAGCATAGATCTTAGCGCCACGAGCTTTCGCATGTTCGTACTCTTCAAGTACCATGATGCCAGCACCGTCACCAAGAACGAAGCCATCACGGCCTTTATCCCAAGGACGAGACGCTTTTTGAGGTTCATCGTTACGAGTAGATAGTGCTTTAGCGGCACCAAAGCCTGCCATACCTAATGGTGTTGACGCTTTTTCAGAACCACCAGCAACCATAGCATCAGCATCGCCATAAGCGATCATGCGAGCTGCATGGCCGATGTTATGTAGACCAGTAGTACATGCCGTAGAGATCGCGATATTTGGACCACGAAGACCGCGCATGATAGATAGGTTACCTGCAACCATGTTTACGATGGTCGAAGGAACAAAAAATGGGCTAACCTTGCGAGGGCCTTTTTCTGTTAACGCAGTGTGACCTGATTCAATCAGTTCCAGACCACCAATGCCTGAGCCGATTGCAACACCAACTCGAGCCGCGTTTTCTTCGGTAATTTGTAAGCCAGAGTCATCGATTGCTTGCATACCTGCTGCGACACCGTACTGGATGAATAAATCCATCTTACGAGCATCTTTTTTAGACATGTACTCTGTGCAATCGAAATCTTTCACAAGACCTGCAAAACGAGTTGAGAAATTCGTAGCATCAAAGTGCTCGATATTCACAATACCACTTTGACCTTCTAGCAGGGCTTTCCAAGATGATTCTACTGTGTTGCCTACCGGTGACAACATACCCATGCCAGTGACAACTACACGACGCTTGGACACGATATAATTCTCCGGGAATTGAATATTTCTATGAGAGGATAGAAGAAGTTAGAAAGAACACAGGCGGTCTAGGTGACCGCCTGGGAGAGATAATTACTGAGCGCTGTTTACGTAGTCGATTGCAGCTTGAACAGTAGTGATCTTCTCAGCTTCTTCGTCAGGAATCTCAGTGTCGAATTCCTCTTCTAGAGCCATAACTAGTTCTACAGTGTCTAGAGAATCAGCACCTAGATCGTCAACGAAAGAAGCTTCGTTTTTAACTTCTGCTTCGTCTACACCTAGCTGTTCAACAATGATTTTCTTTACGCGTTCTTCGATGTTGCTCATTTTTTCTTTTCCTTTACAGATTTCGCCTAATGCGATGATTCCGTAGTTTATTCGAACTATTGAAAGTTGCAAGGGGGTCCTTGCTGGTCAAACCACAAAATTAGCGAATTTAACCGAATTTCAATACATTTTTGACTTAAATCATGCACAAATCTTGCGCATCAGCATGACAAGTTCATGACAGTAAAGTGCAACTATAATCTATTCTTCACAATGTAAAATAGCTTATTTTGCCGAAACTGTCGTATTAAACCATGTACATGCCACCATTTACATGCAAAGTTTCACCAGTAATGTACGCTGCTTCAGGTGAAGCAAGGAAAACCACTGCCGATGCAATTTCACGTGGGTCACCTAAACGACCAGCTGGCACGTTCGACAAAGTTGCCGCACGTTGCTCGTCATTTAATGCTTTAGTCATGTCAGTTTCGATGAAACCTGGTGCAACAGTGTTTACTGTTACGCCACGAGAAGCCACTTCACGAGCCATCGATTTAGTGAAACCGATCACACCTGCTTTTGCTGCTGCGTAGTTAGCTTGGCCCGCATTACCCATAGTACCCACGACAGAGCCTACGTTGATGATACGACCCGCACGTTTTTTCATCATGCCACGCAATACCGCTTTAGACATACGGAAAATTGGTGTCAGGTTAGTATCGATGATGTCATTCCACTCATCATCTTTCATACGCATTAGCAGATTATCACGAGTAATACCTGCGTTGTTGACCAAAATATCGATCACACCAAACTCATCATTGATGGTTTTAAGTGTCGCTTCGATAGACTCAACGTCAGTAACGTTAAGTGTCAAACCTTTACCGTTTTCACCAAGGTATTCGCTAATAGCAGCAGCACCACTTTCAGACGTTGCAGTACCAATGACGGTTGCACCACGTTCAACAAGAAGTTCAGCAATCGCACGACCAATGCCACGGCTTGCGCCTGTCACTAGAGCGATCTTACCTTCTAGATTCATCATGTTGTTTTTCCTTTTATTATCGTGTATTAACGCTAAATTATTTAGCCGCTTCTAACGACGCTACGTCGTTAACCGCCGCTGCACTTAGTGTTTTCACGATACGTTTAGTTAGACCTGTCAATACTTTGCCAGGACCAAGCTCAAGAAGATTTTCTACGCCTTGCTCACTCATCAGCTGTACGCTCTCAGTCCAACGAACAGGGCTATGTAGCTGGCGAACAAGCGCGTCTTTAATTTTTGCCGGATCAGTTTCAGCCGCCACATCAACGTTGTTGATCACTGGAAGCTGTGGCGCATTAAACTCAATAGACTCTAGAGCAACAGCCAGTTTTTCTGCCGCAGGTTTCATCAGAGCACAGTGAGAAGGCACTGAAACAGGAAGAGGAAGCGCACGCTTAGCACCTGCTTCTTTACATAGTGCACCCGCACGCTCAACTGCGTCTTTGCTACCAGCGATAACAACTTGACCAGGAGAGTTGAAGTTTACCGGAGATACCACTTCGCCTTGCGCTGCTTCTTCACACGCTTTTGCGATAGATTCATCATCTAGGCCAATGATTGCGTACATTGCGCCAGTGCCTGCAGGTACAGCTTCTTGCATTAACTGACCACGAAGCTCAACCAGTTTGATTGCTTGTTTAAAATCAATCACACCTGCACATACTAGTGCTGAATACTCACCCAAGCTGTGGCCTGCTAGATTTGCAGGTTGCTCAAGACCAAGTTCTTGCCATACACGCCAAATAGCCACAGACGACGCTAACAATGCAGGCTGTGTACGGAACGTTTGATTGAGGTCTTCAGCAGGGCCATTTTGAACAAGCGCCCATAGATCGTAACCTAGTGCGTCAGATGCTTCTGCAAATGTTTGTTTTACTACGTCATATTGTTCACCAAGCTCAGCCAGCATACCTACTGCTTGAGAACCTTGGCCTGGAAATACGATAGCAAACTTGCTCATGTTGTTTTCCTTTAAGCAATGTAAAAAGAAATAAGATGCACTTGAGTGCACCTTAAATTTTGAATTCTCGTGAAACTTAGAATTTCACCAGAGCAGAGCCCCAAGTGAAACCGCCACCAAATGCCTCTAGTAGCAAGTTTTGTCCACGCTTGATGCGACCATCACGTACCGCTTCATCCAACGCTGTCGGCACTGTCGCTGCCGACGTATTGCCATGCTTGTCTAAGGTCAAAACAACCTGATCCAGAGACATTGAAAGCTTTTTCGCTGTCGCTGAGATAATTCGGTAGTTCGCTTGGTGCGGTACTAGCCAGTCTAGCTCAGACTTATGCATGTTGTTGGCTTCAAGAGTATCTTTAACCAATTTAGACAATTGGGTTACGGCAACCTTGAATACTTCGTTGCCAGCCATGTGAAGCCATTTATCAGCATCTTGGCCACGTACTGGCACTGGTAAGCTCAATAACTCACCGAATTGACCATCCGAGTATATATGGGTAGAGATGATACCAGGCTCTTCGCTTGCACCAACCACAACCGCACCCGCTCCGTCACCGAACAGAATAATGGTCGAACGGTCAGTCGGGTCACATGTTTTTGACAACGCGTCCGCACCAATCACCAGCACGTTTTTACACATACCTGATTTGATGTGCTGATCCGCGACAGATAGAGCATAAACAAAGCCAGAACAAGCAGCGGCTAAGTCAAAAGCCGGACAACCTTTAATGCCAAGCTTTCCCTGCACCTGACACGCAGATGAAGGGAAAGTATGGCTACTGCTGGTAGTAGCTACAATGATAAGATCAATATCGTTCTTATCTATACCTGCCATATCGATAGCGTTTTCAGCTGCGTAGAATGCCATGTCAGCAACAGTTTCATCTTCTGCTGCGATTCGACGCTCTTTAATACCCGTGCGAGCAACAATCCACTCGTCACTTGTATCTACCATTTTCTCTAGATCTGCGTTAGTACGCACCTGAGATGGCAGGTAGCTGCCAGTACCTAAAATTTTGCTATACATGAAGACTAATAATGCCTCTCGAGTAAAACCGCTTCCAAACGATCGCTAATACGGCTTGGTACTTGTCGTTTGACCTCGTGTACTGCCTCTCCAAGTGCATTGACAATTGCAGATACATCAGCACTTCCATGGCTTTTAATGACAATGCCGCGCAATCCTAGCAAACTTGCGCCGTTATACTGGTCGGGGTTCAGTGTTTTTAGTTCATTAAATAGCCGAGAAAACAACTTTCTAGCAATCCAACCCTTTATCGTAGACGCCATCATACTGGTTTTTATTTTTTCGATAAAAAGTTGTGCTGTTCCCTCGCTGGCCTTTAAGCATACGTTACCGACAAATCCATCACAAACGATGACATCCGCAACATCATGCAATATTTGATTACCTTCAATATAACCAACAAAATTAATTGCGTCGGTTTGAGAAAGCATTTCTGCGCAGCGCTTAACGAGATCATTTCCTTTTATCTCTTCTGCGCCGATATTAAGAACCGCCACACGAGCGGGATGACCCAAGTGCTGTTCAGCCAACGCACTGCCCATCACGGCAAACTGGAACAGGCTGTCTGCATCACAAGATACGTTCGCTCCGAGATCCAACATCCAGTTACGTTTTCCGCTGATGGTCGGTAGAGCTGAAACTAACGCAGGACGATCAATGCCAGGCAGCAATTTGAGAATAAAACGTGACAGTGCCATCAATGCACCGGTATTACCACCACTGACACAAGCGTCTGCTTTTTGCTCGGAAACAAGGTCGATGGCTTTACGCATCGAGCTATTCTGGCTATTTCGTAATGCTAAAGAAGGCTTTTCTGAATTAGAAATCACTTTCTCACTATGGAGAATAGTCAAACGGGAATTGGTAGAAGTACCGAGTTGAGATAATTGAGACGTGATCAAGGTTTGATCACCTATAAGAATCACTTTTAGCTCTGGGAAATGAGACAGTGCCTGCACGGCGGCAGGCACTGTTACGCGTGGACCGAAATCCCCGCCCATTGCATCAAGTGCAACGGTAATAGTTTGCAAAGGATCAACCTTACTTGTTGATAACCTTTTTGCCACGGTAGTAACCTTCAGCAGTTACGTTGTGACGTAGGTGAGTTTCACCTGAAGTTGCATCTACAGAAAGTGCAGCTGTAGTTAGTGCATCGTGTGAACGACGCATACCACGCATTGAACGTGACTTCTTGCTCTTTTGTACGGCCATTGACCCTACTCCTATACTATGGGGTTCAAAGCTGAGAAAGTATCAGTGAATACCGATTACTTTTTCAAACTTTTCAAAACGTCGAATGGGTTCGGTTTCTCTTCCTCAATTTCTTCAGGAAGCTCACCAAAAACCATGTTATTTGAATCAACGCTACAATCCGCTTCATCATGCATTGCAATTTGAGGTAATGCTAAGATGAACTCGTCTTCAACCAGTTGTATAAGGTCTAATTCACCGTACTCATTTAGATCTACCAAATCATAAATTTCAGGTGCTTCCTCTTCCGTCTTCTCACCGTAGTAAGGAGTGTAAAGGAATTCAACTTCACACGCGTGTGTGAATACCTCATTACAACGCTGACACTCTAAATCGACTTCGATGTTAGCTTTACCAGAGATAACAACAAGTCGCTGTTCATCTATCTCAAATGACAATGAGACTTCTGCGTCGCGTTTTACGCCTTCAGTTGTTTCCACTAAACGCTTGAAAAGACTGGCCTGGATGATGCCATCGTAATCCAATCGTTTCTGTGCCGCTTTCGCTGGATCAACCGTTCGCGGTATTTTTACCTTTTGCATAGGGCGCGAATATTATCTTCCAAATAAAAATTAGTCAAAGAAAAAGGCAAAAAAGTTGTACTTTTTTACGCTTATCATACAGAGCATTAGCCATAATCATTTTTGATCGATTATCCTATCGGAAATGCTCCTGCAAATTGTAATTCAAAATGAAAAATTACCAACTGGTTTTAGCCTCAACGTCCCCTTTTCGTCGACAACTGCTGGAAAAACTTTCAGTTCCGTTTATTTGTATCTCACCTGACTGTGATGAAACACCATTAGATAACGAGAAACCGATCGATCTTGTCATGCGGCTAGCAGCAACAAAAGCAACATCTTGTGCAACAGAACAAGCAAGTTTAGTTATAGGAAGTGATCAAGTTTGTGTCATTAACGATAAGATCGTTGGCAAGCCACTCAGTCGCGACAATGCCATCGAACAACTACAGGCGCAAAGTGGCAGCGTCATCACTTTTTATACCGGTCTAGCGGTGCACAACACCACCACCAATCACACCGAAGTTGGTTACGATACCTTCGAAGTTCACTTCCGGGATTTAACGCGTGAACAAATCGAACGTTATGTCGATAGAGAAGAGCCGTTTTACTGTGCGGGCAGTTTCAAAAGTGAAGGAATGGGGATTTGCTTGTTCAAAAAGCTTGTGGGAAAAGACCCGAACACGCTTGTGGGTCTGCCACTCATTGACTTAATTGACATGTTACGTGTTCAGGGGCTTGACGTTCTTTAATATAAGGACAAAAGGCTGTACTTAACGTCGTTCTGTTAGCGCGAACGACGTGTTCAAATTAATCAGTTATCCTGAACAGCGACGAAGGAGCGTGATTCAGGATCTACTTTCCGATTAAGTTAGCGCTGTTGGTGCTGATGTCGGCAACGAGCTCAAAGTGAATAGATTCCTGATGTCGCTTTGGCTCCTCGGAATGACACTGGTGAGTATAAACTATGCTTTTCTTAAACCAGCGAGTACTTTCTCTAACTTAGGTTCCATCTTCGCATTAATTTCCATCCATTCATCGTTTGAAGGATGCTGGAACTTGATATTCGCTGCATGAAGGAACAACCGATCCAAGCCATACTGCCCGGTGTACGCATCAAAACGTCGGTCGCCATAACGGTCATCCCAAGCAATCGGGTGCCCTGTGTATTGAGTGTGGACACGAATTTGGTGTGTACGTCCGGTAATTGGACTCGCTTGAATCAGCGTCGCCTGTTCAAACTTCTCCAAGATCTTAAAGCGTGTTTCGGATGGCTTACCATTTGGATTAACACGAACAATGCTGTTCACTTCATTTTTCAGCAAAGGCGCGTTCACCACTTTACAACTGCTTTTCCACTGCCCCATTACCAGTGCAAAGTAAAACTTCTTCACTGTTTTTGCTCGGAACTGTGCTTGTAGGTGGCGAAGCGCTGAACGCTTTTTCGCCACAAGCAGAATGCCTGAAGTATCACGGTCAATACGATGCACGAGCTCAAGAAAACGTGCGTCAGGACGTAAAGCACGCAGAGCTTCAATGGCACCAAACTTCAAACCACTACCACCATGAACTGCGGTCCCTGAAGGTTTGTTGAGAATGAGCATATGATCGTCTTCAAAAATGATCATACCTTCAAGCTCTGCAACGCGGTTAAGTTTAGTGCTCGGCGCTACGTCGTCTTCTTTCTTCTCGATCGTAACTGGAGGAATACGAACCAGATCACCCGCTTTTAATTTATACTCGGCTTTAATACGCTTTTTATTAACGCGTACCTCTCCCTTGCGCACAATTCTGTAAATCATGCTTTTAGGAATCTCTTTTAATTGGTTGCGCAAAAAGTTATCAATGCGCTGACCCGCCATGTCTTCGTCGATGTCGACAAACTGGACTTTCGTTCTTATTTCGCTCATGCGCGCTATTGTAAACGTAAATACACGCGACTTCACATTATTCTTTCTGCAAAAGAAACACTTGTCAGCACAAACTGCTCTAAAATCAGCCAAGCTTTTGTTTAAATTATGAAAACTCTCTATCAAGTTTTAAGCTTGTTTTCTGTCTTCATCACTTTATATGATTCAATTGTTTAGGAAACAGCCAGTTATACATTACAAAATTTGAGTTTTGTGGCAATTTTTCTATCGTTTGTATTAAAGCAGATTGCTGATAGCGACGCGCACTGCTATAGTTCACAGCTGCTGAGGAGGGTTTGGTTACATTTTGTTCACTACCATTCATTACTCCTAAAGCAATGTGAGTAGAACGTTGAAAGTCAGGTGCTGCAATTGGCGTAAGACACTTTGAACCCAACACACTTGCCACCCTACTCCTCGCATATTCACGTTGAGTACCTACCGCCCAAATAGCGGGTCACAAGTCTTCGTTTCCAACAGAGACCTGAAGAGACTTGTGATAACTGAAGTGCCCTAGAGCATCCCCTTCCAGCCGGGAGGCTGCAAAATATAAGTCATGGGATCAGGCACCGTGGAAAAGTGAAAAAACAGTGGCAAGTCTACAAGAAAGATATAAAAGAAAAGACAACGAGAATTTTCAATGAAAAGAATGTTAATTAACGCAACTCAAAAAGAAGAGTTGCGTGTCGCTCTGGTTGATGGCCAGCGACTTTTCGATCTTGATATCGAGAGTCCGGGACATGAATCGAAAAAAGCGAATATCTACAAAGGACGTATCACACGTATCGAACCAAGCTTAGAGGCCGCATTCGTTGATTACGGAGCTGAGCGTCACGGTTTCCTCCCTCTCAAAGAAATTGCCCGCGAATATTTCCCAGAAGGTTATACTTACCAAGGTCGCCCAAGCATTAAAGAAGTGCTGACAGAAGGCCAGGAAGTCATTGTACAAGTGGAAAAAGAGGAACGTGGTAGCAAGGGCGCAGCTCTGACTACTTTTATTTCTCTAGCAGGTAGCTACCTTGTTCTTATGCCTAATAACCCTCGTGCCGGCGGTATTTCTCGCCGTATCGAAGGTGACGAGCGTACTCAGCTAAAAGCGGCACTAAGCACATTAGAACTGCCACAAGGTATGGGTCTGATCGTGCGTACAGCGGGTGTTGGCAAGAGTGCAGAAGAACTTGAATGGGATTTGAACGTACTACTGAACCATTGGGGCGCGATCAAAGGTGCAGCAGACTCCAACCCTGCTCCATTTCTGATCCACCAAGAAAGTAACGTTATCGTTCGTGCAATCCGTGACTATTTACGTCGTGATATTGGTGAGATCCTCATCGATAGCAACACCATTTATGAGCGTGCCAAAGCGCACATTCAATTGATTCGCCCTGACTTTATTAACCGTGTTAAGAAATACGACGGCGAAGTGCCACTGTTCAGCCACTACCAAATCGAAAGCCAGATTGAATCGGCTTTCCAACGTGAAGTGCGCCTGCCATCTGGTGGTTCTATTGTTATCGACCCAACAGAAGCACTGACTTCTATCGATATCAACTCTGCTCGCGCAACTAAGGGTGGTGATATCGAAGAGACAGCACTTAACACCAACTTAGAAGCAGCCGATGAGATCGCTCGTCAGCTACGTCTACGTGACCTAGGTGGCCTGGTTGTTATCGACTTTATCGATATGACTCCTGTCCGCCACCAGCGTGAGGTAGAAAACCGACTACGTGAAGCCGTTCGTTTAGACCGTGCTCGAGTGCAGATTGGCCGTATTTCTCGTTTCGGTCTGCTAGAAATGTCTCGTCAGCGTTTGAGCCCTTCTCTTGCAGAAGCGAGCCACCACATCTGTCCACGTTGTAGTGGTACGGGTGTTGTTCGTGACAACGAATCTCTAGCACTTTCTGTTCTTCGTTTAATCGAAGAAGAAGCGCTGAAAGACAATACTGCGCAAGTATTGGCCGTAGTCCCAGTACCTATCGCCTCATACCTACTAAACGAAAAACGCCGTTCAGTTAACCACATCGAACGCATTCAAGAAGTGAAAATCACCGTTGTTCCTAATTCTGATATGGAAACACCGCACTTCGAAGTTATTCGTGTCCGTGAAGGCGAAGAGTTTGATCTGATTTCTTACCTACTTCCGAAGAAACTGGAAGCTTTGAAAGAAGCGGAAGGTAAAGATCCTGTAGAAACAGACATCAAACCTAAGAGGCTGGAAGAGCCAGTACTTAAGGGCTTTGCGGCACCTGCGCAGTCAGCACCTGCTTCTAAGCCAGCTCCTGTGGCTAAGAAAGAAAGCGAAGAGGTGAAGAAAGAATCCTCACCTGGCTTGTTTAGCCGTCTGTTTAAAGCTATTGGTAGTTTCCTATTTGGTGGCTCTCAAGAAGTAAAAGAAGAGCCGAAGCCACAAGAAGAGAAAACACCAAGTCGCGACAATAAGCGTAATAAGCGAGATCGCAACGACCGTCGTCGTAACAACCAACGTGACAACCGCGACAATCGAGACAACCGAGATAACCGCGATAACCGTCGCCGTCGTAAGCCGCGTGATGAACAAGCAACCGAGCAAAATGATGCTCAACAGCAACAAGCAACTGGCAATAAACAGCAAAACCGCAACCAGAAGCGTAAGCCTAAAGCTCAACAAGTAGAAAACGCTCAAGAGCAAAAAGCAAATGCAAAAGTGGCAGAAAAGGGCCTTCAGCTTGCAGCAGAAGCGCGTTCAGAAACGAAACCTGAAAGCAGCAAAGCGAAGCCAAACGCTAAAGCAGAAAAAGTTAAAGAACGTCGCCAACGTCGTAAACTAAACAAGTCTGTTCGTGTTAAAGATCAGCAAGCTGCTGAACAAGCTGAAGAAACACTAGTCAAAGCTACTGAGTCTGTTGAAATGCCAGTAGAGAAACCAGTAGTAGAAGCAGTAGAAACTCAGCAAGAAAACAAGCCAGCAGAGTCAAAACAACGCCGTAATCGTCGTTCACCACGTCACCTTCGTGCAAGTGGTCAACGCCGTCGTCGTGGCCGTGATCGTCGCCCTAACCCATTCCGCCTACGTAAAGGTGGTGTTGCCTCTCCAGAGATGGCTATGGGTAAAGTGATGCCACGTTACATTCCAAAACCAGCGCCGAAGAAGGAAGAGCGAGTTAAGGAAGAAGCAATCGTTGCAGCAGTACCGACAATGCAAGGTGGTTTTGCTTGTCCCGAGATGGCCATGGGTAAAGTCATTATCCGCCGTGAACTACCTGTTGTTGCAGAGCCTAAAGCTCAAGAAGTGGTGAAAGTAGAAGCGCCGGTTATTGAGCCAGTAGTTACTGAACCTGAGGTTGTTGAACAAGCACCAGCAACACCAATCGTTGAGGAAGCTAACGCACCAGTTGTTGAAGTCGCTGAACCAGTAGCAGAAAAAACAACAACAGAGCAACCTGTCGAGCCAGTTGTGGAAGCCGTTGCCGACACTACTGAAACGGTAGAAGAAGTGAAAACACCGGCTCCTGTAAAAGAACCTGTATTGGAAGTGATTAAAGTAATCGCTAAACCAAGCGCAAGTGCACCGATGACGAAAGCACCGGGTCCTCAAGAGCTACGTGAGATTCAAGTTGCTGCTGCACCGTTTAAAGCAGAGCGCTACCAGCCTAAAGGCGCAGGTAGTCAAGTAGCGAAAAACAGTGCTTCTGCAGCGATGACTAAACCAAACTTTGACTAGTTTGAATTAGTAAGCATCTGAAAAGCAAAATAAAAGGCTGCCCCTCGGCAGCCTTTTTTACTATCTGCTGAATCACCTTTAACTGTCATATTAATATCAACGACTGATCACAATTGTAGGTCAATATACGTGTCATTCTTGAACTTAATCACACTTTTCGGTAGCATTCGCCGACTAAAGTTTTCGACACCATTCTAATGCCACTCCTTTATTACTCCGATTTACACTGAGTGAGCGGATGACAAACCCACCTCTCAGTGGCTTGTGCTAATACGAATATGTGTCGGGATAAACTCATCTCAACGAGAACCAAAAACAAACATGTTCGAATTTCCACAATTTTCAAAGCACTCTGTAAAAAATGATGTGCTCTCAGGTTTGACCGTAGCGTTAGCATTGGTTCCTGAAGCCGTCGCATTCGCATTCGTTGCTGGTGTAGACCCAATGGTTGGTCTTTACGCCGCATTTATCGTTGGCTTGATCACTTCTATCTTTGGTGGTCGTCCAGGCATGATTTCAGGTGCAACGGGCGCGATGGCCGTTGTAATGGTCTCTCTGGTTGCAAGCCACGGGGTACAGTACTTATTCGCAGCCATTATGCTCGCTGGTATTCTTCAGGTTGCAGCAGGTCTGTTCAAACTGGGCAAGTTTATTCGTATCGTTCCGCACCCAGTGATGATCGGCTTTGTAAACGGCTTAGCGATTGTTATCTTCCTAGCTCAACTTGGTCAGTTTAAAGCGCCTGACATCAACGGCATGTTAACTTGGCTACCACAAGACCAAATGATGCTCATGCTTGGTTTGGTTGCACTTACGATGGCAATCATCCACTTCTTACCAAAAATTACCACTGCAGTACCTTCATCATTGGTTGCGATTGTAACGGTTACGGCATTAGTCGTCGGTCTAGATCTTGAAACGCGTACCGTTGTGGATTTCTTACGCACAATGTCAGGGGATGAAGCGGCGACGCTAGCAGGCTCACTGCCAACATTCTCTATTCCAATGGTTCCATTTACGTTGGAAACACTGCAGATCATCCTTCCTTACGCCATTATTCTTGCGGCTATCGGTCTGATTGAGTCACTCCTGACTCTAACAGTACTCGACGAGATGACAAATACACGTGGCCAATCTAACCGTGAATGTATCGGTCAGGGTATGGCTAACATGACTTGTTCGGTATTTGGTGCGATGGGTGGTTGTGCGATGATCGGTCAATCGATGATCAACGTAAACTCAGGCGGTCGTGGTCGTCTTTCTGGTATCGTCGCGGCGGTCGCATTGTTGATGTTTATCCTGTTTGCGTCGTCACTGATCGAAATGATTCCTCTCGCTGCGCTTGTTGGTGTGATGTTTATGGTTGTAATCGGTACATTCGAATGGGCAACATTTAAACTTGCTCGTCGCGTACCAAAACAGGATTTCTTCGTTATCGTACTCGTGACCGTTGTGACCGTACTTACTGACCTTGCTGTAGCAGTAGCGGTAGGTGTTATCGCATCTGCACTGATGTTCGCATGGCAACATGCTAAGCACATCTATGCAGACACATGCCTGAATGAAGAAGGCTCGAAAGAATACAAGATCCATGGTCCTATCTTCTTTGGTTCTGCTGCGAACTTCCTTGAGTTGTTTAACGCGCAAGAAGACCCGAAAGATATCATTGTCGACTTTGCTGACTCACGAGTGACAGACCATTCAGCAATTGAAGCAATTGAGACCCTGGCAGAGCGTTACGCTGCTTTGGGCAAAACACTTCATCTACGCCACTTGAGCCAAGATTGCCGTAAACTTCTCGACAAAGCAGGCAGTCTGGTCGAAATCAATGTCAAAGAAGACCCTAGCTATAAAGTCGCAACCGACCTGTTAGCTGGTTAGTCAATCAAAAGATATTTACGCAAAGGGGATGGGTCAGACTCATCCCCTCTTCATTTTCCTACGAGCACAGAAATTACACCTTATTCAAAATAACTTCTGCCGCCTCTTCAATTAAATCCAATACCAATTCAAAGCCATCTTCCCCGCCGTAGTAAGGATCCGGAATTTCGTCATAACTGGAGTCAGAGTGACTCAGAAACAGCGAAATTTTATGGTGATGCACCGCAGGACAAATATCTAAAAGATCGGCAAAGTTCGCTTTATCTGCGGCGAGTATAATATCAAAGTATTCAAAATCGTCACTTTGTACCCGTCGTGCTCGCATGCCTCTAAAAGAGTACCCTCTCTGTTTTCCTGCCAACATAGCACGCTGGTCTGGTGAATTACCCGTGTGGTAACCAATAGTCCCAGCAGAGTCAATCTCTGCGGCTACACCTAGCTCGTTTGCTTTGGCTCTGAGTACCGCTTCCCCTGTGGGAGATCGACAAATATTTCCCATACAAACAACGAGTATTTTCTTCATTTTATTCCCTGAATTATCGATGGTTTTTCTCAATCACTTGTTGATCTATCATAGCGACATAAAAAGACTAACCCAAGTGAACACCGACGTCTTGGTGTAATAAAAGGAATTGAGGTACGAATATGTCTATCGAAGAGAACAAAGAGTCCCGCCACAAGGCTCGCCAACAGAAAGTAAAAGAACAGGTAGACGCAAGAATAGCGGCTGCCCAGGAAGAAAAGGGCTTGCTTCTGATTATCACAGGCAATGGTAAAGGCAAGTCTACGTCTGGCTTTGGCACTATTGCTCGTGCTGTGGGACACGGTTTGAATTGTGCAGTTGCTCAGTTTATTAAAGGGACTTGGGATAACGGTGAACGCAATCTGCTAGAGAAATTAGGTGTCGAGTTTCAGGTTATGGCGACAGGCTTTACCTGGGAAACGCAAAACAAAGCGGCAGACACTGAAGCAGCGCAATTGGTCTGGCAAGAGTGTAAGCGCATGCTGCAAGATGAATCGCTCGATGTCGTTCTGTTTGACGAACTGACTTACATGGTTAGTTACGGCTACATAGATTTAGACGAGGTTGTAGAAGCACTCAACAATCGCCCTAAAATGCAGTCCGTAGTCATCACAGGACGCGGTGCGCATCGTACATTGATTGAAATGGCCGACACCGTATCTGAAGTGAAAAACGTAAAACACGCTTTCGAGTCTGGCGTAAAAGCCTTGAAAGGTGTCGATTGGTAGTTTAACGACTAGCCATAAAAATAAAAAGGGTTGGCGATATGCCAACCCTTTACGTATTGAATGAAGTTAGTTAAACAAGTTTTTCAACAAACCATCAACGGCTTCTTTGGTTTTTTCATCTTTGATTTTGTCCGTAAGCTTTTCCACACCACGGTCAATTTCTTTTTGTGCTTTTTGTTTAAGCACATCATCAAATACCAGTTTGAATTTCGGGTCTGCCCACTTACCAGACACATTAATTGGAATGGTGATGTCTTTCAGTTCATCGATATTTTTACCACCTTGCCCTTCTAACGTGCCAACAATAGAAGTGCTGATAGTGAAATCAACGGTCTCGTTCAGATAATTGGCTTTACCATTACCACGCACACGAAGCAACGGTGACTGTGCCTTCATATCATCCGTTGATACTACGCCTTTGTTGAGCTTCAATGTGGCAGTCATTGCACTAAAGTCCGTTTTCTTCACTTCATTGGTACCTTCAACCGACTGACCTTTGAATTTTGCGTAGTTTTCTCGAATTAACTGCGCCACGTTGATGCCATGCACGGCACCATCAGCAAAGTTAATCGCCACCATACCCGCTAGGTTCTGTTTGATTCCACTCGGTGTCAGACTGCTGCCTTTTACGTTGATATCGATGTTACCAGTACCTTCCAACTTATCATTGTCAGCCACATCCACTAACAACGGTTGTACATGCACGCCTTTAATCGTATTCATTACAATGTATGTCGCTGGAGTCTTACGAGCATCCAATTGTGCTTTCGCGTTAATCGTACCTTGATAGAGTTTTGAGCTGAATGACGTCAGTTCAGCAACACCACGGTTGACTGCAAAGCTTGCTTTCACGGCTTGCATTTTCGCGTTTGCCGCTTTGAAACTGTCTATCGTGATGCCGCCTTTTACATCCAATGTGGCAAGCGCTGACAAATCAGGCTCTACTTCTGGCTCCGCCGCCTTGTTTACACCAGTTGATGTCGACTTATCACCAGATGGTTGGTTGAGTCCCAGGAAATCATCTAAATCGATATTTGGACTATGTAATGCAAAGCGAACTTTAGGGATATCGCTCAAAGTCACATCCGCTTTGCCGTCTAGCTCAATAGCATTTGCTGTTAGCTTCTGCAATACAAAGCTCAGGTGGCTTTTAGTCAGATCAAAAGACAGATCAGACAACATATCCACCTTCATTGGTGATTGAGGCAAAGTATCACCTTCAAAAGTCGATTTAAGTGATAACTTGTTTAATTGCACTTTACTGATCGCGTTGTCGATACTGAGTTGGGCGGCGCCTTGCATGTCCAACTTCATATCTGCAGCACTGCCTTTCAGGGCATAGCTAAGGTTATTAACGGTATCAAATGCAAAAGTATCCAAAGTGATGTTAGCCGAATCGATATTGTTGCTTGGATCAGCGTAAGTGGCATCAACCTTGATGTTCTTTAGCTCGTAACTTGCAAGACCTTTGGCTAGCTTAAAGTCTGCCTGACCTTGAGCGGTGAACTTCTGGTCATTCATCTCACCTTTTATGCCGAAATCTGCTGTCGTCCAATTGTCAAAAGCAAATTCAGAAAGGTTGAGAGAAATGTCATACAGCTTAGTGTAGCTGTCGGCTTGCTTATCCTGAATCTCTAAAGAGCCATTAGATACGGTGACACCAGCAAGATTGATCGCCCAATCAGAGCCTGACTGTTGTGTCTCTTCGCTCTGCTCCGATGCCGTATTATCGACTTGTTGCGACTGCTGCGCTTGTGTCAGAGCATCAATGTTTTTGCTGCCGTCTTGCTTGGTTTCAAGATAGAACTCGGCACCATCGAGTGTGACGTTACCAATTTCCAACTGCTTACTGAAAAGCGGAGTAACCGACACATCTACGCTCACGCTATCCACTTTGAACAGATTTGGCTGACTGAAGCCTTGTGGATTTCTTAGCTCCGTACGACCTAGCTCAAGACCAATGGACGGGAAAAATTGCCAGCTAAGATCCCCTTCTATCACTAACTCCAATCCCGTTTGTTTTTGGGCTTGTTCAACGATAAGAGGCTTAAATTGATTAGGGTTTACAAAAATCGTTAAAGCGAGAATCGCCCCAACCACTAGCACAACTGGTATTGCAATAATTAAGAGCAGTTTCTTCATTTGTTTATCCTTGCTCGTGTGTTTTTAAAATCATAATAGTTGATTTGTTCTATCGCTGACAGTTCCGTGAAAGCGTTAATTTATCCTTTATTGTAGTGCAACTGATTAATTTAAAAACAAAAAAAAGAAGTGACACTTAAGGTGCCACTTCTTTTGACAAAAATAAAGCAATATAGCTGCGGGTTTACTTAAGCTTTCAAAAGCCTTGCAATGTGAGCTTTAAGCACATCAATTGCGATACGGTTTTTACCGCCGCGAGGAACAATGATATCCGCATATTGCTTAGAAGGTTCGATAAACTGCATGAACATCGGACGCACTGTTTGTTGATATTGCTTGAGAACGGATTCCATTGTACGGCCACGCTCTTCAACATCACGCTTAACACGGCGAAGCAGACAGATGTCTAACGGCGTGTCCATAAATACCGTCGCATGCATTAGGTCACGTAAGCGGGGATCTGTGAGAAGAAGAATGCCTTCTAGAATGATGACTTTTTTCGGCGTCAATGTCGTTGTATGGCTTGTTCTAGTGTGCTCAGTGTAGCTGTACTCAGGCACTTCTACCGCTTCGCCACGAACTAACTTTTCAAGGTGATCACACAACAGGTCATGGTCCAACGCACTCGGGTGGTCGTAGTTAGTCTTTACTCGCTCTTCCATGCTTAGGTGGCTTTGGTCGTTGTAATAGCAATCTTCCGTGATGACACCGATTTGATGATCGCCTACTTTCTCGCGAAGCTCGTTGTAAATAGTGCTTGCGATCAGACTTTTTCCAGAAGCAGAAGCGCCAGCAATACCTACGATGACGCAATGATTATTATCAGACATTAATTTGCACCCGATGATGATTTCTAGTGACATAAAAAGATAAACCGCGTGATTATAGGGAGTTCACCTCTTAGTTACTAGCTGGAATTAGAGTTTAGTCGTAAGTTTCTAACTACCCGGAGGATTAACCTCCGAGTTAGCGTTAAAAAATGCAACTTTCAACCATAACTCTTAACATAAATAGTCAAGAATTAGTTCACCATTGTAAAACTGATTGCATCTGGCTTGGCTTTACCATGCCAATACATCGTGCTGCATACACGATCTGCTAGCTGTTTATAATAGCCTGCATGCTCACTGTCTGGTCTTCTTGCAACCGTTGGTATCCCTGCGTCAATGTCTTCACGCATGGAGATATGCAATGGGATTTGGCCTAACAGCACTAAACCAAACTCCTGACACATTTTCTCAGCCCCACCCATTCCAAAGATATGCTCAGTTGCTCCACAGTGGCTACAAATGTGATAACTCATATTCTCAACCACACCAACCACAGGCACATTGACTTTATCAAACATTGCTGCGCCCTTGCGTGCATCTGCCAATGCCAAATCTTGAGGCGTTGTTACCAATACCGTCCCTGTTACAGGAATTTGCTGTGACAACGTAAGTTGTATATCCCCGGTACCTGGCGGCATATCGATAACCAAGTAGTCCAACTCAGGCCAATCTGTCTCGGTTAATAATTGCGACAATGCTTTCGAGGCCATAGGACCACGCCAAATCGCCGCCTCAGACTTGTCAACCAGATAGCCAATAGAATGAGTATAGATCCCATGAGCCAAAATGGGCTCCATCCATTTTGAATCACGCACTTCTGGTTTGGCATCTTCTTGACCAAGCATCATAGGAACCGAAGGACCATAGATGTCCGCATCCAGCAGACCCACTTTTGCACCGGATTGAGCAATCGCCAATGCTAAGTTTACTGCTGTGGTTGATTTACCTACGCCACCTTTGGCCGAACTGACGGCAATGATATTTTTTACGCCTTTAACGCTATTGGTCACGTGTGTTTCCAGCGCTTTAACACTCAATTCAATTTGAAACGCAAACTCAGGCACAGCGCCGGAGCTTTGCTGCTGCCTAACCCATTGGTGTAGCGAAGTTTTAAGCTCATTACTTGCAAATGGCAAAGTAATATCAAC
Source organism: uncultured Vibrio sp. (assembly GCF_963675395.1). Lineage (NCBI taxonomy): Bacteria > Pseudomonadati > Pseudomonadota > Gammaproteobacteria > Vibrionales > Vibrionaceae > Vibrio > uncultured Vibrio sp. Next base: position 2,961,977 of record NZ_OY776223.1, on the reverse strand, counting down.
ACCACCTTGTGCTGTTATCGTTACGACACCATTAATATCTGACCAATTTTCCACCAGCAGTGGGTGTTGAAATTGATTAAACCAATCACAAAAATCTTGTTTTGAAGTGAACTGATGCATACGCCCTCCTTTTGAGTCCCATGCTACCACCGACCTATCGTAATCAGAACCCCAAAAAAACTAAGGCATTCCGCAGTTTGACACCTTGGAGTTAGTGAGCTCATGCGGTAGTATTATCCATCAAAAATCTTTATACCTATCAAGAAAAGCGAATATTAAGTATGGCAAACGATCCAAGACCTCTTTCTTCAAGAAAAATGCTGGTAACTTGTGCCCTTCCGTACGCTAACGGTTCGATCCACCTTGGCCATATGCTTGAGCATATCCAAGCGGACATTTGGGTTCGTTACCAACGCCTACGAGGCAACACTGTAAACTTCATCTGTGCTGACGATGCTCACGGCACGCCAATCATGCTTAAAGCGCAACAGATGGGTATTACTCCTGAAGAGATGATTGCCGCCGTTAGCGAAGAGCACCAAAAAGACTTTGCTGGCTTTGATATCAGCTTTGATAACTACCACAGCACGCACTCAGAAGAGAACCGCGAGCTGGCTTCGCACATTTACCTAGAACTGAAGAAAAATGGCTTTATTTCTAGCCGTACTATTTCTCAGCTGTTTGACCCTGAGAAAGAGATGTTCCTACCGGACCGTTTCGTAAAAGGTACCTGTCCGAAATGTAAGTCTGAAGACCAGTACGGTGATAACTGTGACAACTGTGGTGAGACTTACAGCCCGACAGAACTGATCAATCCAAAATCGGCGGTTTCTGGTGCAACACCAATCATGAAAGATTCTGAGCACTTCTTCTTCGACCTGCCTCAGTTTGAAAGCATGCTAAAAGAGTGGACTCGCTCTGGCTCTCTGCAATCTGAAACCGCAAACAAGATGCAAGAGTGGTTTGAATCTGGCCTGCAACAATGGGATATCTCGCGTGATGCGCCTTACTTTGGTTTCGAGATCCCTGGTGAGAAGAACAAGTTCTTCTACGTATGGCTAGATGCGCCTATCGGCTACATGGGTTCTTTCAAAAACCTATGTGACAAACGCGACGATCTAGACTTCGACGAGTACTGGAACAAAGACAGCTCAGCTGAACTGTACCACTTCATCGGTAAAGACATTGTTTACTTCCACAGCCTATTTTGGCCAGCAATGCTAGACGGTTCTGGCTTCCGCAAGCCGAACAACGTATTCGTACACGGTTACGTAACAGTAAACGGCGCGAAAATGTCTAAGTCTAAAGGTACCTTCGTCAAAGCGAGCACTTACCTAGAGCACCTAGACCCAGAATGTCTGCGTTACTACTACGCTGCGAAGCTAAACAGCCGTATCGATGACCTCGACCTTAACCTTGAAGACTTCACTCAGCGCGTAAACGCTGACGTTGTGAACAAGATCGTTAACCTGGCATCACGTAACGCGGGCTTCATCGCAAAACGTTTTGAAGGCAAGCTGTCTGACAACTTTGCAGAACCTTCGCTGTACAACGAGTTCGTTGCTGCCGCTGATCGTATCGCTGAGCTTTACGAAACGCGTGAATTTGGTCGTGCAATCCGCGAAATCACTGCACTAGCGGACAAAGCAAACCAATACGTTGACGAAAAAGCACCGTGGGTTGTGGCGAAAGAAGAAGGCAAAGATCAGGAACTACAAGAAATCTGTTCTGTCGGTATCAACCTGTTCCGCGTACTGATGACTTACCTGAAACCAGTGATGCCAGCACTAGCTGCTCGCACTGAAGCGTTCCTAAACCAAGAACTGACTTGGGAAAACATCGCTGCACCACTAACAGGTCACGAGATCACTAAGTTCAAAGCGCTGTTCAACCGTATCGATCCGAAGAACGTTGAAGCGATGATCGAAGCGTCTAAAGAAGATGCGGCAGCCGAAATGGCAGCGAAAGAGAAAGCCGAAGCGGAAAAGAACAAGGCTAGCCAAACTGAGCTAGACAAAGAACCAATCGCTGAAGAGATTGAGTTCGACGCTTTTGCTGCAGTGGATATGCGTATCGCTCGAATCATCTCTTGTGAAGAAGTGCCAAAAGCAAACAAACTGCTTAAATTCCATCTAGATATCGGTGGTGAAACTCGTCAAGTGTTCTCTGGCATCAAGTCAGCGTACAAACCTGAAGAGCTAGAAGGCAAGCTAACCGTAATGGTCGCTAACTTAAAACCTCGTAAGATGAAGTTTGGTATGTCTGAAGGCATGATCCTAGCAGCTGGCCCTGGTGGCAGTGACCTATGGATCCTTGAGCCACACGAAGGTGCTCAGCCTGGTATGCGCGTAATGTAATCATTAGTTACAGCTAATTACCTTGATAAAATCCCCGCCAAACAGGTGGGGATTTTTTGATCAACTTAACAATATTGTGCATTTATCGCACCAAAAACGAGCAAAAATAACAATATAGGTCTATAAAGCCCTGTTTATATGCACCACTAGTTGGGAATAATTTTTGCATGACTACCTTAGCTAGGTCTTAAGAACTAACAAGGAGTTAGTCATGTTTGTTTTGATTTCGACATTACTGTCTATAGTAATTCTTGCTGGTATTTACCACCTCTCATCAAAACGAGAGCAACAGCATGCGAGTAAATATCAGTTACTCACTCTACTACGTGATGTAGTGCACCTACTTCGTCGTCACCGTGCCGCGACACACTACTCTATTCAATTCAAAAAAAATAAAGCACAAGAAATAGAGGAGATCAATCAGGTTTTGACGCAGAAATTACATCTTCTCGTGGAATCATCACGTTCAGAAAACAAGCCTATGTATCGAGTCTTACAGATAAATGTAAGCAAAATGCTGGAACAGTGGAAAGACAAAAGTGTGGCTCGTAATCAGATGGAACATGGTAAGCTAATCCGTCACTGCCTGTTTTTAATGGATGAGGTTACCATCGCTTGGCTAGCTATCGAACAAAGAGATGAACTGCATGACGAATACCATATGAACTGGCAGGCCATCATAGACAATCTAGAGACACTCACTCAGCTACGTATTTGCATCAGAGACTTTGATGATGAGTACGATCAGGAACGTTTAAAGAACACAGCAGCCATTATGCTTCGTAAGCTCAATCAATTGGCCGTCATCGCCCCACTCAGTATCGCTTCGCCAGTTGCAGTGCGCTCGATACAGGCACTACACGACTACGTTGAAGGCAGAGTCACAGGGCTGACCGAAGAGGAGCTATACAATATTACCTCGGATTTATCGTTGACTATTTTTAATACGTACGACCATGTACTTTCAACGATAGTTGAAGAACTTTACTTACCTCTTCCCAGACTCACACTAGCATAATCGACACCACTGAAAAGAAGACAATAAAAAACCGCAGACTAAGTCTGCGGCTTTTCAGAACCATGAGTAAGTATTAAAACTTAGCTATCATCTTCGGTAAAGCTAGTTGGTAACTGCTTCTTCATTTCGTTCCAGATCAACGCGCTCTCTATACCGTAGTGACGAATAACAACAGGAAGCTGATCACGCTCCGCATTTTCACACGTTTCCAGAAGCTGACGGTAGAATTTCAACGCCAACTCGCGAGAAGCCGGATTTGAGAAGTAGTAGCTACCGACACGGTCATACAGCTTTTTCAATCCGTTAAAGATAAGACCGTAAATCTGGTTGCCAGAATGGAATGCTAAACGTTGGAACAGCATGTAATCGTAAAAGTTGAACGTTTTAGCGATAAGAATTTCTTGTCGCTTCGCTTCGTCTTTTTCGTTCTCCTCTTTAACGTTTTGCAGTACTTTCTCTGCGTACGGAGAAGAAGCAATAAACTCATCCCAAGAGGTAGCATTAATAAGCGCTTCACAAGACTCAATCACGTTCTTGATGGTTCGCTCAGAGCTTTCTTTATTTACTTTGAACGCATAGCGCATGAAGATTGGACTGATGTTCGTACGTGCAGCAAGCAAATCTTCGACAATATTCGTCGCATTATCAACATCTAATGTCATCAAAGTATCCAAAATATGCAGACCTGATGTCTCCATGAACTGGTTTACTTTTGTTGGTTTGCCATGCTGAATGGTCAACCATCCATCACGCGCTAATCGTTGAAGAACTTCACGCAACGTCGTACGCGTAACACCAATCAGTTCAGACAGCTCACGCTCAGCAGGTAAAATTGAGCCTGGAGGAAAACGGCCGTTCCAAATGCTCTCGATAATGTACTTTTCTGCAAATCCTGCAGGGCTTTTCGCCTTTATGACCATTCTACGTTTTATCCAATATTGATTTTTGAGGGTCGATACTACTCATCATACCACTAGTTAACGGTTTGAGAAAACTAACGGACAATATTTGAAACGCCCACAGATAGAGCAAAAGCTCTACAAGGAATCTCCATAATGAATCACTAATAACCTATGCCTAACAATCAAAACCAGCATTTTACTTTAAAAGCGTCACCATAATTTCCGGAAAAATAACGAAACTTTGGTCACACTTTCATATTTAAAATATGAAAAATTAATTTGTCTACACTCAATAAATTTCTGAGTTAAATTATATTTTTTCGTATCTAGTCATCATTTAGAATTCCAAAAGGAGTTTTCTAAAACTTTCATGATATAATACCGCACGTTCGAACGCGTGTTTACATAAAAAGTTGTTTAAGTCAGAAGCCTTACGCTTAGTTATTGACTAATAAAAACCTGCGTGTAGAGTTTGCGGTCGAAAATGGAGCGGTGCTTAAGTTCAAAGGAAGTAACTTGGCAAGACTACAATAAAACAAAGGATTGTTGTTTTACTAAGTTACTGTTTTAAAAGACTAGCTAATAAGTCATACAAACAAGTACTTATGCACTATTTTGTAGTGTCTATTCATAAATTTATTATAAAGAGATTTATCATGCCGATATCGCTCGGAAATGCTTTTATCAAGAACTTTCTCGGTAAAGCGCCTGATTGGTACAAAGTTGCCATTATAGCCTTCTTAATAATTAACCCTCTTGTATTCTTTTTTATCAGTCCATTTGTCGCTGGCTGGTTGCTGGTCGCAGAATTTATTTTCACACTAGCAATGGCATTAAAATGCTATCCATTACAGCCAGGTGGTTTACTCGCAATAGAAGCCATAGCAATTGGGATGACTAGCCCTGCACAAGTGAAGCATGAATTGGTAGCGAATATTGAAGTACTGCTACTACTAATATTCATGGTTGCTGGCATCTACTTCATGAAACACCTTCTACTGTTTATTTTCACCAAAATATTACTTGGCATTCGCTCTAAAACGTTGCTGTCTCTTGCATTCTGTTTTGCTGCAGCGTTTTTGTCCGCGTTCTTGGATGCACTAACCGTTATCGCCGTTGTTATCAGCGTTGCCGTGGGTTTCTACTCGATTTACCACAAAGTGGCATCAGGTAACCCTATTGGCGACCATGACCATACACAAGACGATACCATCACCGAGCTGACTCGTGATGACTTAGAAAACTACCGCGCATTTTTACGTTCATTGCTGATGCACGCAGGTGTGGGTACTGCGCTAGGCGGCGTGACAACGATGGTTGGTGAGCCTCAAAACCTTATCATTGCCGATCAGGCTGGTTGGTTTTTCGGCGAATTCCTAATTCGAATGTCACCCGTTACGTTACCTGTTCTATTCTGTGGCTTGATTACTTGTGCATTGGTAGAAAAGCTAAAAGTCTTTGGTTACGGCTCACCACTGCCCAACAACGTTCGCCAAATTCTTGTCGACTTTGACCGCGAAGAGCGTAAAACACGGACAAATCAAGACGTGGCGAAGCTGTGGGTGCAGGGCTTTATCGCAGTATGGCTAATTGCAGCTCTCGCATTACACTTAGCGGCAGTTGGTCTGATTGGTCTGTCGGTGATTATTCTTGCGACCTCGTTTACTGGTGTTATTGATGAGCACTCGATGGGTAAAGCGTTTGAAGAAGCTCTACCTTTTACCTCCCTACTTGCGGTGTTCTTCTCTATCGTTGCCGTCATCATCGACCAACAGCTATTTAAACCCGTTATTGATGCCGTACTTGCTGTAGAAGACAAAGGGACACAGCTCGCTCTGTTCTATGTCGCCAACGGCTTACTATCCATGGTTTCGGACAACGTATTTGTCGGAACGGTTTACATTAACGAAGTAAAAACCGCTCTCATTGAAGGCTTGATTACCCGTGAGCAGTTTGATTTGCTAGCAGTGGCTATCAATACCGGTACAAACTTACCTTCAGTCGCCACTCCAAACGGACAAGCAGCGTTTCTGTTCCTACTAACATCAGCACTCGCACCGCTAATTCGTCTATCTTATGGTCGAATGGTTATCATGGCGTTGCCATACACTGTTGTATTAGCGATTGTAGGTCTGATGGGAATTATGTACTTCTTAGAACCAGCAACCGCGTCTTTCTACGATTCTGGTTGGATCACAATGCACAGTGGTGATTTAACCCCAGTAGTTTCAGGCGGGCACTAAGGAATGTTAGCCTTCTGGGGTTAACATGTCCTAATATTTAAGTTGATTAAGAAACTTATACACGATAAAAAGCTCTGAGTAATCAGAGCTTTTTCTATTTTCAGACAGGATTAAAACCGTGAATATTTTTAGATCACTAAACCAGTTTTCCAAAGGACGCTTATCTTGGCTGCTTCTTCTCTTGTTTATCGTTTTCTTTGAAGCATGTGCCCTCTACTTTCAACATGTCATGATGTTGGCTCCGTGTGTGATGTGTATTTACGAGCGAGTAGCGATGTTGGGAATTGGTGGAGCCGCAATAATCGGCTTTATATCACCTAGCAACCCACTCTTCCGCTGGCTGGGTTTGATCACTTGGGGTCTTAGCGCCTACAAAGGCTTGCTGCTTGCGCTACAGCACGTCGATTATCAGTTCAATCCATCGCCATTTGCGACCTGTGATGTATTCGTGACGTTCCCAAGCTGGGCACCGTTGAACCAGTGGGCGCCTTGGATGTTTGAAGCCTATGGAGATTGCTCCGAGATTGTGTGGCAGTTCTTAACGCTATCCATGCCACAATGGTTAGCAGTTATTTTTGCAGGTAATCTGGTCTTTCTCGCTCTGGTCGTGATTGCTCAGTTTTTCCCAGCAAGACGTAAGAACCCAATTCTTTAAAACATAAACCCAAATAACGACAAAGCCGACCTCGTGGTCGGCTTTGTTAATCTACGGTATTAAATCAGAGCAACCTGATTACTTACCACAACACTGCTTGAATTTTTTGCCACTTTCACATGGGCAAGGATCGTTACGACCCACACCTTTAAATGGATTGAGACTCTTTGCTTTGTTCCCAACCATGAGCTCGTCTGCACCCAATGCCGCCTCACTGATCATCAAGTCAAGTTGATCAATCAAATCACTCAGTGTCGGCGGGTTTTCAATACCCGCATCACGCATGTGTTGTTGAGTCGTAGATTCATCGATCGCTAGCATCATCGTCGTGAGCAAAGCTTGCAGCATGCGCTGTAAACCGTCATTGAGCTCGGTATCTTGCCACTGTTCTTCAATCATCGGCCAAACCGACATGAATCCTTCCGAGAAATCAGCCAGTTGTTCGGGATTATTGTCTGTAAGAGCAAGTACTGAATACTCGTTACACAGAATGCGGTTGTGCTGCTTGTGAATCTGCTCTTCAACCACAGGTTGAATGGCTTTAAAGTCAGCGCCTAGTAGCGGCTCTAACCAAGTCTCTGGTGCCAAGGGCTTAGTGGTCAGGTTTGCAGCTAACACAGCCCCTTCAATAAACAGTGAAGATTCATCTAGTTGAACCTCACCCTTTTCAATCAATGTATATTGCATGACATCTGGTTTCCCATAAATTTGTCGGCATTATACCCCAGAGCTTTAACTCAAGTAACCTCGGCATACCGGTTTGATAAGTTTGCGCGCTTCGAGTCTTTTAATGACAAACTAGGCTTACATCGCTACAATCGCCCTCCTTTTCTCACCAAACTGTACTAGGCAAACTATGCGAGTTGTATTAGGCCCAATGGAAGGCGTTTTAGACCATTTGATGCGCCAAATTTTGACCGAAATAAACGAGTATGATCTCTGCGTTACTGAATTCGTTCGAGTTATCGATCAGCTATTACCGGATCACGTATTCCATCGCTTGTGTCCGGAGCTTCTGCAAGGATCTCAAACTGCATCTGGTGTACCAGTACATGTTCAACTGTTGGGTCAAGAACCAAACTGGATGGCCGAGAACGCTATCAAAGCTGCTGAGCTTGGCGCTCGTGGTATCGATATCAACTTTGGCTGCCCTGCAAAAATGGTGAACAAAAGTAAAGGTGGCGCAGCACTTCTTCAACATCCAGAGTTGATTCACCAAGTCGTAAAAGCATGCCGTGATGCGGTTCCTGAAAACATCCCGGTTAGCGCGAAAATCCGCCTGGGTTGGGAAAACCCTGAAGACTGCTTTGAAATTGTCGATGCGATCCAGTCGGCCGGTGCAAATGAACTGACGGTCCACGCTCGCACAAAGCAAGGCGGCTATAAAGCATCGGAGATCAAATGGGAATACATTACGAAGATCCGCGAGCGATTCTCTATTCCTTTAATTGCTAATGGGGAAATCTGGAACCACGAAGACGGTCAACGCTGCATTGAAACCACAGGTGTTGATTCCCTGATGGTTTGCCGAGGCGCATTTAATATTCCAAATTTAGGCAATATGGTCAAACACAACCACCAGCCTATGTCTTGGCCGGAAGTAGTTGAATTGCTGATTTACTACTCTAAGTTCGAAATGAAAGGCGACAAAGGGCTGTACTACCCGAACCGAGTTAAACAATGGTTCGCTTATTTGCGTCAATCTTACCCAGAAGCACAAGATTTGTTCCGTGAAATCCGCACCTTTAATAAAGCCGCACCCATCGTTGAACATATTCAACGATATCGCGATGAATTGGTGTCAGGAAAGTTACAAGTGGCTTAATCATGACTTATCTATGTGCTGCATTTGTATAATGCCAAATGCAGCACGGCCCTCTTTCATATAAATAACAACATCTTTCAACACCGGATTTGCGCCTTTAGTACAATAGCTGAAGCCATAATAGCATGAGTCAAAATGGTCACTGGCTTCCGATTGCTCATAGTGAAGACTTAATGAAGCGAGAGAATTTATAAACTACACGATCACTTCACTATCCATACTTTACCGCTCTGCCCTTCAAGACTTACACAAACATCAATTTCATAATCAATAACTTCATCGCAATCCAGCAAGTTATGCAAACTTTTTACACTTAGTCCCAATTGCCATAGTGGTAGATCAATCTTGATTGCTTGATGACTGGTGTTGATGGCAACAACGACCGCCTCTTCTTCCAACTGCCTAACATACGCCAGCGCATCTTGACCACAATATAACCATTGAATGCTGCCGGATTGCAGGCATTTGAATGTTTTACGAATGTCTATCCAATAACGATAAACATCCAACCATTGTGATTTATCCACTTCATGCCAAGGAAAACAGCGTCGGTTATCTGGGTCTAATTCGCCTTCCAGCCCAACTTCACTGCCATAATAGAGACAAGGCGTGCCGACATAAGTCATTAATAGCATCAGGGCAATGTGCATTTTTTCTTCGCTACCACCCACGAGAGTGAGAAATCGTGCCGTATCATGGCTATCAAGTTGGTTGAGTTGTACCAACTGGTTCGCAAATGGTATCTTCGCTCTCGCCTCATCTAACCAATCTTTGAACTCAATGGCATCGATCTGGATCGGGTCATACATGATGTCTTGATGAGCAATAAATGCTCTTACCGGATGCGCAAAACCATAATAATTCATGGCACCATCTTCTTGATCACCTTGTAGCCACTGAGTTGCTTCAAAAAAATGTTCACCAAGTACATACGCATTAGGGTTAACGGACTTGGTTGCTTTACGGAACGCTTCGACGTAGCGAGCGTTATTTCTCGCCCCTTCTCCTTCCCCGAGCATATGAATAACATCAAATCGCCAGCCATCCACTGAGTAAGGGGCTTTTAACCAGTGTTTGATGACCGCGTCTTCACTTTGATAAATGTAATCCCGAACCGCTTCATTTTCGAAGTTCAACACCGGTAAACTGCTGATGCCTTTCCAGCCAATGTAGTTATTGCTGTCACCTGCAAAAAAATAGTAGTTACGATACTTCGAGTTCGGATTGCTGTATGCCCCATCCCCTTCCATTTTCACATCGAACCAAGGGTGGTGAACCGAAGTGTGATTGAATACCGCATCCAAAACTATTTTCATCTGCTTAGCACGTATCTTGTCGCACAATTCAGCGAACTGTTCGTTACTACCGAGCATAGGATCAATGGTTAAATAGTCAGTAGTATCGTATTTATGGTTGCTCGGAGAACAGAAAACCGGGTTGAAATACAAAGCAGTAACGCCGAGATTTTCAAGATAATCCAGCTTTTGCTCGACACCTTTTAAATCTCCACCGAAGAACTCTTTAGCTCCGGTATTTTGATGATCACCAACAGTGTCTCCCCATGGCTTAACTATCGCTTCAGGGTTGTGTTCGGCATAGGCTTGTCGAATCGCTGGTTCATCCCGACTCGTGGCAAAACGATCGGGGAAGATCTGGTAAAAGACCTGCTTTTGCACCCAAGATGGTGGCTGGTTGTTCACATTCAATTTAAAGTGAAATTCTTTCGGCGGCATCCGCTTTTGCACGCCACGCCCATCCAGCCAAAACTGTTGTGCTCCCTGAACTAACTTAAACACGTAGTGCGTGACATCTCTGTCTTTATTCGGGGCAAAGGTTGCTTGCCAGAATCTAAGTTCTCCTGAAGTACCCGCTGGATGCATTTCGGTCAGATACTCTTCGTTGTCTGGCTCAGAGCGGACAGAGACACAATCAAAGTCGAGGTTTGCCGTCTTAAGCTTGACCGTGATGGTTTCTTGGTCGAAAGAAAGTCCATCCAACGTCTGACTGTGGAAAATGAAAGGAAGGGTCATAGCAAATATTCCTGTAGCGGGCATATGCGATGACTTTACTATAGGATGTGATAATAAAAATCCTCCCTGTAAAAACTGCCAGTTAGCAATATTTCCCAAGGAGGATCACGTTCGGTAGGCGTAGTTAACCATGATCGAAGTTTGCTAATGCGCTAAACAGACTAATTGAGTAGCAAACTATCGTCAGACAGTTCTTCACCACGCACTTTGGAGAACATTTCCAGCAAGTCCGGCACTTGCATATTTGCTCTTTGCTCTCCCGCCACGTCCAGAACAATTTCGCCCTGATGAAGCATCACGGTTCTATCGCCACAAGCCAACGCATCCTTCATCGAGTGAGTAACCATCATCACAGTCAAATCAAACTCGTCCACGATGCGTTTGGTCAGATCAATAACAAACGCAGCCATGCGAGGGTCAAGTGCCGCCGTATGTTCATCCAGTAGCAACAACTTACTTTCCGACAAAGTTGCCATCACCAAACTCACCGCTTGTCGTTGACCACCAGACAGTAACCCAATGCTGTCCCCTAACCTGTCTTCTAGACCTAAGCCAAGAATACTGATTCGGTCTTGGAATAGCTTGCGGCGTTTAGATGATAGTGCCAGTCCCCAGCCACGTTTTTTGCCACGCATATAAGCCAGCGCCATGTTCTCTTCTATGGTTAATTCGCCACAAGTACCGGCCAATGGATCCTGAAAAACCCGCGCGCACTGGGTGGCACGCTGAGCCACTGATTGTCGGGTGACATCTTTGCCATCGATGATCACTTGACCACCAATCATTGGGGTTTCACCAGTGGTCGCGCCAAGTAACGTCGATTTACCAGCACCGTTAGAACCAATGACGGTAAGAAACTGATGTTCAGGCACTTCAAGCGATACCCCTTTTAACGCTCGGTTTTCCAGAATCGTTCCAGGGTTGAACGTCACTTGGATATTATTGAGTTCAATCATAATGTCTCCCCTGAATCTTTTTTAGATGCTACCTGTTTCGAGTCTGTGACTCGCTGTTTCGTTTTCATACGCTGCTTTAGTTTTGGTGCTATCAATGCCACTGCAACCAGTACAGCGGTAACTAGGTTGAGATCCGATGCCTGTAGACCAAACATTCCGGAGCTTAAGGCAAAGGCAACAGCAAGGCGATACAGTACCGAGCCAACGATAACGGCTAACACCGCCACCCAAATCTTACGACCGGGAATCAGAGTCTGACCCAAAATCACCGCAGCTAAGCCGACCACAATAGTACCGACACCAGATGTTACATCGGCAAAGCTGTTGGTTTGTGCAAACAGTGCGCCCGCAAAGCCAACAAATCCATTTGATAATGCCAAGCCAAAGAAAGTGTAAAAACCAGTGCTAGCACCTTGAGCGGAGACCATTCGAGCGTTAACGCCCGTCGCCCTCAGACCAAGGCCAAAGTCGCTGTTAAGCAAACGAACCACAAAAAATGCAGAGAATAGAACTAGCCCCCCCACCACAAGTGGACGAATAAACATTGGGTCGCCCATCGATTCAAAAGGCGTGAGGATCGTATCTTCTCCAAGCAGCGCCATATTGGGCTTACCCATAATACGAATATTGATGGAGAACGCGGCGATCATGGTGAGAATTGACGCCAATAGATGTAAAATTCCGCAGCGGACAGCAAGGAAGGCGGTGACCCAACCAGTCATACCACCAGCGATAATTGCCATTCCTGTGGCAACCCAAGGGTTAATACCGGCAACGATTGCGGTAGCAGCAACAGCGGCCCCCATAGGGAAACTGCCATCAACACTTAGATCGGGAAAATCAAGTACGCGAAACGTGAGGTACACGCCCAAAGCGACCAGCCCATAAATCAAGCCAATCTCAAGAGCGCCAAAAAATGCAAATGCAGACATAAAACGGCTCCTTTCTGCATGTTCAGATCAATATCGAGATCTGAAAGTAAGACGTCTCACTTCAGCTAGGACAAGCTTATCAACGAATTAAATAAACGATTTATTCGCTCAGGGCTCTGCCAGTTATGGGTCGATTAAAATACCCGGTGGAAAAGTAATAAGCCATGACGTGACTTATTACTTCCACCAAAACGGTCACCTTGAACAAATAAGCCTATTTTGTCCCAACAAAAAGTGACTTATTGCATGCTTGTCGCACGTTCTACGACTGAACTAGGAATTTGGATACCTAGCTTAGAAGCGGCTTCTTGATTGATAACGAGATCCGAACCAGTTGCCACTTTTACATCTAGCTTGCCCGGCTCTTGGCCATCAAGAATAGCCGCAACGTAATCAGCGGTTTGAACACCAACTTGATAGTAGTCAAAGCCAAGACCTGCGATGGCACCTTTTTCAACGTAGGATGTCGCTCCACCAAATACTGGCGTCTTAGCCTGATTCGCAGCAACGATCATACCTTCGATTGCACTTGCCACTGTGTTGTCTGTCGGTGCGTAAATAATGTCAGATTTTGCAGAAATGGCCTGAGTCGCGGATTGTACGTCGGCACTTTTCAGAGCCGTTGCTTCTACAACTTCAATCCCTTTCGCTGCTGCGCTCACTTTTAGAAGTTCGACCAAGGTTACCGCATTGGCTTCACCTGGATTGAAGACAACACCGATACTTTTCACTTGAGGCAGGATCTCTTGGATAAGCTCAACATGCTGGGCAACTGGCGACAAATCGGAAAGTCCAGTCACATTCTGACCAGGCTGTTCCATGGTTTTTACCAGTTTTGCACCAACTGGGTCCGTTACCGCAGTAAAAACAACTGGGATTGAGCGCGTTGCGGAGACGAGAGCTTGCGCAGATGGTGTCGCGATACCGACTAAAACATCTGGGCTTTCACCGACAAACTGGCGAGCAATCTGAACCGCGATAGCAGGGTTACCTTGTGCCGTTTTGTAGTCAAACTCTAGGTTTTTACCTTGCTCATACCCTTTCGCCTTCAAGCCGTCTAAGAGTCCCTGACGGGCAGCATCTAATGCTGGGTGTTCCACAATTTGTGAAACCGCAACAGTCGCTGTATTAGCAATAGCACCAGCAGAAGAAAGAACGGCAGTCGCAGATAAAATTGCGGTGGCAAGTAAACGTTTCGTTATCATCATAACTCCTTGATGTGTCTTCGTCCTTGTTCTGCGAACATTCACCTTTTGGTGTACGCTCGCAAGCCCCAAAATGGGAAGACGTTTTTTGTTGTGTTTGTAATAAATTTAGCTGTGCACTTCTTGTGCATCTTATTTTTATTATTACTACTAAGTCCCAGTAAAGAAAAGAAACATTTAACAGTAGAACAACAATTGTGATCGCGGAATAGTAATCGAGTCGCGCAAAATCAACGAAAAAGAGGGAAATCTTTGTCAGGGTGAACGGAAAGTGACAAAAAGAAGTGGATCGATAGGATTATTGAACAAGACGAAGCACAAAAAATGGAGTGGCTTGTACGCACTCCATTTTTCTAAATTTCAGGATGTTGGCTTGTTTAGAACCAACGCTCTAACGAGGATTTATCTAACTGCCTAAAAGCACGATTTAAGATTAACGCCAGTTCTTTGTAACGAGGCTTTGCCTTGACTGGTTCTAACGCGAAACCACTCTCAACTATTTTGTGGTGCAGTTCTCTATACCAGGTAGCCAGAGAAGGAGGCAATTTAGTATTTGAACGGGCGCCTAACCACCAAATCCCCTGCAACGGCAGACTAATAGCGAACAAGGCAACAATGATCGACTGAGGCAGCGCACTATAGTTGTTAAACGCCATTTGAGTGAGGACGCTGATCGCAGCAACCGCTGGCATGACTTTAATGCCAAATCGCGTCGCTTTAATGATTCGCTGCTCTGGAAATACGGCATTCAGCTCTTTACGAACCGGCCAGATCTCCATGTAATTTTGGCCATCTTTCAGGCTATGGATCAATCCGACTTTATTACTCATACACTCTCTCACTAAAAAATAGTTGAACGTTTCAACTGAAGGTGCAAAAAATTGATGAAAATTAATATTATTTCAAATTTTTTTTGTTATCATTGCCCATTATCGCTATCCTTTGCAGACCCTCAACCTCATTGTTGCCGTTATTTACAATTTAAGCAACTCTGAGGTCACTATCTGCAAGGAACGCGTCATCGTGATGAGTGGGCTCATCACTATATCTTTATATGGAATTAGAACAATTTTTGACCAAGATTAGTACGCACCCTTGCTGGTATCGACTATTCTTGTGATTAATTTTTCATTCTTTAACTGATTTTGATCAGACGAATAACAGGTAGTCATACATGTCTAAGCTAGTTTTAGTTTTAAACTGCGGTAGTTCTTCACTTAAGTTCGCTATTGTCGATGCACAAAATGGCGACGAGTACCTTTCAGGTCTTGCTGAATGTCTACACCTTCCAGAAGCACGTATTAAGTGGAAACTTGACGGCAAGCATGAAGCTCAACTGGGTGAAGGCGCTGCGCACGATGAAGCTCTGACGTTCATCGTTGAAACTATTCTTGCTTCTAAGCCAGAACTGGCAGAGCAACTGAAAGCCATCGGTCACCGTGTTGTACACGGCGGTGAGCAATTTACACATTCTATGCTGGTTGATGAAGCAACCGTCAAAGGAATTGAAGAAGCCGCTATTTTTGCTCCTCTGCACAACCCAGCTCACGTGATCGGTATTCGTGCAGCACAAAAAGCATTCCCGGCGCTGCAAAACGTTGTAGTATTCGACACGGCATTCCATCAAACCATGCCACAAGAAGCGTACCTGTACGCTCTGCCATACAACCTTTACACTGAGCACGGTATCCGTCGCTACGGCGCACACGGTACATCTCATCGCTTCATCGCTCGTGAAACTGCTGAGCGTATGGGTAAACCAGCCAACGAACTGAACATCATCAACTGCCACCTGGGCAACGGTGCTTCAGTGTGTGCTATCAAAAACGGCGAATCTGTTGATATTTCAATGGGCCTGACTCCACTTGAAGGTCTGGTAATGGGCACTCGTTGTGGTGACTTGGACCCAGCAGTGATGTTCTTCCTGCACGACAAGCTTGGCATGAGCGTAGCAGAAATCAATACCATGTTCACAAAAGAATCTGGTTTACTTGGCCTAACTGGTGTGACATCTGATTGCCGCTTTGTTGAAGACAACTACGGCACTAAAGAAGAAGCGACTCGTGCGATGGACGTATTCTGTCACCGTTTGGCTAAATACGTAGCAGGTTACACTGCCACCATGGATGGCCGCCTAGACGCTATCGTATTTACCGGTGGTATCGGTGAAAACTCTGCCCCAATCCGTGAAATGGTTCTAAACCGTCTAGGTATCTTCGGTATCGAAGTAGACAGTGAAGCAAACCTTAAAGCACGTTTCGGCGGCGAAGGCACTATCACTACTGCGAACAGCCGTATCCCAGCAATGGTAATCTCTACTAACGAAGAGCTTGTGATTGCTGAAGACACTGCACGCCTAGCAGGTCTTTAATGCATAAACTGGCTAGCCAAATGGCTAGTCAGTTTTTCTTCCAAAGAGCTTTCTTTAGGGGCTCAGCTCCTATTCTTTGAAGATCATGGAATAAGAATTGAGCTTTTATCTCTCCCAATAGCAAAGGTACTCTACGAATGTCTCGTACTATTATGCTTATCCCTGCAAGTGCTGGTGTTGGTTTAACTAGCGTAAGCATGGGTGTTCTTCGCGCTATGGAGCGCAAAGGCGTTAAAGTTTCTTTTTACAAACCTATTTGTCAGCCACGCAGTGGCGGCGATCAGCCGGATCTAACTTCTACTATCGTTGGCCACAACAGCGATATGAAGATCGGCGAACCTATGGCGATGTCTGTTGCTGAAAGCCTGATCGGTAACGACAACATGGATGAGCTGCTAGAAACCATCGTTGAGCGTTACAACCAAATCAATAAAGATGCAGATGTAACCCTAATTGAAGGTCTAGTACCAACTCGTAAGCACCCATTCGCTAACCAGGTGAACGCAGAAATCGCAGCAACACTTGGTGCTGAAATTGTTCTAGTGGCAACACCTGGCACGGATAACCCGGCTCAGCTTAAAGAGCGTATCGAAGTAGCATGTTCTAACTTCGGCGGTACTAAGAACAAAAACATCTCTGGCGTTATCATCAACAAGCTAAACGCACCTGTTGATGAAGCTGGCCGTACTCGCCCTGACCTGTCTGAGATCTTTGACGACGCAGACAGCGCGAAGCAAAACGAAATGAAAGTGATGGAGATCTTCAACACTTCTCCAATTCGTGTACTAGGTTGCGTGCCATGGAGCATCGACCTGATTGCAACTCGTGCGATCGACATGGCGAAACACTTGAATGCTGATATCATCAACAAAGGTGACATCAACACTCGTCGCATCAAGAGCATCACGTTCTGTGCGCGTTCTCTGCCAAACATGATTGAGCACTTCAAACCAGGTTCTCTACTTGTTACTTCAGCAGACCGTCCGGACGTAATCGTTGCTGCTTCTCTAGCTGCAATGAACGGTGTTGATATCGGTGCTGTACTGCTAACTGGCGGTTACGACATCCCACACGAGATCGAAGGTCTATGTAAGCCAGCATTCGAAACAGGCCTACCTATCTTCAAAGCTCAAGGCAACACTTGGCAGACTTCTCTAAACCTACAGAGCTTCAGCATTGAAGTACCTGCAGACGACAAAGAGCGTATCGAGTTCATTAACGAGCACGTTGCTGGTCACATCGACGGTAACTGGATCGAGTCAATGACTGAAGGTACTCAGAAGTCTCGTCGTCTAAGCCCACCAGCATTCCGTTACCAGCTAACTGAACTTGCTCGTAAAGCAGGTAAGCGCATCGTTCTTCCTGAAGGTGATGAGCCACGTACCGTGAAAGCTGCTGCTATCTGTGCTGAGCGCGGCATTGCAGAATGTGTGCTTCTGGGTAACCCAGCAGAAATCCGTCGCGTAGCTGCACAACAAGGTGTTGAGCTAGGCGCTGGCGTTCAAATCATCGACGCTGATGCTATCCGCGAAAACTACGTTGCTCGTCTTGTTGAGCTGCGCGGTGCAAAAGGTATGACTGAAGTTGTAGCTCGTGAGAAGCTACAAGACTCAGTATTCCTGGGCACAATGATGCTTGAGAACAATGAAGTTGACGGCCTAGTTTCTGGCGCTGTTCACACTACGGCGAACACTATCGTTCCTCCGTTCCAAATCATCAAGACTGCACCAAACGCGTCTATCGTATCTTCAGTATTCTTCATGCTTCTGCCTGATCAAGTACTGGTATACGGTGACTGTGCAATCAACCCAGATCCAACGGCTGAGCAGCTTGCTGAAATCGCTATCCAATCAGCGGATTCTGCTGCTGCATTCGGTATCGACCCACGCGTAGCAATGATCTCTTACTCTACTGGTGAATCTGGTAAGGGTGCAGACGTTGATAAAGTACGTGAAGCTACGAAACTAGCTCAAGAGAAACGTCCTGATCTTATCATCGACGGTCCTCTACAGTACGACGCGGCTATCATGGAAAACGTTGCTGCTTCTAAAGCACCAAACTCTCCAGTAGCAGGTAAAGCGACGGTATTCGTATTCCCTGACCTAAACACAGGTAACACGACTTACAAAGCGGTACAACGTTCAGCGGATCTAGTCTCTATCGGTCCAATGCTGCAAGGTATGCGCAAGCCTGTAAACGACCTGTCTCGTGGCGCGCTAGTAGACGACATCGTGTACACCATCGCCCTTACAGCAATCCAATCAACTCAAGAACAGAAGTAATTCTTTTCTCTGCTTGACTGAATATTCAAAGCCCTCGATTCGAGGGCTTTTTGTTAGTTTATTTATTAGATTGCTTAAGAAATGGCGACGAACATCAGCCCACCGACAATCACACACCCGAACATCACTGGGGCAACCCGGTGCCATAACCTCCTCTCGCCTAAAGCCATCACCATTGCCACTTTCACTATGGTATTTACCGAAGCTGCAATGACGATACCCAGCGCCGCAGTGGCTAAACTTAAGTGTTGGATACTTTGACGACCAAGTGCAAGTGAAATGGCATCCACATCTGTGATACCTGATACCGCTGAAAGTATCAGAACACCAGCAGTGCCAAACCAATCTGAGAGCGCATGCGAAAGCAACATAATCACCGCCAGTATAATCCCAAAAAACAGAGCGGATTGCAGGGCAAGAGGATTACTTTGCTTATTTGATTGCCCAACCTTTTCGGTTTGGCAGTTTCTCCATATCCACCAGGCAGGTAAGTAAAGCGCCATCATCATCGCCAGTACAATTGGCCAGAGCATTTTCACCAGTGGCGGGTTAATGACGGACAATATAATCAATAATCGTGGGAACATTGTGCCACAGCTAATTAAGATACCGCTTGCCAGCAGAGGGCTGATTGCAGGCTGCTCCCGTGACAAATGAGAAAACTGCAAGGTCAATGCGGTTGAAGAACTTAACCCAGCAAACACAGAGGTAAAAAAGATCCCCCGTCTCGCACCACCAATCTTAATTGCAAAGTAGCCGACAAAAGAGATACTGGCGATCAACACAACCATCCACCATATCTCATAAGGATTTAAAGCATTCCACGGTCCATACGTTTTATTAGGTAAGAGTGGCAGTAAAACAATAGAAATAAGAAGTAAGCGCAAGGCGGCATCCAGTTCATACTCTTGTAACTTTTGCAGCGCCTCGTGGAGCTCTCTCTTATTATCCAGTACCAGAGCGGTGATTACGGCCGCAGATGCAGCAAGTACCGCTTCGCCAGCCACCGCCAAACTGCCTAACACAAACGTCACCAGAAGACTTACTAAGCCAGTGATACTGACATCACCACTATTCTTTTGCTTCACAAAAAACGCGATGCAAGCCAAAATCACCAGCGCAATCAACGCAAAACCGAGTAGCAAAGGTGAATAGTGGGTAGCAAGAATAGCAACCAGACCACCGAGCAAGCCGACCAAAGAATAAGTACGAATACCTGCAACCCGGCTGCCTTCGACACTGTTGCGCTTCACCCAGCCACGCTGAATGCCAACAATCGCTCCTAAAAGCAAAGCAATAAGCAAGTTCCAGACCTGATGCTCACCAGATGCAAACTCGTTGATATCCATACCTCACCTCGCTAAAAGATCGGTTCTATATCATTAGTTTATGCTATGTGCGGGAATAATCTGTGATGATTGGGGAAATAACCGATGAAACCGCGTATAAACGCCACGTCTCGGTCATGAGATGAGAAAGCGCCACATAAAGTGACGCTTGATAAAAAGGACTAATTTGAAAGTGTTTCACGCCCGTGTGGCGACTCTAAGTCTAACTCAGGGCCTTTGGGAACAACCTGTGTCGGGTTGATTCCTGTATGGCTGAAGTAGTAATGACGTTTAATATGGTAGAAATCGGTCGTCTCTGCCACACCATCTACTTGATACAACTCTTTTAAGTAGCCTTGGATATTAGAATAATCCGCAATGCGTTTTTTATTGCATTTAAAGTGACCCACATACACAGCATCAAAACGTACTAATGTGGTAAACAGGCGCAAGTCCGCCTCCGTGATCTGATTGCCTGTTAAATAACGATGTGTCGCCAGATGAGTATCAATTTTATCTAACGCAGAAAATAGTGAATCAAAGGCTTCTTCATAAGCTTCCTGAGTCGTCGCAAAGCCACAACGATACACACCATTATTCACATTCGGATAAATGTACTCGTTCCACTCATCAATGGATGCTTGCAAATGTTCAGGGTAGTAATCGTCGTCGTTACCCGTTAACTCATTAAATGCTGAGTTGAACATACGAATAATTTCAGAAGATTCATTAGACACAATCGTGTTGGTTTTTTTATCCCATAAGACAGGAACGGTCACACGCCCAGTGTAATCTGGTTTCGCTTGGGTATAAATTTGATGCATACGCGTATGGCCGAACAATGGCTCAGGTAAGCCCATTTGCCAACCTTGGCTAAGCATGTCAGGGCACACAACCGTGACATCAATATGCGGTTCTAGCTCTTTGAGTTTTCGGAAAATAAGTGTTCGGTGCGCCCAGGGGCAAGCAAGAGAAACATACAAGTGATAACGGCCAGATTCTGGTTTGAAATCTGCATCTGGCTCATTCTTGATCCAATTGCGAAATCCTGCATCTTCGCGGACAAATTTACCTCCGCTTGATTTTGTATCGTACCAGACGTCGTGCCAAACACCTTCGACCAATTTCCCCATCTTCGCTCTCCTCTAGTTCCTATCTTCCTCTATATTAGCGATTCGTAACGAACAGAAAACAACCTAGCTTCGGACATGACGTTCAAAAAATTTGAATAAGTGTCCAGTCGATGACATAAAAAAAGCGCGCCCCTAATGAAAGAGCCGCGCTTAAGCCCGTCACAGGCTGAATGACTTACACATGAACGTGTAGACAAGATACCGCGTGAACGTCGTTACCTTGAATCGTAGGTTTTGTCTTCGCACACTCTTCCGTGGCCTGTGGGCAACGCGTACGGAATACACAACCCGACGGTGGGTTAATTGGCGATGGTAAATCACCCTCCAGCATTTGGATTTTCTTACTACGTTCGATGTTTGGATCTGGAATCGGTACAGCCGACATCAATGCACGCGTGTAAGGGTGTTTAGGATCAGCGAATAGTGCGTCGGCTTCACCAAGCTCTACGGCGTTACCCAAATACATAACCAGTACACGATCAGAGATGTGTTTTACCACAGACAGGTCGTGTGCAATGAATACCAAAGACAGACCAAGCTCTTTCTGAAGCTCTTTCAGCAAGTTAACCACCTGAGCCTGAATCGATACGTCTAGTGCTGATACTGGTTCGTCACAGATGATCATTTTTGGCTTCAAGATAAGCGCACGTGCAATACCAATACGCTGACACTGACCACCAGAAAATTCATGCGGATAACGGTTGATCACGTTTGGTAGCAGACCCACTTTTGCCATCATCTCTTTAACACGATCTTTTACCTCTTGCTTTGAAAGCTCAGGATAAAAGGTTTCTAGCGGTTCAGCAATGATGTCACCAACCGTCATACGTGGGTTAAGCGATGCCAAAGGATCCTGGAAAATCATTTGGATTTCTTTACGCGTTTCACGACGCTGTACATCTTTCATCTTGGTCAGGTCTTGACCCAGCCACACGACTTCGCCGTCGGTTGCTTCTACCAAGCCAATGATTGCGCGTGCAAACGTCGATTTACCACAACCTGATTCGCCTACAACGCCTAGAGTTTCACCTTGATACAGACGAACGTTAACACCATCGACTGCTTTTAGGTTTGAAGGCTTACTCCAAGGCCATGCTGATTTCGCTGCAATGCTAAAATGAACTTTAAGATCTTTAACATCGAGTAGTAATGATTTGTCTACACTCATTTCTTCCAAGCCTCCCAATCAGAAAAACAGGCGCGCTGACGACCATCACCAAACGGTGTCAGAATTGGCGCTTCTTGTTTACAACGGTCCATCACACGGTGGCAACGTTCCTGATAAGGACAGCCAGGCGGTAGGCGAAGTAAGTTTGGTGGGTTGCCCGGAATGGTTGGCAGGATCTCACCTTCGGTATCTAAACGAGGAATCGCCTTCAACAGACCTTCTGCGTATGGGTGACTCGGGTTGTAGAAGATTTCATCAACGGTACCGTATTCCATTGTACGGCCAGCATACATCACCAATACTTTGTCACAAGATCCCGCAACAACACCCAGGTCGTGCGTGATCATGATGATTGCGGTATTAAACTCGTCTTTCAGTTCGTTAAGCAGGTCCATGATCTGCGCCTGAACCGTTACATCGAGTGCCGTTGTCGGTTCATCGGCGATCAGTAGCTTAGGACGACATAGTAACGCCATTGCGATCATTACACGCTGACGCATACCGCCTGAAAACTCGTGCGGATACATGGTAATACGCTTGCGTGCTTCTGGAATTTTCACCGCTTCAAGCATGCGTACCGATTCCTCAAAAGCTTCCGCCTTACCCATGCCTTTGTGAAGCATTAATACTTCCATCAGCTGCTCACTTACTTTCATATATGGGTTAAGTGACGTCATTGGGTCCTGGAAGATCATTGCGATCTGCTCTGCACGAACTTTGTTTAACTCTTTTTCAGGTAAGTTCAGGATCTCTTTGCCTTCAAACTTCGCGCTGCCTGAGATAATACCGTTCTTAGCCAGTAGGCCCATGATTGCGAATACGGTCTGTGATTTACCTGAACCAGACTCACCTACGATACCTAAGGTTTCACCTTGGTTCAGAGAAAAGTTCAAATCATTTACTGCGGTTACAATACCATCTTGAGTGGTAAATTCGACGCGCAGATCTTTGACATCTAATAAACTCATCGTTGCTTCCTTAATCTATCTTTAGTTATCTGTCTTTAGGATCCAGCGCATCGCGCAGGCCGTCACCAACGTAGTTGAAGCAGAACAGAGTCACAACCATGAACGCGGCTGGGAACGCCAGCTGCCAAATTGCCACTTCCATTGTCTGTGCACCTTCTTGTAGAAGAGCGCCCCAACTTGTCATTGGTTCCTGAACACCAAGACCAAGGAACGATAAGAATGATTCGGTAAGAATCATGCTAGGAATAAGCAGCGTTGAGTAAACCGCTACGATACCAAGTACGTTCGGTACGATATGGCGAGTAATGATCTTCCAGTTACTTACACCACAAACGTGTGCCGCTTCAATGAACTCTTTGCTTCGTAGGCTCAGTGTTTGACCACGAACGATACGTGCCATATCCAGCCATGCGATTGCACCAATCGCAACGAAGATAAGAATAATGTTACGGCCGAAGAAGGTTACTAGTACGATAACTAGGAACATAAACGGTACCGCGTATAGGATCTCAAGGATACGCATCATGATACGGTCAACTTTACCGCCAATGAAGCCAGATGCTGCGCCGTAAAGCGTACCAATCAGTACCGCTACGAACGCGCCCATCACCCCTACCATTAGGGAGATTCGACCACCAATCAGTGTACGAACATACAAATCACGCCCTAAGCTATCCGTGCCAAACCAATGATCCGCGTTTGGTGCGACGTGCATTGCATACCAGTCAGTGTCATCAAATGCATGAGGAGCGATCATCGGCAAAACAATCACTGCCAATGTCATTAGAGACAGGATAAACAAACTCACCATCGCTGCTTTGTTACGCATAAAGCGAATACGAGCATCCTGCCAAAGACTGCGACCTTCAATCTCTAAGTTCTCAGAGAATTTTTCAATCGCTTCTAGGTTTTCTTTTTTCGTTAACATAACCAAACTTCCCTGTTAGTAGCGAATTTTCGGGTCAATCATTGCTAGTAGGATATCTACAATCGCGTTGAATAAGATAAATAGGAAACCAATCAGAATGGTTACACCCATTACTAGCGAATAGTCACGGTTAAATGCGGCGTTAACGAAAAGCTTACCAATTCCAGGTAGACCAAAGATGGTTTCGATAACAACAGAACCGGTAATGATACCTACGAAAGCAGGCCCCATATAAGAGACGACAGGGAGTAGTGCCGGCTTAAGCGCATGTTTCAGAATGATATAACGATAGCTTAGGCCTTTCGCACGTGCGGTACGGATAAAGTTACTGTTTAAGGTTTCAATCATTGAACCGCGGGTAATACGTGCGAATGTCGCCACGTATAGAAGTGACATACCTATCACTGGAAGCACAAGGTACTTCAATCCGCCATCTTGCCAACCACCTGCAGGGAAGAGGTTCAAGTGAAGGGAAAATAGGTAAATCAGTGCCGGAGCCAAAACGAATGATGGCATTACAACGCCTATCATCGCCGTTGACATAATCGTGTAGTCGATCCAGGTGTTATGTTTCAATGCGGCTATTGTGCCGACCGTCACCCCCATGATCAGGGTGAAGATGAAGGCAATGAAACCTATTTTTGCAGATACAGGTAACGCAACAGAAATTAATTCGTTAACTGAGTAATCTAGGTACTTAAATGACGGTCCGAAGTCGCCTTGGACAACGTTAAACAAGTAAGTCGTGTATTGCTCGAATACCGGCTTATCTAGGCCATATTTAGCTTCGATGTTAGCCATAACTTCGGGTGGTAGTGGACGTTCTGTCGAGAATGGATTTCCCGGAGCAAAACGCATGAGAAAGAAAGATACGGTGATCAAAACCAACATTGTTGGGATCGCCTCAAATATCCTTTTTACGATGAATTTAAGCATAAACTCACTCTTTCAGTCTGTGACAGTGTAATTTAAAACCAAATGTCCTAATTTTGGACACAATATAGGCGCTGCAT
Organism: uncultured Vibrio sp.; assembly: GCF_963675395.1. NCBI lineage: Bacteria > Pseudomonadati > Pseudomonadota > Gammaproteobacteria > Vibrionales > Vibrionaceae > Vibrio > uncultured Vibrio sp. The sequence goes on along the minus strand of NZ_OY776223.1, from coordinate 2,936,663 downwards.
GCGATCTCTCACATGCAGTGCCTTTTTTTTATAATTCTATCTGATTAAGATTTACTCAATGATGTATAGGTCTTTTGAGTAGATCTTTTCTTCTGCGTTGTTAGCTGGGAAACCGCCAACTTTAGGAGACAGTAGACGTGATTTCACGTACTGGTAGATAGGTGCAATTGGCATATCCTTCGCCATCAACTTCTCAGCTTCCAAATATAGTGCTTGGCGCTCTTCGTCTGATGTAGAAGCGAATGCTTTGTTCATAATCTCGTCGTATTCTTTACTATCGTAGTGAATACCACCAGTGGTGTTGTTGCTCATCATTAGAGTTAGGAATGACGAAGCTTCATTGTAGTCACCACACCAACCTGCACGAGCAACTTCAAAGTCACCTGCGTCTTTAGTTGATAGGTATGTTTTCCACTCTTGGTTTTCCAGCGTTACGTCAAGACCCAGTGTCTTCTTCCACATTGAACCTAGAGCAACCGCGACCTTCTTGTGGTTCTCTGAAGTATTGTAAAGAAGGTTGAATTTAAGTGGGTTGTCTTTACCGTAGCCTGCCTCTTCTAGAAGACGAGCCGCTTCTGCGTCACGCTCTGCCTGCGTCATCTTACCGTATGCTGGCATTTCTGGGTTGAAGCCTGCTGTGATTTCAGGCGTTAGGAAATAAGCTGGTTTTTGCCCTTGGCCCATGATCGCATCACTTACGATATTACGATCAATCGCGTAAGAGATGGCCTTACGAACACGAACGTCATCAAACGGAGCCTTCTTGGTGTTGAATAAGTAGTAGTACGTACATAGGTTACCTGTTACAGAAACTTCTTCTGGGTGCTCTTTTTGTAAACGTTTAAAGTGCTCTACAGGTACTTCGTAACTAATGTCGATCTCACCGGCTAGAAAACGGTTCATCTCCGCTACCGGATTTTCTATAGGTAGGAAAGTTACCTTGTTTAGCGTGGTGTGCTCGTTATCCCAGTATTGCTCGTTACGCTTCAATACCAAGCGCTCGTTTACAACCCACTTATCAACAACATATGCGCCGTTACCGACAAAGTTCTCTGGTTTGGTCCACTGATCACCGAACTTTTCAACCGTTGCTTGGTGAACAGGCTTAACGGTTGTGTGGCCCATCATCATGACGAAGTAAGGTACTGCTGTATCAAGCTCAACAACCAATGTGTGGTCATCAATTGCTTTAACACCCAGCTCACTCTTGTCCTTTTTACCCGCAACGATGTCTTTCGCGTTTTTCATCTTGGTGTATTCCATGTACCAAGCGTATGGAGAAGCGGTTGCTGGATCGACTGCACGCTGAAAGCTGTATACGAAATCGCCAGCAGTTACAGGATCGCCATTAGACCATTTTGCGTCTTTGCGTAGATGGAAAGTGAATGTTGTGTTGTCTTCCGTTTCCCAAGACTCTGCAACACCCGGGATGGTCTTGCCGTTTTCATCTTGGTTTACAAGGCCTTCAAGAAGATCGCGAATTACGTGAGATTCTGGAACACCTTGAGATTTGTGTGGGTCGATTGTCGCTACTTCTGTACCATTACCACGCACCAACTCTTGAACCGCAGCAAGCTTTGGCTCCGAAGAATCAGATTTCGCTTCAGGGGCTGGTGCAGGAGCAGGCTGAGCTGCTTGCTTTTCTTCTGGCTTATCGCCACCACAACCAGCAAGAGCTAGAGAAAGACCAGCGCCAATAAATAAAGCGCGCGTGATTTTATTCTTATACATGCGTAAAACTCCAAATTTTTTTGTTAGCATCCATGACCTCTTTGTAGGCTCACTAGAACGGGCTGTGATTTAGATCTTTTTAGCGCAAAAACCAAACACAAAAAAACTAAAACCATACAAAGACTGCGGCATACATTAGCAATCATTGAAGTTATTTACCATAAAAATGTATCAAAAAGACCGATAATTCTGAATTTATCCCGCAATTCCAGTAAAAAAATCTAATTAAATATACTTCACCAGCTAAACAGGGAGCTAAACACCTCCCCAATAGATTAAAATTTCGATTAATCTGCATTTAAAACGATTAGCAGCATTATGCACTAGTTTTAAGTACAACATTAACACTTATGACACACATACCTTCGCAAACGTTTGCTTATATGTTGCCTTGCATGAGCCAATATTGTGCAGATAAGTCGGAAATATAGACGAGAAATTGGTGCTTGATCTGGTTAGTAATTACACATGAGGGTTATGTTAAAAGGGATAAAATAAAAAAGCTAAGCATTTGTAATACTTAGCTTTTGATTCCCAACCTGGCAAAAACAGGCAATACACTATTTTTCCCAGCGTTTTGCAGCTTCGTGATCAGTGTCTCGTGACTCAACCCAGCGATTTTCACTTGTTGTACGTTCTTTTTTCCAAAATGGTGCTTTGGTTTTTAGATAGTCCATAATGAATTCGCAAGCATCAAATGCTGCACCACGATGTGCACTAGAAACACCAACAAAAACAATTTGATCACCAATGTCCAAATCACCGACACGATGGATAACGCGCACACTAAGCAACGGCCAACGTGTTTCGGCTTGGTTACAAATTTCGATAAGGCTCTTTTCTGTCATACCCGGATAATGTTCGAGATGCAGACCAACAACGTTATCACCCAAATTCATATCGCGAACTTTACCGATAAATGTCACGACGGCACCAGAGGACGTTCCTTCAGATAAAGCTTGGTATTCTTGGTCGACAGAAAAATCTTCAACTTGCACAGAAACACGAGGATCCATCTTAGCCTCCTGTCACTGGTGGGAAGAATGCCACTTCGTCACCAGCTCTGATTTCGGTATCTAGTGGTACAATTGACTGGTTTACGGCCGTAAGTAGCTTTCCGGGCTCAAGGGCTAAGTCCCACTTACCGTCTTTTTCAGTGCCGACTTCGACTAAATGAGCACGAACCGCCTCTACCGTCGCAAACTGGCCTTCTAAATCAACACTGTCAATACCCACCAGCTCACGCGTCTGAGCGAAGAAAAGTACTTTTATCATGATTCCACCTTAAAGTGTCCAGATTTTCCGCCCACCTTCTCAAGAAGACGAACCTGACCAATGACCATATCTTTTTGCACCGCTTTACACATGTCATAAATGGTCAACGCTGCAACAGAAGCCGCCGTTAACGCTTCCATCTCTACGCCTGTTTTACCTGCAAGTTTACAAACAGACTCAATACGCACCTTGCTCTCCGACTCGATCGCTTCCAACTGAACTTCAACTTTAGACAGTAAAAGAGGGTGGCAAAGCGGAATCAAATCCCACGTTTTTTTCGCCGCCTGAATACCAGCTATACGTGCGGTAGCAAACACATCGCCTTTATGATGTTGACCAGAAACAATTAACTCAAGTGTTTCTGGTGCCATGTGCACAAATGCTTCTGCTCGAGCTTCGCGAACCGTTTCCGTTTTGGCTGAAACATCGACCATGTTGGCTTCGCCGGACGCATTTATGTGGGTAAATTGGGTCATTGTTGTTCTTTCGCTTATAAGAAAAGGTTATACGGATAGGTGTGGCATAAAGTTACAAGGGCGGTGACTCGCGTCCATCTGCTGTTTAATTATTTTCGTCCACCCGGTACGGCACGCGCCTGTAGAGCCCGGCATAGCAAAAATAACAGTGTGGTTAGCAAAACCCGCAATCGCACGAGACTGGATTGTCGATGTGCCAATTTCTTCGTAAGAAACCATGCGAAATAACTCACCGAAGCCTTCTACTTCTTTGTCAAAAAGTGGCTTAAGTGCTTCTGGCGTACTGTCACGAGAAGTAAAACCTGTACCGCCCGTAATCATGACCGCTTGTACGTTTTCGTCAGCAATCCATTGAGAAACAATGGCGCGAATCTTATACATGTCATCAATCACAATTTGCTTATCAACAACATTGTGACCCGCTTCCTGGGCATGTTCTACAAGGTAACGACCAGAGGTATCATTTTCTTCAGTACGAGTATCAGAGACCGTTAAAACGGCAATATTTGCAGGTTGAAATTTGCTTTCAGCGTGACCCATTAGTTCACCTATCATTTAAAGTTAGCTTGGATTCGTTTTTATCGATTTAAGAAATATCATCGAGAAAGCCCTCGCGAGCTTCCTCTATAAAATTCGTGCGATGTTAGCCGCCAATGGAGGCGAGATGAGGCGTCATCCCTGTGTTGCCATCGTGCAAGAAGTGACTGACAGACTTAGTCTGCAGTTGAGCTTGAATACGCTCAATCAACTCATTCTCTTGATCGTCACCTTGTAGGAGATCACGCAAATCAATACCGTGCTCACCAAACAAACACAAATGCAATTTACCCATGGCAGAAACCCGCAGCCGGTTGCAGCTCTCACAAAAGTCCTTCTCATAAGGCATAATTAACCCGATTTCTCCCTTGTAATCCGGGTGAACGAATACCTGAGCCGGGCCATCATTGTGGGAGCGAACTTTCAATAACCATCCATTGGCAATCAGCTGATTACGGATGGCAACGCCAGAAACATGGTGCTTATTAAACAAGTCATCCATCTCGCCGGTCTGCATCAGTTCTATAAAGCGCAATTGAATTGGTCTATCTTTGATCCAGTTGAGGAAAGCAGGCAGCTCTTGATGATTGAGATCTTTCATCAACACCACGTTCACTTTCACTTGCTCATAGCCGACTTCGAACGCACGCTCGATACCATTCATCACTTCAGTGAACTTATTTTCACCAGTGATTTGATGGAACATTCGTGGGTCCAAACTATCCACACTCACATTGATGTGCGTGAGACCAGCTTCACGCCAGCCCGCCACCTGCTTGGCCATGCGATAACCATTCGTCGTCGTTGCAACTTTCTCAATGCCAGATGTCGTTGCGACAGAATGGATTATGTCGGTAAAGTCTTTACGTAAACTGGGTTCGCCACCTGTGATACGGACCTTTGAAGTGCCACAATCTGCAAATGCGGTGACTACCCGCTTGATTTCAGGTAGAGATAAAAAAGACGAGTTTTTCTTGCCCGAAGGTTTATAACCATCAGGCAGACAGTAGGTACATTTAAAATTACAAACGTCGGTTACAGACAGACGTAAGTAATAGAATTTACGATGAAATTTATCTTCAAATTGTTGCGCCACGGAACACCTTTCCAAACACGGGAGGCGTGGTCATTTCTAACCAAGCCCTTGTGGCAGTATACCACTGGCTCAGAACACCTATCCTTAATTGAACTTAGTGTTGTGAGCTCGGAGTTATGGCAACCAGAGAAAGTAAAACTCTGATAGCTTTGCTGTGTAAAATACTGAATATTTATATCGGAATCCAGACTTGAGGAATAAAAAATATCTCAAGTCACACAATTTACCGCTAAGTGAGTACCGTTAGTGCACTCGTTACGTTAAATTGTAGTCGTTTTTACCAATTTTATTAGAAGAATGTAACGTATGAGTATCTATACGGATAACAAAGTAGTCGCAGTTGGCGGTGGCCATGGTTTAGGTAGAATGTTGGCAGCGCTCCGCGATTTCCGCGGCAATGCGACGGGTATTGTTGCTACCACTGACAATGGGGGGTCAACTGGCCGAATCCGTCATTGTCAGGGGGGCATTGCGTGGGGTGATATGCGTAACTGCATCAATCAGTTAATCACTGAGCCCTCTATCAGCTCAATGATGTTCGAATATCGTTTCAAAGGCAGTGGTGAACTTGACGGGCATAATTTAGGAAACTTAATGCTCACGGCTCTGGACAACCTTTCGGTACGTCCATTAGATGCCATCAATCTGATTCGCAATATGCTCAAAGTCGATGTGAATATTCTGCCTATGTCAGAGCATCCGTCCGATCTTTCAGCCCTATCTGTCGATGGTAAATGGGTCACCGGAGAAACCAATGTCGACCATATGGAGGCAGATCTGCGTCGTTTAGACCTTTCTCCTGAAGTGCCCGCAACAAAAGAAGCGGTTGCGGCGCTGTCAGAGGCAGATGCCATTGTTTTAGGGCCGGGAAGCTTTCTGACCAGCATCATGCCACCACTATTATTGCCGGAACTGGGCAAAGCGATCGCCAACAATAAAAACGCCAAAGTCATTTTTGTAGCGAATTTGAGTCCGGAATATGGCCCTGCTGGTCGTATGACCATGGAACAAAAACTAGAGTGGTGTGAACGCGCACTACAAGGCAGAAAAATAGATGTTGTTCTTGCTGAAAAAGCAGAACAAGAAGTGCTCAATAGATGGAACGTTGTCACTGAGTCACTGGCTTCAAGCAATCGAGACTGGCGTCATGACCGAAATAAACTCAAACAAGCCATTGAAGATCAACTTCTAAGCCACTGTTAATCTTATCAGAATAGCGTACAGCCCTTCACTTCATGTGACGGGCTGTACTAGTTATCTAACTAATATCGTTTATAGATTCCAAGAGCGGTAAACCTCTTGTGTATCGCTCAGAACGTCAATCATGGTAGTGGCTTCTTCCCCATTGACCGACAGCTCTCCCGCTTTGGCTTTCTTATCAATAGATATTGCTAAATCACATAAACGGTCGGCACCAAAACTGGCTGCGCTGCTCTTTAATGCATGGCTGATTTCTTTCAAATACACCAGTTGCTCAGTATCATCATATTGTGACAAGTTTTTAATGTAGGTATCGATTTCACCTAAAAAAATATCAAGCAGCACTGGTACATTATCACTACCAATCTCCATGGAAAGGCTTTCTATTTTCTTATGGTTCAGAATATTCATGCTCATACTTTCTGCCGCTCTTCCTTGCTGTTCCACGCTTGTAGCTTACGGTAAATCGTGGATGGACTCACATCAAGATACCCTGCCGCTCGGGGAATATTACCGTCGCACGCTTCAATTGCGCTTTCAATTGCCATTTTTTCCGTTATCCACAGTGGCACAATATCCGACGCCGTCATCTCTTTAGGCTCAATCAAAGAAGCGGAAGCTTTACGCGCCAGAGGCTGATTCAATGGCGGTGGAAGCATATCCAAAGAAATTTCCTTACCGTGATTCAACACCACGATATTACGAAGAACGTTTTGTAACTGACGCACGTTGCCGGGCCACTCATAATTATTGAATCGATCAATCACCTCTTGGGAAAAGCGCACAAAGCTTTTCCCCTCTTCATGAGACATATATCCCAACAGCGAGTAAGCAATTTCGACGACGTCTTCACCACGCTCACGCAAAGGTGGTAGATGTAATGGTATAACATATAAACGGTAGTACAAGTCTTCACGAAAGCGACCTTCCTGAACCTCTTTCCAAGGGTCACGGTTGGTCGCACACACAAAGCGCACATCCACGCTTTTCATTTTTGAAGAGCCCACTTTCTGGAACGTCCCCGTCTGGATAAATCGCAGTAACTTGGTCTGTAAATCCAAATCCATTTCACACAGCTCATCGAGAAAAAGCGTACCACCATCTGCCAATTCCGCAGCACCTTGGCGATCGTTTGCCGCCCCCGTAAACGCACCTTTTACATGACCAAACAGCTCACTTTCAATCAGATCTTTGGGGATCGCCGCACAATTAATCGCGATAAAAGGTTTGTCCCCTCGTTTACTCGCCGCATGAATAGCTTCGGCGCACACCTCTTTACCCGTACCACTTTCACCAGTAATGAAAATACTCGCCTTACTACTCGCGGCTGAGTCAATCGTGCGGTAAACCTGCTGCATGGTTTGGCTACTGCCGATGAAACCCTGATAATTCTGGTTTCCCGGGTTATCGGCTTCATTTTTTAACTTGGTCGCTTTTCGTATCGCGTTATTCACCGTGACACGTAAGCGGTCGGCTTCACATGGCTTAATTAAAAAGTCTTGGGAGCCATGACGCATTGCTTCTACCGCAGTATCGATAGAGCCGTGCGCGGTCATAAAGATGATAGGAACGTCTGGATGGCTGTGTTTAACAGCATGCAGAACGTCCATCCCCGTCATGTCAGGCAGACGAAGATCAAGCAGAATAAGGTCAGGAATACGATGTTTAAGACTTTCGATCGCATCACGTCCCGTACCAACAATATTGATATCAATACCTAATGGCGTGAGGTATGAACGATACAACGCCGCAACGGATGCCGTATCTTCGACCATTAATAGATAACGAGCCTTTGGATCTTGAGTAGTTTGTTGTTGCATAACCTAGCTAACTTTTTTGTAATCTTTTAAACAATAATCGCATTACGCTTTGCATTTTGCAAATGACAATACTCAAGCTAGGGGTAATTTTGATCAATCAAAGTGCAGATCAACAAGTTAGGAGTTTGGCATAAATCATGCTGAATTTACCCTGACCCCTCGGGTCACCTAGCCAACTGACGTTGTTAGTGAACGTAATGTTCGCAAATAAAGCCAATAGGAACGACTGCCTATTGGCTTCTTTTTTGCCTGTCGAAATCATTTAATCAACGCTTAGCAATAAACTTAGCTATTCGCGATAAATTGGGCACGCAGTTTTTCAATTTCATCACGTTTTTCAGCCGCTAACTCAAACTCCAGATCTTGAGCATGTTGGTACATGGCTGATTCCAGTCGGCTGATTTCTTTTTCCAACTGTTGTGGCGACATAATTTCATAAGACTGAGACGGTTCCGCGACTTTCGACAATGGGACTTGTTTGCCAGTGCGCTGACGCTTGGACTTGGTGATATCACCCAGCTCCATAATGTCTTTGATATTACGTGTCAACGCCTGCGGTACAATCCCCATCTCTTCATTGTACGCTTGTTGCTTCTCGCGACGACGATTGGTTTCATCCATCGCTTTCTTCATCGATTTGGTGATGGAGTCGGCATACAAAATGGCCTTACCTTCTATATTACGAGCGGCACGACCAATGGTCTGGATCAGCGAGCGTTCAGAGCGCAAGAAACCTTCTTTGTCAGCATCCAAAATGGCCACCAGCGACACTTCCGGCATATCCAACCCTTCTCGCAATAGGTTGATACCAACGAGAACGTCAAACTCACCTAAGCGAAGATCTCGAATAATTTCCACACGCTCAACCGTATCAATATCGGAGTGAAGATAACGTACACGAACATCGTGTTCATGCAGATATTCGGTCAAATCCTCTGCCATCCGTTTCGTCAGCGTGGTCACGAGAACTCTTTCATCTTTCACCGCTCGAATACGAATCTCGGAGAGCAAATCATCAACCTGCGTCGCGACAGGACGCACTTCCAATTCAGGATCAAGTAATCCCGTAGGACGAACCACTTGATCAGCAATATCGCCGTCTGACTTTTCTAGTTCATAATTGCCCGGAGTGGCAGAAACAAAAATAGTTTGCGGAGCAAGCGACTCAAACTCTTCAAATTTAAGTGGGCGGTTGTCCAGCGCCGAAGGTAGACGAAAACCAAATTCCACCAAGGTTTCTTTACGAGAACGGTCACCTTTATACATCGCACCGATTTGCGGTACGGTGACGTGTGACTCGTCGATAATTAATAAACCATCGTGTGGTAGATAATCAAAAAGCGTCGGTGGCGGCTCACCCTCGGAGCGACCGCTGAGGTAACGAGAGTAGTTTTCGATACCCGAGCAGAACCCTAGCTCGTTCATCATCTCGATATCGAACTGGGTGCGCTGACTAATACGTTGCTCTTCCAACAGCTTATTGTTATCCAATAACTGCTTTTTACGTACTTCGAGTTCCACTTTAATATTCTCAATCGCTTCCAGGACGCGATCGCGCGGCGTAACGTAATGCGTTTTAGGGTAGATGGTGTAACGAGGTAAATCGCGCTGCTTGACCACGCCAGTAAGTGGGTCAAACACGCTGATACAGTCGACTTCGTCATCAAACATTTCAACACGTACAGCATCTTGATCGGATTCAGCAGGAAAGATATCAATCACTTCACCACGAACACGAAATTGACCTCGCTCGAAGGCCACGTCGTTGCGTGAATATTGGAGTTCAGCCAAGCGACGTAGCATGTCACGCTGGTCGATGACATCACCTCGGCGTAAATGCAACATCATTTGTAGATAAGATTCGGGATCCCCCAAACCATAAATGGCGGAAACCGACGCAACAATAATCGCGTCTTTACGCTCCAGTAATGCTTTCGTCGCGGATAATCGCATCTGTTCAATATGGGCATTAACCGAGGCATCTTTTTCGATAAAAGTATCGGTCGTCGGTACATACGCTTCTGGCTGATAGTAATCGTAGTAAGAAACGAAATATTCAACGGCATTGTTAGGGAAGAATGACTTCATTTCCCCATAAAGTTGCGCCGCCAGGGTTTTATTGGGTGCAAGCAAAATGGCTGGACGTTGCGCTTGAGCGATCACATTCGCTAATGTGAAGGTTTTACCGGAACCTGTTACACCTAACAGTGTCTGATGTGCTAAACCTGAATCTAACCCATCAAGTAATTGCTGAATTGCACCAGGTTGATCTCCTGATGGCTGATAACCAGAGACCAGTTCATAAACTTTGCTCATACCGTTCCTTAACTCTACTTCGAACTAACTGTATATATGTACACTTTATATATGCCTTAGTAAATGAAATATACGTCTATCTGAGTATTATCTATTATTGCGAAATTGCTTCCTTTATCCATAACGCTATAGCCTTACCTGAGAGGCTCTGATATAGTACGTCGCCCTAGTCAGTGATTGTTCTCAAATATCAGTTGCTATATTTCCACAAGTTTTCCCCAAAAAGCAGTATAAAGTATCCTTACTCCCGAAAGTCTACATTTTATCCACTTTGACTATTTCTACTGATTCGCTAATAAATCCCTGTATTATCTGCATAATCAGCGCATAATCCTGCTTAAAAATGCAGAAAAGATAAACCGTGTTGCATATCAAATAACTTTACTCAGATTTCATCAACACACTTATCCACAATTTTAGTGGATAAGTAACCCTAGCCCTTTATTGGCAAGCTGTACAAAAAAGTAAAGAGCTTAACGTGATATTTTTTCAAAAAAATGTATTTAATGACTGTTGACAGTAGATTTTGAGGTCGGTAAGATTTGCCCCGCTTTCTAGCAAAGCGATTCCCCCTTAGTTCAGTTGGTAGAACGGCGGACTGTTAATCCGTATGTCGCAGGTTCGAGTCCCGCAGGGGGAGCCAAATTCTAGAAAAAGCCGTGTCGAAAGACGCGGCTTTTTCGTTTTTAAACTGCGACTTACTTGTTCCAAGTAAGTGTCTCATACCAATCTGGAAAATTAACTAGTCAGGGAGCAGGTTCGATAAACAAACTCTATTTGCCATGGATGGCAAATCGAAGCCCCATGGATGGGTTCATGCGTGTTTGTGTTCGATGCCTGCTTTCTGGTTCTCTATAATTAAGTATGACCACTTTCTTACTTAGGTTGGTCTCAGACCTAAGTGTCGGACCATCTACCTGACAGCATCGCCCCCAGTACGTTGAGTCAAAGTTTCGCAATCAACAAAGCTTTTGCCCTAATTTGACTCACAAATCATTCACCAAACCTCTCATTCAAATAAAAATTCATCTATCTGAATCACATAGGTGGCTATTTTTCCGCCGTGTATATAAAACCACATCGTTCACTGGTTGTTATTGGTGTCACAAAACACGATAATATTGGGATCGGATTTTAAGAACGTAAAAACTATGACCGAATATGTTTTGTTGTTAGTCGGCACTGTGCTGGTAAACAACTTTGTACTGGTAAAATTTTTGGGCCTCTGTCCGTTTATGGGCGTGTCCAAAAAACTGGAAACAGCAATTGGTATGGGCTTAGCAACCACTTTCGTGCTAACGCTCGCGTCTGTGTGTTCGTATTTAGTAGAAAGCTACATCCTTCGCCCACTAGGTATCGAATATCTAAGAACCATGAGTTTCATCTTGGTTATCGCTGTTGTGGTTCAGTTCACAGAGATGGTTGTGCACAAAACCAGCCCGACGCTGTATCGCCTGCTAGGCATCTTCCTACCGCTCATTACCACCAACTGTGCGGTACTTGGTGTTGCGCTGCTTAATATCAATGAAAACCATAACTTCATCGAATCTATCATTTATGGTTTCGGTGCAGCTGTTGGCTTTTCAATGGTATTAATTCTATTTGCTTCTATGCGTGAGCGAATTGCTGCCGCAGATATACCGCTTCCTTTTAAAGGAGCCTCTATCGCTATGATCACTGCTGGTTTGATGTCGCTTGCCTTTATGGGCTTTACAGGTTTGGTGAAGTAAACGATGAGTACGATTCTAATTGCGATCATCGCACTCGCTGTACTTGCTGCGATTTTCGGAGCCATCCTTGGATTTGCCTCTATTCGCTTCAAAGTTGAGGCAGATCCAATCGTCGATCAGATCGATGCAATCTTACCTCAAACCCAGTGTGGTCAATGTGGTTACCCAGGCTGTCGCCCTTATGCAGAAGCCATTGCTAATGGTGACCATATCAATAAATGTCCTCCGGGTGGTCAAGCAACAATAGAGAAGTTAGCCGATCTTATGGGTGTAGAACCTGAAGAGTCGGCACACGATCTTGAAAACAAAGTCCCTACGGTCGCGTTCATTCACGAAGACATGTGCATAGGTTGTACTAAGTGCATTCAAGCCTGTCCTGTCGATGCCATCGTTGGCGGAACTAAAGCACTTCATACCGTTATCAAAGAAGAATGTACTGGTTGTGACTTGTGTGTTGCCCCATGTCCGACTGACTGTATTGAAATGATTCCTGTGGCAACCACCACAGACAGCTGGAAGTGGCAACTTAATACCATTCCAGTCGTGGATATTACGGATGCTGCCCAAGATGCAGCGAACGTGAAAGATTCAATTAATTAAGGTTTCGTATGTTGTCTTTGATTGAACAAATTCGTACTGGGTCGCTTTGGGATTTTCCAGGCGGTGTGCATCCGGCAGAAAACAAAAAACAATCCAATAAAACAGAATTACTACACGCAGCGATTCCAACAGAGATCGTACTGCCATTAAAACAGCATATTGGTAAAGCAGGTAAACTCCTCGTTGCCGTCGGTGACAAGGTATTGAAAGGTCAAGCTTTAACACAGTCTGAATCGGGTTTTACCGTGCCTGTTCACGCGCCGACATCCGGCAAAATCTCCGCAATTGAGCCCAGAACGGTCGCTCACCCATCAGGATTAAGCGAACTGTGTGCTGTTATCACGACTGACGGTAAAGATGCTTGGTGTGAGAAAAAACCCGTGGCTGATTACACTCAAGAACCCGCGGATGCGTTAATCGACGTTATACGTCTTGCAGGTATTTCGGGGATGGGTGGCGCAGGTTTCCCAACCGCGAAGAAGCTCCAATCCGGTGTTGCCCGGACAGAAATTCTGATTGTAAACGCCGCAGAGTGTGAGCCATATATTACCGCCGACGACAAACTCATGCAGGAACATGCTGTCGAACTGATTCAGGGCATTGAGATTGTTGAACATATCCTAAAGCCAAAACTGACGATTATCGGTATTGAAGATAATAAACCAGATGCAATTAAAGCACTGGAGCATGCCGCTTTAAACAAAGATATTGTTATCCGCGTAATCCCGACCAAATACCCGTCAGGCGGCGAGAAACAGCTGATCAAAATTCTGACTAATAAAGAAGTACCTACTGGTGCGATCCCGGCAGATATTGGCATTTTGGTTCAAAACGTAGGCTCTTTATACTCAATCAAACGCGCCGTCATTGATGGTGAGCCAATGATTGAGCGAATTGTCACGCTAACGGGTAAAACCTTTAAGAAGCCACGCAACGTTTGGGCGCTTTTGGGCACACCTGTACAAGATCTGCTGGATGAATTTGGCTATAAGGCCGACAAAAAGCTCCAACGTTTGATCATGGGCGGGCCTATGATGGGCTTTACCCTGCCCCACTCTCACGTACCAATTACCAAGACAGCTAACTGTATTCTTGCGCCAACTCGCTTTGAGATCTCTGCTAGCCAGAATGAAATGGAATGTATTCGCTGTGGTCAATGCGCTGAAGCCTGCCCTGCGTCACTGCTTCCTCAACAGCTGTTTTGGCACTCCAAAGCAGAAGAGTATGACAAGCTGGAAGAGCTCAATCTGAAAGACTGTATTGAATGTGGCGCTTGTGCCTTTGTATGCCCAAGCGAAATTCCACTGGTTCAATACTATCGCCAGGCAAAAGCAGAAATGCGTACCCGAGCACAAGAATCAGAAGCCGCTGAACGTGCAAAACTGCGCTTTGAAGAGAAAAAAGCGCGTATGGAGCGCGAAAAAGCTGAGCGCGAGAATCGCTTCAAGAAAGCGGCTGATGATCGTCGCAAAGATATGAAGTCTAAAGGTGGCGACGATGCGATTGCCGCTGCCATTGCTCGTGTTAAAGCGCAAAAGACAGAGACCGAAGACAAAACCGTACCAGCCGTGAAACCGGCAGTGGCTGCTGCAATAGCAAAAGCGAAAGCCAAACAAGCGGCAGCTGCAGAAGCAGGCGCTGCTGAGCCAGATAACTCAGAGATGGCCAAGCTGCGTGAAGAACGCAAGCGTCTGGCTCGTGAACGTAAGGCAGAAAAAGAGCAGAACGAAGACACAAGCGATAAAACAGCTGACAAGAAATCAGCGGTTGCCGCTGCGATAGCTCGTGCCAAGGCGCGTAAAGCTGGGCAAGAAGCAGAAGCAAAACCTGCTGACGATGAAGCCCAGGCTGAGCAAACAGAAGATCCGAAGAAAGCCGCGGTCGCTGCAGCGATTGCTCGTGCTAAAGCACGTAAAGCTCAGCAAGAGGTAGAAGCAAAACCTGCTGACGATGAAGCCCCGGCTGAGCAAGCAGAAGATCCGAAGAAAGCCGCAGTCGCTGCGGCGATTGCTCGTGCTAAAGCGCGCAAAGCTGGGCAAGAGGTAGAAGCAAAACCTGCTGACGATGAAGCCCCGGCTGAGCAAGCAGAAGACCCGAAGAAAGCCGCGGTCGCTGCGGCCATTGCCCGCGCTAAAGCACGTAAAGCTCAGCAGGAAGCAGAGGCAAAGCCAGCTGAAGAAGAAGCCCCGACTGAGCAAGCAGAAGATCCGACTGAGCAAGCAGAAGATCCGAAGAAAGTCGCAGTCGCTGCTGCTATTGCTCGTGCGAAAGCGCGCAAAGCTCAGCAGGAAGCAGGGGCAAAGCCAGCTGAAGAAGAAGCCCCGACGGAGCAAGCAGAAGATCCGAAGAAAGCCGCAGTCGCTGCGGCGATTGCTCGTGCTAAAGCGCGCAAAGCTCAGCAAGAAGCAAATAAAAATAATACCGAGGAGAACGAGTAATGTCGTTTTTTATAGCCAGCTCACCGCATACCCACAGTCGTCGTAGCACGCCTGATTTGATGAAATGGGTGGCACTGTGTGCGATCCCTGGTTTAGCGGCTCAAACTTACTTTTTTGGCTGGGGTACACTTATCCAGCTTATTTTTGCCATTGCTGTTGCGATATCTCTGGAAGCATTAGTGATGATCGCTCGCAAGCGCTCTCCAATTCGAGCACTTCGAGATAACAGTGCCATCGTTACCGCTTGGCTGCTGGCGGTTGCCATTCCACCGTGGTCTCCTTGGTGGCTTAGCGTGATTGGCTTAATCTTCGCAATTGTAATAGCAAAGCACCTCTATGGTGGGCTTGGGCAAAACCTGTTTAACCCAGCGATGGTGGCTTATGTTGTGCTGCTTATTTCGTTCCCGGTTCAAATGACCAGCTGGAGCGTGCCGACATCTCTTATTCCGGATCACGTCAATTTCGCCGATGTGTTGTCGCTTATTTTTACTGGATTTGATAACGATGGCCTATCGCTTCAGCAAGTACGTGCAGGTGTAGACGGCGTGACGATGGCAACACCACTCGATGCTTTTAAAACTGGGCTGCATACTGGCGCAACACCGAGTGAAATTCTGTCACAGCCGATTTTTTCTGGTTTGGCAGGTATTGGTTGGCAGTGGGTCAACGTCGCTTACTTTATTGGCGGCCTGGTGATGATCAAAAAGCGTATTATTCAGTGGTACATCCCTGTTGGTTTCCTGGCGAGTTTAACCTTGTTTAGCCTGGTGTTCACGCTGATCACTCCGGGAGAAACGGCGTCACCGATCTTCCACTTATTATCAGGTGCGACCATGCTGGGTGCCTTCTTTATCGCAACAGATCCTGTCTCAGCTTCAACCACTGTAAAAGGTCGCCTAATTTTTGGTGCCCTAATTGGTGCACTCGTCTTTATCATTCGCAGTTGGGGCGGTTTCCCTGATGGCGTTGCATTCGCAGTTCTGCTAGCCAATATGTGCGTGCCACTGATTGACTACTACACCAAACCTAGAACTTACGGTCACTGAGGTAAACATGTTAACCGCAATTAGAAAAAATGGTCTGACACTCGCTATCTTTGCTTGTGCCACAACTGGTCTAGTGGCATTGACTCAGTTCTTAACCGAAGATCAAATCAAACAACAAGAACGAAAACAGTTATTGTCAGTGCTCAATCAGGTCATTCCTGAGACGATGCATGACAACGCGTTAACTCAAGCGTGTACTATGGTTAGCTCACCAGAACTTGGCACACAGCATGCGATGCCAGCTTATATTGCGACGAAAAATGGCGATCCAACCGCGATCGCGATTGAGTCTATCGCACCAGACGGTTATAACGGTGCGATAAAAGTCATCACAGGTATTGATAACCAAGGCAAGATTCTGGGTACTCGCGTTCTGAGTCATCAAGAAACGCCGGGGTTAGGCGATAAAGTCGACCTTCGTGTGACAGATTGGATTCTGAGCTTTACCGGAAAAGAAATCACGGAAGCAAACTGGAATTCTTGGCGTGTTCGTAAAGACGGTGGTGATTTTGATCAGTTTACTGGCGCGACGATTACGCCAAGAGCGGTAGTCAAAGTGGTAAGAAACACCGTAAACTATGTTAATAACACCCGTGATGAGATTCTTAGTCAGCCCCTAGACTGCGCAGGAGGCAATCAATGAGTGACAACAAACTGCTGATGAAAAACGGCATGTGGAACAACAACCCAGCATTAGTTCAGCTGCTTGGTCTTTGTCCCCTGTTGGCTGTGTCATCGACGATCACCAACGCACTAGGCCTAGGTATTGCCACGCTATTGGTACTGGTTGGCTCCAACGTAACGGTTTCTCTTATCCGTAACTACGTGCCAAAAGAGGTCCGCATTCCGGTCTTCGTCATGATCATTGCGTCACTGGTCACCTGTGTACAGCTTCTAATGAATGCTTACGCGTACGGTTTATACCTTTCACTCGGTATCTTTATTCCGCTGATCGTAACCAACTGTATCATTATTGGCCGAGCAGAAGCCTACGCTTCGAAAAACGATGTACTCCCTTCGGCCTTAGACGGCTTATGGATGGGCTTAGGCATGACCAGCGTATTAGTTGTGTTAGGCTCCATGCGTGAGCTAATTGGTAACGGCACGTTATTTGACGGTGCCGATTTACTACTAGGCGACTGGGCAGCTTCACTTAGAATCGAAGTGTTCAACTTCGATAGCAGCTTCCTTCTGGCTCTGCTGCCGCCAGGCGCTTTCATTGGTGTTGGCTTGCTGATCGCATTGAAAAATATCATTGATAGTTCAATTCAGGCACGACAGCCAAAAGAAGAAAAACCAACCATTGAGCGTGCCCGCGTCACTAACGCATAGTACGCAGAATAAAAAATAAGGCTCTACCACTCGTAGGGCCTTTTTCATAGACCGCCAAGACGGTATTGGAAGTCAGCAATGAACAAAGTCAAAAGAATTGAAATTTTACAACGATTAAGGGAAAACAACCCAAACCCTCAAACCGAGCTAAATTGGAGTTCGCCCTTTGAGTTGCTTATCGCGGTTTTGCTGTCAGCACAAGCGACGGATGTGAGCGTGAACAAAGCCACTGACAAACTGTTCCCCGTTGCAAATACACCACAGAGCATGTTTGATTTAGGTGTCGATGGCTTGAAAGAGTACATCAAGACCATTGGCCTGTTTAACTCCAAAGCGGAAAACACCATCAAAACCTGTAAAATCTTGCTGGAAAAACACAATGGTGAAGTGCCGGAAGATCGTGCCGCACTTGAGGCTCTGCCAGGTGTTGGAAGAAAAACGGCAAACGTTGTGCTTAACACCGCTTTTGGCTGGCCCACCATTGCCGTCGATACCCATATTTATCGCGTATCGAATCGCACTAAATTTGCGATGGGTAAAACCGTCGATGACGTAGAGCAAAAACTATTAAAAGTGGTGCCTAAAGAGTTTAAACTTGACGTACACCACTGGCTCATTCTTCATGGCCGTTATACCTGTGTTGCGAGAAAACCTCGCTGTGGTAGCTGCATTATTGAAGATTTGTGTGAGTATAAAGAGAAAGTATACCCAGATAGTTAACACTATTTGAAAATGAAAGCTAGGAGTTAAAAATGTCAAACGGTCGAATTCTACACACCATGCTACGCGTGGGTGATCTAGACAAGTCAATCAAGTTTTACACTGACGTTATGGGTATGAAGCTGCTTCGTACCAACGAAAACAAAGAGTACGAGTACACACTTGCTTTCCTAGGCTACGGTGATGAGTCAGAAGGCGCAGTTATTGAGCTGACTTACAACTGGGGTACAACTGAGTATGACCTAGGTAATGCTTATGGTCATATCGCAATCGGCGTAGATGACATCTACACGACTTGTGACGCTATTAAAGCGGTTGGCGGTAACGTAACGCGTGAACCAGGTCCGGTTAAAGGTGGTACGACTCATATCGCTTTCGTAAAAGATCCAGATGGCTACATGATCGAGCTTATTCAAAACAAACAAGCAACTGCAGGTCTTGAAGGCTAATACGTCTCTCGTTAACAGTTGTTGAAAGCATGAACGAAAGGCAGGTGTGAGACCTGCCTTTTATTTATATACAAAAAACTTTACATGATAATGGTTATTGTTTAGATTTAAGTCCAACTTCGATATGTGGGATAATGACAATGATCAGTGAATGGGAAAAACACACACTTCTAGCCGATACCGCCCTTCAATTAGATGACCCTATACGTAGTATTCTTCATTACCAGCAAGCGCTTAGATTAAGCGAAGATATCAGTGACTGTGTGGAGATTGAAGCTGATGAACGTCTATTAATCTCTGTTATTTCCTGTCACAACCTAGCGCAGTTTTGGCGATGGGCGGGTGACACAGAATATGAACTCCGATACCTTCAACTGGCGTCTGAAAAAGTCTTGACGCTCATTCCTCAATGCCCAAAGAAGGACTGTGCCAGTTTTATTGAGTCCATCGGGTGCTGCACAAAAGCACTGATTGATTTTATGAAACGCCACCCTAACCCGGTAATTGCCAAGCAAGTTGAAAAAATCGACACCGCCACTAACTGTGAAATTATCGCTAAGTTTCGTCTGAACTAACAATAACGACCCAACCATAATGGCTTCGGTACTTTGAACCGCCCAAAGGTCAGAAGATTAGAAATGCGAACACTAAACTTGTGTCCGTCCTAGGGAAATGACAACGCGGCGGTTTTTATCTTTACCAATTGGCGAGCTGTTATCTGCAATAGGTCGACGCTTTCCATAGCCTTGTACTTGAATACGATCTTCCGGCATCCCCAAAGATTTAAAATAACTTCGTAGTGATTCTGCACGCCTTTCCGACAAGCTCTGACTGGCACTTTTGCCATCGGTCGAATCGGTATAGGTCGCGACCAAAACCAAATCAACATGTTGGTTGTAACGAATATAATCTGCGATCTGCGACAGTCTTTGCTTCGACGCCTTAGTCAGCTGATCGCCCTGACGCTGGTAGTGTAGGATCGTAAAGGCAATGTCTTCAAAGCTGTATTTTAATAAATTGGCGATACAGTCGCTGAAGGTGTTGTATTTACTTTGAAACAGTACCGACGACAGCGCGACTTCAATTCTTTGGTCACCGCTCACCCAATCTTGGTAACTAAACGTCGGATATCGCCCTTTTTCGAGTTCAGACAAAATCCCCCATGCTGTTTGACCACCAACATAGCCATCAAACTGTTGAAAAAACTTGAGATTGGTAATCCGATCAGCATGCTCTCCCGGGCGCCAAGGCGGTGGCATAGAAATCAGACTAACGCTGCGAGTCTTCCCCATAGGGCGTCGCATCTTTAATTCGAAATCTAAATTGATTTTTTTACTCGCACGCGATGAAAACACCGCATCACCGAAACTTGGGATCGGGTGCACAAGTTGACACTCTAGAGGTGTGTTAACAACCATCTCCCATTGAGACTGCTGCGGAGTCGCAACATAGCGCTTGCTCAACTCCGCATAGCTGTTAGCGCTAAGCAATGAAGAGATAACACCGCTGGTAATCAGCCATTTATTCATCTGCGTACTTTCTCTTAAATGGCAGTCTTTTGCCGCCAATCTGCATCAATTCAAAACCATGACTTTTAATGCAATATTCCCGCCAAAAACAAAGCTAAGCATATTTTATTGGCCTTAACGTCAGAGATGATCGTGAGTGTTAGAACGTAAAGCAAGACATAAAATCAGTGCTTCGGCGGTTAACATCAGCATATTTCGCGTCAAAATGGCTTATCGACTAACTAAAAAACAGATTTGCATTTTTATCCGAGATTGCGGTTTTTCTCATCGGAAGAATCTGTAATAATGCCGCCCTCGTCACACAAAAATAAGCCAACATGACAATAGAAAATGAAGCTCTAACCCTGAAAAAACGTTTTCGAGGTTATTTTCCAGTGGTTGTTGACGTTGAGACTGCGGGTTTCAATGCTCAAACTGATGCACTTTTAGAAATATGCGCCGTTACCCTTCGTATGGATGAAGACGGTGTCCTGCATCCGGCCTCGACGATTCATTTTCATGTTGAGCCGTTTGAAGGTGCGAACTTGGAGAAAGAAGCGCTAGAATTCAATGGCATTCGTGACCCATTTAGTCCGCTACGCGGCGCTGTGTCTGAGCAAGAAGCGTTAAAAGAAATTTATAAGCTTATCCGTAAAGAGCAAAAAGCCGCAGACTGTTCACGAGCGATTATGGTTGCGCATAATGCCGCTTTCGACCTAGGTTTTGTGAATGCAGCGAACGAACGCTGCAAACTAAAACGAGTTCCTTTCCATCCGTTTGCCACTTTTGACACTGCTGCACTAAGTGGTCTTGCTTACGGCCAAACCGTTCTGGCAAAAGCATGTAAAACGGCGGGTATGGAATTCGACAACCGTGAAGCGCATTCAGCACTTTACGATACACAAAAAACTGCAGAGTTATTCTGTGGCATTGTTAACAAATGGAAGGCCCTTGGCGGTTGGCCGCTTGTTGACGACAACAATAAGTAAACACAATATATTGGAAAAAATATGAATCCTGTTGTTATTTCTGTTTGCGTCATGCTCGTATTAGCGTTGATGCGGGTAAACGTGGTAGTCGCCCTCACGTTCAGTGCCATTGTGGGTGGCCTTGTCGCTGGCATGAGCTTAGGCGATACTGTTGCAGCTTTTGAAAGCGGCCTTGGTGGCGGTGCAACCATTGCTCTGAGCTACGCGATGCTCGGTACCTTTGCCGTTGCGATCTCGAAATCAGGTATCACTGACCTATTAGCTAAAGACGTTATTAAGCGTATTAATGGCAAAGAAAGCTCTGCCTCAACGACTGGTCTAAAATACGCAGTATTGGTGGCATTGATTCTCGTCACCATGTCTTCTCAGAACGTTATCCCTGTTCATATCGCCTTTATTCCAATTTTGATTCCTCCTCTTTTGGGCGTATTTGCGAAGCTTAAATTGGATCGCCGTCTGATCGCTTGTGTGCTGACTTTCGGTCTGATCACGCCATACATGGTTCTGCCTGTTGGTTTTGGCGGCATCTTCTTAAATAACATTCTATTAAAGAATTTGCATGACAACGGTCTGGAAAACGTTGTTGCAAGCCAGGTCCCAACGGCGATGTTGCTTCCTGGTGCAGGCATGTTGTTTGGCTTGTTCATTGCGATTTTTGTGAGCTACCGTAAGCCTCGTATCTATGAAGAAACCGAGTTAACCGTAGTCCATGAAACAAACCATGTGATCAACAAGCAGCATATCCTTGTCGCTGCAATCGGTATTGTGGCTGCGTTGAGTGTTCAGCTGTACACAGGCTCGATGATCATTGGTGCTCTGGCTGGTTTCATGGTATTCACGTTTGGTGGCGTGATTGCATGGAAAGAAACCCACGACGTCTTCACTAAAGGCGTTCACATGATGGCAATGATTGGCTTCATCATGATCGCTGCCGCAGGTTTTGCTGCAGTAATGAAGCAAACTGGTGGCGTAGAAACCTTGGTTCAATCGCTTTCAACCAGCATTGGCGACAACAAACCACTGGCTGCGCTGCTTATGCTGGTTGTGGGCTTGCTGGTGACTATGGGGATTGGCTCATCATTCTCAACCATCCCAATTATCGCGACCATCTATGTGCCACTTTCATTGGCGTTTGGCTTTTCACCAATGGCAACCATCGCGCTAGTGGGTACCGCAGCGGCACTAGGTGATGCTGGTTCACCGGCTTCAGACTCTACATTAGGTCCGACATCTGGTCTGAATGCTGATGGTCAGCACGAACACATTTGGGAAACCGTAGTACCGACCTTTATCCACTACAACATCCCGCTGATCATCTTCGGTTGGATTGCTGCAATGATACTTTAGTACCATTGCTTTGAAAGAAGTAGTGATACCACTTAGTTACGAAAAAACCGCTCATTGAGCGGTTTTTTGCTTATTTAAGCACTACATTATTGTGCTGGCATATTCTCGATGATGCGCTCACGAATCACCTTCAAGGTTGTTTCGGTCGACAGGTAATCGACTTCGATAGGGAAATAAGCGTCATTGATTTGCAGAACCAGACTCGGGTACGAATTCACCCCCAGGCTTCTGGCTAAACTCAGCTGATCCTGGAATACCCCCTCTAAAAATGAGCCATCCATATCGTTCTTAAACTGCTGTACGTTTAAGCCAATCTCTTTAGCTAATTGCAGATGCGTCGCTTCTTCATGAGGTGGTAGCGCTCGCAGATAATAAGCATGCTGAATCGCTTCCAACATCTGTTCATAGCTGTCTTGGAAACCCGCAGCAATCACAGCTCGGCAAGACTGGTAAGTACTTCTTACTGGCGTACACAATTTCCAAAAGTCGTAGTTGAACTTCGTTCCTAACTGACGCTCAATCTGTTGCCAAATCCCTTCAAGCTTTTGCTGCATCTCTGGTGGCATAGGTAAATTTGTATCTGGTGCAAGCCCACCCACCACATACTCAAATTGAATCACGCCCGGCAGTTGCTGCTTCAGTTTATCGATGGTTGGTTTGTATCCCCAACACCAACTACACATAGGATCATGCACGTAGTAAAGCTTTATATCCACTTTAATAATTAAACCTTTAAAATCATTTAGTTAAATCAAACAAAAACATTAAGTGGCGATGAAGTGGCGACACATTTAAATCTCATTGCTTGGTTTAGGCTTCGAAGTTAACGAGCTGTCCGGCAAAGAAGCAGGCTTTGGCTCTTCTCATGCACTCGCCACGAAAACAGCGAATTCTTACCGTTAACTTCAAAGTCATTTCAAAATCTCGGATGTGATTATACCTTCTCATAAATTGAAAAACTTATTTATCTTGGTAATTCCACTCAATCTAGGTAGCACAAGACTTCATGTGCTTCATAACTGAACGTTCATTTCTTCATATCAATTATGAAAAAACACTCGTAATCATTACTAAAAGATCAGATTGTAAACATCGCAGGTGGGCAGATGGAAGGACGGACAGTGGGGATTTTGAAAGTCTACCTCTCAAGATAAGAGCTGGTTGCTCACTAACAAACAGTTTCAACTTTAGGATTTCAGTAGCATGAGACAATACTTCCTGCTCCTGCGCTGTAAATAGTGAAGTGTCTGTGTAGTTGATAGTTGATTCAGTCATGGCTTATATATTGCGCGTGTCATAAGTTAAACTGAAATAGCGATACAACTGTATACTTTGGCTTTCTGCCGCTAATGTATCTAAAGAAACGGAAGGCTAAAGAGCCTCCCGTTATAGATTAAATTTGTAGCCAAATGTACTGAACTTGGAGAATATTAAGCTTCTACTGAAACAGGTTCAACTTGTTCATTTGACTTGAGTTCTTCTTTGTTGAAACCGTCGTGTAAGCGGTAGTAACGTCGATAAATAATACCACTGATGATCATCATGATTGCAGGCAGACCAATCATCATAAATTCAAGCCCCATAATCGTGCTCTCTGATTGTTCAACGTTTGGTACATAGCCAACAATCGACAGACCGACACCGACAATGAAGCCACCAGCTGCACCAGCGAATTTCACAAGCATGGTTTGTACCGAGAAAATAACACTTTCACTACGACGACCTGTTTTGTGCTCACCATAGTCAACGACGTCCGCCAGCATTACCGTTTGCAGTGCGTTTGCGATGCCCACACCAAACTTAATCGCAGCACCAGCCATACCAATCATGAGCGCATTCGATGGAGCAACAAAACCCATAGCGAGCAGTAGTACACAAGAAATAACAGGGAAACCACATGCGATTAGCCATAAGTTTTTACGTGGAAGAGCCGCCGCTATACGAGGAAATAAGAATACACCAGCAACTTCAGCCACACCTGCTACCATCATGTACACAGGGAATAATTCAGCATCCCCCAACGCGTAAGAGAAGTAGTAAATTGCAAAGCCACCAACTAAAAGGTTTGCGATTTGGAACGAAAGAACCGTACCGATAAGTGCTTTTAGCTGGTCGTTTTTACCAATGATTTCCAGCACATCTTTGAAGTTAAATTTTTCTGCCGCTTTTGCGTTTGTAGGTGCTGATCTCTCTTTTACGTTACGTGCAATCAGGAATGCACTCATAACAAACAATACCGCAATCAGCATTGCCACGTTAAAGAAACCATCACCTTGGTTACCGTTGCCTAACTTACCCACGATGTGCAAGCCATAAGTACCAGTGATGAACCAAGCAAGGCTAGCGAATAAACGCGGCCAAACGACTAACTTCTCACGCTCCTCGCGAGAGCTTGATAGCGCTGGAATCATGGACCAATAAGGAATGTCCATGATGGTGTAGGTTAGCCCCCACAAGATGTAAGCCGCCGCGGCATAGACGTACAGTGCCGTACCTTCAAACATGTGAGTACTGAAAAGCCCAACCAACACAACCGCGTTTAATAACGTGCCGATCACAATCCATGGGCGGAATTTACCGAATCGTGAGCGAGTGTTATCAACAATCACGCCCATCATCGGATCAGTGACTGCATCTACGATACGAGCCGCCAGAAAGATAGTACCAACAAATGCTGCAGACAAACCTGCCACATCAGTAAAGTAAAACATTAAGAAGATATAGATAGGAGCACAGGCAAAGTCTTTACCAAGTGCACCAAGACCGTATGAAGCCTTGGTCTGTAGCGTTATTTTATCAGACATAATCATTCCTTAGTGCCGTACTGCCATGTATTCCCCTAACTAGAATCCATAACGTCGACGTATTGTATTTATATTTCGATGATAATGTTACTCACACACATAATGCCTTACTGTGATCCATAACCACTTCATGGAAACGTTTACATATAAATTTATAAAATGAGATACAGAGCAATAAATTTGTCTTTCAATCTGGATAAAAAATAAAATTATCTGATATTTATCAATAACTTATTATAATCACCGGTAAGGGTATGTTATGGATACGTTTTTAACGTGTACGCAAAAAACCGCACAAACTTTACGTTTGTACGGCATGAATAAATAAAATTTAAAATTAATTAAGATCTGGTGATGAGATGCTATTCGTTTACACGCTCAAACTTCACCAACATCGCCGTTTCAGCATCTAAAATCGGCATGGTTAATCCCACTTCTGCACACCAAGCACCGGAGAGTTCGCAATCAGACTCTGTCCATGGCGGTTGATAATTAACGATATCATCGTAATTCGAAGGCTTATCTAACACCGAAACGCGATATATCCCCTCAGGATCCAACCCAGGAACTCGTAAATGGCCACTGAGTGAATTGGTCGGCATCGCTAGCTGCGCGATCATTACCACGGCCTCGGATTGATCCTCGGAAACAACCGCATGAATTTGGTGGGCTTTATCATCAGTTGGCACTCGCCATGTTCTGCCACTGTGTAGCAACGGACGCAATACTTTGTGTAGCCTGATGTAACGCTCGAATCCCTGCTTTTCTTGTTGTTCTTCTTTCACTGGATCGAGCTCAATGCCCATGTGACCGAACAGAGCAGTTAACCCACGAAACTCGATACTGTGACGACGACGCGTGCTGTGACAGTGGCTGGCTCCGATATGGCTTCCCATCACTTCAGGTGGGAAGAAGTAGCTCATACCGCGTTGAATGGTTTGACGTTCAAGCGCGTCATTGTTGTCTGAAGCCCAGAAACGATGGGTTCGTTTTAATACTTCGTAATCAATACGGCCGCCACCAGCCGCACAAGATTCGATCTCAACTTGTGGATGTTTTTCACGTACTTTATCCACTAGCTCATAGTAGCGTTGAGTTTGGTTGTGCGCTGCCGCTCGACCAAGGTGACCAGGCTGAACAACTTCACGGTTCATGTCCCACTTGATGTAAGCAATGTTGTAAATCGACAGGAAGTGATCCAATCTTTCGAATAAGAAGTTAAAGGCGTCATCATTTTGCAGGTTAATCACATACTGGTTGCGACCTGTCGGCTGATCGTATCCATCGACTGCAAGTAACCAATCTGGATGCATTCGGTACAAGTCAGAATCTTTGTTGATCATTTCTGGCTCGAACCACAAACCAAACTCCATACCCAGTACATTTACGTGGTCAACAATCGGTTGCAAACCATTTGGATACTTGGATTCACATAAGAACCAATCCCCTAACCCAGCTTTGTCACCATTGCGACCTTTAAACCAACCGTCATCAATAATGAATCGCTCTACCCCCATTTCTGCCGATTGAGTGGCCATCGACATGATGTATTGCGGATCATGGTCGAAGTAGATACCTTCCCATGTATTCAAGTGAATCGGACGCGGTTTGCCGCTAAAGTCGCTTGGCAAAATTGCATTGCGGACGTGAGAATGAAAACTATGGCTCATGCCATTCAAACCCGTACTACTGTGGCTTGCGTACAACCAAGGCGTAGTCACACTTTCACCTTCTTCTAGCGCGACTTCACCCGGTAGGTAAATCACTTCTGCCTGCATGTAGCGGCGTCCATCAGCTTTCACAT
Organism: uncultured Vibrio sp.; assembly: GCF_963675395.1. Taxonomy (NCBI): domain Bacteria; kingdom Pseudomonadati; phylum Pseudomonadota; class Gammaproteobacteria; order Vibrionales; family Vibrionaceae; genus Vibrio; species uncultured Vibrio sp. The sequence continues at coordinate 2,909,445 of NZ_OY776223.1, read as the reverse complement.
CCACGCGCAATCTGTGGTTGCCACTCCAGGCAAAGTGGAATCCCCATACGTCACCATTCATTTCATCAAAGTGAGCTGTACCAGCAACAAGTGCAGGGTAATGCTCATGAGAGGTACGGCCGCGGCGATTTTCTTGTTGGTACCCCCCTTGAGTTAAAGGTTGACGGACAGTCTGGAACTCATGTACCCAGCGTCCGTAATACGTCATCAACTCATTTGCTCTCGCTGGAAACGGAAGTGTATTAGCAAGACGGTTTACATGATACGTCCCCGCTTTGATGTTGGTTAGCGTGTGACGGGTCTTGACCACATCATGCTCATCCATCTGCAAAATGGTATTTAAGCGCAGGCCGGCAATAGCGTCTTCACTCTCGATAGCAATGCAGTTTGTACTCGGTTCGATTCGAGTAATGACAAATATGGGCGCCCAATCCCGCCCATCGCGATGACCTTCCACCCCAGGGCTACTGAACACTCCGCGAGCAAGTTCAGGATGCAGAGTCATGGATACGTCTTTGTCTAAACGTCCATAAGGTACCGGGCGTTGCAGAGTGACACGATAACCTTCCAAATCACCACTTACCTTCTGTCCCCAATGCAGGATCTCCGCATACTCACCCAATTCTACGATCAGTTGAGTCTGTTTACCTGCTAGCTCAATCAGCGCTTTGTCCGTCATCTTGTCTTACCTTGAAACTGAAATTTACGTCGCATCATAATGAAAAGAACAAAATAATCTGTGAGCCAGCGCCAAGTGATGGAAACGTTTACAGATAAATTTTCCATACTGAGGCGAGCGTCATTTGGCCTAATACCCTCTTATATTTAACTCAAATCACAAAGAGAATATAAGATTTTATTGTTGTAAGATTGGACAGAAAAATACAATAACCAATTGCAATTAAAGTAAAAACCCCTCATGTAACTTACAAAAAAATATGTAAATAAGCCTAAAGAGCACGCAGTTAAACCTTCAAACTCTTGCAGTGTTCAAGCGACACTCGTATTCTTAATGCTTCGAGATTCATAATGAAGTGTCTTTCTTGGGTCCTAACTTTATATCCCAGCTTGACAATCCAGCGCGCCGCCGTGTGCATTACGCCGCGAACGACTTGTTGTTTATACTTCCATGTCTCACATGCCCAATTGAGTTCAGTTGGGCTCTCTTTCATCCTATTGCACTCACCAAAACCCTCCCTGATAACTTGCCTTCCTAATAACCCAAGCAACATACGCCCTCAAACCGTAAACGATTCCACATAAAATACGTAAAAATCCCATCAAACTAAGCCAATAAGGAGATCTAAATCACACAAAATAACAAACAATCCCTGCCCAAAACAAAAATGCCAACCTCATCATGAAAACGTTTCCATAGTTTCTTTACACTGCTCGGCGAGTTAGGACTCAAATAAAAACTAAATCCATAAATATAAAATAGAATGGAGACACTTCATGAAACAAAAGACGCTTGTAAGAGCGCTTGGGTTAACCCTTGCCCTAGCACCGCTTGCTAGTATGGCCGCAGTGGAAAACATGACCTACTTCGGCTACGCAAAATGGGGCAATATCTATACCGATAATGATGAACACAACGATGGTAAAGGCGAACGTAACGATGTGATTCGCGCAGGTCAGGGTTATGGTAATTACCGTTTGGGAAACGAATTGAACTGGTGGGAAGCGGGCTTAAAAGCTGACGTATGGCAGCAAGGCGATGCGTACTTTGACACCACTCTTTATCTGGGAAGTGGCGAAAGCTGGGGTGACGTTAGCTTGATCCAAATGTGGGCAGCTGGTTACGGACTTTTCGAAGGCCAAGAAGATGCTTCCGTCTGGGCGGGTGAACGTTTCTACCGCCGTCATGAAGTGCACATGATCGACATTAAATACTGGGATACCTCAAGCACCGGTATCGGTATTGAGAACTGGGACCTCGGATTTGCTAAAGGCCATTTTGCCTGGATGGCGCCAAATTCGAGTGCTGATGGACGTAGCTTACACAACTTGGATGCACGTTTAAGCGATATTGAATTAAGCGACAGTGCGGATCTTACCGTTGGTTTGAACTATGTTTTCGCCCAAAACTCAAGCTACGACGAAAGTGACATCACCACCTCTGGCACCATGTTTTCTGCCCTTTATCGTCAAGCCTGGAGCTATGGTTCAAACACGTTTGCATTCCAATATGGAACTGATGCGCTTGCGGGTGGCTTAATGAGTGCAGAGGGCGGTTCTAATCGTAAATACAGCACAGGCGTAGAACACGATGGCTACAGCTGGCGCATTTTTAACTCTGGTGACTTAAACGTCAATGAAGATTTCCAAGTGATGTACTCCATCGCCTATCAAGACAAAAATCTGGATAACAACGAAGGCGAAAAGTGGTTTAGCGTAGGTGCTCGACCTCAATACAGCTGGACAGAATACATGGCGACCGCACTAGAAGTGGGTCACGAGTCAGTAGAAGCACAAAACGGTGCCGGCACCAACGATATGTACAAAGTCACGTTGGCGCAGATGTTCCAAGCTGGCAAAGGGGTTTGGGCTCGTCCATCTCTGCGTTTATTCGCAACATACTCAGAAAAAACCGATGAATGGAACCGCGGCGGTGACGTTTATGGCAACTCTCAAAGCATAAGCAACAGCGACGTAGATGAAGTGACATTCGGCTTTAACGTCGAAACATGGTGGTAATGCACCAGGGCTACTATTTTTGAACGCAATGGGGTGAGAGATTTGCTCACCCCGTAAAAGGACAAAACCGATGAAACTAAAACCGTTGGCAGCTCTACTCATGGCACTGTCTCTTGGTGCATGCAGTAGCTTACCAGAACAAGCTTTTAATACTGATTTGAACACGCAGGCGTGCTGCTCAGCATTAGACGCGCTACCTCTGACGGCATTGTCGACGCCTTTCCACCAGCAAGTGGTTATGGACGCCAATTTGCCAACATTGAGTGGCGCGGTTTTATCGGGTTCAGAAACCGCTTCATCACAAGCACTACCTGTAACGAGCTACCGAATTGCAGCGGATACACCTTTCTCGCTATTAGTTCGGTCTTATATCGATAACAATGCACTATTTGCTGCGAACATTCACATTTATGACGGAAATTGGCAGCTAATTTCCAGCTACTCAGCTGAAACTTTCGACTACCAAACGACAGGAGTGCGTGGATTAGAACGCATTGAAACAGTTGTCACTATCAATCCACAGCTCAATGGCGCGAAATACATCGTTATCTCGTCAGATAATGCCTTGCTTGGTAAAGAGTTAACCCGCATTCATCCTGAACAAGTCTACGCAGATTCACAAAATATTATTGGTAACAAGCAATTACCTCTCACGGCGCGATACCAACCGTTTGGCCTGATTGACGTAACCACTAGTGCGTCAGACAACAACGCGGTACTGACACTTTTGGCAGAACTCGGCAAAAATCCTAATGCCCAACAACACGAGAAAGTGACACAAGCGTCATTAACAGAATCACCCCAAGCGTGGTCGCACTACCGGGAACAAATTGATGCAGCTCTGGAAGAGAGCAACGTAAAACAAGCAGCAGAAATCGCAAATAAAGCCGAAGAACAAGGCATTACCCAAGCAAAAGACTATCTCGTACAGCAGTTAGCTAAATAGCGAGACAAATACAGAGATTTATTCATTACGCACGTAATGGACGTAGTGAAGCAAGCAAGATTAGAAATAAAAAATTAAGTAGGAAACATGATGGCATTTTCAGATATTATTCAACGACGCGATTGGGAAAACCCACAATCAGTGAACATTCACTGCCTAAAAGCACATAGCCCGCTTTCTAGTTATCGCAATATTGACCATGCCCGTGACGATATTCATGCTCAGCGACAATCTCTCAACGGTCAGTGGAAGTTTAAGCTGTTCGAAGCGCCAGAGCAGGTCGATGGTGAATTCATTGAAACGCACTTCAATGATACCCATTGGGATGACATTACTGTTCCTTCAAACTGGCAAATGCAAGGTTACGACAAGCCTATTTACGCCAACGTCAAATATCCATTTGAGGTGAACCCTCCATTTGTACCAGCAGACAACCCAACTGGTTGTTACCGCACAACGATTTTTCTTACCGAAGAAGAACTTACAGATACACAACGCATCATTTTTGACGGTGTTAATTCCGCTTTCCATTTATGGTGTAACGGTAAGTGGATTGGCTACAGCCAAGATAGCCGACTTCCAGCTGAATTCGACCTCACACCTCATTTGGTCGCAGGAGAGAATAGTCTCTCAGTCATGGTGATCCGCTGGAGTGATGGCAGCTACTTAGAAGATCAGGACATGTGGTGGTTAAGCGGTATTTTCCGCGATGTGACTTTGTTATCTAAACCACAACTCTGTATTGAAGATGTGTTCATCACTCCGGATCTGGACGCCTGCTATCGCGATGGTTCTTTGTCTGTCGTAACCCATATTTCAGCACCAGACACACATCAAGTTCAGATTCAGTTATTTGATGGCGAGCAAGCCGTCACGAAACCTCGTATCGACACTCCGAATAATCGCCGGATTGACGAGCGCGGTTCATGGAATGACGTTGTGTTTCAAACCCTGCACGTAAATGATCCACAAAAGTGGACCGCAGAGACACCAAACCTATATCGCCTTGTTGTCTCTCTACTGGACGAAAACGGCACACATCTGGAAAGCGAAGCCTACCAGGTTGGTTTCCGTAAAGTTGAGATCACCGACGGGCAACTAAAGTTAAACGGTCAACCACTGTTGATTCGCGGCGTGAACCGCCATGAACATCACCCAGAGCTCGGACATGTGATGACCGAAGAAGACATGGTTCGCGACATCTGTTTAATGAAACAGCATAACTTTAACGCGGTGCGTACTTCCCACTACCCGAACCACCCACGTTGGTACGAGCTGTGTGACCAATACGGCTTATATGTGTGTGATGAAGCAAACATTGAAACTCATGGTATGCAGCCGATGAACCGTCTGTCTAGCGATCCACAGTGGGCAAACGCCTACATGAGTCGCTACACGCAAATGGTCATGCGCGATAAAAACCACGCTTCTATCATTATCTGGTCTTTGGGCAATGAGTCTGGTCATGGCAGCAACCATAACGCCATGTACGCTTGGTCAAAGAACTACGATCCATCACGTCCTATCCAGTACGAAGGTGGCGGCTCAAATACTACGGCTACCGACATCATTGCGCCAATGTATGCACGTGTGAATACGATAATCGAAGACGAAGCGGTCCCTAAGTGGCCAATCAAAAAATGGATTTCATTACCAAATGAAACACGTCCTCTTATCTTGTGTGAATACGCTCATGCGATGGGCAACAGCCTAGGTAGCTTTAACGAATACTGGGATGCTTTCCGCGAATTTCCTCGCCTGCAAGGCGGCTTCATCTGGGATTGGGTAGACCAGGGCTTGAGTCAGAGGGATGAAAATGGCGAGCACTTCTGGGCATACGGCGGTGACTTCGGCGATGAAATTAATGACCGCCAGTTTTGTATCAATGGGCTGATATTCCCTGATCGAACCGTGCATCCAACATTAGAAGAAGCAAAATATTGCCAGCGCATGATCACCGTATCACTCCAAGAGCAAACAAAAGCGTGTTGTAAGCTGCTAGTGAACAATGAAAACCTTTTCCGCTCCACTGATAATGAACAGCTGAACTGGTCACTATTGGAAGACGGCAAAGTGGTTAAGTCTGGCTCAACACTGCTTGATATCGAAGCCAATAGCCAAGCCCTTTTGGAAATCGAACTAAGCTTCGAACCAAAAGCAGGCGCTGTGTATCACTTAAACACGGACATTACCTTAATCGAAGAGACACCATGGGCTCCTGCGGGTCATGTTTGCGCGACAGAACAATGTTCTCTGCGTAACAACTCTGGCCTAGTGATACCGAAAATGGAATCAAAACCAATTCCTTCTGTGATTCAACAAGATAATGCAATTTTGGTCGCTAGCTTAGACGAGAAGTATCAATGGCGCTGGGATCACCACACAGGCTTGCTGGTTGATTGGCAAGTAGAAGGTAAAACGCAAATGTTGGCAGCGCCGCAAGACAACTTCTTCCGTGCTCCGCTGGATAACGACATTGGCGTAAGCGAAGTTGACAACGTCGATCCTAACGCTTGGATATGCCGATGGGACATGGCGGGTATTGGTCAGTGGGAACGTGAATGTGTATCTTGCCAAAGCGAGACGCTTGAGCAGGCCGTACAAGTGACCTCTATCTATGCCTACCACTTCAATGGAGATGTACAGGCTATTACGACTTGGATTCATACCCTAAACAATGATGGCGGAATGAAACTGGACGTTGATGTGAAACTGGCGGATAACTTACCGCCTATGCCACGTATTGGCCTGGAAATGCAATTGCCACTACAAGAGCAAAATACCACGGTAACGTGGCAAGGTTTAGGTCCATTTGAGAACTATCCGGATCGCTTAGCTGCTGCGCGATTCGGTCTTCACACTCAAACATTGGAGCAAATGCACACACCTTACATCTTCCCTACCGACAGTGGCTTGCGCTGTGGTACCCGAAACTTAGAAATTAACGATCTGATCATTTCTGGTGATTTCCAATTTAGCGTTAGCCAATATGCACAGCACGTTTTGGCGGGAGCGAAGCACACCAATGAGATAGTCAAAGACGAGAAGATTTATCTGCGTCTGGATCATCAGCATATGGGTGTAGGTGGTGATGACTCTTGGAGCCCGAGCGTACATAAAGAGTTCCAGCTTACTGACAATCATTATGCATACCGAGTGTCGTTTCAGCCCGCTTAACAAGGCGAACTAGGCCCTTTATCGTTTCAACCCCCATACTCCGGTTTGGGGGTTTTTATTCAAATCAACCCGTAATCAGTACAAAACCTTGAAACACCGTCACTATTCTTCTCTCAATAATTGAGTTCCTACTGCCTTCATAGTTAAATAGCTGAAATTAAAGATTCTGAGTTTCCTATGGCTACCATCAAAGACGTCGCAAAAGAAGCCGGCGTATCAATTGCTACCGCATCACGAGTGATCAATCACGCCCCTCACACCAGTGAAGCTGCCATTGTTGCAGTGAAAAAAGCAATGGAAAAACTGGGTTATCGCCCGAATGCTAATGCTCGTGCTTTGGTCAGTAAATCTTCGAATGCGATTGGTGTGTTAGTCAACGACGTTTCCGCCCCTTTCTTTGGTACCATGGTTAAAGCCATCGATACCATCGCTAGTGAGCAAGAAAAACAACTTCTCATCGGCAGTGGATATCACGATGCAACTAAAGAGCGTAATGCAATAAACTTGCTGATTAACAGCCAATGTGAGTCTTTAGTCGTGCACAGTAAAGGGATGAGTGACTCAGAGCTTTGCAAGCTAGCAAAAGAAATTCCAGGTATGGTGTTAATCAACCGTATCGTTCCGGAGATTGCCTCTCGCTGTATTGCTTTAGATAACCGAAGAGGCTCTTACATCGCTACCGAGCATTTAATTCGTAATGGGCACAGGCACATCGGTTACATTTGCTCCAGTCACGATATCGAGGACGCTCGCGACAGACGAGAAGGTTATTTGGACGCTTTGCGTGATAACGACATCGAAATCCGTGAAGAATATATTGAATACGGTGAACCCGATGAAACCGGTGGTGAACAAGCCATGGTGAATCTAGTGGCGAAGAACGTTCCAATCACGGCCGTTGCCACGTACAACGATTACATGGCTGCAGGCTGTATGACTCTGCTACAAGAAAATGGCATTCGTATCCCCGAAGATATGTCTGTGATTGGTTTCGATGATGGTCACATCGCGCGTTACATATACCCTCGCCTTACGACTATCCGTTACCCCATTCAAGTTATGGCAAACGAAGCTGTAAAGCTTTCGCTGAAGTTAATAAACAAGGAATCCATAGAAAGTACAGAATTTAAACTGTTTATACCAATATTAGTGAAGCGCTCTTCTGTAAGCTGCATAGAGAGCTAGTATCGCCATAGGGGATGCCTCTGGATGTCGGGAAGGTTGCGTATGCAGTTCTTAACTGGGGATCGCTTGGTAACAGTTGTCAGTTATTCGAACAAACTGGCAACACCGGGATAGAGCTGTTTCGATCACCAAGCAATTCCGTCGATGTTTATCACTGTTTTTCGGACTTGCCTCTACCTGACACGACCTCCCATACCTGAAAAATGATCAAGCTTTATTTTTCACCGACACTGCAATGTAAACGCTACCACAACATTAGCTATTTAAAATATAAGTGATAAAATCCAAAGCTTACAAACCAAACCTACTGGTTAATTTAAGTTGTTACATAACGGGGTTTCATACTTCCAGTTAAAATTTTTAACCACTAAAGGTTCTATATGGTATTGAGGTACCAGCTAAAGTTTCAATGGTAGGATTTGATGATGGCTGAACGTGCCGCTCGCTTAGCTTTGGCACTGTCGCGTGACGAACAAGTTGAAGATGAAACGATTATTTTCAGCCCAACATTAGTGCGCAGAAATTCAGTTGAGCGTTGTTGATTGTCTATATCTAATTGACTACGAATCAAAAAAAGGTGGGCATAGAGCCCACCAAAAAATGCTATCTAAAATTCAAACTGATACACGGTTCGATGCTGATAGCAGTCCCCAGAGCTCAACACCCCATTGTTGAGTCCCCATTCTGGTTTGTTTGGTCCATCAGGAAAGTATTGAGTTTCCAATGCAAGGCCGTCATAAAACGCGTAGGTTTTGCTTGCCCCCGGCACACCTGCTAAAAAGTTTCCTGAATAGAACTGAATAGCTGGTTTAGTGGTTTTGACCTTCATCACCACATCTTCTTTCGGTGCAGTCAGAACCGCGGCGACAGACACACCATCGGTCACTTCAGGCTTGAACACAAAGGCGTGATCGTAGCCACCAGCGGTTTTCTGATCCTGCTCGGTAAGAAATGCCTGTCCAATAGGTTTTGGCTCGGTGAAATCAAAACTGGTACCTGAAACAGGCTTTTGTTCACCCGTAGGAATTAACCTCGCATCTGTTGGCAAGTAATGCTCTGCACTAAGTTGCAACGTGTGCTCCAAACCTTTTGCGTTGCTTGTCTCGCCCGCCAAGTTAAAGTAAGCGTGATTAGTTAAGTTCACCGGAGAGGTTTTATCAGTACTCGCTTCATAAGCAATAACGAGTTCATTCTCGTCGGTTAGCAAGTATGTGACTTTCACATCGAGATTACCTGGATAACCTTGGTCATCATCAGGCGAGTGAAGTGTAAAAACCACTTGTTGAGTGCTTTGCTCGGCAATATTCCAACGGCGTTTATCGAACCCATCCATGCCTCCGTGGAGAGAGTTTTCACCGTTATTAACACCAAGTTGATACTGCTCTCCATCGATGTCAAATCGACCGTTTGCAATACGGTTGGCAAAGCGACCGACGATGGCACCAAAATAGGCGTCTTGCTTCATGTGTTCTGCCATATTTGGCGAGCGTAATAGTACTTCACGGTGTTCACCATCTAACGGCAGCGTGCAACTCAACCAAGTCGCGCCAATATCCATAAACGTTGCCGTCATACCATTCGCATTGGTAATATGGAGCAGATTCGCCGCTTGACCGTCAAACGATGGCGTTTGCATCATCGCTTGTTCTAGTTGTTCAAAATATGCGTTCATCACTTGCCTTTACAATACTTCGACCAGACCTGCGCCATCTTGGGCTTTGCAAACATAAATCGACGCTGTTAAACCTGTCGCTGCTGGGTATTTTGCTTCTACCGTCGCTTTCACTTCATCCACTAATGCAGGTGGAACCAACGCCACAATACAGCCACCGAAGCCACCGCCAGTCATGCGCACGCCACCGTCTTCGCCAATCACTTCTTTCACCATATCAACCAGGAGGTCGATTTCTTTGACGGTAATTTCGAAATCATCACGCATTGACGCGTGCGATTGCGCCATCAGTTCACCCATGCGTTTAATATCATGCGAACACAGTGCTTTTGCCGCTTCGACTGTGCGATCGTTTTCAGTGATCACGTGACGCGCGCGTTTTGCTACCATTTCATCCAGCTCAGAGACTTTGTCATTGAATTGCTCAATGGTGACATCGCGCAATGCGTTAACGCCAAAGATTCGCGCCGCTTCCTCACACTGTTCACGGCGAGTGTTGTATTCACTGTCTACCAAGCCACGTTTTTTATTCGAGTTAATGATCACTACTGCCATGTCCTCAGGCATAGAAACCGCTTCTGTTTCCAGACTGCGACAATCCAATAGCATGGCGTGGTTTTCACGACCTTCTGCCGAAATCATTTGATCCATGATGCCGCAGTTACAACCAACAAATTCGTTCTCCGCTTGCTGACCATTTAATGCAATTTCCGCCTGGCTGATTTCTAAGTTGAAGAGCACTTTAAACGTCTGACCAATGGCGACTTCCAGTGCCGCTGATGAGCTCAACCCCGCACCTTGAGGAACATTGCCGCTGACAGAGATATCAGCACCGGTAAACTGGTAACCACGAGCCAGCAGACACTTCACGACGCCACGAATGTAATTCGCCCACATTGTGTCTTCTCGAAATGTGATTTCTTGAGAGATATCGAATTCATCTACCGCGTTACCATAATCAACCGATACCACGCGTATTAGGTTGTCTCCACGCGTTGCAGCCGCAACAACCGTTTGGTAATCGATCGCACATGGCAGTACAAAACCATCGTTGTAGTCGGTGTGTTCACCAATCAGGTTGACGCGACCAGGCGCTTGGATAATGTGGCTTGGTGCATAGCCCAGCACGCTCTCAAAAGACGCTTTCACATTTTGGATTAAATCAGACATAGTTAAATCTCAGCTTCAAATTGTATTTAGATCCCCGAACCCTTTGTTCATTCGCGATCGTGAACCACTTATTTGATTTTTGTTCTTTTGGTTCTAGGACCTAGGATCCTAGAACCGCCCAAATCACTGCTCTTTGTAATGCAAGTCACTTAGATCACGCAGACGCTGTGCCGCTTGCTCCGCGGTTAAGTCGCGTTGGCTTTCTGCCAGCATTTCGTAGCCGACCATAAACTTACGCACTGTCGCGCTACGTAACAGTGGCGGGTAGAACAGTGCGTGAAGCTGCCAGTGGTCGATGTCTGTGCCAGGTTCAAAGAACGGCGCGTAGTGCCAACCCATTGAGTAAGGAAAAGAGCATTGGAATAGATTGTCATAACGGCTGGTCAGCTTTTTAATAGCGACAGCAAGATCGTCACGCTGCTCATTACTTAACTCGCTCATACGGCGGATGTGCGTTTTGGGTAGCAGCATGGTTTCGAATGGCCACGCCGCCCAGTAAGGGACAACTGCCAACCAATGCTCGGTTTCAACGACAATACGGGAGCCATCTTTTAGCTCAGCTTGTACGTAATCCACCAGCAGATTGCTACCATGTTCCTGGTAGTAAGCTTTTAGGTTTTGCTCTTTACGTTCAATCTCGTTGGGTAAGAAACTATTCGCCCAGATTTGACCGTGTGGGTGAGGCTGAGAACAGCCCATGGTTTCCCCCTTATTCTCAAACGCTTGGACCCAAACGTACTCTTTACCTAGCTCTTCAATTTGCTCGTCCCACGTATCAATCACGCCACGGATTTTGTCTACCGGTAGTTCAGGTAAGGTTTTACTGTGGTCAGGAGAGAAACAAATCACTCGGCTCAAACCACGTACACCTTGGGTTTTAAATAGTGGGTTGTTTGATTCTGGCGCATCTGGTGAGTCCACCATCAGAGCAGCAAAATCGTTATTGAACACGTAAGTGCCCTGATAATCTGGGTTAACATCGCCTGAGATACGCTCATTTGTCGGGCACAGGAAACACTTCTCATCGTAGCTTGGTAGCTCATCAATCGCAGCTTTCTCATCCGCCCCACTCCAAGGACGTTTTGCACGGTGTGGTGAAACTAAAATCCATTGACCCGTTAGTGGGTTGTAGCGACGATGTGGATGATCCACTGGGTTAAATTCAACATTCGACATTTTACTTACTCAACTTATTCTTCTTGCTAGTCCGACGCACTGCACCGGATGAAAATTAGTAACCTTGTGGGTTGTTAGATTGCCAATTCCACGTATCGGCCGTCATTTCAGCTACGCTGCGTGCTGCTTTCCAACCAAGCTCGCGCTCTGCCTTGTCTGTGCTTGCCCAACATTCGGCAATATCACCCAGACGACGCGGGCACAGCTCGTAAGGCACAGGTTTACCGCAAGCGGCACCGAAAGCTTCTACCATTTCAAGTACGCTAGAACCTTTACCTGTACCCAGGTTGTAAATATGCAAACCCGCTTTCTCACCCACAGATTTCAATGCCGCAATATGGCCATCAGCCAAGTCCATTACGTGAATGTAATCACGCACACCCGTACCGTCTGGCGTTGGGTAGTCATTACCAAATACTGAGAGCTTTTCACGACGACCAACCGCGACTTGTGCAATGAACGGCATCAAGTTGTTTGGAATCCCTTGAGGGTCTTCGCCCATGGTGCCTGATGGATGCGCACCAACAGGATTGAAGTAGCGCAGCAAAGTAATGCTCCAATCGCTTTCAGCATTGAACAGATCGCTCAAACACGCTTCCACCATGTATTTGCTGCGGCCGTAGGGATTGGTTGTCGCGCCAGTTGGTGAGTCTTCAGTGATTGGTACTGTCTCAGGGTCACCGTAGACGGTTGCTGATGAACTGAATACGATGCTCTTCACACCCGCTTTTCGCATACTGCGGGCCAACACCAATGTGCCGTTGACATTGTTATCGTAATATTCCAATGGCTTGACGACTGACTCACCGACCGCTTTCAGACCTGCAAAATGAATTACCGCTTGGATGTCATGCTGAGCGAATACCGAATCCAAAAACGCTTCATCACGAATATCGCCTTGATAAAACGTTGGCTGTTTGCCGGTTAGTGCTTCAATACGGCTCAACACTTCAACTTTGGCGTTACACAAGTTATCGACGATGATGGGCTCCATACCCGCCTCAATCATCTGAAGGCATGTGTGACTGCCGATGTAACCCATACCACCTGTGACAAGAACTTTCACTTTTGCTTCTCCACTGTTGCCGCTTCCTGTTCGATATCGAGTCGATGCTCACTGAGCCAGTTTTAATCACATCAAGTCGATACGCCCATTTCTTAACTGGCAAAAAGTTTAACAACCAACACCGATCCAGATCTGTGATCAAACCCAAATTAGTGTAAACGTTACCACCAAAATAAAAGAAAGCACTTTAAGTATTTTGTGGAAAAAACGGACATTGCTTGACTTAATTACGCAGATTTAACAGTAATCATGCTAAATAGATAACATGTAACTTGCATTAATCCAAAAAAACACAGGCCATATGTAATCGTTACCACATAAGAGTATATACTTGATGGGCAATAAAAATTAAAAATATAGAAATTCAAATTTGCACATTGAATTTACGGCTTTGATGTGACGGCTGCACCTTTAGCGTGGTACAACAATGCTAGAAGGGAGGTGCGTCCATCACATCAAAGCCAGGAATAGCAAGAGGCATGGGGATTTCGAAGGGGCACGTGATAGAATAAAGCTTTATGTTCATTCCACTACGCTAAAAAAGAAAAAGGAGCCAGTGCGGCTCCCTCGTATTCTATCGCTAAATGTGAGTATTTACTAATTACTCAGCTTCACCTTCAGCGCGTGCTGCAGCTTCTTTGATTAGCGGCTGAAGTTCACCTTTCTGGTACATTTCCAGAATGATGTCACAACCACCAATTAGCTCACCTTCAATCCATAGTTGTGGGAAAGTTGGCCATTGTGCGTATTTTGGTAGCTCAGCGCGGATGTCTGGGTTTTGTAGAATGTCTACGTAAGCGAACTTCTCACCACATGCCATTAGTGCTTGTGACGCTTGAGAAGAGAAACCACAGCTTGGCAGTTTCGGTGAGCCTTTCATGTACAGCAAGATAGAGTTTTCAGAAATCTGCTGTTTGATTTTGTCGATAGTTTCCATCGCTTCCTCATTCCTAGGTTTTAACTTTGTTTATCTGCCACATTCTACTCAATAACAGCAGAATAAAAACCACATAATTGATATGGTTTAAACTAAGCTTGTTTAACGTCGGTAAATTCAGCGATTCATAACCGCTAACATCTTAAAATATTTTCATATCGGGGTTTTAATAAAGTAAAAACTTGCTAAAATACTTAGCAAGTCAGTCGTATCGACTCAGAACAAATAAAAACACTGGAAGCAATCGAAAGGTTATCCTTTCATATCAATGGAGAATCGAGTAATGGCATTTGAACTACCAGCTCTTCCTTACGCGAAAGACGCACTAGAACCACACATCTCAGCAGAGACTCTAGATTACCACCACGGTAAGCACCACAACACTTACGTCGTTAAGCTAAACGGTCTTATCCCTGACACTGAGTTCGAAGGCAAAACACTAGAAGAGATCATCAAGACTTCTACTGGTGGCGTGTTCAACAACGCTGCTCAAATCTGGAACCACACGTTCTACTGGCACTGTCTAGCTCCAAACGCGGGCGGCGAGCCAACTGGCGCTGTTGCTGACGCAATCAACGCAGCATTCGGTTCTTTCGAAGAATTCAAAGCGAAGTTCACTGACGCAGCAATCAACAACTTCGGTTCTTCATGGACTTGGCTAGTTAAGAAGGCTGACGGTTCTCTAGACATCGTCAACACTTCTAACGCAGCGACTCCTCTAACAGAAGAAGGTACTACGCCACTTCTAACTGTTGACCTATGGGAACACGCGTACTACATCGATTACCGCAACGTACGTCCTGATTACATGAATGGCTTCTGGGCTCTTGTAAACTGGGACTTCGTAGCAGAGAACCTAGCGAAGTAATTTACTTCCCCCCTAGTTCAATTTAGTCTTATCTCAAAAGCTCGCTTATACAGCGAGCTTTTTTATTGCCTAGCTTAAAAACACACATTTAATCTCTTCTTTTTTCTAAAGTTCTTTCTTGCGACGCCGCTATAAAAGCATCTCAAGAGGAACATCATGAACATTCATACTCTAGACAAAGCAGCAATTATTAACGAGCTTCAGTTCGGTAACGATATTAGTCATGCCGTTCATGAAGGTCGCCGTTCTGATTTTGCTCTGATCTTGTCTATGTTCTCTAATGATGTCCGTGACGTCGTTCCTGTTGAAGAAGTTAAAGAGGTGAAGACAAATGACGAGATCTTACGTCAGCAATTTTTCCTCTCTCAGCCACAGCCATTGCGATCAGACAGCAGCAGCTATGAACTTGCCGCAGGACAAGCTAAACAGTTTCACGATGCTGGATTGTCTTCCGCGAAGCTTAGCCATTACCTCAAACCAGATGCTTTAACTTATCTACCGGAAGACACTTTTAACCTTCCTGAAGAGGTCTACCACAACCTGTCAGGGCATGAACGCCGCCGTTTAGGGAAAAGAAATCAGCCACTTATTTCTGATGTTGGGTTATATAATCAACTCGTCACCGCTCAGCGCCAATACCAGATCCAAGCTCAAGCCTAGTGTTCAACTTTTCACCTGGCAATTACACTTGCAACACATACGAAATGTGACGACTTACTAATTCCCATACAATAGTCTTCCCCCAAAAGCGTTAGTTTGAAGCTTTTCACACTGGGCCGTTTGAAATTAATCCATGCTAAAAGCACAAACCACTGGTTATATACGGAGCAGTGAAGGTGTTATATGGATATCAAAGAATCAATTATACTCGTCACATCAGCAGGTTCAGTCATCGGACGAACATGCTCTAGCCACTTTGCCCACCTCGGCGCAACGTTGATTCTATGTGATCAAAACGCTGACGCGCTAACGGCAAGTTACGAGCAAATTAGCGCGTTTACCAATAAGGTTTTCGCTATGCATGTATGCAGTGACGACACAACTTCGATCAACTTTTTGTTTGACCAAATAGAGTCCGAACTTGGTGCGACACCAGATGTGGTGGTCAATTGCTGGACCAGCTCCCCAATGCCGAGCTTAATGGCACCAGAACCAATGAGTACTTACATCGATCACCTCTCTTCTGCTGCTCGTTTTCTTTATACCTACGGACAAGTTGCCGCTGAGCGTTTCCGAAGACGGAATAAGAAAGGCGTTATCGTGAATGTGGTTTCCCATGATAACCATGAAGATTTAACGGGAGTGGAAAGTATGGCTGCGTTGGTATCTGGGTTCACTCATAGCTGGGCAAAAGAGCTGACTCCATTCAATATCAGAGTCGGCGGTGTAATCCCATCGATCACTCATACCAAAGAAGATTTAGACGAAATACATTGGGCGGAAATACAAGATGAGCTAGTACGCAACACTGAGTACATAGTCTCGAATGACTACTTTAGCGGCAGAGTCGTCTCTACCGAAGTATAAAACGTGGTGTCTGCTTAAATTCGTCCTCAAAGTGTAAACACATTTCAGGACGAGACAACAAGACAAAAAAAGCCCCAGTCATGTGACTGGGGCTTTAACTTTTTCCCGATTAAGGTCTCGTGCTAGCGAAAACCTTGTTCAAAACAACGCTTACTTACGCGTCAGCTTTTTCTTTTTTAGCTTTTGGCGCAGCTTTTGCTGCTTCTTGGTCTGCTTTCTTCTTGATTACAGTAGTACCTTCGAAAGTTTCACCTTCAACGAAAGCTTTACCGTAGTAAGAAGCAGTCAGAACTTCTTTCAACTCGCTGATTAGTGGGTAGCGAGGGTTCGCACCAGTACATTGGTCATCGAACGCTTCAACTGCTAGCTCATCTAGTTTCGCGAAGAAATCAGCTTCAGCAACACCAGCGGCTTGGATAGACATTGGGATGTCTAGGTTAGCTTTTAGCTCATCCATCCATGCTAGTAGACGTTCAATCTTCTGAGCAGTGCGGTCACCAGCTTGGCTTAGGCCTAGGTGGTCAGCAACTTCAGCGTAACGACGACGTGCTTGTGGACGGTCGTATTGAGAGAACGCAGTTTGTTTAGTTGGGTTATCGTTCGCGTTGTAACGTACAACGTTAGAGATAAGCAGTGCGTTAGCTAAGCCGTGTGGAACGTGGAACTCAGCACCCAGTTTGTGAGCCATTGAGTGACAAACACCTAGGAATGCGTTCGCAAATGCTACACCAGCAATAGTTGCTGCGTTGTGTACTTTCTCACGAGCGATTGGGTCGTTAGCACCATTCGCGTAGCTTGAAGGTAGGTACTCTTTTAGCATCTTAAGTGCTTGTAGAGCCTGACCATCAGAGTATTCGTTCGCAAGAACAGATACGTAAGCTTCTAGAGCGTGAGTTACCGCATCGTAACCACCGAATGCAGTTAGAGACTTAGGCATGTTCATTACTAGGTTAGCATCAACGATAGCCATGTTAGGCGTTAGCTCGTAATCCGCTAGTGGGTATTTAGCACCCGTCTTGTCGTCAGTAACAACGGCGAATGGTGTAACTTCTGAACCAGTACCTGAAGTAGTCGTGATACATACAAGCTCAGCTTTTTGACCCATTTTAGGGAACTTGTAGATACGTTTACGGATGTCCATAAAGCGCATTGCTAGTTCTTCAAAGTGAGTTTCTGGGTGCTCGTACATTACCCACATGATTTTCGCAGCATCCATCGGTGAACCACCACCTAGCGCTAGGATCACATCTGGTTGGTAGCTCGCCATTTGAGCTGCACCTTTCTCTACTACAGATAGCGTTGGATCCGCTTCAACATCAAAGAATGTTTGAACTTCCATGCCTTGTGCTTTCAGTAGTTTCACTACGTCATCTGCGTAACCGTTGTTGAATAGGAAACGGTCAGTTACAAGGAATGCGCGTTTCTTACCTTCTAGATCGCCAAGCGCGATTGGAAGGCTACCACGACGGAAGTAGATTGACTTAGGTAGTTTATGCCACAACATGTTTTCAGCTCGCTTCGCAACAGTTTTCTTGTTGATTAGGTGTTTAGGACCTACGTTCTCAGAGATAGAGTTACCACCCCATGAACCACAACCTAGCGTTAGAGAAGGAGCAACGTTGAAGTTGTACAAGTCACCGATACCACCGTGCGTAGTCGGGATGTTGATTAGGATACGAGCCGTCTTCATCTTGTCACCGAAGTAACGGATACGGTCTGCGTTAACGTCTTGGTTAGTGTATAGACCAGAAGTGTGGCCGATACCGCCGATTTCAACCATAGTTACCGCTTGAGCAACCGCGTCTTCGAAGTTGTCAGCACGGAACAAGCCTAGAGTCGGAGACAGTTTCTCGTGAGCAAATGCGTCGTCGTAAGAGACTTTACCCAGACCTTCACCAACAAGCACTTTAGTGTCCGCAGGAACTTTAACGCCTGCCATTTCAGCGATAGCCGCTGCTGGTTGACCAACGATTTTCGCGTTTAGTGCACCATCGATAAGAAGAACTTTGCGAACTTTTTCCGCTTCCGCTTTGTTTAGTACGTACGCTTTGTGAGTCGCGAAACGCTCTTTCACTTCGTCGTAGACTTCGTCAACCACGATAGCTGCCTGCTCAGAAGCACACACTACGCCGTTATCGAATGTTTTAGACATAAGGATAGAAGCCACTGCACGTTTGATGTCAGCCGTTTCGTCGATAACAACAGGAACGTTACCTGCACCAACACCGATAGCTGGTTTACCTGAAGAGTAAGCCGCTTTAACCATGCCTGGACCACCAGTTGCAAGGATAAGTGCAATGTCATCGTGCTTCATCAGAGCGTTAGAAAGTTCAACTGAAGGCTGGTCAATCCAACCGATGATGTCTTTTGGCGCGCCAGCTGCAACTGCTGCATCTAGAACCAGTTTCGCTGCGTCGTTGGTTGAGTTTTTCGCACGCGGGTGTGGCGAGAAGATGATACCGTTACGAGTCTTCAGAGAGATAAGAGACTTGAAGATCGCAGTCGAAGTTGGGTTAGTTGTTGGTACGATACCGCAGATGATGCCTACTGGCTCAGCGATAGTCATCGTACCTAGGTTGTCATCCTCTTCCAGGATACCACAGGTTTGTTCGTCTTTGTATTTGTTGTAGATAAACTCAGAAGCGAAATGGTTCTTGATTACTTTATCTTCAACAATACCCATACCAGATTCTTCAACCGCTTGCTGCGCTAGAGGGATACGAGCTTGGTTAGCTGCAAGAGAAGCTGCACGGAAGATTTTGTCTACTTGCTCTTGAGAGTAAGTAGCGAACTCTTCTTGCGCTTTCTTAACGCGGGCAACCATTGCATCTAGTTCAGCCATATTAGTTACAGGCATAGGGATTCTCCTAAAATTAACAAATATTAAAAACTTTTTAGTAAGGCTATTGCTTATCTCTTCTTGCTGCCTATCAGCCACTTAACAACCAAACGACTTAGTAAATTGCTTTCATGGCTGAGTATAATGTTTCACAGTATGAAAATAATTGACTTGGATCAGTTCTCATCCTCGAAATACCACCAAAGTGTAGTATAAGTGACAAATGCAACTATAAACAACTGATAATAAACAACTTTACACCTTACAAACCATAGAACAAAAAAGCAGCAAACAGACAAACAAATGAAATTAATCACATCAGACTGTAAAAAAGTTTCATTTTTAGACATAAAAATTACATGTAAGCCTAATTTAATGTGCTACTAATAGTATATCGAATTGCTTCACCCATCTGCAATCAACCTTTGTTTTAATCAAAAGTGCACCAATGTGAATGTTTGTGTAAAACACAACTGTTAAACAATAGCACCCCACGCAACATTTGATTTCCATATTAGATACAGTTTTTTAAAAAATTAGTTTTTCTCACAAATAGTATGGGAAATACGTTAGTTTTTTTCATTTCTACTTGGTGATGTTTTAACTTACATTTAGCGCCCATTGCCATATCGTCTGAACAGAGAGTCTTTTACTTCAAACGATTTGGATACCCTACTCTCTCCATTTTTCACTTATGTGAATTTTTATGAGAATGCACTATGCAAACTTTTGAGATCGCTATTTTCTTACAGTTTTTTTTAGGTCTGGTTGCTGCTGTTAACCCTGTTGGCATCATGCCAGTGTTCGTATCACTCACGGGTCATATGACACCTGAAGAAAAGAGTAAAACAGCCACAACCGCAAACATTGCCGTTGCGATTATTCTTTGTATCTCACTTTTAGCTGGTCAACTGCTACTGGACATGTTCAGCATTTCTCTGGATTCGTTTCGCGTTGCAGGCGGGTTGCTACTGTTAAGCATCGCATTCTCAATGATGAGCGGTAAGTTAGGTGAGGATAAACAGAATAAACAAGAGAAATCGGAATACGTCAGCCGCGAACAGATTGGCGTGGTTCCGCTAGCAATGCCTCTAATGGCTGGGCCCGGCGCGATCAGCTCAACCATCGTTTATGGCGCTCGTTACCCGACTATGCTGGATACTGTCGGTATTAGTATTACGATTGGTGTGTTTTGTTTCTGCTCTTGGTTGCTGTTTCGCTCAGCTCCATTGATCGTTCGCTTCCTAGGCCAAACAGGGATCAACGTAATCACCCGTATTATGGGCCTGATCCTTGGTGCACTCGGCATTGAGTTCATCGCTAATGGGCTACGTAACCTATTTCCCGGATTAGCCTGATATTCCATAAGCTTGTATGATAGAGCGATTCAACCATGGATCGCTTTGTCATGAAGACTCACTCTCTGAAAAATACACTCTACGTTACCATTTTTGGTACGCATACCAAGGCTGGTCGAACGTTTGATATCGTATTAATTATTGCGATATTAAGCTCACTGGCTGTGCTGGTCCTCGACTCTATTCCTACGGTGCAAGCTGAATGGGCAAAGGAGCTAAAGTACCTTGAGTACACCTTTACCGGCCTGTTTACCATCGAGTACCTTCTTCGCCTATATTGCTCACCCAAACCCGCCGCTTATGCAAAAAGCTTCTACGGGATTGTTGATTTACTGGCGATTCTGCCAACCTACTTAGTGCTATTCTTTCCATCAGCATCATTTATGGGTGTGATAAGAGCACTGCGTGTGTTGCGTATTTTCCGAATTTTAAAGTTAGTACGCTATCTTCAAGACTCTAATGTTCTACTTCGCTCGTTACTCATGGCTCGCAGAAAAATCTTTATCTTTTTCAGTGCTGTTGCCATTCTTGTAACCATATTTGGATCACTGATATATATCGTTGAGGGACCAGAAAATGGTTTCACCAGTATCCCAAAAAGCATTTACTGGGCCATTGTGACCATTACCACAGTTGGGTACGGTGATTTGGTCCCCCAAACCAATCTAGGAAAAGCACTCGCTTCTGTCACGATGTTGCTGGGTTATTCGATAATCGCCGTGCCAACAGGTATCTTTACCGCAGAGTTGCACCAGGAAATTCAATCACATAAAGAATTGGTCAAATGCCCAAACTGTTCGCAAGCAGGCCATGACCCGGATGCAATCTACTGCAAGCACTGTGGAAGTGAATTGGCGGACCCTGACAAGCGCGTGGTGCAGGGCGAAGGCAAAAAAAAGAGCTCCTAAAAAGGAGCTCTTGATATGATAAATCGAAAACTTATGCTTTCTCTTGAAGGATAATTCTCAGAGTACGACGTAGCGGCTCTGCTGCACCCCAAAGCAATTGGTCACCAACCGTAAACGCGTTCAGGAAGTCATCACCCATCGCCATTTTACGTAAACGACCAACCGGTACAGACATCGTGCCTGTTACTTTCGCTGGCGATAGCTCTTGCGCCGTGATGTCTCGCTCGTTTGGAATCACTTTTACCCAATCGTTGTGAGTAGCAATGATCTCTTCGATTTCATCCATTGGTACATTTTGCTTCAGCTTGATAGTCAAAGCTTGTGAGTGACAACGCATCGCACCGATACGTACACAAGTACCATCGATAGGAACAGGTGCATCTTGGAAGCCAAGAATCTTGTTCGCTTCAACGCCCGCTTTCCACTCTTCTTTGCTCTGACCGTTATCGCGTTTTACATCGATCCACGGGATAAGTGAACCAGCTAGAGGTACCCCAAACTTATCCGTTGGGAAAGAAGCGCTGCGCATCGTGTCTGCAACTTTCTTATCGATATCCAGGATAGAGCTTGCTGGGTTGGCAAGTTCTGAGCTTACAGAATCGTTGATCACGCCCATTTGAGAGATCAGTTCACGCATGTTTTGTGCACCTGCGCCAGAAGCCGCCTGGTACGTCATTGCGCTTGTCCATTCAACTAAACCTTTCTCGAACAGACCGCCAAGACCCATTAGCATCAAGCTTACGGTACAGTTGCCACCAACAAACGTGTTAGTGCCACTGTGAATGCCTTGCTGGATTTGCTTCAGGTTTACAGGATCCAGTGTGATGATTGAATCTTCTGCCATACGCAACGTCGATGCAGCATCGATCCAGTAACCTTTCCAACCAGCTTGACGAAGCGCTGGGTAAACTTTTTCAGTGTAGCCACCACCTTGACACGTAATCACCGCATCAAGCTGTTTTAAACTTTCAATATCAAACGCGTCTTGCAGTAAGCCTGCGTCTTTTCCTAAGTTAGGAGCAGGGATACCAATTTGAGAAGTACTGTAGAATACTGGTTCGATTAGATCGAAGTCTTTTTCTTCAACCATGCGCTGCATTAGGACTGAACCAACCATACCGCGCCAACCAACTAAACCAACTCTCATCGCCTTAACTCTCCATGTATTAAAAACCTCCCCCATAGTTCAATTTTCGCAGAGAAATCTCAACCCCTATTTTGTAAATAAGCTCAATTTTTAATGTTTTCTTCCGAAAAATCGCATTAAAAGTGATTTTTACGCGTTTGCAGTTCGGGAAATTAGAATTTGCAAGTAGGAAAAGTTATTTAATAGCTAGATTGGTCTTACCACTCATTGCTCTGTAACATTTGAAGCACATGTTTTTCACACCACACAACATTTAACACCAATTTATTTAAATCCAACTAGAAAATAACTTCACATGCAAACGTTTAATCCGCACAAGATCAACATAAAAGACCAAATGTTCGAAATATAGTTTTTGTTACTGTATGTTATACCGCTATTGCAACAAGGAGCGCCTTCTTTTGCTGCTCCACGATATACAGAGGCACGTATGAAGCAAGTTACAACACGCCTTCCTAACCTGATACAAGTATTTGTCTCGTTGGGTTTATTCCTTCTTTTGGCATTTTCGTTCACTGCTAAACTCGATCTTCCAATCCAATTGGCACTGTACATTGGCTGGTTCATTATCATGCTATTGGGTATAAAACTGGGTCATCAGTATAAAGACCTTGAAAAAGCGGCATTAAATGGCATTTCCAACGGTCTTGGTGCGGTGCTGATTCTTCTCGCCGTTGGTGCACTTGTTGGCACCTGGATATCCGGTGGTATCGTACCAACCATTATTTACTATGGGCTAAAAGCTATTCACCCATCTATCTTTTTGCTTGCAACAATGATCATCTGCTCACTAACTGCATTAGCAACGGGTACCTCTTGGGGTGCGGCAGGTACTGCAGGTATTGCGATGATGGGAATTGGACAAGGTCTGGGAGTTCCAGCTCCAATCACAGCGGGTGCTGTACTCTCTGGCTGTTACTTTGGTGATAAAATGTCACCACTGTCTGACTCAGTGATCCTTGCATCTTCTATGTCTAACGTTGAAGTAATGGAACACATTAAAGGTATGTTACCTATTGCTCTGATCAGCTACATCATCACTGGCATTATGTTCACGGCATTCGGCTTCCACTATGCGGGCCAAGTCGATATGAGCCAGGTAGGCTCTGTGATCAAAGCAATGGAGCAACAATTTTACATCACACCTTATTCGTTTGTTCCTGTGGTAATCGTGCTTGGCTTATTGGCGATGCGCATGCCTTCTTTCCCAGTTATCAGCTTTGGTTCTTTACTGGGTATCATCTGGGCAGTCATGATCCAAGACGTTGACTTTCTGACTGCCTTCAACACAGCCTGGGCGCCATTTGCTATTTCGTCTGGTGTTGATTTTATCGACTCTATCCTAAACCGAGGCGGTATGTCGTCTATGCTGGGCTCAGTCGCTGTGATCGTATTTGGTTTGGGCTTTGGTGGTTTGCTGGATAAAGTTGGCGTGTTAGAAACCATTGCGAAGCTATTTGAAAAACGTGTCCAAAGCTCTGGTTCATTGGCAACCAGCACCATTGGTACCGCATTTATGGGTAACGTATTTGGTTCAGCAATGTACGTGTCTCTCATCCTGACGCCAAAAATCTGTGCTAAAAACTACGACCGTCTTGGTTACAAACGCAAAAACTTATCTCGTAACGCAGAGTTCGGTGGCACCTTAACCTCAGGTATGGTTCCATGGAGTGACAACGGTATCTATATGGCGAGTATCCTAGGCGTCGCGACCCTGTCTTATGCTCCTTTCATGTGGCTGAGCTTTGTTTGTATTATCGTGACCATCATCAGTTCTTACATGGGGTGGTTTGTTGATAAGTGCGAGCCGGTGGCAGAATCTTCTCAGCAGGAAGACACGGAACTCCAACAACAAACAGCCTAATATCGTTTGCTGATATTAAATACAAAAAGAGCGCCATCGCGTAATGCCGATCAGTTAAGCGATAACTAATCGGTTGAACGATCCTCCAACTCGTTTATAAAGGCTCTAAGAATTCAATCTTAGAGCCTTTTCTTTTGCAATTAACTACAGCCTTATCACTTGCTAATCGCTATGCACCAAACACTGAACAGCTGGGAAATCTAAGTGATATTCTCTCCCCTGATTTTATTAACCAATGCCTTGAAACTACTGGTGTAGCAACTATTCGTAAGCGTCGAATCCCCCTTGATATGGCTGTCTGGTCTGTGATTGCTATGTCTTTATATCGACAAGAGCCTTTATGGAGCATTGTGTCCAAAGCTCAACTGATGCTACCAGGTAAGAAAGCTTTGGTAGCCCCAAGCGCTATTGTTCAAGCGAGACAACGATTAGGCGACGAAGCGGTAAAGCAAGTGTTTCATCAAAGCCAAAGACTTTGGAATCAAGAGGCACAACATCCCACATGGTCAGGGTTGAAGCTGCTTGCCGTCGATGGTGTGCTTTGGAGAACGCCGGATAGTGATGAAAATCGAGAGGCCTTCAAAGCCCCTTCAAATCAGAATGGCGACGCGAGCTTTCCTCAAGTTCGCATGGTATGTCAGATGGAAGTGACCAGTCATATGCTTATTGCTAGTGCTTTCGATAGCTATAAAACGAATGAAATGAAGCTGGCAGAAAACCTAATCGAAACCACTCCAGACAATAGTTTAACGATGTTCGATAGAGGCTTTTTCTCGCTTGGTCTGTTGAATCGCTGGGCTTGCACTGGTCGCGAGCGTCACTGGATGATACCCATGAGAAAAGGGACTCAATACACGGTAATAAGTAAACTTGGAAGAAACGACAAGCTTGTTGAGTTGAAATCTAACCCTCAAGCTAGGAAAAAGTTCCCAGACCTACCAGAAGCCATACAAGTACGACTGATAACTCGAACAATCAAAGGGAAAGAGGTCAATATCTTCACATCCATGACAGACGCAATGCGTTACCCAAGTTCAGAAATAACGGACTTGTATAGCCATCGTTGGGAGATAGAGGTAGGTTACAGAGAAATGAAATCAGCGCTTCTTAAAAATGAATTTACACTAAGAAGTAAAAAGCCAGAGATGGTTCGCCAAGAGTTATGGGGACTGCTTTTAGCCTACAATATACTGAGGTATCAGATGGTTAACATGGCCTCCAGCATACCTGGTTTATATCCAAACCAACTGAGTTTCACGACTTGTGCTCACGCCATTATTCATCTAATCCATGGCTTCTGGCTAGAATCAGCAGGAACGATACCAAAGAGGATCACTCACTTGATAGAAGAGACCTCTCACCATGTATTGCCTATCAAACGAGAAGATCGGATATACCCGAGGGCCGTCAAAGCAAAAGTCAGAAAATACCCTAATAAAAAGAAAGCCAGTCAGCTTAACTGACTGGCATTACGCCATCGCGCTCTTTTTGTTTGTGTAAACTTAATTCAAGTGATTCAGTAACACTAATTTTCTTTTCCCTTTGCTTTGACTGATGCACGCTTACCCAGTACATAACCTAACCCAAGTGGAGCAAAGAATATCGCGATAATGAATAGAATGAAGTAGACAATCGTGCTTTTCACCAGCTCGACCAACTTCGTCATTGCCAGATCGACAACCTGTTGAGAGACGCGATCCATGTCTTGTGCAAACTTTTCTCGTTCATGAGTAATAATCAACGCAATTTCTTGACGCTCTCTCGCCACCATATCTTCCAGCGCCTGACGCTCTTCACCTAACTGCGATAAGCGCGCTTCGGTTTTCATATCAATATCATCAACCAGTGGCTGAAGTTCAACCGCCATTTGCTCGGCTAAATAGCGCATATATTCTGGGTTGTTATCGATAAAATCTCTCATCGAATCAGCCGTCACTTGTAGGCTACTTAGCGCCGCGTTGACTTTTTCAATGCTGGCTGAGCTGTTTAACGCCAGTAATTGTGCCTTCCAGGTCATGATCTTTGGTGTTTGTTTCGATGCTAAACTCAAACGATCTGACACATCCCCCAGCGCTTCTGGCATGGTTCCTAAAGTGGTCACCGCTTCTTCTTCACTGATCTGATTGAATTCCAACCATGCTCGATAAGCTGGCGTTCTGATCATACTTAGATCAGCAAAAGGGTGCTGTCTCACAAAGTCAGCCACAAAGCGTTTGGTATTGTCATACACTTCTTTTTTCAATACGGATTGCGCGAGCTTATCGACTTCATACGCCAAATGCTGAGAGACTTTTTTCGCTTCATCCGTAGCAAACAGATTGCTGCCAGCGCCAGTGGAATAAAACTCGTCAACTTGATGGGCGAAGACCCAGGTATCAATCAGCCCAGCCATAGGTGTGACCTGAAAAGCCGCAGCCTGCAAGCCTTCTTCCGCGTTTATCTTCCACAACAGAATGTAAGACTGGTTAATTTGGTCATTGGGATCATACTGAGCTTCTAACGCATCAGCTGCTTGCTCTACCTGAGCAAAAAATTGCAGCGCATATTCTCGCGTCAATATACGCATATTGAGTTCTTGCTGGGTAAGGGGAACGGTTTGGCTGTCGATTTTCACTTCTAAAAGTGAGCATCCAGAAAGCGTTATTGCCACCCACATAACCATCATTGAATACATTCGATGAGCAGACATGGTATTACCTTTAGTAAATTGGTGTAGAACAGGAATCAAAGCGAACTGAAAGGACAGTTCATGTGTGCCTTTGGATACCTCAACCTCTAACGTTTTAAGTCAGAGTAATATCAACCTGTTAGCGTTTTTTATATTTTTTCACTTTTGAGAACGTGCGTTGCAAAAAGTATGGTTTGCTCCAATACATCATTCAGCTTAACGAGCTTACTTTCCGGTACGTTTTGCTTCTCTTTAATCAATAGCTCAATATCAGCTGATATGGAATTTAAAGGCATTGCGCCCAGGCTCCCTGAAACGCCTTTCAAGCTATGAATGATTCTTTGCGCTTGTTCTTTATCAGAGTTCAACACTTGGCATAGCTTAGTGCCGTCGTTGGAGTGCTCCTGAATAAATACTTCTAACAACATACGAACGGCCTCTTCATCACCTGACAATGATTCGAGCATCTTATTGATGTCGATGTAGGGGTCATCAGCCACGAGTGGCATGTCTTCTGGAGAGGCATTCTGAAGTGTTATTTGTACTTCGTTCGCCTTCAATGAGCTTGTATCGTGGTTTCTTCCCACCGGAAGTAACTTGGAACTGGATTCTACTGTCTTAATTCCGGCTGAGCTGATAGGCTCTCTTTTACCGAAAGCCGCCCACGTGACCATCACTAAAAATAATCCACTAACTCCCCCCAACCACACGATTAGCCTAGTTAGTGATTGCTCTAAAGCCATATTAGTCGTAGCAAATTGATTGGCTAACTCCGGTTTGAGTAGTTGTTCTGCTAAATAACGTCCCTGCGCATTGGCGGCAAGGACACTTGAGGTCTGTGCGAGTCTGCGTTGAAACGCCGTACGCTCATCAATTATCAATGAGTCTGATGCAATAAAGAGGGAGTCGAGCTCTCGGTAAGTATCAGCATTTGTCGCCGAATCACTAAAAATAGACTCTAATATCAATGCCCCTAAGCGATAATACATCGAGTGAACTTGATCAGAATTGTTATCTCGAGCACGGTTGTGTCGCAACTGCTCTGCTAAAGATACCAATTCATTATCGCTACCAATAAAGGCATGTGCGTTTTCTATAAAACGGTCCGTGGAATAGAGTAATTGGGTTAAATCCGGTGGAGATATGCCGTCTAAATATTCCTGCTCAAGCTGAAGCCGAACGGAATAAACAATCTGAAGTTTAAGAGATACTGGGTCTAGGTGTTGCACGCGATACGGCAGTTCGAAATTAAAGAAATGACGAACTTCCTCGACTTTGCTTCCCAACTCATTAACAGTCGAGAGCATTTGCACGGTCTGTTTGGTTTGATGCCAAATACCTAAAGCGGATGCACACCATAAAACGAATAAAAACCAAACATAACGTCTGATCCCTGCTTTTAATTGCCGCAATTCGCCATCCTCTCATATTCCCATTAATAACAAGGATATATCATTATCTCACAAGATACAGGGTTCCATGTCTCGACACGGCTTCATCAACACAATAGTGAGTGCTTTCCAACATTACAGAGTCATCTGTTACACACAAAAAAGAGAGCCATTGGCTCTCTGAATTTGCAGTCGGAAATTCTTATTGAAATTAGTTTCGGCTCAACTGATCTTTTAAGTTTGGTGGCGTGCCTTTGATCGTTAATGTATCTGTTTCTGGATCATAAAAAATACGCTCACCGAGTAGTAAGCTGTCAAAGCTGATGTTCAAACCACCCCCCGCACCAACGAATTTGGTCAGTTTACGGACCGTTGCACGATCACCAGGGAATGACTCTTCAAGCTCATAGCCCTGCTCTTTAGTGAAGTCTATAAAGCTTGTACCATCCTGACTTGGGGGCAACTCACCCGAAAGCTCAGAGACTTGTACTTCGTCACCTGATTTAATCTGTTCATTACAGTAGTCGTAAACTTGCTTTTTGTACTCGTTCACTTCCTGCTTTTCTAATTTTGAATCAGCACAAAAGTCGTCGACAGCCTGCATCAGTACTAGGTTTTGCTGCTTTGTGTCCAGACCGATGTCTGCCTGAAGGAAATCCAGGAAAAAGTCCGCCACTTTGCGCCCTACTCGACCTTTTATGTACGACAGGTAACGGTTGGACTCTTTGTCAGTTTCGTAGCTCGATAAATCAATACGTGCCGCGATATCCATTTTAGTAATATCTAGATAGTCGGTAGCACTGATGTCCAGACCTTCGGTCACTTTCAGACTTTGATTCATTGGCAAAATACCAATAAACAGATAATCCGTCGCAAGGCTTTGATACTCGGCGAAAACTAAAATACCTTCATCCGCGAACGGGTATTTAATCAACTCTTCTTTCAGTCGATTTGCACTAATTTGTGAGAAATCATAAAAATCTCGCTCACCTTTGCGCATTTCTTGAAGCCAAAATTGAAATTCGCTGTCTGACTGGAAAGAGCCAAAACCTTTACCAGCTTTAGAATGGAATACTCGATGAAGTTCCGCGACGAGGTTTTCAGTCGATGCATCATTTTCTAGTGATGCGGGACGATAGTTAACAACCAGTTCGTCCTGATCGTTTTTGCATAGTTGATGCAGAATAACGTTTGAAAGATGAAGGCTCATAGTGATTTTATCTTGCTACAAGGTTTTAGTTGATGGGCATTGTAGGTTATCATAAGCCGCTTTTACTATCATTATTAGAGTCTTTATGCCGATTACATCTAAATATACTGACGAACAAGTAGAGAACATTCTTGCGGAAGTCGCATTAGTTCTTGAAAAACATGCAGCTTCACCTGAATTAACACTAATGATTGCAGGAAATATCGCAACCAATGTCTTAAATCAACGAGTTGCTGCTTCACAACGTCAAGCGATTGCTGAAAAATTTGCTCAGGCACTGATGTCTTCATTAGAAACACCAAAAACACATTAATAACGGATAATTAGACACATACATGGTAGACAGCGGAATCTCATACGGCGAACGCGTATCTCGACTAGTAGGTTGGGGACATTGGTTTGCATTCTTCAACATTGTAGCTTCAATGTTGATAGGCACACGCTATATTACTCAATCGCCTTGGCCTGAGACCTTGCTCGGTCAGTTTTATCTGGCAGTTTCTTGGGTTGGTCATTTTGGCTTTCTGGTTTTCGCTCTTTACTTGCTGGTTCTATTCCCGTTGACCTTTGTCCTGCCATCTCGCAAGCTATTCCGCTTGGTGGCAGTGATATTCGCGACAATCGGTCAGACAATCTTATTGATCGATACCCAAGCCTATCAATCGATCAACTTACACCTGACACCCGTAGTCTGGGAGCTTTTATTTAGCGATGATAAAAGCGTTCTGAGTTCCGATCTGCAACACCTGTTTGTGGTGATGCCATTCATTTTTCTGATTCAACTCGCGCTTTCAGAATGGGTGTGGCGAAAGCAACGCAAACTCTCTCATAAACATGTTGGCCGCCCGTTGGCTATCCTGTTCTTCCTGAGCTTTATCACCAGCCATTTGGTTTACATTTGGGCGGATGCTTATTTCTATAACCCAATTACCAGTCAACGCGCTAACTTCCCGCTTTCATACCCAATGACAGCGAAAAGCTTTATGGAAAAACACGGCTTATTGGATCGTGAAGAGTACCTAAAACGCTTAGCTGAAAACCAAGGTAATGTAGAACTGGTTAACTACCCGCTTGAAAAATTAGAGTTCAATCGCCGCGTAAACAAACTGAATGTTCTGATGATCAGCGTGAATAATTTAAGAGCGGATGCACTCAATGAAAAAGAGATGCCAAATCTCTATGAGTTTGCGCAGGAAAATCAGAATTTCCGTAACCACTACAGCTCGAGCAATGATACCTATGGTGCATTCGGCTTATTCTACGGCTTGCCAACCAGTTACGCTTCGAGCATTGAGGCACAAGGCTCTTCACCTGTCATGCTTGATGTTCTGAAAGAACAGGGTTACAGCTTTGGATTATTCAGTGGTAATGGTTTTGAAGATGACCTTTATTCAGAGATCATTTTCAGAAACCTAAACTTGGCTGAGCAACTTGACGGTAAACAAGCGCATACCGATAAACAAGCTATCTCCGATTGGAATACATGGCTCGTAGAAAACGCAAAACAACCTTGGTTTAGCTATATCGAAGTAACAGCCGTCGATAACTTTGAATCGATTCCTTCAAATACAGATGAAGAAATGCCAGCAAGTGAACGATTCAAAAATGCGTACGATTTTGCGGTAAAATCAGCAGATAACACCGTTGCCAACATTATTAATGAGTTAAAAGAAACGCACTTGTTGACCAATACTGTGGTTATCATCACTTCAAATCACGGTAGTGAGTTCAACGAAACCAACACCAATAGTTGGGGTGCAAACAGCAACTACAGCCGTTATCAATTGCAAGTGCCGATGGTGATTCATTGGCCCGGCAGAGTCGCTGGTGATTTCACTCATAGTACCAGTCACTTAGACCTTTCAGTGACACTGTTGCAAGACATGCTCGGGGTTTCATCGAACCCATATGATTACAGTAGTGGTCGTAACTTATTTGATGAAAGTCGCCGACGTTGGATATTAGCCGGAGACTCACGAGAACTCGCATTAATAACCAATACCCAAACTACCGTGATCGATAAGTTTGGTAACTACAAGCTGTATGACAACAATTACAAACGCCTGCGTGATGACAGCCCTAAAATGCCGGTGCTCATGCAGGGTTTAACAGAGCTACAACGGTTTTATACTAAGAACGATTAGTACTGATTTACGCACTCAACGTTTTGAAAGCCCTCCTTTGGAGGGCTTTTGTGTATTTAAGCAACAAACAACCCAAAATTGAGCGTTAAACACCCAAACAGATAAATTTAGGGTTTACAACATTTTCAAAGCCTTATATTATTCGCGTCAACACGGAGAGATGGCTGAGTGGTTGAAAGCACCGGTCTTGAAAACCGGCATACGTTAATAGCGTATCTAGGGTTCAAATCCCTATCTCTCCGCCACTTTTAAATGAACAAAGCTCTGATTTTTCAGGGCTTTTTTCATATCTGATGCATGAAAAAGTCACCTACTACAATGAGGTGATACATATGTATCTGTTAAAACTTCCATCTAGTGTCTACTACCACCGCTCTCCTGTCCCTGTTTCACTGCGTGAACGTGGCTTTCCAGTGGGTCTACTCAGCACATCTAGAGGCAAGTAGTTTTCTATTTCCAAGCTGTCGTCGTAAAGGCCAAGCCATCAGCTATTCGTTTTATCGTACGATTATCAGGAACTGGGCTGTAAAGCTTGGTTTGAATGCGGACTATTATGGTACGCATTCCATGCGTCGCACTAAAGCTACTCTGATCTATGCCAGAACGAAAAATATAAGGGCGGTACAGATCTTACTTGGCCATTCGAAGCTAGATAACACTATTAGATACCTTGGCGTTGAACTAGAAGACGCTCTGAGACTCTCAGAGCAAACGGATTGCTAGAAGGACTGATACAGACTTTTCATACCTCAGAGAAGCCTGTGTGCCTCTTTCCGTTGTAAATCAATCACGCAGTCTGCGTGACGCAACTTGCGTGATGAACTTACCTTTGCCCCATTCGTAGTTACGCTTAGCAGATTTATTACTTCGTCGTGTCGTGATTTGATATACTTTTTATCATGTTAACATTGGCTACTATGTTGATACTCTAGGTATTCCCATAGCGTTCATTCTGACCAGATTTTAAGGATACTTGTTGACTAATTAGTCAATCTATCCGAGTATTATGTGTCACCACATAGTTACCAGTTGTATATTTGCCCCACTTACTCTAAGCAAAGAAGTAGTGATTAATTCAAGTTCAAGCCTTATCGATTTTGCCAGCATCATAAACAATATTGTTTGTAGTACTGTTGGCTGTATATTTTTATCTCAAATTCGTTCTGGGTTGTCTCACTATCAACGTCGATCAGCACGTTATTTCTTTTATTTTTTCCTACTGTTTGGTTTTGCATTTGCTGCAATGGCTATTCGTTCTTGGCTTCCGCTTATTTATTCTGTTTTATTAAACAACTTTATGTATATGACGGTTGCGTATTTATTGTTATTTGGCTCTATAAGCTGGTATAAGCAAGATATTAAGCCGTGGATATGGAGGCTTGCAATTATTCATATCTGTTTGTATACAGCGATGCAGATTCTTATCTATCAATACATACCAAGTACTCTTGAATTACGTGTTCAGCTAGCGTTTGCAAATTTTTCTGTTGTGTATGTTTCGACATTTTTACTTTGCTACAAACATAGAGCTTCAAATGGTAAGGGTGAGCTTATGCTGGCTTTATCTGCACTGGTTTGCCTTGTTGCTGCGGGGTTTCCTACTTTTGCATTGGCTTTGACAGGTGAACCTGAATATTACCGTGTCGCTGTTGTTGTGACTCAAAACATCGTCTGCTTCTTTTTGTTAGGCGGACTACTGTCATTATTTCTTTTTAATCAAATTGACTGGCACTATGAGAGATCCATTCGGGATGAACTGACAGGGTTGTTTAACCGCCGTTACATGAATGAACGAATTTCCCACTTACTTCAAAGTGACACACCTATTCAGGGGACTCTGGCCATTGTCGATATTGACCATTTCAAGAAAGTGAATGACCGCTTTGGTCATGACGTTGGTGATAATGCTATCGTTTGTGTTTCTAATATTCTGTCTAACAGTGTCACAAAGGGCGATTTGGTTGGTCGCTATGGAGGTGAGGAGTTTCTTATCTTTATTTTTGATAAAGATTCGAAGCAGGCTTTGGTCACGTTACAGGCAATCAATTCATCGGTTGAATCACAAAGCTTATTAACAGATATGAAGGTTCCCATTACTGTTAGCATTGGCTACTGTAACTTAACTTCTCAGGATACATTACAAAGTGCCTTCATCAGAGCTGATTCAGCTTTGTATATGGCTAAAAGCCAAGGTCGTAACTGTATTGTTGGTCATTAAATTTGTCGATCCCACCGTTTTCATAATTTGGAATGAGCTAAGTTTGATTTTGTTTATGAATTGAAACTGTCCAAAGTTTTTTTGACGAGGCATAGCACAGAAATGCCCCGTTTCCACTTAGAGCGAATGCTCGATTTTGTGAACTGACTATCTTTTATCGGTTCAACTTGTTGATTGTAAATTGTAAGGTGGCTTAATGAGTCTTCAGCATTGCGCTGCTCATCCCGTATCAAAGAGTTATATTTTACAAGGAGTGTAAATGAGAATTTTGAGTATATTATCGATAAGTCTTTTAGCTTTAGGTGGTTGTGCATCAAAACAGGAAGTTTATCTGACACAATCACCCATAAAAGTTGAGCAACAAGACTTAGACGATTATTGGGTTCAGTCGTCTGAAAAGTCTAGGTTTAGTGTAAAGCCCAATATAAAGCTACCAAAAACAGGTGGTTTTGTGAAAATTAACTATTTAATAGATTCGAATGGAGAGATATTTAATCCTACAATCGTAGAGTCATCTCCTGAGGGGGAATGGGGGTTCATCGCGTTAAAGGCTCTAAGCAAAGTTGAATATGTACCATCTGAGTCTAATTCATTGAATATACCAGTGTATGTGACAAGTGAATTTAAATTTGCAGAGCAATAAAATATAACAGACGACTATGGCGTCAATAACTAAATTTTTGGCGCTTCTTCCCCCTAGACAACACGCTATTTGCTTTCAAGCTGAATGCTTAATCTGAATGGTCACCGACTTGATAGCTACGTTTTTTCTAACAAATAAGAATAGCTGTCGCGCAGCCGACAGCGTTATTCAGAGTTGAACAAGCCCGAGCCTCTTCTTTATATGTAAATTGTGTCTGGTGAGCTTAGCGTCTAGGTAAGATGTGACTTTTCTTGAAGCGAACGGTGTCATGATGTGCGGCCTGATAGCCTCACACCTTTAGCTGAACTCGCCTGTTAAGCTCTATTCATAGGCGACCTTTCTGTCATAGCCGTCTCCATTATCCTTATTCTTTTTGCCTTTCGGCTAACTCGGTCGGCTGACTCCAACACAAGCCATTTCATGATGGCAACAAGGGCAACTACGTACCATTTTCTGGCGTTCAGTCCTGGCTACAGACTGGTAGAGTTCGCTCGCAGATAAAAGCAGTAACTGGATTTGTAGGCAGAGTTGATGGGCGTTGCCGCGAAGAAAGCCGTAGTCTCTGACTCGCTGAAGACCTTTGGGTAAAACATGTTGAAGTATCAACCATAGGAACCGTGTTATAGGTAGTGTTCGGGATCTTCGCTGTTTCGTCTTACCATCTACATATTCGAAGGTGACCTCATTCTCTGTGACAGATTTGATGTCTTTGTCTGGCAAGACTCCACGGTAGAGATAGCGCGACTTCACTTGGCATTAAACCAAAACGCATCAAGTTACTCTCACTGGTTTGTGCCGTTATTCTTGCCAGTGTCAGTGTGTCGGTATGCGGCACAATTAGCTTTGTTGGATTACTGGCACCACATTTAGCAAAAATGCTTTTTGGTCATAATCATAAGTTGCTTGTGCCAGGCGCTGCCTTGCTTGGCGCACTAATGGTATTGGTATCCGACACGTTAGCGAGGGGGATACATCCTCCTTTAGAACTTCCAGCCGGTGTTTTAACTTCTTTGATTGGTGCACCTTACTTTATTTTCTTATTACAACGTTACAAGGGTTGGTGATGATAGCTGCAAATAACTTAAACGTTTCTTATGGTGACAAGGTCATTATTGAAGCGCTCAATCTCACACTACCAAAAGGCAAAATTACTGCTCTTATCGGCCCAAATGGATGTGGTAAGTCAACCTTACTCAAAACACTGGCTCGAATTAATATGCCAACCAATGGTGAGGTTTTGCTTAATGGAAAGGCATTGAAATCATACCGTGACAAACACCTGGCACAAGAAATGTCTTTATTGCCTCAGGTATTAGAAACGCCAGAGGGAATCACAGTAAAACGCCTGGTTGAATACGGTCGCTCACCTTACCTTTCTCACTGGGGTAAATTGGACGAGCATGACAAGAACATGGTCGCGAGTGCAATGCGGGAAACAGGCGTAGATGACTTGGCGGAACAAACAGTTGAATCATTATCCGGAGGACAAAGGCAAAGGGCCTGGATAGCCATGATTCTGGCGCAAGACACCAATATTGTGATGCTGGATGAGCCCACGACCTACCTGGATCTTTCTCATCAGATTGAACTGATGAAGATCATGCGCGAGATGAACAACAAAGGAAAAACGGTGATCGTTGTATTACACGACTTGAATCAGGCATGTCGCTACTGTGATCACTTAGTAGTACTCAAAAAAGGTCAGCTCGTAGCCCAAGGCACACCGCACGATGTTTTTACTCAAAACCTGCTCAAGGACGTATTTTCACTCGATGCGCGAGTCATTCAGGACCCTGTCGCTAATACCCCGATGTGCATTGCCCACTAAGTAATAGAACTCTGATAAGAGACATTCTCTCGGGGTTTTATAGGCCCCGCCCTACAGGTAGACTACTCAAGAGGCAGATAGAGACTTTGTTTTGGTGTATCTAGTACCACGTTGGTCATGACGCGGCGAATCTGTGGGAACTGCTCCATAATCTGCTCAACAAACCCGTCGTAGCTTTTTGCACTCTCCGCTGTAATCACAACCATCAAATCGACATTACCTGTGACATAAAACACTTGCTGTATGGAAGGTTGAGACTCTGCCCAGCGTTTGAATTTATTGAGTACTGAGTAGTTATCTCTGTCGATTTCAATACCCGCAATAAACGTCATTGGGTTCGTAGAAAGATCTGACTTGATGACAGCTATTTCGGCTTGAATCGCGCCTTCTTCCCTTAAACGCTTTAATCTTCTCTGTACTGCAGAAGCCGACAGGCCGACTTGCTCGGCAATGACCTCACTTGCCAAACGACAGTTGCTTTGCATTAGTTCCAGAATCTTTTTATCGAAACTATCCAGAGTGGTTACATCACCCATGGTTTTCCTCTTACTGTTATTCCGCATTATTGTGTTTTAAATGCGGGAAATCTTCCGTGTCGAACCAAGAATAGCGGATTTTACTCACCAATTGGAACCCACAATTAAACCATTCGTTCGGAGTAGAACTAAAAACTGATTTCAGCCAAACAGACTTATGGCTAATGACAACGACTGGATTAAACAATAATGCATAACGATGATTTCAAATTTGGACTGCTTCCAGAATCTATTGACTCTCAAAACTTCGCTCCTGAAACCTTAGCACCCGAAACCTTGGCTGTTCATGCAGCTATTCAACCTGACCCTCAAACAAAAGCCATCGCACCGAATATAGTGATGTCGGTAAATCACAGCTTTCTGCCCAATGAAGGTGCTTTTTCCGCACAAGGCATGGAAGATCTCGCCGACGCACCTTTTCTGTACGCAGGTTGGACAAACCCAACGGTTCGTTTACTCGAAGAACGTTTAGCCGTTTTAGAACAGGCAGAAGATGGACTCGCAACAGCAAGCGGTATGGCAGCAATTACGGCTGTGTTTATGTCATTACTGAAAGCGGGAGACCATCTAGTTATCAGTGATGTTTGCTACGCCGCCGTTTACGAGTTTGCCACCCAAGTTTTGCCTCAATATGGAATTGAGGTTTCAGCAGTTGACACTACATGCACTACTAATGTGCAAAAGGTTCTACGCAAAAACACCAAGTTGGTGCACATAGAGACACCATGTAACCCTCTATTAAGGCTATCTGATATAAAAGCGCTCTCCTCATTGCTTAAAAGCCGGGGAATTTTACTGAGTGCAGATTCGACGTTTTCAACACCGGTTATTACACGACCACTTGATCTTGGAGCAGATTTGGTCGTTCACTCTTTAACCAAATTCATTAACGGCCATGGCGATGTTCTCGGCGGATGCGTTTTAGGCTCGAAAGCCTTGATTAGCAAGCTTAGAAGCGTTGCCGGAGTCTATTTTGGTGCATCTTTAAGCCCACAAAGCGCATGGTTAATTATGCGGGGAATGGAGACTATTTATCCACGTATGAAAACGCTGTGTGAGTCAGCTCATACCATCGCCAACTGGTTAGAAAACAACCCGAATGTACAAAGAGTTTTATATCCCGGTCTTGAGTCACATCAACAATTTTCACTGGCTAAACAGCAAATGGCATTTTTTGGCGGCATTATTGCATTCCAAGTAAAGGACATCGAACTGATTGAGCAACGATTTGCGCATGAATCGAAGATGTTTTATTACGCTTATTCGATTGGACATCAGCGAAGTTTAGCCGTGGTGTTAAAAACTGATGATTTGGACAAGTCTACTTATCGATTTAGCCCAGAACAAAAAGCGAACTTTTACCGCGATGCGGGCAAGGGAGTCGTACGGCTTTCAATCGGTCTTGAGTCTCCGGTCGATTTGATTCGGGATTTGAGCCACCTTCTTCGCTGAAAATTGAATATATATAGCACTTTATTGGATTTAAATTCAGAATATTATTGAAGCGTTGCTAGATCGTGTTGCATTATCTTGTGGTTTTTGATGTAAGTTCGCGTTTGCGTGACACTCAATGCAAAATCGTATCTGTCATTGGACGAACAAAAAAATAACAAGATTTTTTATAAGGGATATTATGAGAAAATTTATTAAATCTTCAGCAGCTGGACTTGTGTTTGCTTGCTCTCTGCTTGGTTCTAATCAAGCTATGGCAAAGTCTGACCTAGAAGGTGTTATTAGTTCAGGTGAACTAAAAGTATGTTTTGATGCTGGCTATATGCCTTTCGAAATGAAAACCAAAGATGGCCGTTTCATTGGTTTTGATATCGACTTGGGTAAGCACATGGCGCGTTCGATGGGAGTTAAGTACACTCCTGTCAACACAGCTTGGGATGGCATTATCCCTGCGCTACAAACAAACAAATGTGACATCATCATGGGTGGTATGACGATCACTCCTGAGCGTAACTTAAAAGTTAACTTTGCTGACCCATACATTGTTATCGGTCAGTCCATTATCCTCTCGCCAGCGCTTGAAGGTAAGATTAAGAGCTACACTGATTTAAATGATCCTAAATACACTGTTTCAACTAAGCTAGGCACTACTGGTGTAGAAGCGGCGAAGAAACGCCTGTTCAATGCAAAAATTGACCTTTACGACACAGAAGTGGATGCAGTTCTTCAGGTTGTTAACGGTAAAGCAGATGCTTTCGTTTATGACTTTCCATACAACTCGATCTACGCAGCTCAAAACAAAGACAAAGTTGGACACCTAGCTGAACCTTTCACTTACGAGCCTCTAGGTTGGGCGATTCGTCAAGATGACCCTAACTTCTTAAACTTCTTGAATAACTACTTACGCCAAATCAAAGGTGATGGTACTTACGAACGCATGTACGACAAGTGGTTCAAGTCTGATGACTGGCTGAAACAAGTTCAATAATTAACGTTATATGCTTTAAGCCTTGCGAACTAAAACTATAGTCAACAGGGCAACGCAAGTTGCCCTGTTCATAAAAAAAAAGAGAATCTGAGTGATGCAGTCTAAATCCTCAAAATGGATAGGACACGGAATTTATGTCCTAATAATGGCCATGCTGATTGGCGCGGTCTATTTCTCTGGGAAGAGTATTAACTATAACTGGCATTGGGATCGTCTCTGGCCATATGTCGTCAATACCGAAATGCAACAACTCCGTGCAAACGGTGACGGCACAGCAGTGGTTAACGCAGGTCATTTAACGATTGAGTTTGATGACGCTAGCCAGCCTCAAATCATCGATCATTACACAACACTTTTAGTTG
This sequence comes from uncultured Vibrio sp., assembly GCF_963675395.1. Taxonomy (NCBI): domain Bacteria; kingdom Pseudomonadati; phylum Pseudomonadota; class Gammaproteobacteria; order Vibrionales; family Vibrionaceae; genus Vibrio; species uncultured Vibrio sp. The sequence goes on along the minus strand of NZ_OY776223.1, from coordinate 2,869,468 downwards.
GAAACGGTGACTTGGTATTTCAAGGTGACACTGTTGCACAGCTAAACGAGTGGAAATTCGGACCGATTGCTCACGGTTTATGGGTGACGGTAAAAATATCCTTTATCTCCCTCATTTTTGCCGTCTTACTTGGCCTGATATTCGGCCTTATGCGGGTTGCGAAGAATCAAACAGCGAGAAATTTAGCGGTTACCTATGTTGAATTGATTCGCGGCACACCGCTTCTGGTGCAAATTTTTATCGTTTATTTCTTTATCGGAACCGTACTCGATTTTGATCGATTCACCGCAGGGGTAGTAGCATTATCTGTATTTACAGGTGCTTACGTTGCAGAAATTGTTCGTGCAGGTATTCAGGCAATTCCAACAGGCCAAATGGAAGCGGCGCGCTCACTGGGTATGACCTATCCAAAAGCAATGCGCTACATCATTCTGCCACAAGCACTAAAGCGTACGTTGCCACCTTTGGCTGGTCAGTTTATTAACCTGATTAAAGACTCTTCGCTTGTTTCAGTTATCTCCATTACCGACTTAACTAAAGCGGGTCGTGAAGTTGTGAGTGGCAGCTTTGCACCTTTCGAGGTGTGGTTCACTGTCGCGGCACTTTACCTACTAGTAACCGGGACTCTGTCTTGGGCAATTCAACGTTTAGAGAAGAGGTTATCAGCCAGTGACTAGTGAATACAACGGCGAAGATATGGTTTACGCCAATAATGTAGACAAGTATTACCCTAATGGCTGCCACGCTTTAAAATCGGTTTCAACAACGGTAAAACGTGGTGAAGTGGTGGTGATTATCGGGCCTTCAGGTTCAGGTAAATCAACGTTCTTACGTACATTGAACCAGTTAGAAGAGATAAGCACTGGGACTATCATTGTTGATGGTTTCGACATGTATGCGCGAAGCACCGACATCAACGTTTTGCGTCAAAACGTTGGAATGGTATTCCAGAGCTTTAACCTATTTCCACACATGACCGCGTTGGAAAACGTAATGATAGCGCCATTGAAGGTGGCTAAGCGCCCGAAACATGAAGTGGAAGGCGAGGCGAAAGTGTTGATCAAACGCGTTGGTTTGGAAGATCGTATGAACAACTACCCAACGCATTTATCCGGTGGTCAGCAACAACGTGTTGCGATTGCCCGAGCACTCGCAATGAAGCCTGATCTGATGCTTTTTGATGAGCCAACTTCAGCACTCGACCCTGAAATGGTAGGTGAAGTACTGGATGTTATTAAGTCATTAGCAAAAGAAGGGATGACCATGGTTATCGTAACTCATGAAATGGGCTTTGCCCGTGAAGTTGCCGACCGTGTGTTGTTTATGGAAGACGGTAAATTGTTGGTGGATGACAGCCCTCAAGCTGTATTTGATGACCCAACTCATCCTCGTCTACAGCAGTTTTTGGCAAAAGTGCTGTAACTGTATTTGTGAAACGAGAACCGAGTTTCTAAAGCTGAGTGCCGTTCGTTTAACAGCGAACGGCATTTTTTAAGTCTCCCGTCATCCTAAGCAGCGACGAAGGAGCGTTATTCAGGATCTCGTTTCGAGGTGCTATTTAGCCAAAAACTTCCAAGCTCGCCTGAATCAAATTCATATGAATCGGGACAAGATCTTCATGATTGCTTCGGTAACCACCACCGACGACAGCCGCGACAGGAATGCCTCGCTCTTTCATCAGTTGCATCAAAAAACGGTCGCGCTCCAATATGCCTTTTGTGGAGACATCAAAATAACCCAGCTCGTCGTCGGTGTGTATATCAACCCCAGCATCGTAAATCACCATATCAGGACGATGCAGATTCAGCGCCATTTCGACCACTTCTTTAAACGCCATCAAGAACGTCTCGTCATCGGTTCCCCTTACCAAAGGGACATCCAGATCAGACTCAGGCTTTCTTGCCGGGAAGTTTTTATCACAGTGAAAAGAAAGCGTGACAATATCCGGCTCCTCCTGACACAAGGTTGCCGTACCATCACCGTGGTGTACATCACTATCAATGATCAGCATTTTATCGACATCGTCATGATCCAACATATGCTTTGCTGCTATCACCAAGTCGTTAAATAGGCAAAAACCACTGCCGAAGTCTCTGTGAGCATGGTGGTATCCGCCACTCAAATGCAAAGCCACACCATGTTCCAGCGCTTTTTCAGCCGTCATAAGCGTACCTGCTGCAGAAGTCAGCGTTCTGCTTATCAGTGCTTCACTCCAGGGAAAGCCTATACGACGCATTTTAGCCGCCGGCATCGTACCGCTGACCAATAAATCGACGTACTCAGCCTCGTGAACGCGCTTAATATCATTTACAGAAAGCGCTGTTGGCTCAAAAAACTCAACTCGCTCTTGGCAGCTTTCGTTTTCTAACATCTCCAACACCGCATCATACAGATATTGATACTTCATGATTGGGTAGCGGTGCCCTTCGGGCAAATCGAGTTGTGAGTAGATTGGGTGATAGATAAGTGGCAGCATGGAAGGTTCTTTTTAACATTGGTGGCAAAATAGTACCAAGTTCATCCATTGAATAAAATGCCATTTCACTGCTAAGGTTTTCAGAGCGAACGCCATGTCTCGACAATATGGATATTATGCAACCTTTCTTACATCTAAACTTGAATTTCGTCGTATGCAATCCAGACTTAGTGGAGTTATCAAACCACTCAGGAGAGTAACAATGGCTGCGGATAAAGATCTGGTAAATTTTAGTGAAGAGCATGAACTCAACTATTGCTTAAAAAGCACAGGTAAGCGTCAAACCCAAGCAAACAGAGATGCCCTTGTTGATTTGGGTAAGCAAGTTAAACAAGACCTCGGCAAGCGTGTTCTGACTCAAGACGATGTTAAAGGCGCAATTGAGAAGAATGGCAGTTTGTTTGAGTAGTCACGTTTAATACGAAAGCGGCACTGTTGATTGCAATGCCGCTCTCTAACATTGAACGTACTCTGTCTTCCTCGAAAAGCGACGAAGGAGCGTGAGGAACGACTCCACATGAACATTGTTGCTATAGTTTTTTCAACGCGCTGATATTAGATTCCTAGTCTCGTTCTGGCTCGCTGGAATGACCGTAGAGTGAAAGTGCCGCTTGTTTTTTTAAGATGACTTCCGTTTTGCTGTACCAGACTTAGCACCACTGCCCTTAGAATAACTGCGCTTCTTGCGCTTAAACGCAGGTCGTTCCACTTTAGGTAAATGGCGCAAAGACTCAGGGATTGGCCCTGACTTAACCTGCCCCATCAGGCTATCTATTCTCTGCTGTAACGATTGCATAAACGGCTGATAGGCTTGATTTTTCTCTGCCATTCCTTGTAACTGGAACTCCCAGTGTGCCGTCATATCTGGATAAGTCGCATCTTGGGGAAGCGCATTAACCAAACCTCGGCCAGCAGGTGAGCTTAAAATGGACTTGCCTTGGCGAGTCAAAAGCTGGCGCTTGAAAAGCGTATCGAGAATGCCGGCTCGGGTCGCTTCGGTTCCAAGGCCATCTGTCTCTCGCAGAATCTTCTTCAACTCTTTATCAGCAACATAACGGGCAATGCCTGTCATGGCCTGCAACAGTGTCGCTTCAGTAAAGTGTTTTGGCGGCTCTGTCTTGCGGTCTTTTATTTCCCCTTCCCGACAAGTAAGCACCGTGCCTTCTGCTAAAGGTGGCACAGCATCAATCCCATCGTCTTCTTTGTCAGTTTTACCCATCAAAGCTTTCCAACCCGGGGAGACGAGCTGACGACCTTTGGCAATAAAGGTCCCCCCTGCAATATCAAATACCAGCTTCGCTTCGGCGTATATGGCCGCAGGATAAAACTGCATCAGATATTGACGGGCAATCAGTTGATACACCTTCATCTCATTAGCGGATAATGCATTCACGTTAGCTTGCTTAGGTGTCGGAATGATCGCATGGTGCGCATCCACTTTTTTGTCATTCCATGCTTTTGATTTGATCGTCAAATCCGCACCCTGAACGGCACTTTGTAGCTCTTTAGCATTGTTACCAATTGCCGAAGTCACGGAACCCGCTTGTGCGTAGTGTTCCATCGGAAGGTAACGACAATCCGAACGCGGGTAAGTGATCAGTTTATGCTTTTCATACAATGCCTGACAGGTATCCAGTACTTGCTGCGCACTCATGCCATAACGTTTCGCTGCATCTATCTGCAATGCAGACAAAGAGTAAGGTAACGGCGCTGACTGCTTGGTTTGCTTTTGCTCAGATTCTTTCACCGTGGCTGGCTGGTTCTTAATACGAGCAGCAACGTTCTCCACCAGTTTTCGGTTTAAAACGCGTCCTTCCTCATCTTGCCAAGGTTTACACGCTTCACTTGGTTTCCAACGCGCACGAATATCAAAGGCGCCGTTCTGATCTTGATAGGGAATCAACGCATGCAGGGTGAAATAATCTTTAGGGATAAAGTTTTCGATTTCTTCATCGCGACGAACCACCAACCCAAGCACTGGCGTTTGTACTCGCCCAACCGAAAGCACGCCTTGATAGCCAGCTTTCTGTCCGAGCAAAGTGTAGGCACGAGACATGTTCATGCCATAGAGCCAATCCGCTCTGGAGCGAGCCAACGCAGAAACAGAAAGCGGGATAAAATCACGATTACTACGCATTGAGCTCAGAGCCCGCTTTACCGCAGGCAAGTTCAAATCTGAAATCAGTAGCCGTTGAGTCGCTTGTTTTTTGGTTTTAGACAGCTTGCAGTAATCGAGAACCTCATCGACCAGGAGCTGACCTTCACGGTCTGGATCTCCGGCATGAATCACTTCCGTCGCCTCTTTGAGCAATTTACGAATCACCGTCAATTGCTTACTGGCGCTCTTCCTGGGCCTTAACTGCCACTGCTCCGGAACGATAGGCAGATCCGCCATATTCCATTTTTTGTAGCGTTCGTCATAAGCGTCTGGCTCTACCTGCTCTAATAAATGACCGATACACCAAGTCACCACGTCTCCATTGCCACAGCGAATGAAGCCTTGGTCTTTCTTTTGAGGGTTAGGAAGTGCGGCAGCAATCGCGCGGCCTAAACTTGGTTTTTCAGCAATAAACAGACGAGACATAAGCTTTGGGAAGTAATAATAATTAGGGCCACATTATCGAATGTAGCCCTAATAAATCAAGAAAAACTGTACAGATAAACAGTAACAAAGCTCTAATTAGCGTTTATTGAAATTCAACAAACTTCGACAGGTCACGCTCTGGCACTTTCATCGGTGTGCAATCAGGGGTGCCTAAGTAAAGGAAACCGACGATTTCATCTTCACCTTCAAGTCCAAACGCTTTATGCACTTCAGGATGGAACATCCATGGTCCTGAACGCCAGAAACCCTGGAAGCCCTGCGCAACGGCGGCCATTTGCATCGCTTGAACGGCACAGCCTGCTGAAAGGTACTGTTCCAGTGCTGGCACTTTTTCATGTGGCGTCACTTTTGCGATCACAGTGATCACCATCGGAGCACGGAATGGGGCATTTTTCAGCTTCTCAACCACCGCATCTTCACAGTTATCCGCTAGCGCTGCTTTAACCAAAATATCAGACAGTTTATTCAGGCCTTTACCTTGCGAAATCACAAAACGCCAAGGTGTTAAACCAGCATGGTCAGGCGCACGTAGTCCAGCACGAATGATATTTTCCAACGCTTTACCTTCTGGTGCAGGCGCAGATAGCTTGCCGACAGAACGGCGGTTAAGCAAAAGATCGAGAGCTTCCATGAACAGTTCCTTATAAAATCTAACTTGTATGTTGTCTGCGGGTCACTTTAGCACAATCTAGTCCACTGAATAACAACCTGTTTTTTAGGGACTATACCTAGCCCACAAAATGCCTATTCCAGCCGGATAGAAACGAAAAAAGCCGCACACAAGGCGCAGCCTTTAAAACATCTATGTTTGAATACCTTTTATAGCTTCACTGCGAGCTTCACACCCTGACGGATCGCTCGTACGGCGTCCAGTTCACCTGCGTGATCGGCACCACCGATAATATGTAGCTTATTACCTAGCTGAGACCATTTATCTTCAAACGGTCGAACCGATTCCTGACCCGCACAGATAACCACTTTATCCGCGTTCAGAACTTGTGATTTGCCATCAACCTGGATATGTAATCCACGATCATCGATTTTTTCGTAAGCAACGCCACCAAGCAGATGAACACCACGTTTCTCCAATGTACGCTTATGGATCCAACCTGTTGTCTTACCCGGACCTTTACCGACTTGCCCTTGGCGACGTTGTAGTACCCACACTTCTTTTTCACTCACTGAGTCAGGGAAAGGATACAAACCACCCGGTTGAGAAATCTCTTTATCAATCCCCCACTCATGTAACCAGTCATCCAATGTATGGTCGACTGGTTCTGTGAGCATGGTCGCGACATCGACACCAATACCACCAGCACCAACGATTGCGACTTTTCCACCAACAGGTGTCTTTTCGCGAATCAAGGTCTGGTAGTCCACCACTTTTTCTTGGTTATCAATGCCTTCAATGGCAACTTTACGAGGTTCTACGCCTGATGCCATCACAATTTCATCGTACTCGGTGAGTAGGTCGAAGTTCGCTTCAGTAGAAAGATGCAGGTTGACACCAGTCTCATCAATACGGTTAGCAAAGTATCGAATCGTTTCACGGAATTCTTCTTTACCCGGGATCTGCATTGCAAGGCGGAACTGCCCACCGATACGGTCATTCTTCTCGAATAAGTCCACTTTATGGCCACGCTCTGCCAATGTTGTCGCACATGCAAGGCCTGCTGGACCTGCCCCTACAACGGCGATGTTCTTTTTCTTCAGCGCAGGTGCAACGACGATTTCGGTTTCATAACACGCTAATGGGTTAACCAGGCAGCTTGCACGCTTGCCCTTAAATACGTTGTCGAGACAGGCTTGGTTACAGCCAATACAGGTATTGATGAACTGCGCCTTCTCCTGCTCCGCTTTCGCCACAAAATAAGGGTCAGCCAAGAATGGGCGAGCCATAGAAACCATATCAGCATGTCCAGATGAAAGAATGCGCTCTGCTTCATCAGGCGTATTAATACGGTTACAGGTGATGATCGGCACAGAAACGTGCGGTTTCACTTTCTCGGTTACCCAAGTAAACGCACCACGTGGCACTTGTGTCGCGATAGTTGGAACACGCGCTTCGTGCCAGCCAATACCGGTGTTGATGATGGTTACGCCTGACTCTTCAAGTGCTTTAGCCAGTTCAATCACATCTTCAAACGTACTGCCTTGCTCTACTAGATCCAGCATAGAAAGACGGAAAATAATAATGAATTTATCACCCACCGCTTCGCGTGCCGCTTTAACGATCTCCAGAGGGAAACGCATGCGTTTTTTGTAACTACCGCCCCACTCGTCGTAACGCATATTGGTACGCTTGCACAAAAACTGGTTAATCAAATAGCCTTCTGAGCCCATCAGCTCTACACCGTCGTAGCCAGCGACCTGAGCCAGCTCCGCACTTTTGGAAAAATCTGCGATCGTGCTCTTAATCTGGCGCTCACTCATTTCACTTGGCGCAAACTTAGAGATCGGCGATTTGATACCTGACGCACTTTGCGCCAAAGGATGCATTGCGTAACGCCCTGCGTGCAGGATTTGCAGCGCAACCTTGCCTCCGTGTTTGTGAACGGCTTCAGTGACAACTTTATGTGCTTCTGCATGCTTAGGTTTACTGAACTCTGCGCTCAGAGGGTGCAGACGGCCCCGAAGGTTTGGAGAGAAACCTCCGGTTACAATCAGTCCAACACCACCTTTTGCACGCTCTTCATAAAACGCGGCCAGCTTTTGCAAGCCTTCCTTGTCTTCTTCTAAGCCGGTATGCATTGATCCCATCAGGACGCGGTTACGTAGTTTAGTGAAACCGAGATCCAGCGGTTTTAATAGGTTTGGGTACAGAGCAGACATTACTAAACATCCATTGTTATTATCTTGTGAAATAACATTACATTCCGTTAACTGCAAAATCAAACAGGTGTTTACATTTTTGTAACGCCGATCAATCTAGCGTTAAAATATGCCAATTGTGCGAGGAGCGTGATAAGCTAAAAACACGTTATCTTTTGAGATCTTAGAGATAAGAACCCATAATTTGTAAAATTACGAATTGATTATCTCGTGATGGAGACATGATGAAAAAACTCTTCAAATTTATTGGCCTGATATTTAAAGGCATCTGGAAAGGCATTACCTTTGCCAGACTCGCTCTGACAAACCTGCTTTTCCTCCTGATGATCGCCGTTTTTTACTTTGCATTTACCTACACTGGAGAAGGTCGACCTGTTGTAGATAAAGAGTCTGCGCTTGTCATGAATCTATCCGGCCCAATCGTCGAACAACGACGCTATGCGAACCCGATGGATTCCTTTACCGGCTCACTGCTTGGTAAAGAGATGCCAAAAGAAAACGTATTGTTCGATATCGTTGATACCATCCGCTATGCCAAAGATGACCCTAAAATTACCGGTTTAGTTTTATCTCTTCGTGATATGCCAGAAACAAACTTAACCAAGTTACGCTATATCGCAAAAGCACTCAACGAGTTCAAAACGTCGGGTAAACCGATTTATGCGGTCAGTGATTTCTACAATCAAAGCCAGTATTACCTCGCCAGTTACGCCGATAAAGTGTATCTGGGACCAGATGGCGGAGTCCTTATTAAAGGCTATAGCGCTTACTCGATGTACTATAAATCGCTGTTAGAAAAACTTGATGTGTCCACGCATGTATTCCGTGTGGGTACTTATAAGTCTGCGATAGAACCATTTACCCGCGACGACATGTCTGATGCAGCGGAAGAATCGGCAACTCGTTGGATCACTCAGCTTTGGAGTGCCTATGTCGATGATGTCGCAACCAACCGTAAAATTGACGCTAAAGTTCTCAACCCAACCATGGACGAACTGTTAGGGGAAATGCGTTCTGTTAATGGCGATATTGCAAAACTGTCGCTTAAATTAGGCTTGGTCGACCAACTGGCCACTCGCCAAGACATTCGTACCCTGTTTGCTAAAGAGTTCGGTAGCGACGGTAAAGACAGCTACAACGCGGTCAGCTATTACGACTATCAGGCGACAATGCACCCTGACTACAGTTCTTCTGAGGATGATATAGCCGTGGTTGTTGCGAGCGGCGCAATCATGGATGGCCAGCAACCGCGAGGCACTGTCGGCGGTGACACGGTAGCAAGCCTTCTTCGTCAGGCACGTAACGATAAAAATGTGAAAGCGGTAGTTCTTCGCGTAAACAGCCCGGGGGGCAGCGCCTTTGCGTCGGAAGTGATTCGTAACGAAGTCGCTGCACTAAAACAAGCTGGTAAACCCGTTGTGGTGTCAATGTCGAGCTTAGCAGCCTCAGGCGGTTACTGGATCTCAATGAGTGCTGATAAAATTGTCGCTCAGCCAACGACACTGACTGGTTCTATCGGCATTTTCAGTGTAATTACCACTTTTGAAAAAGGTTTCAATAAGCTGGGCATCCATACTGACGGTGTTGGTACCTCACCATTCTCTGGTGACGGGCTGTCAACCGGTCTTTCAGACGGCGCATCGCAAGCGATACAAATGTCAATTGAACACGGCTACCAGCGCTTTATTTCTCTGGTCGGTGATAACCGTGGAATGCCTGTTGAGGAAGTAGATAACGTGGCTCAAGGTCGCGTGTGGACAGGTCAGGATGCCATGTCCTATGGTTTAGTAGACCAAATGGGTGACTTTGACGATGCTGTCGATCTAGCAGCGAAACTGGCGAATGTTACGGACTACAACCTCTACTGGGTTGAAGAACCACTTTCACCAGCGGAAATATTCCTGGAAGAGTTTATGAATAACGTCAAAGTATCGCTTGGTATTGATGTCACAAGCATGTTGCCACAGAGCTTGCAGCCTGTCGCTCAACAGCTTAAACAGGATGTGAGCATGCTACAGAGCTTCAATGACCCAAGAGGTCAATACGCGTTCTGTTTGAATTGCCAAGCTCAATAGCCTTGCTTAACTAGTCAAAAAAGGGGCATATCTTAGTGATATTCCCCTTTTTATTACCCATCAATTCGTTATAATCCGCGCACTGCTCCCCTACATGAAAGTAAATAGAACGATGACTAGAAAACACATCTATATCGCTTATACCGGTGGTACCATCGGTATGCAAAAGTCAGATCACGGTTATGTGCCTATCGCTGGCTTTATGGAGAAGCAATTAGCAGCAATGCCAGAGTTTCATCGTCCAGAGATGCCGGATTACACCATCCACGAATACGATCCGCTGATCGACTCATCAGACATGACCCCTGCCGACTGGCAACAAATTGCTGATGACATTCGTGATAACTACGACAAGTATGATGGTTTCGTTATTCTGCATGGTACAGACACCATGGCTTATACCGCGTCTGCTCTGTCTTTTATGCTGGAAAACCTTGGCAAGCCAGTGATTGTGACAGGCTCTCAAATCCCATTGGCAGAGCTGCGCTCTGATGGCCAGGCGAACCTACTAAATGCACTGCATATCGCGGCAAATTTCCCGATTAATGAAGTCACTCTATTCTTCAACAATCAGTTGATGCGTGGTAACCGCAGTACGAAATCGCATGCTGACGGCTTCAATGCCTTCACGTCACCAAACCTTCCACCTCTTTTGGAAGCTGGTATCAATATTCAGATTAGCAATAACGTCACTGTTGGAGCTCAGCCTGAAGGCGAATTTAAGGTACACAACATCACGCCACAGCCAATTGGTGTTATCACCATGTACCCTGGCATTTCTCATGAAGTGATTCGCAATACTTTGCTTCAGCCAGTAAACGCAATGATTCTGCTAACTTTTGGCGTGGGTAATGCGCCACAAAACCCAGAGTTGTTGGGTCATTTAAAAGAAGCGTCAGAGCGTGGCGTTATTGTGGTGAACTTAACGCAATGTCTGGCGGGTAAAGTGAACATGGGTGGTTACGCGACGGGTTGTGCGCTGGCTGATGCGGGAGTCATCAGTGGCTTTGACATGACGCCTGAAGCTGCACTGGCCAAACTGCATTATCTGCTAAGCCAAAACCTGACTTACGAAGAAGTCAAAGACAAAATGCAACAAGTACTACGTGGTGAAATGAGCCTTTAAAAAGCTGAATACGCAGTACTTAAAGCCTAAAAAGCCCATTGATTACATTGGGCTTTTTAATTATCGAACGTATCAATCAAAGTTTGGATTTACCCGGACGATATCGCTATTCTCGTTGCTGAATTGTTTTTTCAATTCTTGCTTAGACTTAAAACTGATTTCACCACCCGCAGCAACGGTCATATGTTGAGCATCGGTATTGTGTTTTGATTGATACAACATCACAGCTTGCATACACGAATCTCGCTGCTCTCTAGAAAGTGTTGTACCCTCTGGCCATCTTCCCGTCTCTACTGCATATACCAGACGATCGTAAACTTCTGGAGTCATCGCTTTTAATAATTGTTCTGTGTCCATAATGTACCTTCTTATTACATTCTTTTCAGAACATAGCGGGTTAAGAAATGGAGTCAAGAAGACAAAAATGAATTGGTGTAACGGATCACAGGCAAAACCATGAAAACAACATACGGGTTGCTGGCAAGCCTCGCCACTCTGACCATCACAGGTTGCTTTGAACGTAACGTAGCCACTGAACAACTGTGTGAAAACAGCCCAGAACTTCGCTGCGAAAATCTAAACATGGGTGACGGACAGTGCCGCATCCCACGCACCAACTTAATTTGGCATCGCTATGAACAGTTCAAACACCCAAGCGAAGAAAATCAAATAGAAGAATATCGCATCATCGTCGAATACAGAAAGTGTCTGGAGCTTGCTTCCCAGATCGCCACTATCGACCAAAGCGCTCTAATAACAAAACGTTTTAATGCTTTGGTACACAGTATCGACGAACTTGAACGTATCGTTGGCGAATTGAAAGCATCGGATAGAGCTGAAACTTTATATTTCCTTTGGTCCCAAACTGCAGATACTCAGGCACAACGCCAGTTTTTACAAATGGAAGGGTCACCCCAGTTAAACACGGCAGAAATGCAATACGCCCTAGCCACGTTCTATGCCAATAGAGACACCACTAAAACACTCACCTTGTTGAATCATGCATTGCGTTTGTCGAACGAGGAAAATCTGAATCCTGTCATTCTCAAATCACTAGCAAGTATTCATCAGGGTTTAGGGGAGAAAAAACGCTCCTATTTATGGGCAATGGTCGCCAAAAGATTTGATGTGCCGGTAGCTAACGAAAAACAGCTAAAGCGTATGTTCGATTTCAATGACCCTGACCAAAATCAAAAGTTGGACGCTCTGGCAAAGTCAATCGCGAACAACATTAAACAGGGAAAATACTCTCCCGATTTAATTCCCGAAAATATATAAAAAACTCCCGCAAGTCGGGAGTTCAGACTGCTGACAAAGGTCTAGCTTTCAAGCTAGACCTTTGATCTAATAGGAGTATAGAAATATGGATACTCCGACATGCTTCAAGAACCTTCTCCACAACAGTACGAACTTGAAATGGTGACGATGGAACAACTTGTTCCCAAAGACCATCTCGTTCGTAAAATTGACTCTGCTATCGATTTTGAATTCATTCGTGATGAAGTCGCCCACCTTTATTGCAAAGACAATGGCCGACCACCTGTAGACCCTGTCCGTCTATTCAAAATTATCCTACTGGGGTACATCTTCGGAGTAAAAAGCGAGCGTCAGCTTGTCAAAGAAATCGAAGTGAATGTCGCGTATCGTTGGTTCCTCCGTATGTCCCTCACAGAAAAGGTCATCCATGCCTCGACTCTTAGTCAAAACCGTATTCGTCGCTTCAATGGTACGGATGTCTTCGAACGCATCTTTATTAACATCGTTCAACAAGCGATGGCGAAAGGTTTAGTCGCTGGACAAGAGCTCTTTACCGATAGTACTCATCTCAAAGCGAATGCGAACAAAAACAAGCACACCAATAAACAAACGGCTGTCCGAGCGAGCGCCTATTTAGATATGTTGGATGAAGACGTTGCACTAGACCGAGCTAAAGAGGGGAAGAGACCGCTTAAAGAACGAACTTCTGAGCAGAAAGCTAAGAACACGAAGAGCAGTACGACTGATCCAGAAAGTGGCTTCATGACCCGCGACAACAAGCCGCAAGGGTTCTTCTATCTCGACCACCGCACGGTCGATGGCCAGCACGGCATCATCGTTGATACCCATGCGACCGCAGGGAATGTGAATGACTCTCAACCTTATATCCGCCGTCTCGACCACACGCTTGAACAGTTTAACCTCAACCCCATCGCTGTTGGCCTTGATGCCGGTTACTTCACTGCACCCGTTGCTGAATCCCTTGAGCGCCGAGGGATACTTGGTGTGTTCGGCTATCGCCGACCATCACGAACAAAGAATGCCTTCAAGAAGAAACACTTTATCTATAACAAAGAAAAAGACAGCTATCGTTGCCCCAACGGGCAGGAACTTATCTACAAGACGACGTCACGCGACGCTTACCGAGAGTATCACTCAGACCCTAAAGAGTGTGCGTTCTGCCCAATGCGTGATGACTGTACTCAAAGTAAAAACATGAAGAAGGTCATCACAAGGCATATCTATACGGAAGCCATGGATAGAGCCAACCAGATGCGGCTCTCAGCTTATGGAAAGAAAACCTACAGGCGGAGAAGCGAAACGGTAGAGAGAAGCTTCGCGGATGCCAAACAACATCATGGTCATCGATACGCTCGCTTTCGAGGGTTAGCCAACGTGCAGATGCAGTGCTGGTTGGCAGCGGCTGCGCAAAACATCAAAAAGATAGCGTTGGTGGTGAGTTATCTGCGTAAACTCGGCCTAAATCGGGGTGAAATAGCGCAAATCCTCGCTTATATACGCCAATTTAAAAACACTAACTCTCTACAGTTTATCTAACAAAAAATATCGCGATCGCGGCCTACGGCCGCTCATAAAAACGAACCCCACTTAAAAAAGTGGGGTTCGTCATCAATCTGAACTCCCGCAAGTCGGGAGTTTTTACTTCATTCAAGTTGTCAGTCTTTCTATGTTCACCGATACGCTTCTGAAAGGATGAAACACTCTTAACTGCCATTTTGTCACTAATCTTCAGATTTGTTGAAAATTAACGACACTGAGTTAACACAGTAACGCTCGCCTGTTGTTTGTGGTCCATCTTCAAAAACGTGCCCCAGATGACTATCACATGTCGCACAGCGAATTTCAGTACGCACCATTCCGTGACTCAGATCATCTAAATAGCGTATCGCTTGGTCATTAACTGGCGCATCAAAACTCGGCCAGCCACATCCTGAATCATACTTGTTGTCAGAGACAAAAAGTGGGGCATTACAGCAGGTGCAGCTATATATACCAGTTTCCTTATTATGCAATAACTTACCACTGAACGGTGGCTCAGTTCCCTGCTCTCTACAAACACGAAACTCTTCATCAGATAGACGCTCGCGCCAATATTCATCGGACTTCGTCACTTTTCTTCCGCTTTGTTCCACTAATTTTAGATCCTTATTTCCGGTTTTTAGCAATGACTTTTTTAGCAAAAAACTTGATTCTCGTAACAGTTGTAGCACATACTTTCTCACCAGGACACCATGTGTAATTAATTTGATACGAGCACTCATCTCGCAGGTTATATTACGCCAACTTAGCTAGAGTAAAAGCAGTAAAAAGTTTAAAAAACGAACATTTGCAAAGAATTGTTAAAAAAAGCGTCGCTTTTTTTTGACTTTAAACAAGTTAAGTCCGATTATCTGTTGCAGATGTTTACTGGATTCTGTAATTTTACTACCAGTTATCTTTAATCAGAAATTAAGTTGTGGAGCAACTATAATGACTATCAAAGTAGGTATTAACGGTTTTGGCCGTATCGGCCGTTTCGTTTTCCGTGCAGCGCAAGAGCGTAACGACATCGAAGTTGTAGGTATCAACGACCTTATCGACGTAGATTACATGGCATACATGCTGAAGTACGATTCAACTCACGGCCGTTTCAACGGTACTGTTGAAGTTGAAGGCGGTAACCTAATCGTTAACGGCAAAACTGTACGTGTAACTGCAGAGCGCAACCCTGAAGACCTTAAGTGGGACGAAATCGGTGTTGACGTTGTTGCTGAAGCAACTGGTCTTTTCCTAACTGACGAGACTGCACGTAAGCACATCACTGCTGGCGCGAAAAAAGTTGTACTAACTGGTCCTTCAAAAGACGCGACTCCAATGTTCGTTAACGGCGTAAACTTCGACACTTACGCTGGTCAAGACATCGTTTCTAACGCTTCTTGTACTACTAACTGTCTAGCACCTATCGCTAAAGTTCTTAACGACAAGTTCGGTATCGAATCTGGTCTTATGACTACAGTTCACGCTACAACAGCAACTCAAAAAACTGTTGACGGTCCTTCTGCTAAAGACTGGCGTGGTGGTCGTGGTGCTTCTCAGAACATCATCCCATCTTCAACTGGTGCTGCTAAAGCAGTAGGCGTTGTACTTCCAGAAGTAAACGGCAAACTAACTGGTATGGCTTTCCGCGTACCAACTGCTAACGTTTCTGTAGTTGACCTAACAGTTAACCTAGTAAACGGCGCATCTTACGAAGCTATCTGTGCAGCAATGAAAGAAGCTTCTGAAGGCGAACTAAAAGGCGTTCTAGGCTACACTGAAGATGCAGTAGTATCTCAAGACTTCATCGGTGAAGTTTGCACTTCAGTATTCGATGCTAAAGCTGGTATCGCTCTAACTGACAAATTCGTTAAAGTTGTATCTTGGTACGACAACGAAATCGGTTACTCAAACAAAGTTCTAGACCTAATCGCACACATCTCTAAGTAATTAGAAACAGTGATTAGCTCTTAACTGAGTTGAAAAGAGGCGGCTTGATAGTCGCCTTTTTTGTATCTGGAATTTGAGAGTGGTATTTGAGTGCCCCGTGCTCACGAGCTAAATACTCACCTCTCCCCAGCGATAGGAAAATAATCAGATGGATTTAAACACCCTTCCTGCCCTAACCGTTCTTTCAGACAATGTCACCGTAGTAGAAGTTGATCAGGTAAAAGTGGTTCGAATCATTCACGATAAAGCAACCGCTGGCATCGCTTTACACGGCGGTCACGTGGTGTCCTATAAACCACAAGGTCAGGAAGACCTAATCTGGATGAGTGAAAAAGCGATATTCGATGGCAAAGCCGCTTTGCGTGGTGGTATTCCAGTATGCTGGCCGTGGTTTGGCCGTATTGCAGCACCAGCTCATGGTTTTGCGCGCACAACAGAATGGGAGCTGATTGAACACCGTGAAAATGAAAATGGTGTGATTGTCGAACTTGCGTTGTTCCCAAGAGAAGAAACAAACCAAATCTGGCCGCATATGTTTGAAGCTCGCCTTTTGGTTGAAGTTGGCAACGAGCTGAAAGTGACTCTGAAAGTACTGAATATCGATGACGAAGCCTGGACCTTCTCTGGAGCGCTGCATACTTACCTTAACGTCGGTGATGTTTTACAAACCCAAACCTCAGGTATGGGCAGCGAATACATCGACAGCCTAAAAGATGGCGAAGTATGTCAAGGTGACGAAGTTCTGCAACTGACCGACACCATAGACCGTGTATACACACAGCCTGAAGCTCAGATCTTAGTCAAAGACCCTGTATTTAAGCGTACTCTAAGTGTAGAAAACCACGGTCACAACTCGGCAGTTTTATGGAACCCGTGGGCAGAAGGCGCCCAATCAATGGCAGACATGGCTGATAATGGTTACGAAACCATGCTATGTGTCGAGTCCGCTCTGCATGCTTCCAGCGTTGATCAAGGCAAAACCTTGCAACCAGGTGAAAGCTACGAACTGGTTACCGTAGTTTCAGCACAATAACCGCGTCACAGCCGGTTTACGCCGGCTTTTTATTTCAGGCAACCCTAACTCTCATCGTCCATTTAAATCAACGCCTATTATTTATGTTCTCTAGTTCTAACTGGCACTCTTCGCAGCTGTTTAACGGTTTTTGTTTCACTAAAAGTCGCGCTTTTTGATAGAATTTGTCGCCTTACTTTCAGCTCGAGATCGTCATGAACTATCAATGCCCTCTATGCCACCAGCCTCTTGTGTTACACGCAAAGACGTTTAAGTGTGAAAATAACCATCAATTCGACATGGCAAAAGAAGGCTACGTGAATCTGATGCCAGTCCATCATAAACGTTCTAAAGACCCCGGCGATAACAAAGAGATGATGCAATCGCGTCGTCGCTTTCTGGAAGGGAAATATTACGACCCGATGTGCCAAGAAGTCGCCCGTATTAGTACGGAGTACACCAAGGGAACCACACACCAATTGTTGGATATTGGCTGTGGCGAAGGCTATTACACCGATCAGGTCCAAAAATCATTGCAGGCGCAAGATGAACAAGCCGTCACCTATGGTTTAGATATCTCAAAAATCGCGATTCGCTATGCGGCCAAACGCTACCCAGATTGTCATTTTAGTGTTGCCTCAAGCCATCGACTTCCATTCGCGGATCAATCTTTAGATGCGATTCTGCGAATCTACGCGCCATGTAAGGCGGAAGAGCTGAAGCGAGTTGTAAAAGACAACGGTGTGGTTATTACTGTTACTCCAGCAGGGCGCCACCTGTATCAGCTTCGCGAACGCATTTACCAGGACGTTCGCCTTCACAATGAAGAACCAGAGGTTATCGAAGGCTACCAGCTTGAACACCAGCAGCAACTCAACTACGTAATGGATTTAAAAGATGGTGCAGCGTTCGACTTGTTACAAATGACACCATTCGCCTGGAAAGCCTCTGACAAACTCCGTGAAGAGCTAAAATCCACTACACTTTTCCAATGTGAGGCCGATTTTATGTTGCGTGTATACCGTAAATCCACGCATTAATACCGCTAAAGCTCTGCCCAGGTAAGCATAGCTCTGATTGACTTTAGTTAAGCCCTGTTGCCTCCACAAATATCTCTTAGACATTTTTGGAGGCTCCCTATGCGCCTTTCTATTTTAAGTTTTGTGTTTGCTATTGTGCTTGCTGGTTGTACCTCAGCAAGCTCTATTCCCAGTTCTGTTGACGTGACCAGCTTTTACGATTACAAGCTGTACTCCCCATCAGGTACCCCTATTTCTATCAATCACCTTACACGTGAGTTACAACAAGCCGATGTGCTCTTGATAGGTGAATTGCATACACATGCAGGTATCCACCGTTTTCAGACAGACATGCTGAAGCAATTATCCAAGGGACAACGTCCCATTGCCCTCTCAATGGAACAAATCACTCGCGATAAACAAGACGTATTGGACGAGTATTTAAATGGCCAGATTGGTGAACAAACCTTCATTCAGCAAAGCAACGCCTGGCCAAACTATGAGAGTGACTATCGTCCACTTATCGAGTTTGCAAGACGTGCAGATATTCCGGTAATCGCGGCGAACGCGCCGAGAAAAATTGTACGCTGCATAGGACGCCAAGGTATCGACTACCTCAACAAGCTCGATAGCAAAGAGCGTCATTTGGTCGCTGAGACCATCAATACCGATGGCAGTCTGTACAAGGAAAAGTTTATGGCTTCCATGCATCACGGCGGGCTGGAGCAAACAGAAAAACTGTACGCGGCACAAATGACCTGGGATGAAACCATGGCAGAATCCATCGCTCATTACCTGGCTAAATATCCGGGAACTCAAGTTGTGCATGTGGCAGGAAAGTTCCACACCGAGGGCGGATTAGGCACGGCGACTTCGATTCTGAACCGCAATCCCCGCTTAAACGTTGTAGTGGTAACACCCGTCACCGACGTCACCACAGATAGCTCTGATTATCAGCTTGAAGTGTTAGCGCCACCTGTTCGCTACGTGCAAGACAGCAACCGTATGAAAGCCTTTAGTCACCGGATCACGCGTAATACTGACCTGGAGTGTCAATAAGCCATTACCAATCGTGACCTATAGCGTCAAATAAATTTATCGGTCTGCTTTTTGCTTGAGTCTCTGAATAGCCATCAGAGGCGGCAAGAACAGGCCTGTTTTTATTTGAACTATTTAAGAATTGCCAAACGTTGCCGATAAAGTCAATAACTGCTTTTTAACCACACTCAATGAGCGAGTGTCGATTTACAAGGAGTATTCGATGAATCCAGTAGGAAGCAATCAAGTTAATACTTACGCAAATCTGCAATCCACGTTGTCTTCATCTGCTAAACCCACAGAAGAAATCAACGCGTCACCAATAAAAGTGGAACAAAACAAAGTCACACTTTCTCCTGAAGGCAAGGCGCTTCTTACCGCTCTACAAGAAATCGATCACGAAAGTAAAAAATCGGAAGCGGAGAATAAGACGGTTGGAGAAAAGGTCGAATCATTTACGCATGGTGCTTTGGGAATGGACCGCCCTGATAAAATCGAGGAAGAGGAAGATAGCTCCTACTCTGCAGGACAATATCTCTCTGCCGCTTTGAGTGTGGGAGGCATTATTCTCGCGCTTGCGTAAAAGCCTAAGAACATTGCCCAGTCGGTCACGACTTATTGGCTCGATGGGCAATTCACTAGTAAATAAAAAATGACAAACTGGTTAAGCTTTCATGACTTACACAAAAGTGTCATGATTTGTTGTTTTAATGCCTGCGCTTTTAATAGACAAGGAAAATACAATGAAGCGCTTAGCATACCCTGTAGTTACCGCTCTTGCTGCCTCAACACTCTCTTTCAATGCCCTTTCAGCAGAGATCAAAAACGTCATTTTGATGATTGGTGATGGTATGGGCCCTCAGCAAGTAGGCCTACTCGAAACCTACGCAAACCATGCTCCGCACTCAATTTATAAAGGCGAAACCACAGCCCTTTACAAATTGGCACAAGAAGGTGTGATTGGATCTTCTTTGACTAACCCTGAAGATGCTATCGTAGTCGACTCTGCTTGCTCTGCGACGATGCTAGCGACTGGAATGCCAACCGCTTCAGAAGTAATTGGTATTGATAGCCAAGGCAACCACGTTGAAACCATTTTGGAAAAAGCCAAAAGCAAAGGTAAAGCAACTGGCTTGGTTTCTGATACGCGCATGACGCACGCTACACCAGCAGCCTTTGCCGCTCATCAACCTCACCGTTCTTTAGAAAACGACATTGCTGTCGACATGCTAGAAACAAACGTCGATGTACTGCTTTCTGGTGGTCTTCGTCACTGGATTCCAAGTTCAGCGAATGACAAAGGCGACACTTACAAGCAGCTTGAGAAACTCACTCAAGGTAATGTTGCTCTTAAATCTAAACGTAAAGACGAGCGCAACTTGCTGACTGAAGCTCAAGAAGAAGGCTATAGCCTGGCATTCAGCCGCGATATGCTAGCTGAAGCAAAAGGTGACAAATTACTCGGGCTTTTTGCTAACTCGGGCATGGCCGATGGCATCGCGTACAGCCAAAGTAAAAACGATCCAAAACGCACACAACCTTCTCTTAAAGAGATGACCGTAAAGGCATTGGATGTTCTATCAAAAGATGAAGATGGCTTCTTCCTAATGGTCGAAGGCGGTCAAATCGACTGGGCTGGACACAGCAACGATGCGGGCACCATGCTTCACGAAATGATTAAGTTTGATGAAGCGGTGAACTCTGTTTACGAATGGGCGAAAGGACGCGATGACACACTTATCGTCGTGACGGCTGACCATGAAACTGGCTCTTTTGGCTTCAGCTATTCATCTGCAAATCTGCCAAAACCTGAGAAGCGCAGCGGCGAAGCGTTCAAAAACAGAGACTACGCGCCTAACTTTAACTTCGGTGATTTCTCTATCCTTGATGGCTTGTACAACCAAAAAACCAGTTACTACGGCATGTTGGATAAATTCGCAGCATTACCTGAAGCAGATAGAACAGCGGAAAACTTAGCGAAGATCATCAACGAGAATAGCGATTTCCCTATCACGGCGGATCAAGCTGCGCACATTATACAAGATAAGCCAAACCCATATCATGTAGAAGGTCATAGCTACCTGGCACAAGAGCAAGTACCAGCCATTCACGATTTTGATGCATTCTTTCCATACAATGACCGCACAAACTTGATTGCGCGTGAGCACGCTACGGGCCAAAACACGGTATGGGGCACAGGTACACACACGCATACTCCTGTGAATGTATTTGCTTGGGGCCCTGCGGAGAAAATTCTCCCAGTTTCCAAAATCATGCATCACTCTGAGCTGGGTGAATTCCTAAAGCAGCAAATCAACTAATCACTTTGCACTTACTTTACCACTTTGTGGTTTTTCAGACGCTCTCCCACGAGAGCGTTTTTTTATGGGTGAAAACTGAGGTAACACCAACCTGTGCATCTGATTGTTTTGCAAGGCTTCGGCTAACTCAATACTTGAACCTCTCTACCCGATAGAAACAAAAATGTATGGTCCGCCTCTAGATTGCAACTACAATTTACTAGTGACGGAGTTGGTTTGCGCTAATGTATTCGGAGTCCCTGTTGGGGAGCAATCGCTTCCCAGCTCCACGATGATATCTGCGCCAGATTATCCTCAAAAAGCCCAAAGCATTTGATGCTGTTTTTTGTGTCAGGTTCTTAATCTGGCCGATTGACCGTTTTTGTCATCCCGTTCATTGGCGTTGCAAACTTGGTTACGGCTGTACAGCCTTAAAAGCTTGGCGGTGTTGAAGCACCGCCCAAGCTATTCTTACCAGCTTGTTCGCAAGTGCTACCACCACAACGTTAAATGGTTTAATTGCTCTCAGGTCAACTAACCACTGACCAAAGGCTTTTCCTGTAGTTTCAGGTCTGGAGAGTACCGCTCTCGCACCATGAACAAACAAGGTCCGAAGCTGCTTATTTCCTCGCTTACTTACGCCCAGTAGTTTAGGCTTTCCTCCCGTAGAAAATTGCCTTGGAACCAAACCGAGCCACGCCGCCATATTTCGGCCATTTTTGAAATTCTCTGATGAGCTGACATCGGCAATACAAAGTGTTGCCGTTAAGTCCCCGACCCCAGGAATGGTCTTTAACAACTGAGCAAGCTCATTGTTTTCGGAGATATCATGGAGTTTCTTATCTTGAGCTTTGACTTGCCCATTCAGATAACAGTAATGCTCGTGAACACAACGAAGTTCACGCATGAGACTCTGAGGAAGCGCTTGGTTTTGGTCTGCTAACCATTGGAAGAGCACTTTCATCTTTGCATGCCCTTTAGGTAAGCTCAGACCAAACTCTAGCAATATCGCGCCAATACGAGACATACAGGCTGTACGCTCTTTGATGTAGCCATCCCGAATACGATGTATAGAGGCGATCACCTGAGCTTCTTCCGTCTTTATTGCAACAAAGCGCATGGATGGGCGACTTGCCGCTTCGGCGATAGCCGAGGCATCAATAAAATCGTTTTTGTTACCTTTAACGTAAGGTTTGACATATTGGGGAGGGATGAGTCGAACTTGATGACCGAATTCCTCACATTTTCGGGCTAGCCAATGAGCACCGCCGCAAGCTTCAAATGCAATGGTTGTGGTCTCTAGAGTCGCAAGGAATGAAAGAAGTTGGGTGCGGTTGTACTTCCTGCGTAATACTTCTTTGCCTGAGAAGTTATGTGCGACTACATGGAAGGAATGCTTACCTAAATCAATGCCAAGAATATAAATGGAAGACATATGGTTCACCTCATTTAACTGCCTACTCTAAGCGTAGGCTTGAGAGTGAGGCGGACCATATAATTAAGCACTCAACAATGTGAGTGCTTTTCCAAATAGAGGGCGAGCAATTAAGCGTCTTTCTTCTCAACCATATGCAGATGTACATCCTGTTGAGGGAATGGGATGGAGATACCCTCGCGGTCAAAGCGAAGCTTCACTTCCTTGGTGACATCCCAGTAAACGTCCCAGTAATCGTCGGTTTTCACCCAAGGACGAACAATAAAATCCACCGACGAGGTATTAAGCGTATGCACTTTGATATTTGGCTCAGGAGTACGTAACACTGCCGGGTGAGAAGTGATGATATCCGTAAGTACCGATTCCGCCTTTAGCAAGTCATCAGCGTAACCAATACCAAAAACCATATCCACGCGGCGAATGCGTTCGTGCGTCACGTTTTTTATCACATCACCCCAGATTTTACTGTTCGGTACAATAATAATCTGGTTGTCGAAAGTGCGAATTGTGGTATTCACTAAGCTCATATGACTCACTTTACCATCCACACCCCCCGCATAAACGAAGTCACCAACATCAAATGGACGGTAGATTAAGAGCATCATACCTGCAGCGAAGTTGGATAAGGTATCTTGCAATGCGAAACCGATGATCACACCGGCAATACCGAAACCGGTCAAGATTGGCGCTAGGTTTAGGCCGATCTGCGATAGACCGACCATAATACCAATCACCCATACGAACTTGCCGGACATCGAAATAAAGAAATCCTGCATCAAATGGGAGAGCTTTAAGTTTTTAGAAGCAACCGCCTTGCGCATTACTTTGCGGGTAATTTTCGCTAATGCACGAGCAATCGCTAAAATTAATACGAAAATAAACAGTTGAAATAGGTGCTGTGGCGCATTTCCGGCTAACCAGTCTACTGCTGAGTTTGACCAGTGACTGACGATTGACCAGACAACTTTGCTATTCAGTAAATCATGAGTAATACTGCCAGTGACTTCGAATATTTGACGCTTGTACTCAGAGGTTTCTATACCAATCTTGTCACCAATTGACATCAAGTTACGGAGACTATCTGTTGCAATCTCCAGCCTTTGCTTGACGATCATCTGACTCAGTTGCTGAGCGGCTTTTTCCGACTCTGGGCTGGAAGAAAGTTGCCCACCAATAATTTCACTCTGCTGACTCAAGTACTGCACGGATGCAGACAACATTCGAATACGCTTATTTACGTTTTCTTTAAATTCTGTTTCAGCACGCTTATTTTGTTCATCCAACTGCTCCAACCAAGCTAAGTTTTGCCAACTCGCCTCAAATATCTCGTCCAGATAGTGCTGCACTTCACGATAGTCATTAATGATCGACAGCTTTTCCTCATCTTTAGCCGCGTTCAAATTTTCTGTCACCGACTTGATTTTCGATGCCAGATAAAGCGTTGCATCTTCCGTGTACTTTATTTGCGTTTTGACTAATTTGATCAGTTTGTCGTGCGGGATAGATTGTCTTTCAATTGCGGTTGCCAACTGAGTGCGGAGTTGCTGGTTTTTTTGAAAAAGCTGTAGCTGAAGCGCATCACGCTCATCGCCATTAGTCTGGGTTAAACTCTGCGTTAAATCGATGATATCGATGTTTAAGTTATCAATGGATGCTTCTGCCTCCGATACGGCAGGTGCTTCTTTTTTCTCAGCAGCGTTGACTAAAACAGGATTCATCATCACGATGAAAAGAAAAAGTAACGTAAACCAAGGTGTCAGGCGATTTTTCAGCGGGAAACTAAACGTCATTTTTACCTCGTAAAAACTGGAGTCGATCAGAGACGAAAGCAGGCGAGAACATCACCTTTGTTTATTCTATATCATGCAAAGATAAGTACGTGTCAAAAGAAGGTGTTAGATGTAAAAGTGAGGTAAGACATCACCTAGGCTCTGTTGGGGTGATTTAAAATATGCTGTTCCCAATCTACAACATCGATTTCGTACACCACTTTATTACGTACACTTTCACCTGCTGCGTGCATCGCTGACTTTGAGCCAGTGATGAGTGGATGCCATTCTGGTAACGATTGGCCTTCAGCTAACAGGCGATACGCACAAGTATGCGGTAACCAAGTAAAGTCATCAATGTCTTCACGGGTTAGCTTTGTGCACTCTTCTCCAGATGTGAAGCGATTTGGATAATCTTTGCATGAGCAAGTTTTGCTGTTTAACCAGCTACATGCCACATTAGTGTAATAAATTTCGTCCGTGTCTTCGTCCATTAGCTTGTGAAGGCAGCATTTACCACAACCATCACACAGAGATTCCCACTCCTCTTCGGTCATCTGTTCCAACTTTTTACTTTGCCAAAATGGAGTGCTCATAGTTTCGGTCTCACTAAAGGAATTAGGGGGCGATTTATACCCCTCTCATCACAAAAGTTCAAGTATTCAGCGATTCTCTTGATACTAAACACATCAGCTAAGAGCAATTGACCACTTTCTGTTGTCATGCTCTATCCTTAAAGCCAGTGTCGTTTGATTAGAATCTTAATAGAACAATGGGGATCGTTTATGGGCATCATTTCTTGGATAATTTTAGGCTTGATTGCGGGAGCATTGGCAAAGTGGTTAATGCCAGGCAATGACGGCAGCGGCTGGATTGCCACTATGTTTTTAGGAATTGCTGGCGCATTTGTTGGGGGATTTTTAGGAAGTTTTCTAGGCCAAGGCGGCGCAACAGGTATCAACGTAGGTAGCATAATTACCGCCACTCTTGGCGCATTCGTCATCTTATTTGTCTATAACCGCTTTCTAAAGTGATCATTTTAACAAGGTAAAAAAGGACAAGTATCGTGGGGCGACTTGTACTTTTTATTGGCGTCCCTCTTCCAATCCACGCCAAAATGACCATAATTGCCACCTCAATTTTTAAGAGGTTTACATTATGGATTGTCGATTAGGTTGTGGCGCGTGCTGTATCGCCCCAAGTATCTCTTCACCGATTCCGGGCATGCCAAACGGTAAGCCGGCAGGTGTTCGTTGTGTACAACTGAACGATAACAACCTTTGTAAGCTATTTGGTCAGCCAGAGCGCCCAAAAGTGTGCCATGACTTCAAACCATGCCCAGTGGTCTGTGGAAAGACCAATCAAGAAGCTCTGACGAATATTACTGAATTAGAGCATTTAACGTAACGCTTATACTCTCTGTCGCTAAACCGCCCTGCCGCATAAGCTGTGCTCTTTCGGTGTCATCTCTGAGACACTTTCTCACATATCATTACTGTTGTTGTCTTTTCGTGTTTTGTCTCACACTTTATTGACTATTCTCAACTATGTTCAGCAAGTTATAGAATAAAAAATAGGAAAATATATGAATAAGTATTGGGCTGAAGCTTTTGGTACGTTCTGGTTGGTACTAGGTGGTTGTGGCAGTGCAGTATTAGCGGCTGGGTTTCCTGAAGTAGGTATCGGGCTGTTAGGTGTGTCGCTGGCATTTGGTTTAACCGTTCTTACCATGGCTTTTGCGATTGGCCATATTTCTGGCTGCCACCTAAACCCGGCCGTGACAATTGGCCTTTGGGCAGGTGGTCGTTTTAACACAAAGGACGTTTTGCCTTACATCATAGCTCAGGTTATCGGCGGTTTAATTGCAGGTGGCACACTTTATGTGATTGCATCGGGTCAGATGGGCTTTGATATTGTCGCCTCAGGATTTGCATCGAACGGTTATGGTGAACACTCACCAGGCCAATACTCTATGTTCGCTGCTTTAGTGACAGAGATTGTCATGACTATGATGTTCTTGATTGTCATTATGGGTGCAACGGACAAACGAGCACCTCAGGGGTTTGGGCCTATTGCAATCGGTCTGTGCTTAACACTTATTCATTTGATCAGCATCCCCGTCACCAACACTTCTGTCAACCCTGCACGCAGTACTGGCGTGGCTATTTATGTTGGAGACTGGGCCATATCTCAGCTTTGGCTGTTCTGGATCGCCCCGGTCATTGGTGGCGTTTTAGGTGCGATTATCTACAAGAATCTACTTGCTTCAGATTCGAACGACTAACCCTCGCAAGGTTCATCAAATAGACAATAAGATCATTCGATAAATAGAAAGAAAAAAGCCGCTGAATCCAGCGGCTTTCCATTATAACTTGTGTCGACCTAAGAGTGAGTGTGACAACGTTGTGCCATCGACAAGTTCAAGTTCACCGCCCACAGGAACACCATGTGCGATTCGGCTTGCGGCAACTTGGTGCTCTCTACATAGTTCTGCGATGTAATGTGCCGTTGCTTCCCCTTCTACCGTTGGGTTGGTAGCAAGAATCACTTCCGTAATATCACCTCGACGAAGACGATAATCGAGCACATCTAAACCAATGTCACTGGGCCCGATACCATCAAGCGGAGATAAATGCCCCATCAAAACAAAGTATCGCCCAGAGTACTGGCCCGTCGCCTCTACCGCTGCAATGTCTGCAGGGCTTTCTACTACGCAAATCTGGCCATTTTCCTGGCGCTTGGGATTAGTACAAATGTGGCAAACTTCTTCTTCAGTAAAAGTTCGACATTCAGAACAATGGCCAATTTCCGTCATTGCCTGACTAAGAGCATCGGCGAGCTGTAAACCGCCTTTTCTATCTCGCTGTAACAAATGAAAGGCCATACGCTGTGCCGACTTGGGACCAACCCCAGGTAGACAACGTAAGGCCTCCATCAACTGTTCCAGCATATGACTGGTACGCATTGAAAATCCGCTTAATTAAGTGTCAGCAGATTAGAATGGCATTTTCATACCTGGTGGTAGTTGCATACCGCCAGTTACAGAAGCCATTTTCTCTTTTTGAGTTTCTTCAACGCGACGAGCCGCATCGTTGAATGCAGCCGCAATCAAATCTTCCAGCATTTCTTTGTCGTCTTCCATCAAACTTTCATCGATGTCAACACGACGCACGCTGTGACTACCAGTGATTGTAACTTTAACTAGACCAGCACCAGACTCGCCAGTTACTTCCATATTCGCGATTTCTTCTTGAAGCTTTTGCATACGATCTTGCATTTGCTGGGCTTGCTTCATTAGGTTGCCCATACCGCCTTTACCAAACATGTTTATCTCTCTGGTTTGTGATACCAATCGTAGTAAATAACTGGTCATTCTAGCTTGTTAAAATACTCGATAACATCGTTGCAACTTTTGATTGTAGAATAACTACTTATCGAAAAATTGCGCCTTGTCCTCGAGCATTTTTCCTGCGCTATTTCTGCTCACTTATTTACTGTGATTGCTATGAGGTGTTGCATCAATTAATGGGGTTATGACTTAACATTTTCAACCCCATTCCATTCAATTATTAGATAGGGCGCACGCTATCTTTCACAAGCTCTGCGGCAAATCGACGTTCGATAAAATGAACGTTTGGATCGTTTTCCAGACTATTCAGCGCTTGTTGTAATTTTTCTTGATAGAGTCGATCTCGCAATTCTAAAGGTGTCTCACCAGCGTCACTAATTTCCACGCTTAAATGGCAATCTTCACCCAAAAGCGTATTGAGAGCGTTGAGTAATTCACCTTGTGCTCTATCGGTATTTAAGTGTGCCTGGCTACCTCTCAGTTGCAAAGAAACCGTCGAACCTTCTTTGCTATAATGTGAGTTTAGCGCAAGTTGCTCCACTAGCTTAGGCATATTCATCAGACTGATCAGCTTTGCCCACTCATTGTGCTCTAGAGACTCATCAACCAGCTTTTGCGCCATTTCAGGTGTTTTCTCATGCTCGAGGGCTTGCTTGAGCTGCGTAGGTGTCAGTTTGGTATTAACTTTTGTCTCAGTAGGTTGACTTGGACGCCAGCGATACGCTTCTTCAATGACTTGCTCTTCCGCTTGGAGCGTAGAACGTGGCGACACCTGCGCGGAATTGCCGTGTCTTTGTGCTACACGGTCAAGAACCGACTCTGGTTTGGCAGATGCCGCTTTAGGCTTTTTTGGACCACCACTCTGTTGCGGAGAGTTTTGTTGCAAGCCCTTACGCTGAGAACGGA
Source organism: uncultured Vibrio sp. (assembly GCF_963675395.1). Taxonomy (NCBI): domain Bacteria; kingdom Pseudomonadati; phylum Pseudomonadota; class Gammaproteobacteria; order Vibrionales; family Vibrionaceae; genus Vibrio; species uncultured Vibrio sp. The sequence goes on along the minus strand of NZ_OY776223.1, from coordinate 2,840,783 downwards.
GTTGATGGCGCAAACCACTTAATCCGCCACTGGCAGGCGTCGTAGGAGCACGATCTGAGGCTTGTTGAGGTGGTTCCTGATGCTGAGGCTCAGGGTTCTCACTCATTGGTGGCGCCATGTCATATTGCGCTGGTGGTGTCTCGTGCTCGGCCGGTTGATACTCAGGCTGGTACTGAGGCGCTTCTTGCATCGGAGACGGGTGGTTGACCGCAGGCTGGCTGACTGGCTGAGTCGCCGGTTGCTGTGATGATACAGGCGACGGTCGTGACTGCGGTGGTTGAACCGAAGCCTGCGGAGTTGCGGCTGTCTGTGCTTTTTGCGGACTCACGTTCGGTGTAGATGTAGACTGTGGTTGCGTTACCGTAGAAATGACATTTGCACTGTTACTTGCTGACGGACGGAATGCCATCATGCGCAGTACGATCATTTCCATGCCAACGCGGCCATTTGGTGACAATGAGAGGTCTTCACGACCTTTTATCGCAACCTGATAATAAAGCTGCACATCTTGCGGACTGAGCGCTTTACTTAACAATTCGATTTTTTCTGCATCAGGCTGAGCTTGATCTAACGTAGATGGCAAAGCTTGATACATGGCAATTCGGTGTAATTGAGCAGCCAACTGTTGCAATAAGCCGTCCCACTCTACGCCATTTGACGCCAGTTGTTGGATTTTTTCTATCGCTTTCTGAGGCTGTTTGCTACTGATCGACTCAAGTAAGTGAATCGCCTGATCAGTATCGATCGTACCTAACATGTGGCTAACGATGCCAGATTGTACTGCACCATTACCTAAAGCAATCGCTTGATCAGTCAGACTCAAGGCATCACGCATACTGCCATCAGCCGCATGAGAGATCATACCCAAAGCTTTAGGCTCTGCTGTTATCTGCTCTTGCTCAAGGATGTAATCTAGCTGCTGATGAATCTCATCGACACTGATTGGCTTTAGATGGAACTGTAGACAACGAGACAAAATTGTCACGGGTAGCTTTTGCGGATCGGTTGTCGCCAGCAAGAACTTAACGTATTCCGGCGGCTCTTCCAGTGTTTTCAACAGCGCATTGAAAGAGTGACGTGACAACATATGTACCTCATCGATGAGATACACCTTAAAGCGTCCGCGAGCAGGTTTATATTGAACGTTGTCTAACAGTTCTCGAGTGTCTTCAACTTTAGTACGTGAAGCCGCATCAATTTCGAGCAGGTCAACAAATCGGCCCTCATCAATTTCGCGGCAAGTATCGCACTGACCACAAGGTGTGGCGGTAATTCCGGTTTCACAGTTCAGCCCTTTGGCGAACAAACGGCCGATACTCGTCTTACCAACACCACGAGTACCACTAAACAAATACGCATGATGGAGGCGATTTTGCGCTAATGCGTTCTCCAATGCCGTAAGAACATGTTTTTGTCCCACGACTTGGTCAAACTTATTAGGACGCCATTTTCGCGCTAAAGCTAAGTAACTCATTGAATGTATTAATGTCCTTCAAAATCGCAGATGCTGTATACATTTAGACCTAAAGCTTCTAAACGCTTGTCACCACCGATTTCAGGTAGATTGATAACGAATGCAGCATGCTCAACCTCCCCACCTAATTGGCGAATCAGTTTCGTTGTTGCTTCGATCGTACCGCCAGTTGCTAGCAAATCGTCGACAACAAGTACTTTGTCACCTTCTACGATCGCATCAGTATGGATTTCTAATGTATCCATACCGTACTCTAACTCATAGGACTGAGCAATCGTTGGGCGTGGCAGTTTACCTGGCTTGCGCACGGGAACAAAACCAACACCTAGCTCAAGCGCTAATGGTGCACCAAACAGGAAGCCTCGCGCTTCTGTCCCTACAACCTTTGTAAATCCCATCGCTTTGTAACGTTCAACCAATAAACCAATAGTTGCCTGATACGCTTTCGCGTCTTCTAAAAGGCTGGTTACGTCGCGGAAAAGAATGCCAGGTTTTGGGTAATCTTGGATGCTTTTGATGCTAGATTTGATCAGTGAAATTGTTTCTGTAGTCATAATACCGATTTACTTAGATTGGCTCATCACCCTCTCGCTATCTCAGTATCACGAGGGCAACGAACAATAGGTTTTCATCGCTATGTGCTTATATTCGTAAACTCACAGACGCTAAAAATACAAACGCCCACTCGAAGAGCGGGCACACTATTCCCTACAATCTTAGTGATTTTCTTCTCGGTCAGCAACCAGCTCAATCACAGGTAGACGCATAAACCAGCTAAGCAAAACGATTGCCATTACTAAAAGTACAATTTTCACCCAAACAACAGGGGCAACGAAAATCGAAATCGTAAAACTGATCACAATAAAAATCGCGCCACGTTGTTTTACTTTGGGCTCGACGGCTTTATTTTGATTCCAGTTATACAAAATAGGGCCAAAGGTGTGGTGATTGTGTAACCAATGATTAAATGTTGGACTGCCTCGCACAAAACACGCACTGGCGAGCAAGATAAAGGGTGTAGTTGGTAATAGAGGAAGGGCAATCCCGGCTATGCCGAGCAAAATGCAGAGTCCACCAACGGTATTGAAAAAGTAACGTTTCATACGATGGTGAACTCCAGAATACGATAGCTAATTCATTAGCCCGCGTAACCGTTAAGCACGCGCAGCCAAGTTAGCGTTGCAGGTAATGTTGGGATCATAAGTGCTGCAACGAAACCTAAAAAGTACAAAATATTATAAGGCTCTTTAAACTCTTTGTCTGCCATGATGTTTCTTCTCACTATTTGACTTTACTTATCCCACGCCGCAACGTTAACCGCACGTTACACAAATGGGTCATTATTGTTTAGATGCTGACTATACCTTATACAGCCAATGATAAACACAAACAAAAAGTAAGGTTATTCGTCACTGCGCTTGATTTATTTGCTCTCAATCCGCATAAAAAAGCAGCTTTCTCAGCTGCTTTTTGTTAGTCAGGTTAGACTTTTACACTCTAGTCATGACGAGTGATATTTAGGCTAAAGCTTGAAGAGCCGAGACACCCGATTGACAACTGTCCGCTTGTGCTCAGCGATAAGTCTCGAGTGATAAAGTTTTTCATACTGCCATCTCCCAGACTATTTCCTGCTGCAATGTGCTGGTTAGACACACCGTTAGACCATTGACTGTCCAACCCTGCAGGCAAGATCGAAACCATGGATGAAGCCAGATCTGCCACACCAAACACAGCATTAATAGCCCCTGCACATTCCGAGCATTCAATACCCTTTTCAATGATATCAACCATGTCTTTAAGATCTGCACTAAAATTCTTCAAGTTACGCAGATAATCATCGAATAGCGCCCTTATAAGTAAAGTTGTCCCTACTCCACACTGATCCTGAGAAGCTGAATCAACCAAGTAGAACGCAAACTGTCCATTCATCAACCATCGATAATCAAACACTAACGGCATGACGTCTGTCGACTGAAGTAAACGGTATGAGCAGCGCCAGTCTCCCTGAGACGCATCTTTATCCGGTAATAACGCATGAAGCAAATCTCTTGCTGCGTTCGGGTTTTGTTGCAAGTACTCTAAATGCCAGTGAAGCTCTTGTTCATCTGGTATTTCTCCACCATCATCGACCCTGAACCACTGACTTGAAAAATCACGTTGTTCAGAAAAATGGCTATCACAATCCTCAAGCGTATTATCGATCGCTTGGGATAAGTGCTTGTAGTTACCTATCGGTTTGGGAAGAAAGTCTTTAATACCAAAACGCAACGCTTTTGCGACATCTGACATTTCATCAGTGCCAGAAACCACAATGAGCGGCAACGATGGATATTCCAGGCTGACTTCTTCGACGAACTCTATACCATCTAACAACGGCATAGATAAATCACATAAGACAAGATCGGGTTGGCGTTCCCTAAGTTGTTGAAGTGCGTCTAAGCCATTTTCAGCTTCTACTACCTCAAAACCCTGACTTTCTAAATAGGCATTGGTTACGTTACGAAAAATGGCGTCATCATCCACTAACATAATGAGTTTATGATGAACCGCTTCCTGCGCCGAGACCATTGCCGTTTGACTGTGAGCCTTAAACATACCCTTACACCTCACATAGGTCAGTCAAAAACAAGTTTTTATTAAGTCTTTATTATTGTTGTATTTTTATTGAGGAGGCCCCTACCAAAGAACGGCATAGGTGAGCTCACCTCGTTATAAACCGTAGTCTGAAAAAGGCGTTTATACAAATATTCATTGGAATAGCGTTGCCACATCAGTGTTTGCTCATAGCAGTCTGCTGTGGTCAAATAGTGCAACATGTTGACTTAAAGCAATCTTTCATAGCAAAGTTAATTATAAATTAGCGTTAATTAGTAACTTAATGTGTCTGGAAATATGAAATTAGATGATTTAAACCTATTTCGATTGGTTGTCGAAAATGGGAGCTATACAGCAACTTCGCGAAAAACGATGATTCCGGTTGCGACCATCACCCGACGCATTCAAGCGCTAGAAGACTCTGTCAATCTTCGACTACTGAACCGTCATGCACGTAAGCTTTCTCTTACCGAAGCCGGTGAACGTTTTTACAAAGAATGCTCACCACTACTGCAAAGCCTAACATCTACCGCCGAGGAAATTACTGACGACTGCCGAGGCGCATCCGGGAGAATCAAAATATCGGCTCCGTACAATCTAACAAAACGTATGATGATGCCGATGTTCAATGGCTTTATGAAGCAGTACCCGGATATTAATATTGAGCTAACAACAGAGAACAATGCGGATAAACTTGATCCAACAGAATGGGATGTCATCTTCCGTGTTGGTCCACAACGTGACTCCAGCCTGATCGCGCGTAAAGTGGGCGAAGTAAAAGACATTTTAGTCGCGAGCCCTGACTACCTTGCGGCTAACCCGGCTCCAGAGCACGCTGAAGAGCTCTCTAAACACTCTCTATTAAAAGGTTACCCACTAATCAAGTGGACACTAAATAACAGCAAGGGAGAATCTGTCGTAAACACAGACCGTGCTCGGTTTCAGGCCAATGCACTGAATGTGGTTCGCAGTACCTGCTCTGAAGGTCTAGGCATTACCTTGATGCCTAATGTCATGGTCAAAGAGTACATTGAACGTGGAGATTTAATTCGTATCTTACCAGACTGGAGCGCCAACCCTCGTGACATTTACATGCTTTACAACCATAAAGATCATTTACCAGAAAAGGTACGCCTCTTCATTGACTACGTGATCGCTTACAACATTCACTGAGCCATCCGATACTTATAGTTCCGTTTAGGCTCTTCAGCAGTAAAAAACGGCGACCCGATGTAGTCGCCGTTGATTATAAACGATCAAATTTATTCAGGATTCAACCACCGTTAGAGTGCACGTTTGATATCCAATGCCGGAATCTGATCAGTTTCATCAGAGCCGAACGCGACAAAGCCCTGACCTGAATTTTCCAGCAGCAAGCTAATAGCACCATTCGAACGAGCATTGTTAACCAACTCTGTTACATCCAGCTCAACCCACTGTTTCTTCTCCTGACTGCTAATAGTAAATGCAGCGTCACTAGGCGTACTGACTGGTAATGTGTTCCAGGTAATACCGGTTTCACTCCAGTCATTGTCTGCCAGTACGGATACTTTAACCGTTTGTGGCGAATCCCCGCCAACATTACGCACATGTAGCTTCAGAGTTGCATTCTCCGCTGCCGTATCGCGCAGCTGGTTCAGGTCAAACTTCAGCACCGATTTCACAGTTTTAGTCACACCTTCATCAGTTGCTTCTTTATCAGCAATCTGACCTGCCCATAGATCCCAGCGCGATACAACGTCGAAGTTTTCATCAGCGTATTTACCACCCTGTAGCTCAGTATCGGCTACCGCCAGCAGTGTCAGATCCGGCTGACTCTCAGCTTCCTGTTCTGCTTGTTTCTGTGCTTCTCGTGCAGCCTCTCGCTCGCTGTTATCTGGTCCTGCGGTCCAGTCAAAGGTCACGCTCTTACCCAGCTCAGCGACACCACCCGGCGTAAGTACTCGGTGAGTCACGTTACCATAAGTAGCCGACTGCAACACCAGCTCTAGGTCAGCATATTCTGCTCCAGGAGTAGAAACACTGAATGTTGGCTGCTTACCGCTTTCATCAAGCAAAATGATACTCGGCAGATTAGCCGTAATCACTACATCATCGCCAAGCTTAATGCTGCCCGCTTCATGGAACACAATACCTGTCACTTTCAGCTCGCTGTGACGTACCGCCTGAACCTGATTGGTGTTCTGCAATACTTCTACCGGCAATACCTTCGCGTATTCTGCAGTTTGCTCGGCGCTCTTACCCGGAGCAATCACATACTGGTACTTAGCCCCGTTAGGCTGTGAGCCATGCGTCATCGACAGAGTAAATACATCCTTGCTGACCTCTTGCGCATCGCTAGTGTTACGGATCGACTTCCAAGTCCCCGTTTGGGTCTGGTTGGATACCGTACCCTGCCAGTCGTCCGGGAATACATAACCCACATTATCATGGTGTACCCACTTAGCATTCGTTACCAAGCGGCTGCCTATCTGAACTACCTGTCCATCAACGGCCACATCACCATTAAGCAGTACCTGGTTCACCGAAGTATTAACCGCTTCATGGTTAGTCGAGTTGATACCCGCACCCAGCGCGACGACTTCATCTGCAAAGCTGAACCACGCTTTCTTAGCCTGGGTTCGACCTTTACCTTCACCGAATTCATAGAATCCCGGCTTAGTTGAGTGAGCAGTTTGCGAGTGGCGGATAGTGATATCCAGATCCATAACAGAAACACCGTAGCGATCGTTGGTAACACCACCAACAAACGAAACATCCTGCTGCATTATACGTCCCCAATCTGCCCCCTGGGCTACATATTCAGGTGCAGTAACGCCCGGAACCAGTTTCCAGTCCCATACTGGGAAGATGTTATGGTACTCGTTACCACGCTGCAGCAGGAAGGTGCTACCGAAACCAAGCCAGAAGCCTTTCAGGTTCTCACCATTACCCGCTTCCGCTGGCTCCACTCGTTGGGAGTTCATACCAATACTGAACATATGACCGTCCGCGGCTTTCACCGAGTAATCACTGCGCCAGAAGTGCTTAAAGCCGTTCAGACCCGAGCCTTCGCCACCAAACTCATGGCGTTTAAAAGCCTCAGCCTCTTCAGCCCGCTCCGGCGCCCACCCTGCAACGATATCCATCGGCGTATTTTCTGGCAATGTGTCCGTAGTATTGGGTGTAAACTCGGTGCTCTTGGTACGGCTGATGCCTCGGCTCATGGTGTTGTAGTCCCACTGACCATGACGTTTTGACCAGCGTTGTCCATCCAACATATAAGCAACCAGAACATCGATTTTATCCTGGCCGAACGCCCAAGGCAGGCCTTCAACAAAGTTGGCCCATTTAGCCGCGGATGTAAACCATACAGGGCCATAGCCCGAGGTATACAACTGAGGACCGTGCTGATGGAATGAATAATCATGCTGTACGCCCGCTTCGGTACTGATCCCAATGGTATCTTCGATGTCAGCAATCGCTTTACCAACCATTTCCGCATCATCCGCCAATATACCGTGATTTAATACTGCCAATGCGATATCGGTGCGGTTGGCCGCTTTTGGAATTGGGCTGTTTGGGTTGTTCGGAGAGTAATTAGGCACACTCGGCAGATATTCAGCAACTCTCTTACTTAATGCTTCACTCAGTGCCTCTTTGGCCATCACCGCACTGTAACCAATCCGTTTTGGAATCCCGATATCATGCCACCACCAGTTCCAGCTTTGCGGATCCGCTTCCAGCCAGTAAATCAGAGCATTGCTGATCGCAGTACCCAACTCAGGCTCCGGGTTTTCATTGTATGTCGCTGCCAGAATAACTAAGCGATCCAGGTGCTCTCTTGGTGACCAGCCTGGTTTTTCTATCTGTTTGTAATTGACATCATGCCAGTAACCTTCCGGGTTCCAGAACTTCTCCTTTACCTTGGTGCCATCTTCCTGCTCAATTTCTCTCTCACGCTGAAGGTATTCCGCAGCCAACACTTCTAGGGTGGTACCCTTTTTCGTTGCAGTGGATTTTGCACTGGCAACGAAATCAGGAATCACGCGGTTTTTCAGGGTTTCAAAGTCTTCGGCTGTTGCCTGGACTCCACCCTGAGCCACCTGTTGTGATGCTTGGTTATTGCTAGGGGACGAGGTATTTTCTAAACAACCAGTCACTGCCATCAGTGACATAGCCAATAGCGAGTATTTAAATATTCTCACGTTCATTCCTTTCTAGTTTATACACAACGTTTCACGCTGAATCGCTTATTGCCTATTCATGATAGAAAACACAACAAGATTAATGAAACCTAGTTTTACTAATCTTGCGACCACAATCAAAAAACAAAGCCAAAAATAGCAAACCATTGTTTTATTATTATGAAAAGAATATTTTATAATGCACGTGAGATTAATAATCTACTGTTTAACAAGTGAATTGTTACTTCTCCCCTCTTCAGGATCGACTTCAGGAGCGAAGAAAAAACTAAACTTTCATTTTTACAAAACGTTATTACGTTCTAAGTTAAGGCAAATATTTTATTAACGACAGGAGGCTGGGAGGACTGGTTGAAAGCGGTGTCTCTGGCATACATTGGGTGGGGGTTTTTATATGCTCCAGATAAAAAAACACTGAACGTTTTCACGTTCAGTGTTGAGTATCTCTTAGTTGTATTCATTCAAGATCAAGCGGATTTATCCAGGTTGGTCACTGGAGGTTATGCGCCTTCGTTATGAAGCTCTAAGTTCGCTAAATCTTGCTGAATCTCACGTTGAATTTTGGCATCGTCATTACGCAGGCCATCGAGGAAATCCAAATATTGCTGATCAATGTCACCTGTCACGTACTCACCGTTAAATACCGATGTATCGAACTGTGTAATGTCTTGGTTACCAAGGCCAACGGCTTCAACTAAATCCTCAAGCTTTTGGTAGATTAATGCATCTGCGCCAATATGCTTACAGATAGTCTCGTTGTCACGACCGTGAGCAATTAACTCGGTAGCGCTTGGCATGTCGATGCCGTAAACGTTCGGGAAACGAACCTCTGGAGCCGCTGAAACCATGTACACTCGCTTTGCACCAGAGTCACGAGCCATCTCAATAATCTGCTCTGACGTAGTACCACGAACGATAGAGTCATCAACCAACAGTACATTTTTGTCTTTAAACTCAGAACGAATCGCATTCAGTTTACGACGAACAGACTTCTTACGCTGTTGTTGACCCGGCATGATGAACGTACGTCCAACATAGCGGTTTTTCACGAATCCTTGACGGTATGGCTTATCAATCGCCTGTGCAATTTGCAGTGCAATATCGCACGAGGTTTCTGGAATTGGGATTACAACGTCGATATCCAGATCAGCGTAGTCTTCGCTGATACGTTCACCTAGCTTTTTGCCCATTTCAACACGAGCGCTGTAAACAGAAATTTTGTCAATGAATGAATCCGGACGAGCGAAGTAAACAAACTCAAAAATACATGGGTTTAACTTCGGATTGTCTGCACACTGCTTAGTGTACAACTCGCCGTCGAAAGTCGCGTAAACGGCTTCACCCGGCGCAACATCACGCATAAAGTCAAAACCTACCGCATCCAGCGCCACAGACTCAGACGCTACCATGTATTCAGTACGACCATTTACTTCACGTTTGCCCAAACAAAGAGGGCGAATACCATTTGGGTCACGGAATGCAACCATACCGTGGCCAATGATCATTGCTGTTACGGCGTATGCGCCTCGAATCGTACGATGAACGTTGGTAACCGCGCGGAATACATCTTCTGTCGTAACATTACCTTTCACAGAGTCTATCTCGTGAGCAAGTACGTTCAACAACACTTCTGAGTCAGACGTTGTGTTGATGTGGCGGCGGTCTTTTTCAAACAGCTTTTGGCGAACTTCGTTAGCGTTGGTTAAGTTACCGTTGTGGGCAAGTGTAATACCGAAAGGAGAGTTTACGTAGAAAGGTTGAGCTTCTGAGGCACTTGAACTGCCAGCAGTTGGGTAGCGAACGTGGCCGATACCCACTTCACCTTGCAAGCGCTGCATATGTTTTGCTTCGAACACATCCTTAACTAAACCGTTCGCCTTACGCAGACGAAAACGATTGCTTTCTATGGTACAAATACCCGCTGCATCTTGGCCACGATGCTGTAACACCGTTAACGCGTCATAAATAGACTGGTTTACAGGGGTTGTGCCCACGATTCCAACAATACCACACATGTCCTAATCCTCGATTTGCGACAGTAGCTGGCACTACTAGATAGTGCCAGAAAGAAAACTTGACGTTGCTTGTAAATGCTCGAAGAAGGGAGCGATCACACGTTTGAACTCAGGAACTAACTGTGACGCTTTCCACCAATCCGAGCTTGGGAATGCGGTAAACGCATCCATAAAAAACAGTAGCGCAGAAACAATCAAGACTCCGCGTAAACCACCAAATACCATACCAAGAATTCGATCCGTACCTGATAGCCCTGTTTTTTGTACCAGTTGACCAATGACATAATTCACCACTGCACCAACTATTAATGTTGCGACAAACAATGCCGCTATCGCAGCTCCGTTGCGGAACATGTCGTCTTCGATATTGGAGAAATATACCGCTAATTTGGTGTAGTAATTACTGGAGATAAAAAACGCTCCAAACCAAATCACCAAAGACAACGCTTCTTTAGCAAAACCACGAACTAAACTGATCAAAGCTGAAAACCCGATCACTCCTAAAATGACAAAATCTAACCAATTCATATTTTCTTCATCTTAAGTTGGCGCGCATTTTAACAGAAAAAATGCTGACGCAAACGTTTTCTTACGGATTTAACGGCTTAAATTTAAGCAATTGACCTTTTGAGCCAGTAATTTTTTGTAATTCTTGAACTTGTCGTTCGAGTTTACTTTTTGACACATCTGGACCAACAATGACGCGCGTAAATTCATTTTCTCGTTTCGTGTGAGCTTGATAACCACGCTTTTGCAAATCGGCAACTAACGCTACCGCATTGTCATGATTCTTCAGCGCCATCAATTGAATGATCCATGCAGAATCTTCATATTGATTTTTCTCTACAACCGGACGAGGAGCTACTTCAACTTGATCGGGTTGTTTCGCCTCCTCTGGCTCAGCCACAGGTTCCTGATTCGAAGCGGTCAACTGAGGCTCCTCTGACTCCTGCACCACTGCCTCTACAGGAGAGTCAGGTAATGCAATATCATCTTCGACAGGATCGAGTATTTCGAAATTTTCCACATCGCTATCAAGCTCAGGTTTGATAGGAATGCTGGCAAATTCTTCTTTGTAGTGAAGTTTTTTACCATCTAGTACATCTGGGAGCACAATCACCCCCACTGCGACCAGAATGATAGTGCCGACTAAACGACTCTGAAATTTACTTGCCATCAAATTACCTTTGCTGCTTGTTATCTTTGCTTAATTACTTGCTTGCCAATGCTCCAACACCTCACCCACGGTATGGAAAGAACCAACTACCAAGATCACATCTTCTTGTTGCGCGTTCGCTTTCGCACTTTCAAACGCTGCTACTGGTGTCTGGAACTGAACCTGCCCCTGAGGTAAGTATTGGCACAACTCCTCTGCAGTTGCAGCACGAGGACCTGTCAGCGACCCTGGGTACCATTGAATAGCGATAGGTGTCAGTGCCTCAATCGTGGCCTTGATGTCCTTATCGTGCAGCATGGCAACCACTACATGGATGTTTTTACCCGCATACTGCTGTTTCACTTTTTCTACTAAGTATTGAGCAGAGTGTGGGTTGTGAGCAACATCAAGTACGATCTCAGGCTTGTTCTGTAACACCTGCATCCGACCTGCAAGCCGAGCATTATTCAATCCATTGACGAGGTTTATGTCAGTGATTTGCAATTCTGACGCACCAAGAGCCATGAGTGCGGTTGCAGCGTTTGGCAAAGGTAAGGAAGGAACGGGTAAGTCTTCAAGGTCAAATGCGCCACTTGTCCACTTCCAGCCTTTCTCGGTCAGTTGATAATCGAACTGAATACCGACCTGGAAGAATTCTGCACCAATATCATCCGCATGCGCGGCCACGGTGGCTGGTGGTAGAGGTTGACCACAAATGGCTGGTTTACCAGAGCGGTAGATGCCAGCTTTTTCGAATCCAATCACATTGATGTCATCGCCGAGCCAATCAACGTGATCAACGGCTAAGCTGGTGATTACAGAGACATCGTGATCAACAACGTTGGTAGCATCCAAACGGCCGCCTAAACCGACTTCCAGCAGGACCACATCCACTTTTTCGGTTTGGAAAATACGTAAGGCAGCAAGCGTTCCGAACTCGAACAGGCTTAATGTGATGTCACCACGCTGCTTTTCCACGTAATCAAACGCTTGGCAATGCTTCGCGTCTTCCACATCTATGCCATTGATGCGCACGCGCTCGTTGTAACGAATCAGGTGGGGTGAACTGTAAACACCGACTGAGTAACCGGCGTCTAATAAAATCGCTTCCATTAACGCACATGTTGAGCCTTTACCATTGGTTCCGGCAACAGTGATAACCGTCGGAGCAGGTTTAGTGAGGTTGGCTTTATTTGCTACCGCTTGAACACGGTCTAAGCCCAGGTCGATTGCTGAGGAATGAATATTTGCTAAATAATCAAGCCACACCTCTAGAGAGGATGTGGCTTGAGGAATTGGGTTTTGGGTCATCTAACTTTAACCATTAATTTCTTTGGCTTTATGTTAGTTGTTACTTTACCCTTTTTCGTCCGCTTCTGGTACAGAATATGACTCTTCATTTGGAGATTCGTTAACCGAAACCACCAATGGAGACTTGTGGTTGGTCATCTTAGCGATAAGGCCACCCACACGCTGACGCATTTCACGACGATCAACGATCATATCAATTGCACCGTGATCAAGCAGGAATTCACTACGTTGGAAGCCTTCTGGAAGATCTTCACGTACAGTTTGCTCGATTACGCGACGACCAGCGAAACCAATCAAGGCTTTAGGTTCGCCAATGTTGATGTCGCCCAACATGGCCAAACTTGCTGATACACCACCCATTGTTGGGTCAGTCAGTACTGAGAAGAACGGCAGACCTTTCTCAGAGAGACGCTCCAGTGCTGCACTGGTTTTTGCCATTTGCATCAGAGACATCAACGCCTCTTGCATACGCGCGCCACCACTTGCTGAGAAACAAACTAACGCACAGTTGTTCTCGATTGCCGCTTCAACCGCTTTAACGAAGCGAGCACCAACTACCGAGCCCATAGAACCGCCCATAAAAGAGAATTCAAATGCACAAGCGACCAGAGGAATGCCTAGCAGTTCACCCTGCATGACAACCAATGCGTCTTTCTCACCACTGCTCTTTTGAGCGGCTGAAATACGCTCTTTGTAGCGCTTGGAGTCTTTAAACTTCAGCTTGTCTTGAGGCTCAAGATCAGAACCTAGTTCAACACGGTTACCTTCATCCAGGAATGTTTCCAAACGACGACGCGCTTTCATACGCATGTGATGGTTACACTTAGGACATACTTCTAAGTTACGCTCTAGTTCAGCATGGTAAAGAACCTGCTCACAAGAGGTACATTTAGTCCACACACCTTCTGGGATAGAAGCTTTACGTGAACTTACAAGACTGCTTTTTTCTAAAATCTTTTCAAGCCAACTCATGGAAGACCTTTTCTATCAACTCTTCCGCTTCATTGCGAAAGATATAAATTCGAAATAACACCGACGGATTAAACCATATCTTGCCGCTACTGTAGATAAAAAACTGGTTGTACCTATTTTTATTATCATAAATAGCGCATAGTTTCCGTACACATTCAGTGTAAACTACCGATATTTTGAAGCAAGTTTGTAAATTTAGTTCAAATTATCTGGTAAAAATAACGGGCCGATCGGTACACGAGGTAAATCAAATTCTTGTGGGTAATCCACATCGACCAAATATAGGCCTTCTGCTTTTGCAGTCGCCCCTGCAAGTTTGCGATCTTTTGCTTCTAACAACCACTGCATCCACTCTGGGCTTTCTTCACCACGTCCAACCTTTATCAGGCTACCAGTGATATTACGCACCATATGGTGAACAAACGCGTTGGCTTTGATATCGATGACGACATAATCACCATGACGAGTCACGTTTAAGTGCATCATGTTGCGGCACGGACTCAGAGACTGGCAGTGCGCAGCGCGGAAGGAGGAAAAATCATTCTCTCCCAACAAATACTGCCCCGCTTGATGCATTTTTTGCTCATCCAACGCCCCGTGATAGTGGCTGACACCAGAATTTAGAATACCCGGGCGTAACGCATGATTGAATATAATGTAGCGGTAACGGCGCGCTGTCGCAGAGAACCGCGCATGGAAGTCGTCTGAAACTTCCTTTGCCCACCGGACAGCAATATCACTTGGCATGTTCGCGTTCGCCCCCATGGTCCAAGCCACCATTTTTCGGGTTACGTTGGTATCAAAGTGAACAACTTGTCCCGTGCCGTGCACGCCTGCATCAGTACGACCTGCGCATTGAACTTCTACAGGGTGGTTTGCAACGATAGACAAGGCTTTTTCTAGCTCTTCCTGGACGCTTTTTACGTCTCTCTGCCGTTGCCAACCAAAGTAGTTTGTACCGTTATACTCGATACCTAATGCGATTCTCATCTTAACCTTCGAACTCTAAAATGGGGCGGGAAGTATATACCCAAGTAACGTCTGGTTGCCAGTTTCAGCGGGAATGACTTGGCTTGCAGATACAAAAAAGGGCGGCTCGCGCCACCCTGATTTTATTTATCGACCATTAATGGCGTCGATGAGATTCTTCGCTTCACGTCGAACGTCATCTTCACCGAATACAATTGCCTCTTCCAGCAATTTGATCGCCCCTTTAGAGTCGTTCATTTCTAGGTAGATCTTAGCCAAATCCAATTTACCTGCACCTTCAGAATCGGAATCAACATCCACATCAGAGATATCGCCAATCACATCCGGAAACTCGTTTAAACCCACGTCTAGGTTCAAGTCCTCTTCTTCAAAGTCTCCGCTCTCGTTATCGACCTGCGCCATCAATTCATCAATCGTCATGAATTGACTTTTCTTAGAGTCAAAATCGTCTAGGGTCGTTTGTTGTTCCCAGTTTTCTTCGGCAATTTTTGGTTGGCTTAGAGCTTCTTCTGACTGCCAAATATCGCGCTGGTCTTCTGGTACGTCTTCGGCATCAGGTACAGTATGACCAGTCGGTTTTTTAAATCCTTCCCAATCGTCACCTACATCAAACATGGTCTCGAAATCCATACCGGCACTGTCTATTGTGTCACGGTCTAACTGGCCTTCGAAAGCCTCAGATTCGCCCTTTTCAGATAACAGGCTCTCCATATCAGACTCAGCGAAGCCAGCAATGTCTGGTTCTTGAATGGCTTGAGTTGGTTCTGGATCTGTGTCAAAGCTGCTCTGCTGAGCAAACAGTTCAAACAACGCATCATGATCGTTGTCTGCTTTAAGAGTCATTTTGGCGCTAGTCGATGGCTCTGGCTCCGACTCAGTGCTATCGGATGAAGAAGAAAGTGCATCTTCTTCAGTAAACTCAGGAAGGTCTGAATCATCGAAACTGACCGTGTCTTGTTCAGAAGCTGGCTCGTCAGCTTCACTTTCAGGCTGGTGCCACTCCGGCTCATCCGCCATTGATGCCAAAGCATCCTCTTCGTTGAACTCTGGAAGTTCTAGCTCGTCAAATTCGAATTCATCATCCGCTTCTGAACTTACCGCTGGTGCTTCGCTTTCAGGCTCTGCCAACTCCGGCTCATCCGTCATTGATGCCAAAGCGTCTTCTTCACTGAATTCCGCTAGCTCTCGCTCATCAAAAACAAACTCGTCTTCACCACTTTCACCGGAAGTTTCTGCAACAGGCTCTAACTCCTGTTTTGTTTCTGGCTCTGGTTCGGCTTCATCCAGTAACCAGTCTTCTTCCAGCGGCACTCCAAATTCATTTTCAACGGTATTTGGTGTTGGTGTAAATTCAGGTTCTACTTGTTTCTCTTCTACAGAAGCTGGAGATGTCTCAGTAACAGGCTCTTCAAGAGCTTCCTCTGAAGTGACCTCTTCAAGTTGCTCTGACGGTTCTGTCTGCGCTACAGAGTCTGCGTTGTCTGATTTTTCTTGCTCATCAGACAGAGAATCGACATCAGAAGTCGCTTCCTTGTTGTCGTCTTGTTCTGAATTGATGTCGTCGTTACTTGATTCAAAGAGCTCATCCAACTCACGCATCAAAGGATCGTATTCGAAGGAGATATCTTCACTTTCTTCTAGCAATTCATCACTAGCAGATGCTTCACTCTCTTGCTCTGCAGGCTCTTGATTGTCAAACTCTTGCGCTAGTTCAGGCTGATGTTCATTAAGCAGTGCATCAATATCTAAGTCCGACTCAAGCTCAATATCAGCCTCATCAGATTGTTCTGGAGCGGCTTGCATAGGTTGAGCTGATAACGGCGCGTCCTGAGTATTTTCTGATGGCGAATCATTTAAGTCATCGAAACCCAGTGATGCGAGTAAATCGTCCTCTTCTTGCTGGTTTTGCTCACTTTCCGGCTCTTCATCTGCACCAATTAATTCATCAAAAGGATCGAGTTCACTCGCGACTTCATCTTCTAACTCAAGATTAACGTCATCGTCGAGCAACTCATCGAGTAAGTCGATACTGTCTGCGTCCAACTCTTCAAATTCTTCATCACCAAAGCCTGACAATGACTCTAACTCGTTTAGTGGGTCAAACTCATCCTCTGAGCCTTCGTCATCAAAATCAATAAGTTCATCCAACAAGTCTGTGCTGTTTTCATCGATATCAGTAGTACTATCAGACGAATCAAAAGTACTGTCGCCTACAGCAAGAGAGCCAACCTCATCGGTTGATATCACGCTGTCCTGTTGATCGGACTCAATGGCTGGATCAAGCGTTTGCGCTTCAGACTGTTCATGTAGAGCCGACAGATTTTCTATTTCATCATCTGATACTTCACCAGCAGAAATAGCATTTTCTGAAACGTCGGATGAATCATCCCCTAAGTCAATATCACTGCTATCGAGTTCAGCGAACAACTCGTCCAGTGTCGCTTGGTCTATTTGGGCGCTACCAGCTTCGTCTTCTGATGTATCGTCGGCTAATAATTCTGCAAAGACGTCCTCTTTTTCAAATTCCTCGCTCTCACCATCCGATAGGTCAAAGTCTGGCTCATCAAGGATTTCGAGTTCCGGCGACGCTTCGTCTAACGCTCGCTCCATTTCTTCAAGACCGAGCGCTTTCTCTTCTCCATTGGCTTTTATTCCGTTTGTCGATGAATCAAACTCGTCAAAGCCGACATCAAGGTCACCATCGTCACCGATACCAGCGAATGGATCTTCGCCGTCATCACCTTCTAGATTGAAATCAAGCTCTTCATCCTCAAGACCGGCAAATACATCGTCCTCTAACTCAGGAACACTCTCTTTGTCAGATACACTATCGCTCTCTTCATCAGCAAAGAGATCGTCATCCAGATTCAATTCATCTTCGAGCTCATCCGCTGCGGCTAAACCGATTGGTGCAGCAAGAGGATCGAGGCTTGGTGGTTGCTGCTGGGTAACTGGCTCTTGTTGTTCTTTGCTTCGACGACCAAGTAGCAGAACCACTAAGAAAGCGAGTAACGCGCCCGGAATAAGCGCCGCGAGCCCCACAAGCCAGCCATTAGATAAAAAGTTATCTAATGCGGTTGGCTGCATACGCAGCTGCTCTTCAGCGCGCTGACGCTCTTCTGCCAACAGTCTTTCTACTTCGGAACGAATACGCTCTTCATCGTTAAGTTCATTTTTCAACGTCTCAACTTCGCTTTGTACTTCTGACAACATCAGGCGTAAACGATGGTTTTTCTCTTCAAGTGAAGTGAGTTCACTCTGAGAACCTTGAAGTTTAGCTTTAAGGTCGGTGACTTGCTGCTCACCTTGTGGAGACGTATTGACTGGCGGAACGGTAACTATTGGTTCATTTGCCTTAACAGGTTCAGCTTTAACAGGCGTAACCGAGTCTGATTGAGAAGAAACGGGTTCCTGCTTAACTGGCGGAGTTGGTTGCTGCTCTGCGCGCTTAACCGTCGTTGCTTTGCTGACTGGCTTAACCTGTTTGAGCTTCGCCTCATGCGCTTTCATAATAGCGACAGCTTGCTCTGTGCTCGCGCTTTGCACTTGTTCCAACGAAGGAAGACGCAGACGGCTTCCCGGGATCAGTTCGTGGATATTCTGATCTTCAAATGCCTGAGGATTGAGTCGATAAATAGCAAGTAACGTTTGTTGAACCGTCACATTGCGAGAAGGCCGTACTTGAGACGCAATCGACCATAACGTTTGATTTTCACCTGTAGGCCCAATAAAACGAGAAGGCTGAGAATTTGCAGGAGGAGCGGGTAACGCTCGTTCAATCTCTTCAGCATAGCTAGGCGATGATTGCACTTCACCTGAAGGTCCAACAAGACGAATTCCTTCGGCTTGAACCACTGACGATGTCTGAGTCGCGCTTATTAACACTAAGGTTGTTAACAAACGCTTATAAATTTGACGCATAGAAGGCTCAGTTTGTGCTTGATACAATTTGAAATGGTGATCAGTTAAATATATCGGATATACCAAGCAAAACTATAGCGTTAAGCGTAAAAAATGTGTGACATTGACCATATTCGTACTAATCTCACACAAATACTCACTGATAGGACAAAAAAAGCCCCGCAATCTGCGAGGCCTTGGGTTTATTAACTCAGCTAGATTAGTAGTAATCGCGGATAAGCACTTCTGCAATTTGTACGGCGTTAGTTGCTGCGCCTTTACGTACGTTGTCCGCAACCACCCATAAATTAATCCCGCTATGATGGCTAATATCGTTACGAATACGACCAACCATAACGTGGTCCTTACCACCCGCGTCGCGAACTTGAGTCGGGAAATTTTCACCATGGAACACTTCAACACCCTCAGTTTGCTCAAGTAAGTTAATCACTTCTTGTGCATCGATTGATGAACGAGTCTCAACATGAATCGCTTCTGCGTGACCGTAAAACACCGGTACACGTACACAAGTTGGGTTTACGGTAATACCTGGATCATTGAAAATCTTTTGCGTTTCCCACACCATTTTCATCTCTTCTTTGGTGTAGCCGTTGTCCATCATCTGATCGATCTGTGGAATGCAGTTAAACGCGATCTGCTGTGAAAACTCTTTCGTTTCCGCTGGAAGACCATTAAGTAGCTTGGCCGTTTGTCCAGCTAATTCATCAATACCCGCTTTGCCTGCACCTGAAACAGACTGGTAAGTTGAAACGTTAATACGCTCAATGCCTACCGCATCATGGATTGGTTTTAGTGCGACTAACATTTGGATAGTCGAACAGTTAGGGTTTGCAATGATGTTACGGTTGCGGAACTCTGCAATGGCTTCAGGGTTAACTTCTGGCACCACTAAAGGAATATCGTACTCGTATCGGAAGTGTGAGGTGTTGTCGATAACAATCACACCTTCATCAGCAGCAATTGGCGCCCATTTTGCTGACAGATCACCACCAGCAGAGAATAAACCGATGTGTGCTTGCGACCAGTCAAACTCTTCTACGTTTTGTACACGTATGGTTTTACCATTAAAGCGGTAAGTCTTGCCTTCACTGCGCTCACTCGCCAACAGGTAAAGTTCACCGACTGGGAATTTACGCTCTTGAAGTACTTCTAAAATTGTTTCACCGACCGCGCCGGTCGCGCCTAAAATAGCAACATTATATTGTTGGCTCATTGACTTACCTCAATCTGAAAACCTAGTTCTGCTAATGGTGCAAGATTACATGTTGCATCACCCATTAGCGTGACGGCACTGTATTCTCGACGATCCCAGTAATTTTTACGCATCAGGTCAAATGCGCCTGGCTTACTGATCTCACGACGGAAAAGTGCGTCATCTTTACGCACATCATAGATTATCTGCGTGATGTTATGCAGTGTTGCTTCATCCCACGCTCTGTCCAAAAACAGTTTCGGCACAGGGGCGGTTGGCAATAACTCACTGGCATGCGCACGTAATGCGTTATTTAAGAACTCACAGTAGCTGTTAAAAATCATTGTCGTGCCACGAGCTTTCCCTTCTAAACCGTAGCCTGCTACGTGAGGGGTGGCGAATGCTAGCAGAGGCAGAAGGTCCATATCAACCTCTGGTTCGAACTCGAATACGTCCAGTGCTGCGGTAAATCCATCGTTTTTCTGTAAACGTCGCTTCAGTGCGCTGTTGTCTACAATTGGGCCTCGTGCCGCATTGATAAGAATTTGGTCCGCGCGTAAACCGTTTAATACCGCTTCATCAAACATATGATGGGTTGGATATTTGCCATCTTTAGTAATCGGTGTGTGCACGGTAATGATATCTGACGTTTCAATTAGCTCGGCAAGCGGCGTAAAACTGCGCGGGTCACCTTCTTCCTGTTTGAACGGATCGTTAAGCAGGACTTTGATACCCATGCCTTTTAAGCATTTTTCCAAGTAACTGCCAACTTGCCCTGCACCGATAATCCCTACCGTCTTGTCAAAAATAGAGAAACCCTTTTGCTGTGCTAATACCATCATGACGCTGAACGCATACTCTGCAACGCCAACTTTGTTACAACCCGGCGCGGCAGTAAAGAAAATACCTTTTTCTTGCAGAAGCGATTGATCAACATGATCCATACCCGCAGTTGCGGTACCCACAAATTTCAGTTTGTTGGCTTTACTGATCAGCTCAGCATTGACCTTGGTCACTGAGCGAATCATGAGTGCATCAACATCAATCAGATCATCAGCCGTCAGTGAACGGCCCGGTTTTAAAATCACTTCACCGATCTGGCTGAACAGTTCTTCAGCATACGGCATGTTTTCATCAACAATAATTTTCATAGCGCCAGCGTTTTTAAGATCCATTTTTTACAAATTGCAGTGATTGTGCCTTTTTCCCGAGAAATCTCAAGAAATATACCCAAATGACTTCCAGCCCCTGTCTAAGGAGATCGTGAGTTTGTAGCTGTCCACTAACGGATAGTTACGAATAATTAGGGTTCTGATGGAAACCGAGAGCCAAATTGGAAACTGACTTGACTGAAAAGGTAAACCGAATGTTCGTCTTTTTGTTATGAAGTAAAACATTTTTGGATAGAAACGTTTTAGCCTCACTATTACCTTAACTAGTTTGAGCATTATCATCCATATTCATAGGAATTAGATTGAGTATGTTTTTGTTTCTGTTGACCATTCGCGGCCCTATTTTCCATTGCCCGAATAAACTTAACCACCCAGTAAACGGGCAAAAATAAATAAGGGTGGGCATGAAAGATGGGTCTATTTAACCTTTTTTTGAGAGAATACTCGCAGAACACCTGTCGTTCCACTGCATTACAATCAGGCTCTAATAAATTAGTTGAAACATCGTTTCGGAATGTTTAATTAAGCATCATTGCTAACTCATTCCTTAGCGAGCACGAATAACCCGTGTATGAACTTTCGACGTGAAATAGACAATAAAGGTGCCCTGTGAAAAATACGAACCTCCCCCTGTTTGTTACCCAAATTGCAGCAAGTGTTACGCTCGCAATCTCCTGTGCTAGTCAAGCAGCTACATACAATGAAGCCCCACAATTAGCCGAACTCGTTAACAGCGGAACGTTGCCAGCAGTGGAAAAACGGCTGCCAGAAAACCCGTTGGTAGTTGAACCCATTGAATCTATCGGTCAATACGGTGGGGAATTACGACTTCTGGGTATGAAGAGAGATAATGGCCACCGTATGCGAATGCTCAAATATGACAACCTGTTCAACTTCAACCGCACTTACACTGGCATTGAACCAAACCTAGCGACTAGCTACACGGTGAACAAAGAGCTGACCGAATACACCATCACGCTGCGCAAAGGCGTGAAGTGGTCTGATGGCCACCCATTTACCGCTGAAGATATCGCCTTTTATATCGATCTGATGAACCGTGACGACTGGTCTGGTAACCGTCCGTTTTTTGCCCGTAATGTAGGCGACGCCAAAGCAGAAGTGCTCAACGCCAACACTATCAAGTTCACTCTGTCTAAACCAGACGGTATGTTCATCCGTAAGCTGGCCAACACCGACGGCTCCAACATCGTTCAATTCCCTAAACATTATTGCCAACAGTTCCTGCCCGAATTCAACAATAAGGCCGAAGCAAGAGCCAAAGAAGAAGGCTTTGATAGCTGGCAGCAATACTTCCAGACCAAGTGCCGCGCTCACTACTTCTTTGAGCACTACACCAACCCTGAGCGCCCAACAGTTAACGCCTGGAAAGTGAAAGTAATCCCAGGACCGGAAACTCAGTACGCAGTTTGGGAACGTAACCCTTACTACTGGATGGTGGATACAGCCGGCAACCAGCTGCCATATTTGGACCGTGTATTCTTCTCCTACTCCGAGAACAAAGAAGAGATGATCTTACGTGCAGCGGCCGGTGAGACCGACTTCCAAACACGCCATATCGGTAAATCAACCTATCGCTCCATGATGATGGAAAATGAAGAAAAGGGTGACTACAAATACGATTTCCGCCCTAGCGCCAGCATGAACGCCCTAGTGCTACCTCTTAACCAAACGCATAAAGATCTGGTTAAGCGCGAACTGTTTAGAAATAAAGATTTCCGCATCGCTTTGTCTCACGCTATTGACCGTGATGCAATCAGCGAAACCATGTATTCGGGCGTAGTAAAACCTTATCAGGCGGCACCGTCTGAAGGTTCCGCTTTCTATGATGAAGAGTTCGCCACTCAATTTACTGAGTATGCCCCTGCTAAAGCCAATAAAATGCTAGACGCGATCGGCTTGAGCAAACGCGACGAAGACGGCTATCGCTTGGACAAAACAGGTAAGCGTATTCGTATTGAGGCCTTGATGAATCAAGCTTTTGTAGGTGAGCAAACTGACATCCTTGAGCTGGTTAAAAATGATTGGCGCGACGTGGGTATCTTCCTGGATATCCGCGTTGTTGAAGGTTCATATATGCAAACACAACGTCTCGAAAACAACTACGACCTATTGCCGGCTGGCGGCGATGGCGGTATTGGCATAATGGATACGTTCGCGAACTATGCGGTGCAAAACCCTGCCTCTACCTGGGGTGTTGGTTACTACTACTGGATGAGCGACAAAAACCATGCAACTGCGGTTGAGCCACCCGCACATGTGAAGAAGCAAATAGAGCTATACAGAAAAATGGGGGACACGGCTTCTCAGGACGAGCAAAACAAGCTGATGGAAGAGATCATCCAGATCTCTAAAGAGAACTTCTACACCATCGGTACAGTATCTGCTTTGGATGAAGGCGTTGTAATCAAAAACAATGTACGTAATAGCGATACTGTGGTGCCTGAATCTTACTCCATCGGCTCTCCTGGCCCTATGCGTACTTCGCAGTTGTGGAAAGAGTCAAAATAATATAACTAAAGTATGAAAAAAACCGGCCATGCCGGTTTTTTTGTATGTGAGACCAATTCAATAAGGAATGTGCGGGAAAGTATGCATCTGCCAATCAGATTTCGTCGTCATGGCCCATTTCCACCAAAGCGGCAAGACGCGAGGGGGCTGATCTCCGGACGAATGCCCTTTAACATCGATTACTCACTTTTTCTTTAAGGGAACAGCCTGGTTCCAGGATCTTGTGCCGTTATTAAAGCCTCCGGGTCCGTCCATCGCTGCAAAAAATAGAGTAGTCACCACTCCATCCTCCACTAACGGGAAAGGTCTTTCCATTTGCCCCAGAACACCCTCGCTACCGTCCCGCCACTGTACCTTTTTGGAATAGGCCAGAGGATCTTCATCGAGACGCCAATCGAGGCCATTGTCCGAATGGCACAAAATGCCCGCGTGGTGCTCACCACAAATCGAGCTGCCCATATCTTTCGCTAGCAAGTGATAGCCGTCGTTATCCAGCCAGATGGATGGATCTTCAATTTCACCCACCTTATCCGGGCCAAAGATCGGCTCAGAGTTGATGACCCTGTATGGTCCTAGATAATGGTCGGCCTTGGCGATTCCGATCGTCATCCTGCCATGGACGTCCCCATCATAGGCACGGGCCTTAAACATCAGCAGCACGCTGCCGTCCTCGTGAATGATCGGCGACGGGTTGGAAGTTAGGAAACTATAAAAGGTGTTTGGCTTGGTAGGCAAAATTGGGCAGTCAAACCTTTGCCACGGACCGTAGGGGCTGTCGGCCACCGCTACGCCGACTCTCTTGTTGCTGCGCGCCACCACACAGTGCTTGCCCGTCACATCGGGATCATCGCCGTCCGGGAACGGCTCAAACGGGTGAGTAGAGCCCATATAAAAGAGAACATACTTCCCCTTATGGCGGAATATTTTGGGGTTATGCGCCGACTGTCCGTCCCAAAACTGGGAGCCCCGCTTACCTAGGGCGACATCGGAGAAAACATAAGTACCGTCGGCACGGTCCGCCACGGCGTGTACAATCTCACTATCCGTGATCCAGGTGGTGAAAAACGGCTTTTTCTTGCTCCAACGGGAGGCGAACATATGGTATTTGCCGTCGTCGCCTTTGACTACGGAACTGCCCCATACCCAATAGTCATCCATAGAAAAGGCGCTAGCCGGGTCCAGCTCGCCTATTCTCTCTAAAATACTGTTTGTCATATCATTCTGCATTCGGTGTTTGTTTTATGTCAGTGGGCTTGTCCATCAATAATCAAAATCCGGCTTTTCTTAAGGTACTGCCGTAACTTACTGTTTACCGGGCTATCACTAATAAAGATATCTATCTCTGAAGCATCACAAATCTTGATTAGTCCCTTCTTGCCTATTTTGCTAGCATCGGCAAGCAGTACCACCTGAGCCGCACAACCCATCATGCGACGCTTGATAGAGGCATTCAGTTCGTTAGACTCCCAAACGCCTCCATTTTCATCGACACCACAGCAGGACAGTAAAACCACATCCAGATTCAGCCGGGACAACGCCTGTTCGGCAATGGGGCCGTGAAAGGCAGAGTATTTGGCGGAAAAACTGCCTCCGGTCGCAATGACTGACACGTGTTCTTTTGTTGCAACGCTTTGCATTATGCCAGTGGAATTGGTCACCAAGGTACAGATCATATCCGACATCTGTCGGGCGACATGCAGACAGGTAGAACTGGCATCCATTCCAATGACGCTTCGCTCGATAAGGTAGTGCTGTGCATGTTTTGCCATCACATGCTTAGCTTGTGCATTTAACTTCTGTCTTGAGGAGAATGTCTGGCCTATGTCACGTGTCTGTAGGCTGACTGCACCACCATGGATACGACATAGCAGGTTGTGTTTTGCTAATGTATTCAGATCTCGACGTATGGTCTCGACAGAGACTCCATACTCGCCAGCTAATTCCTCAACCTTAACCTCACCTTGCTTTCGCACTTGATCAACAATGTAATTTTGTCTGTTGTTCATGCTCTAAATATCACTTAGTGAAACGTCATTTCAATAAATTAGATGTTAAATTGAAAATCGTAAACACTGCACACGTTCAAACTGTTTGTGCGATTAATATCACGCTAGTCCGGGTAAAGTGGGCATTTGGGTTGAAGGATTACAATGAATTAATGACTGATTTTAAGTCGTGACAGTTGAAACGGGCATGAATGTGCATTAGACAAGACCGTATTTACAGCAACGAACCAAAGATAGCGTGAGAAAGCTCACATCTAAATGCATCTAACTCAGTTGAACCAGACAAACCAATTATTATGAAAAGTGATTTCATAATAATTGATAGGTGTATCATGACCAAGCCCACAGCAGGTGAGCTGACAGGAATAAGCCGCCAGACTACTTGCCAACCGGACAATCGCAATGCCTTTACTGGCGTCAGTAAGCAGGGACTGAACCGTTGGAAAAAAAATACCTTTGGTATGTTTATCCACTGGGGACTTTATTGCCACCGGGATCTGGCCGGGTATTATCAGGGACAATACTACGACATCATTAGCGAATGGCTGCCGCACTTTGCCCGTATTCCTATGCATGACTATAAAGGGTACGCTTCTAGCTTTAACCCTGCCGAGTTTGATGCCGATCAGGTAACGGCATTGGCCAAAGCAGCCGGAATGAATTATCTGGTTGTCACTGCCAAACATCACGACGGGTTTGCCATGTATCACAGCCCATCACATCCATTCAACATCACGGACGCTACACCGTTTAAACGCGATCCGATCGCTGAACTCAGTCACAGCTGTTGTCATAAAGACTTGGATTTTGGCCTCTATTATTCACATGTGATCGATTGGGAGAACGAAAATGCGGTGACGAAAGCCCCCAACGACTGGGATTTCAACCCAGCCCAGGCTAACTATCAGGAATACTGGAATAACAAGTGTGTACCTCAGGTTAATGAGTTGCTCGAAAAGTACGGAGATCTGTGTTCTCTGTGGTTTGATATGGGGGGCTTTGATGTACAAGAAGAAGCTGACCACGTACGTCGGATCGGCGACCTGATGGCATTAATCCGGAAAAAACAACCTGATGCTGTGGTTAACAGCAGGGTTACGGCACCGGAATGTGAGTACCTGTTGGATTGGGATATCAAAACCGGTCACGACAACTACATGGAGCCACTTTATATCAAACCATATTACTGGGAAGGCATTGCTACCAGTAACGACAACTGGGGTTATAGCCACAACGACAATAATACCAAATCCAGTAAGGATCTGATAAACCAGCTATGTTCCGTAGTCAGTCGGGGCGGCAACTTTCTACTCAATATAACCCTGGATCATAACGGGCGTATTCCACATCCCCTTGTACGGTTACTTAGTGAGATAGGCCAATGGATGCAGGTAAACCAGGAAGCGGTGATCGATACCGAAGCTACCCCGCTGCAAACCGGTTTCAACTGGGGTGTGGTAACGCATAAACCAGACACCAGTAAGTTGTATCTGCATGTGCAGCGTCAGCCTGAACAAAACGTTATCTGCTTACATAGCGTCAACAATCGAATCAAACAGGCACGATTGCTCGATAATCAAATCAGTGGGCATGTTTCCTATTTGCAGAAAACAGACACGGATACGGGCATTACTGCTAGCACCCTCAACCTACAACTCGAGCATAATTATGATCTGATGCCTCTAGTGATCGAGCTGGAGTATGAAGGAGAGTTGGATATTAACCCTATCGTACATCAGGACCGCCTGGCCAAAGTGCGCCTGGATACACTCAATATCGTTCATTTTGATCCTGTCAAACTCAATTACCGCTGGACCTTCCAAATCCAGCGCCCAGGCTGGTTCGCCTTAGATCTGGTTTCGCTGGAAACCATGCATCATAAAGATCCGTTATGGGTGCACAACGGTAAAACTGGTCGCGTAAGTTGTGCAGATCAGTCCTGGCCGTTTGAGCTAAACCTCGACAAAACAGATGCTAACGATGCTCAGGTACCGTGGAAAAACGTACACAGTCGCTTAGGCGAGATGTATTTTCCCCAAGCCGGTGAATATACACTGGAGATCAGCGAGTTGCCGCTGGCTATTGATCAGTCTGAAAAATATGGTCAGGATTACATTAATCTTGAATATCTGCAATTGGGCCCCCGCTTGGCGTGAGCCTGAAATTTGCTGATAACTCGGTGAGATATGGCTCTTATTACACAAAATAAAAAGCCCGGCATTAAGCCGGGCAAAGTTCCAGAACAAAAGGATCTTATCCCGCTCTCCATGGGATAAAGTCTGCGTCTGTTCGACCAGTTAGACTGATCAAGCTCTGGAAACTGCTTGTTGGAGCTCACACCGTATGGTGATTTACCCCAACAATTTCGATTAGCTTGGGTACTGACTAACCTTGGTATTTCTTGATAACTAGCGTTGCGTTAGTACCGCCAAAGCCAAAGCTGTTTGACATTACGGTATCGATCTCTGCATCACGAGTTTCAGTCACGATATCCAGACCTTTCGCTGCTTCATCCAAGTTTTCAATGTTGATGCTTGGAGCAATGAAGTGGTTGTCTAGCATTAGCGTTGAGTAAATCGCTTCGTGAACACCAGCCGCACCTAGTGCGTGACCAGTCATCGCTTTTGTCGCAGAGATTGCAGGGCTGTTTTCACCAAATAGCTCTTGAATCGCGCCAAGCTCTTTCACATCACCTACAGGAGTAGAAGTACCGTGAGTGTTGATGTAATCGATGTGGTCAACGCCTTGCATTGCCATCTTCATACAACGTACCGCACCTTCACCTGATGGCGCTACCATGTCGTAGCCGTCAGAAGTCGCACCGTAACCTACGATCTCACCGTAGATTTTCGCGCCACGTGCTAGAGCATGTTCTAGCTCTTCGACAACCAGCATACCGCCTCCACCAGAGATAACGAAACCGTCACGGTCTGCATCGTAAGTACGAGACGCTTTTTCTGGTGTGTCGTTGTACTTGGTAGACAGTGCGCCCATGGCATCAAACATCATCGTTTGAGACCAATCTAGCTCTTCACCACCACCTGCAAATACGATGTCTTGTTTGCCAAGCTGAATAAGCTCCATCGCGTGACCGATACAGTGTGCAGACGTCGCACAAGCTGAACTCATGGTGTAGTTCACACCACGAATTTTAAACGGTGTAGCAAGACAAGCAGAAACGGTAGAAGACATAGTACGTGGAACCATATATGGACCAATACGCTTCACACCTTTCTCACGCATAGTATCTGTTGCGATTGTTTGGTTTAACGCAGAAGCACCTCCAGAACCCGCAACGATACCAGTGCGATCGTTAGAAACTTGATCGTCGGTTAGGCCAGCGTCTTCAATTGCCTGCTGCATTGATAGGTATGCATAAGCAGCCGCATCACCCATAAAGCGCATCTGTTTACGGTCGATGTGCTCCGCTGGGTTGATTTTTAGATCACCCCATACTTGCGAACGAAGACCGTGTTCTTTGAACTGCTCAGATGCAGTGATGCCAGATTTGCCCGCTTTAAGAGACGCTAGAACTTCTTCGACGTTGTTACCGATACTTGAAACAATACCCATACCGGTGATTACGACTCGTTTCATTATGACATTCCTATAATTCAAAAATCTGCTAGATAATAACTAAGATAGTCAACAAAAGTGGTCAGCTTTCCTATAAATTCGTACAATCGTCCTATTGTTACCGCGCCAAATCACAAAATTACAACCAATATGACTTCAATAAAAAACGCAGAACTGGGTTGGAACGAATCTGGTACGCCAGTTTCTGACCAATTTGATGATGTTTACTTCTCTAACGTAAACGGTCTTGAAGAGACACGCTACGTTTTCCTCAAAAAAAATCATCTCCCAGAAAGATGGCAGGAATTTGACCAAAGGCGCTTTATTATCGGTGAAACCGGATTTGGCACTGGATTAAACTTCCTGGCGGTATGGCAGTGGTTTAATGAATTCCGTCGTGAAAATCCTGATGCGACATTAAAAGAGCTGCATTTTGTCAGCTTTGAAAAATATCCTCTCAGCCGAGCTGATCTTAAAAAAGCCCATCAAACGTGGCCAGAGCTGGCGGAGTACGCAGAGAAGCTGCAAAAGCACTACCCCGCCACCGTACCAGAGTGCCACCGAATCGTATTAGAAGATGGCGCAATCACCCTCGACCTTTGGTTTGGTGACATCAAAGACTGCATGCCACAAGTGCCTTACGGTGAAGCAGGCTTAGTTGATGCCTGGTTCCTTGACGGTTTTGCACCAAGTAAAAATCCAGAGATGTGGAATCAGAATTTGTTCAACGGCATGGCCAAACTGGCAAAGCAAGGTTGTACTGTCGCCACGTTCACCGCCGCCGGGTTTGTACGTCGTGGATTGATCGAAGCCGGCTTTAATATGACGAAAGTAAAAGGTTTTGGTACCAAGCGTGAAATGATTGCTGGCTCAATGGAACAGCGACAAATGCACTCAAATCACTTACCCTGGTTTAACAGAACGGCGGCAAGCAAGTCTGATTCAATTGCCATCGTTGGTGGCGGTATAGCCAGCGCAGCCCTGGCAAAAACATTGAGTCGTCGTGGCCAAAATGTCACACTGTATTGCCAAGATGCTCGACCAGCAGAAGGTGCATCGGGCAACCGCCAAGGCGCTGTTTATCCACTACTTAATGGTCCACATACCGGCGTATCGCGTGTGTTTGCTCCGGCATTTCTATTTGCGCGTCAGTTTGTCGAGCAAGCGGCGGAAGAGATCAGTTTTGACCATGACTGGTGTGGCGTAACCCAACTAATGTGGGATGAAAAATCCACGGCCAAGTTAGAAAGAATTTTAGAAGGCAACTTCACCCCCGAACTCATCCAGAAGCTTTCAGCACAAGAAACAGCTGAAACCATCGGCTTACCTATCGATATGCCTTCAGTGCACTACCCTTGGGGAGGTTGGCTTTGTCCTGCAGAGTTAACTCGTGGGCTGGTCGCACAGCTTGAAAAAAATGCCAACTTCGAAGCCAAATTTGAACACAAAATCGACGCGCTCACTTGGAGCGACGAGACCCAATGCTGGACACTAACATCAAATGGTCAAACCTTTGAGCACTCAGCCGTCGTGATCGCCAATGGCCATGAATTCCAAACTTTGAGTCAAACCGCCGATCTGCCGATGGGACAAGTGAAAGGTCAGGTGAGCCACGCACCGGCAACAGAAACGCTATCTAAGCTGAAAACGGTGCTTTGCTACGACGGCTACATGACGCCAGTAAACCCAAACAATCAACATCTGTGTATTGGCGCGAGTTACGATCGCAGCCATTTGGATTTCGAATTTGATAGCGCAGCGCAACAAGACAACGCAGACAAGCTCATCAAATGCATCCCCAATCAGGCATGGGTAAGCGAAGTCGACACAACAGGTAACTTCTCGCGCCAAGGTATTCGTTGTGTGAGTCGTGATCATCTGCCATTTATTGGTAATATAAGTGATTTTGAGTCAGTTAAAACACAATACGCAAACTTGCAAAACCAGAAGGAAGAGGAAGTAGAAGCAATTCATCAGTTCCCTAACCTATTCTGCTTTTTAGGGCTGGGTTCTCGCGGATTGAGCTCTGCACCACTGATGGCTGAACTGCTGGCTTCACAAATTTGTGGTGACCCTCTGCCGTTGCCTGTGGATGTGTTAGCTGAATTGCATCCAAGCCGGATGTGGGTGCGTAAACTGCGTAAGGGTAAAGCGATTACTGAGCTTTAGGCAAGTGAAGGTAGTGACGAAAAAGCGTGGCCGGGAATCTCTTACTAACGAAGTTGGGAGACTTGCCACATAACCACGCTTTATCTCGAAGGAAGGACAGGGTTTAGAGAACAGTGGGGGCCTGTACCACTCACTAACCCCCTGTTTCATTTCAGAAAATGACTAACAATCGTAGCAAGAAATCTAGGCGGCTTTATGCCAACTGAGCAACAGCTTGTTGCACTTGCTCAGCGATTTCTGCATTTAGGCTTGCACCCGTTTCTACGTCAAAATTCTCGTAGAAGTTTGGCACTGACAAAGATGCCTTCACATCTGCACCAAAGAACTGAGCAGAGCCTGTCGCTGCTGCCAATACGCTTTGCGCCCCACCAGGGCCTGGAGAGGTCGCTAGGTAAACCACTGGCTTGTCTTGGAATACGTTACGCTCAATGCGCGTCGCCCAGTCAAACAGGTTTTTGTACGCTGCAGCGTATGAACCGTTGTGTTCAGCAAAAGAAACCACGATTGCATCCGCTTGTTCTAGATCTCGTAAGAAGGCAATCGCACCCTCGGCCTGGCCGACCTCTTTCTCTGTGTCTTCGCTAAACATTGGAACTTGATAGTTATTTAAGTCCAATACATTCACTTGAGCGCCTTCGACTTGATTGGCCGCGTAAGTGGCAAGTACTTTGTTGATTGATGTTGAACTGGTAGAAGCAGCAAATGCGACAATTTTCATGATTGTATCCTTTTGTTCACTCTTTATGCCATTCAGAATAAGAGTTAAACAGTTTGCCAACAACCACAAAAATTTTACGGAGAGATTCAAATTTTTCGAAGTAGATACCGATGCCTACTTCGAAACAAATAGAAATCGTGTGGGAATAATTAAGCTTGAGCCTGTAGCTCTTGCCATAGGTCGTTAACAATGATGCGATCGGACGGGCTTAGCTCAGTGCGAGCTTCATCTAAACTGTTGGCGATGCGAGCTTTCAGCTCTTCAATATCATTGATGCCTTCGTCTTCACACGATGCAGCAGATAGAGAGATGTGACCACGCAGATAACCACCAGCAAACAGCTCATCATCTGATGCAGTTTCAATTCGAGCATCAATCAATTCCAGTAGTTTTTCTTCAAATTCAATAATCATGGTGTATCTCTGAGGTTATTTGGGTTACTTAACGCTAAAATCAGACGCTTCCAGCGGCTTAGTTTGATAAAAAGAGCGTAGTGCTTCAGACAGCATTTTTACTCGTTGTGGCAATCCTGCTTCCAGAATACCTAATACTTCGTTATGCACTTTACGCATAAAACCAAGCCGATCTGGTTCAAAATCGCCGTGTAGATTGTCACAACTGACAGTAAAAGGGAAGCCAGCACTTTTAGACAATATCCACTCATATGCCTGAGGGCGAACTTCTACTTTCTCAAACTCAGCCTGAACCTCAGCCGTTCGGCCATCCGGCTCGTACCAATAGCCAAAGTCTTCCAACAAACGACGTTCAGGGCCAGCCACACACCAATGCGAGATTTCATGAAGTGCAGACGCATAGAAACCACGAGCAAAAATAATCCGGTGGTGAGGTTGCTCTTCATCAGCAGGAAGGTAGATAGGTTCATCTCCACCCAGCTCTAGTTTGGTGTTAAAAGGTTCTAGAAAGGTGTCGTTAAATAGGGTGATAAGGTCTTGATAGTCGTGGGTCATCATCGATTCTGTATTTCATACGGACTTGCGCTGCGTATTGTCGCTGTTTTTATCCAGCTCGTAAAGCCACACAACAGGTTTGGTTATTAGCTGGATTAATCTGAAACCTTACTTCTCGATACAATTTCTCATTCGTCACAGATCACATTTCCCACTACACTCTCGCAATATTTTATGCTCTCAGATGATGAGAACATAGTGATAGGTTGGAAGCACTTCCCCATCGTTTCAAACCTTGTTGGTATTTTATTTTGAGTGTCCCTTATGCTGCTAAGTGTGTTGTATGTCATTGGTATCACGGCTGAAGCCATGACTGGTGCGTTAAGTGCCGGACGAAGAAAAATGGACTGGTTTGGAGTTATGTTGGTCGCAAGTGCCACTGCCATCGGTGGCGGCACCGTACGTGACATCTTATTAGGGCACTATCCGCTCGGCTGGGTAAAAAACCCGGAGTTTCTTGCCATCACTTGCCTTGCTGGGATCTTAACAACAGGGCTAGCGAAATGGGTGATCAAATTAAAAGGTCTGTTTATTCGTCTCGACGCGCTAGGCTTGATCGTCTTTAGTATCATCGGCACTAAAATCGCGTTGGATATGGGGCTACACCCTGGTATTTGTATGGTATCTGCATTAGTAACGGGTGTATTTGGTGGACTGCTTCGAGATTTAATTTGTCGTCAGCCGCCGTTAGTGTTGCATGAAGAGCTTTACGCATCCGTCGCCTTGATTGCCTCTGGACTGTACTTAGCATTATTAGAATTCAACGTGCCGGACGTCACGGCCACTATTGTCACGCTGGTGATTGGCTATGTGTTACGTATGGCAGCGGTTCGATTTAAATGGCGTTTGCCATCCTTCCATTTGGAAACTGAAAGCTCACTTCACTAAGCAGAAGCTGCTAAATCAAAAAAAAATTGCCTGATAAAGTTATGCCACCCGCTATTCAGTGAGTGGCATATTTTTATATTCAGTCATCCTGAACAGCGACGAAGGAGAGTGATTCAGGATCTATCGTCCGAGCACTCTGTTGCCAGAGGTGTTTATTTCTCTTTTCATCGCGCTGAAATTAGATTCCTAGTCTCGCTAAGGCTCGCTGGAATGACACAGAGCTCTTAAATCTTTGGCGTCTCTGTCGTCACACCAAAGTTCTGACCACGGTTACGAAGCAAATGATCCATCACAACAATCGCCAGCATCGCTTCAGCAATTGGTACCGCACGGATACCCACACATGGGTCATGACGACCTTTGGTGATCAACTGAGTTGGTTCGCCTTCTTTGGTGATCGTGTCACCCGGAACCGTGATGCTCGAGGTTGGCTTAAGCGCAATATTTGCCACAATATCTTGGCCAGTAGAAATACCACCAAGAATACCACCAGCGTGGTTACTACCGAAACCTTGTGGAGAAAGCGTGTCACGGTGCTCACTGCCGCGTTGGTTTACGACATCAAAACCATCACCCACTTCAACGCCTTTCACCGCGTTAATGCTCATCAGCGCATGCGCAATATCTGCATCTAAACGATCAAAGACTGGCTCACCAAGACCAACAGGCACATTGGTTGCGACAACCTGAATCTTTGCACCAATTGAGTCGCCTTCTTTTTTCAGGTCACGGATAAGCTGATCAAATGCTTCAACTTTATCAACATCAGGACAGAAGAACGCGTTGTTTTCGATATCATCCCAATCCACTTTGTCGATAGACACATCACCCATTTGTGACAGGTAAGCGCGGATTTCTACACCGAATTCATCCTTCAGGTATTTTTTTGCAATCGCACCTGCCGCAACACGCATCGCCGTTTCACGAGCTGACGAACGGCCGCCACCACGGTAATCGCGAATGCCGTATTTTTGATGGTAAGTGTAATCTGCGTGTCCTGGACGGAACTTATCTTTAATCTCAGAGTAATCTTTCGAGCGTTGATCGGTGTTCTCAATCAACAGACCGATTGATGTACCCGTTGTTTTACCTTCGAACACACCTGAAAGAATTTTAACTTCATCCGGCTCACGACGCTGCGTAGTGTAACGTGATGTGCCAGGACGACGACGGTCCAGATCGACTTGCAGATCTGCTTCTGTAATTTCTAACCCCGGCGGGCACCCGTCTACGATACATCCCAGTGCGATACCGTGACTTTCCCCGAATGTCGTCACTCGGAAATGTTGTCCGATACTGTTTCCTGCCATTACTTCCTCAAGTTATTGTCGCCACGCCTTCTCAAACCAAGGCGCAACTGCTTATCAATTTTTCGTGGATTCATAGTGGCTCTATTACGTTTTGATGTAAAGAGTAAATATTCACTTAATCTTGATGAATTCCGCATAAAAAAACACCGAGCACTAAGCTCGGTGTTTTAGAAAATGATGGGTATGGCTATTAGTCTTTGTACAGTTTGAACTCTTCTGCACATTCCACTAATTGATCACGGGTCAGCATGAATACACCGTGGCCGCCATTTTCAAATTCAATCCAGGTAAATGGAATCTGTGGGTATTGATCCATCATATGAATCATAGAGTTACCCACTTCACAAATCAGGATGCCGTTATCCGTTAGGTAGTCAGGCGCATTAGCCAGAATTCGGCGAACCAATTTCAGACCATCCGTACCCGCAGCTAGGCCAAGCTCTGGCTCATGCGTGAACTCGTCTGGCAGGCTGTTCATGTCTTCTTCGTCCACGTACGGTGGGTTTGACACGATCAGGTTGTATTTCTCTTTTGGTAAGTCACGGAACAAATCCGAACGCATTGGGAATACTTGCTGTTCCATGCCGTGATCCTGAACGTTTTGCTCAGCCACTTGCAGTGCATCCGTCGAGATATCGATAGCATCAACTTCTGCTTCTGGGAACGCGTGGGCACAAGCAATCGCAATACAGCCACTACCCGTACACATATCCATGATACGAACTGGCTCTTCCACTAACCAAGGTTGGAATTCTGCTTGGATCAGTTCACCAATTGGAGAACGCGGCACAAGTACACGTTCATCCACGAAGAACTCAAGACCACAGAACCACGCTTTGTTAGTCAGGTATGCGGTAGGTGTGCGATCGTTGATGCGTTTTACTACACGCTCAACAATGCGCATGCGCTCGCTGGTTGTCAGGCGAGAGCTCAATACATGTGGAGGCACATCGATCGGCAAGTATAACGTTGGCAGGATAAGCTGCACGGCTTCATCCCACGCGTTATCAGTACCGTGACCGTAAAACAGGTTCGCAGCATTAAAGCGGCTGACCGTCCAACGAATCATATCTTGAAGGGTATGTAGCTCAGATACCGCTTCTTCTACAAAAATCTTATCCAAAATTGCCTCCGAAAAGCGCTACAATACTGCTAATAAAATTTATTAATGAATTTGTTTACCTAATGAGCAAAAAAGACACCGAACACGATGACGATTTCGCCTTGTTTCAGGAAGCAGTACAGGGCGTAAAAAAGTTGCGACAGGATACCATAATCCAGCAACCAAAAAAAAATACTAAGCAAAAAGAAATCAAGCGCTCAAACCGCGAAGCGAGTGATGCAGAGTTTTACTTTTCTGATGAGTTTGTCCCGCTTCTTAATGAAGAAGGACCGACTCGCTATGCACGTGACGACGTTTCCACCTATGAAGTAAAACGTCTGCGTCGCGGCGTTTATGTGCCCGACGTATTCCTCGACATGCATGGTATGACTCAGCAGGAAGCGAAGCGCGAATTAGGCGCGATGATCGCTTACTGCGTAAAGAACGAAATTCACTGTGCTTGTGTTCAGCACGGGATTGGCAAGCATATCCTCAAACAAAAAACGCCACTATGGCTGGCTCAACACCCTGATGTGATGGCCTTTCACCAAGCGCCTTTAGAGTTTGGGGGTGACGGAGCACTGCTCGTTCTTCTTTCTATTCCAGAGAAATAAAAATTGGTTCTATAACACTATTCATTCCATAAGAATAAAAGGCAGGATATTCCTGCCTTTTGATTAAATTTGGTTCAACGCTTATGGCGTGATATGCCACAACACCTCACCCTGTTGGGTTTGAGGATCGTATTCGACACAAACCAACCCGGATGTCGGAAACATGGGTGGTGCCATGTCTCGCACAAATTCTGCGGTTAAATATCCGACTAACGGTAAATGGGATACGAACAGCAACGACTCAAGCTTTTCGACTTCAATGAGTGCATTGGCATAGTCGTACACGCATTCAGATTGTCCGTATGGTGTGATATCTTCAAACGTTTCAATACTTTTGGCCGAAAAGTGTTCGCTGACTTCTTGCCAGGTTTGTTGAGCTCGAATGTATGGGCTCACGAGTACTTTGTCGAATTGAGCACAACCTTGCTCTTTGCACGCTCGGGCAACAGCCTCTGACTCATCTCTGCCTCTTTGGGTCAGTTGTCTAGCTGCGTCAGAATCCGCAAAGTGTTCGGCTTCGCCATGACGCATAATGAATATTTTCATGTTATTTCCTATGGATAGCTAACGCTACCAAAAGGTTGACTGCTATCTTTGTAAGATATTCGGGGCTAATTTTAATAATGTCGAAACATAAATACTGATATAATTGTCTGTTCATTATACCAATTAGCTTGCCAAAGATAGCGACTTTCTTAACAATCTATTAAAAAAGAATATACTCAGTTCATCACCGCTTTTGCTATGCCATGAACTCAGTACATTCCTTCAAACAGCCCTACCCCATACGCAAAAGCGATGGGCCTATGCAGTAGTCTTACGAATAACAAAAACGCAGGGAGCAGTATTTGTCGAAGCGCAACATTTGCGCTGCCCCTCTCAGGGTTCATAATTACTGTAATGCGAAACCTGGAGACGCATCGTGCACCTAAGTCCTAACGATTCAAATCAATACCGTTACATTACGCTGAGTAATGATTTGCGCGTATTGGTGATTCATTCCGATACAGCTCAACAGTCTGCTGCCGCTTTAGCAGTGAACGTTGGACACTTTGACGATCCCGATGATCGCCAAGGTTTAGCGCACTATTTAGAACACATGCTTTTTTTGGGTACGGAAAAATACCCTAAAGTAGGCGAGTTTCAAAGCTATATTAGCCAACATGGGGGCACAAACAACGCTTGGACCGGAACAGAACACACCTGTTTCTTTTTCGATGTCACCCCAAATGCTTTTGAAAACGCACTCGATCGCTTTAGTCAATTCTTTGCCGCACCTTTGTTTAACGAGGAGGCGTTAGACAAAGAACGTCAGGCGGTAGATTCAGAATACAAACTAAAACTGAATGACGATTCTCGTCGTTTGTATCAGGTTAATAAAGAAGTCATCAATCCAAAGCATCCTTTTTCAAAGTTTTCCGTAGGAAATATTGATACGCTCGGTGACAGAAATGGTAAGTCTATTCGTGACGAAATCGTCGAGTTCCATCATTCTCAATACTCTGCTGATTTAATGACACTGACGCTGTTTGGCCCTCAATCCCTTGATGAGCAGCAAGCGTGGGTAGAGCGTATGTTTGCGGACATTCCGAATCATCAATTAAAAGGCAAATCTATCGATGTGCCAATTGGGACGGAAAGCAGCACCGGAATATTTGTTCAGATAGAGCCTATCAAAGAGTTCCGCAAGTTAATTTTGACCTTTCCCATGCCAGGAATGGACGAGTATTACGGCACAAAACCCCTCTCCTATTTTGCCCATTTGCTGGGCTATGAAGGAGAAGGCAGCTTAATGATTCAGCTCAAGAATAAAGGATGGATCACTTCGCTTTCTGCCGGAGGTGGTGCAAGTGGCAGCAATTACCGTGACTTTACCGTGAGCTGTACACTCACACCAACAGGACTAGATCACGTCGATGATGTCGTTCAGGCGGTCTTCCAGTATTTATCCTTAATCCGACAAGAAGGGATGGATGAATGGCGCTACCTTGAAAAACAGGCTGTGCTCGAATCAGCATTTCGCTTTCAGGAGCCGTCAAGACCGCTGGATTTTGTCAGTCATCTTGTGGTCAACATGCAGCACTATCAGCCGCAAGATACCATCTATGGCGATTACAAGATGGCGGGCTATGACGAAGAGCTGCAACGTTATTTGTTGAATTATTTAAGCATCGACAACGTACGAGTGACGCTTATTGCCAAGGGGTTAGAATACGATCGGACCGCAGAATGGTATTTCACCCCGTACTCCGTGACGCCATTTACCAGCGAGCAAAAACGATTCTTCCATCAAATTGACCCGCGTTGGCAATTTGTATTACCCGAAAAAAACCCGTATATCTGCTACAACCTTGATCCTATGCCGCTGGAAAATGGTCATTCTCTGCCAGAGTTAATTGAGGACTTGGAAGGTTTCCGTCTTTGGCATTTACAAGACGATGAATTCCGTGTTCCGAAGGGCGTGGTGTACGTGGCAATCGACAGTTCTCATGCTGTCGCTTCACCAAAAAACATCGTCAAGACCCGCCTCTGTGTTGAAATGTTTCTCGACTCGCTAGCGCAAGAAACTTATCAGGCAGAAATCGCGGGGATGGGCTACAACATGTATGCCCACCAAGGCGGCGTGACGCTCACTTTATCCGGATTTAGCCAAAAACTTCCCCAGCTATTAGAGATGATTTTGCGCCGCTTCGCCGCTCGCGAGTTCAGCCAAACTCGATTTGACACCATCAAACAACAATTACTTAGAAACTGGCGAAACTCCGCGCAAGATCGTCCTATTTCACAACTGTTCAACTCTTTAACCGGGTTGTTACAGCCAAACAATCCACCGTTTGCGACACTTGCCGAGGCTCTAGAGCAGATTGAAGTCGACGAATTATCTGTGTTTGTAGAATCGATTCTCGCCGAGCTGCATATAGAAATGTTCATCTATGGTGACTGGCAACGTAAACAAGCACACGACATGGCTACCACACTGAAAGACGCTCTACGGGTTAAAGAGCAGCGCTATGAAGAAGCACTTCGACCATTGGTGATGCTGGGTCAAAACGGCAGTTTTCAGCGTGAAGTGCACTGTAACCAGCAGGACTCGGCCGTCGTTATTTATCATCAATGTGAGGATATTGAACCACGCAATATTGCCCTTTACTCTCTGGCAAACCATTTGATGTCGGCGACGTTCTTTCACGAAATACGCACTAAACAGCAATTAGGCTATATGGTCGGCACAGGGAACATGCCACTCAACCGCCATCCGGGCATCGTTCTTTATGTCCAGTCGCCAAATGCCGCGCCTGCTGAGCTCGTTACTTCTATTGACGAGTTTTTAAACGCGTTTTACATGGTGCTATTAGAGCTTAATGACTACCAGTGGCACACCAGTAAACGTGGCTTGTGGAATCAGATAGCAACACCGGACACCACACTGCGTGGACGAGCTCAACGCCTTTGGGTTGCAATCGGTAACAAAGACGCTGATTTTAATCAGCGAGAAAAAGTGCTGGCAGAACTGAAAAAGCTCACTCGTGCAGATATGATCCGTTTTGTGGTAAATGAGCTAAAACCTAGAACAGCCAATCGTTTGGTGATGCATTCACAAGGTCAGGCTCACGCTGATGAACCTCGCATCCACTTAGGGCAAGAAATAGGCTCTATTGAAGAGTTTCAACTACGACCAAAAGATTGCGGGTTAGGGTAAAAGACTTTGGTATCAAATAAATTTGGCAGAAATTTGAAATAACTCTGTTACGGCTTATGCTCTATTTAGCTTATACCGAAAATACAATAACTTGGTCATGAGGCACCTATGAAAAAATTACTATTACTTGCTGCGGTTCTACTCCCACTCGCTTCAGCTCATGCAGAAATTACTGTGAAAGGTGATGACTTTGAACTAAGCAAAGACTGTGTTCGCTTGAGCGGTGATAATGTCTCTATCAAGTCAGATGACTGTACTTCTAAAAATTGGGATAAGGACAAGAAGGGGAACGCTAGCGTTCATGGTGATGACAACCCAGGTCAAGGCCACAAAGGTAAAAAAGACAAGAAGAAATAATCTCTTCTGCTCGATTAAACAAGGCTTGCGAGATGCAAGCCTTTTTGTTTTTAACGTTGTTCAGCGCTTAGTACTAATAAAAAGTGCGTTCTTCACCCGCGCGTGTCAACAAGCCGTCACACGGTGCATAACGATCACCGTATTTCGACGCAAATTCGTTCATTTTCTCGACCAGCTCTTTCAAGCCATACTGATCCATATAACGGAAAGGACCACCCAAGAATGGTGGGAAGCCAATACCGAAAATCGCACCAATATCACCATCGCGTGGCGAACGAATAATACCGTCATCTAAACAGCGTACCGCTTCATTCAACATTGGCAGCACACAGCGCAGTGCAATATCGTTATCGCTTAGCTTAGACTCAGGCTCAAGTTTCAATAACTTATAGACAGACTTATCGACTTCTTTCTTCTTACCTTTGTATGTGTAAAAACCTTTGCCACTCTTACGACCTTTACGGCCGTCGTTAAGCAAAGTATCGAATACATCCGGACCTTTGAATCGCTCGCCCAATTCATTGACCAGAATCGGCATGATTTTAGCGCCAATATCCACGCCGACTTCATCAAGCAGTGTGATTGGCCCAACCGGGAAGCCAAAATCCAGTAACGCGTTATCTATCTTTTCTATCGGCTCGTTTGCCAGCAAGATATGCGCAGCTTCGTTCATGTAAGGTGCAAGAATGCGGTTGACGTAGAAGCCAGCTTTATCTTTCACCACAATTGGCGTTTTACCCTGTTTCTTGGCTAACGCCACCACCGTAGAAATAGTTTCGTCTGATGTGGTTTCATGCGGGATAACCTCCACCAGCGGCATTTTCTCTACCGGGCTGAAATAGTGCAAACCGACAATATTCTCTGGACGTTCTGCTTTTTCTGCAATTTTATGGATTGGCAGTGAAGACGTGTTGGTCGCAAAAATGGTATCCGGCTTCGCGTTTGCTTCAATATCCGCAACCATCTGCTGTTTCAAATCAAGGTCTTCAAACACCGCCTCAATAACCACATCAATCTGGTTGAAACTGGTGAAGTCTACGCCTCCCGAAAGCTGCATCATTTTTGCCTGTAGATCCGCTTTAGAGAGAATGCGACGCTTACGTTGCTTGTCGAACAACTTGTAGTTGTAGTTCAGCGCATTTAAGACACCGTCATTGCTCACGTCTTTAATGCGAACCGGCACTTTAGCTTTCGCAACGGAGACATGACTAATGCCAGCGCCCATCAAACCACCACCCAATACTCCGACCTTTTTCACAGCGGCTGGTTTGGCATCCGTGCCGTGTTCTTTCTTCATCTCTGTGGTCGCAAAGAAGATGGAACGCAGCGCTTTAGACTCTGAGCTCATCACCAGTTCACCGAAGCGCTTCGCTTCTAGCTCCTGGCCTTTGACTAACCCTTTCTCCAGACCATGCTGGATAACTTCCAGAATCGCTACGGTAGCAGGATAGTTGCCTCGGGTTTTTTCGTTGGTTTTCTTCGCAGCTTGCTCAAACACAAACTTACGCCCTAGCCCGCTGCCCGACATCAACTTCTCTTTGGTCGACTGCTTTTTCTTACCTTTACTTTTGCCTTTGTCGATAAACTGCTTAGCGACATCGAACAAAATAGTCTCTGGTACGCATGCATCCACGACGCCCAGTCTTTTAGCTTTTTTCGCGCGGAGCTGTTTACCCGTCAGGATTAAATCAAGTGAAGGTAACAGACCAATTAATCGAGGAAGTCGCTGTGTACCACCAGAGCCTGGTAGCAAGCCTAACTGTACTTCTGGCAGACCTAAACGTGTGATGTCGGATTCCGTACAGACACGATAGTCACACGCTAAAGCAAGCTCTAAACCGCCTCCGAGACAAGGGCCATGAATAGCAGCAACGACCGGATAAGGCAGCTCAGACAGCTGTTGGAAGAGTTCTTGACCTTGCTTTGCCAATGCTTCCGCTTCGCTTGCGGTAGTACATGCGTCAAGCATACGTACATCGGCACCCGCAACAAAGTTATCTGGCTTCAGGGAATGAATAATCATCCCTTTCACTCCAGTTGAGTCTTTTAGCTGTGCGAATATTTCCTGCATATCTTCAACAAAAGCCGCCTGTAGCGTGTTCATCTTTTCATTAGGCACATCAATGGCCAACCAAGCGATGTTCTGCTCGTCAATCTTCAGACTAAATGCTTTTTGTTCACTCATTACTCAACCTCCAGAATCATTGCCGCACCAAGACCACCCGCCGCACATGCGGTGTTCAATGCAATACCACCACCTCGACGTTTTAGCTCGCGCAGTGTTTGCGTCATCATGCGCGCGCCCGTTGCTGCAAACGGATGTCCATAAGCAATCGAACCACCAAGTACGTTGAATTTATCCATGTCGATGTCACCAATGGCTTTGGAACGACCGAGGTTTTCTTGAGCAAACTTATCAGAGGCAAACATTTTCACGTTAGCCAGCGCCTGTGCAGCAAAAGCTTCGTGCATATCAATCAGAGTCAGATCCGACAATTCCAGCCCTGTATTTTCCAGTACCTTCGCGGTCGCGTAAGAAGGGCCCATTAACATGTCGGTCTCTACGCCAATAGCAGAGAAAGCGTAACCGCGAATGTAGCCAAGGATTTCCATACCAAGCTCTTTCGCTTTACCTTCGCGCATTAGCATCACAGCCGCACCACCATCAGTCAGCGGCGTACTATTTGCTGCGGTTACGCTGCCATATTGACGATCAAATGCCGGGCGAAGTTTTGCGTATCCCTCTAACGTGGAGTCATGACGTACGTTGTTGTCTTCCGAGATCCATTTTTTGTAAGGTTCGGGGAATGCGGTCATGACTTCGCCTTGAGTCTTGCCCTCTTTCCACGCTTGAGACGCTAAAGTATGGGAACGGTGTGCCAGAGCATCTTGCTCTGCACGGGAGATACCGTGTGATTTCGCCATTTGCTCGGCGGTTTGTCCCATCGACAAACCGGTAGAGTATTCAGCAACGGCAGGTGGAACTGGCATTAAATCTTTGAGGCTGATGTTTTTGAGAATACCGAGCTTCTGACTTAGGGTCTTGGTCTTACTCAGCGCCAGAAGGTGAGCGGCCAGCTTTTTAGAAACACCGACCGGAAGGACTGAAGATGAATCAGCACCACCAGCAATACCGATATCAATCGTGCCAGCCATAATACTTTCCGCAACATTCACGGCGGCCTGAAAACTTGTGGCACATGCACGCGTCACGCTGTAGGCATCGGTATGGACACTCATTCCTGTCCCCAATACAATCTCACGGGCGATATTGGGAGCTTC
This sequence comes from uncultured Vibrio sp., assembly GCF_963675395.1. Taxonomy (NCBI): domain Bacteria; kingdom Pseudomonadati; phylum Pseudomonadota; class Gammaproteobacteria; order Vibrionales; family Vibrionaceae; genus Vibrio; species uncultured Vibrio sp. Next base: position 2,796,582 of record NZ_OY776223.1, on the reverse strand, counting down.
TGGCATTTGCACGACTTGTCCAAATACCACTTGTTGTATTAATTTCGGATCAAGATCGGTTCGAGCAAGCATTTCACTTACTACCATTTTCCCTAAATCAACCGCTGGCACTTGGCTAAATTCCGTGCTTTGACGAGCAAAGGGAGTTCGAAGCCCTGCGACAATAGCAACGCGTTCACCATGACGCGTCTTTACTTCCTGCTTGCCCATTGTTTCTCCTTAATTAATAAGAGGTCTGACCTGATTCATTGTAATCAACTTGTTAAAATTATCAAAGGTGCATTTAGATAAACGTGAAGCGAGTAGATCAATTACTCTAAACCACAACCAATGGCGATTTTAAAACGTTACAATCACTCTAAGTCACCTAATACATGGATTTAAGTAAACTTTTAGCTAAGTGTGATAAAGATTGATTACCTATTTGATACTAAGGTAAATGTAAGTTTTGGCCTTGATTCTGAAGGAACACATTATGTAGGCCGCACGATTAACAGACTATGAACAATGAAGATCGTTGAATACCAACTGGGTTGGTAAAGAGAAATTGAGGTAAAAAAAAACCACACAGAACTGTGTGGTCGGAATATCTATAAAACAATTAACTTACGCCAATTGAACATTAATCAGTTTCCTGATTAGGAGAAAGTAAAGTCAGCCTTCAAAAGGAAGTGTCATCTTGCTCAACATGTTAGTCACAAGGACTAACGAGATGACAGGAGTAACTATAACCGCTTCACTGAGCGAGTTTTTGAAATAGATCAATTTTATATTGATTTAGCGCTGCTCAGACGATCTATTTTCTTCAACCATCCAAATAAATCGTCTGCCCACTGATTCTCTATTAGCGTCTTAAACGTTCACTCTGCTAATTATTCAATCACAAACGAATCGTTGAGGCTGCTAAACTCTGAATGTCTATCCAAATGGCCACACTATACTGGTTTCATCAAAATGGAGGCTCTTGCAGCCATGTTAAAAATGTTTGGAAAGAAAAATTCCAACAGTCCGGTCAACTCTGATATGGACAAACAAAGAAAATATGAATCGCTCGTTCGGGGCTACCATCGTGATTTATATCGCTATGCTTACTGGCTCAGTAAAGACAAAGCGGTTGCCGAAGATTTGGTTCAGGAAACCTGTCTTCGTGCATGGAAATCTCTGGATAGCCTATTGGACGAAAAAGCAGCGAAGTCTTGGCTTATTACTATTTTAAGACGAGAAAATGCACGCCGATTCGAACGCAAACAATTTGATTTAGTTGATATCGATGACTATGGCAATGATGCGAAGGTCAACGACGACCCCCATCACCAGCAAGAGTGGCTTCAGGCACAAATCATGAAATTAGAAGTCGAATATCGTGAACCTTTATTTTTACAAGTCGTCGGCGGTTTCAGTGGAGAAGAGATCGGCGACATACTGGAACTGAACAAGAATACCGTTATGACACGCCTATTTCGTGCTCGTAATCAATTGAAAGAGATGTTGGATTCTCAAGATACAAAGAGAGGACAAAAAAATGGATGATTTAGAATTTCGTCGTCGTATTTTGTCGGATCCAAAACAGAAGGATGAAGAGATACTGCAAGCTTTGGCCGAGAATAACGCCAACCATAAGTTTGTTGAAGACGTTTTGGATCTCGATGAAAAAATCAAACAGGCGATGAATGTCGAGGTGCCTGAAGATCTTGCTGATAAAATTTTGTTCAGCCAAAGTTCGAGCTCTGTTGAGCAAAACGTTGTTCGCCCTACCTTTGCTAAGAAAGCAATGGCTTTGGCCGCATCGGTGGCATTTACTGCTGGTTTGTTGGTTGGTCAAATCAACTGGAGCAATATCGTCGTTTCGCCTGCACATGCTACGTTGGCGGATACAGCCATTCAACATGTGATAAATGAAGAGCCTTTTGTGCGTCACTTGGACGAAAATGTACCCAAGACATTTATTAACGCCAAAATGTCTCCGCTGAATTTTCAGTTTAACAACAACTTTCCTTACCACGTCTACTACTTAAATCACTGTGGATTCGGAGAGTCTAATGCGGTACATATGGTTTTTCAGGGTTTAAAAGGTAAAGTCACCATGTTCATTACTGGTATCCCAAGCGAGCAAACTGTCGACTTTGACAAAGAAGGCATGAGTGGCATCGTTCAACCTATTGGTAGTGCAAGTATGATCTTGGTGGGTCAACAAGGCGAGGATATCAAGGCGATCGCCAGTAAACTGACCCCTATGATCCAGCCTATGTAATAAAATGAAACAAAATTAGTATATAGCCCGTTAACTGCCGCCGAGTTTGACAACTCAGCGGCATTTTCGTTTTTGTAGAACGCAAACGTTTACCGCCTACACCGCTCAAAACCCAGAATAGAGCATAAACTCTAATTATTGCAGTTTAGATGCCATTTCCCTGCATTTAGCATCATTTCTGTAATTTTTCCTATATTTTATCCAATGGTCGGATTTGTTAATAACACTCTTGTGACTACTATCTGCGCCACTGAGCAAAAGCTCGAATTATCGTCCAAAGAGACGAATCTAATAAGGAAAAATACATGACTCATAATAAGCGTCTGTTCAAAAAGACTCTCTTAGCAGTAACGGTAGCTTTTGCCTCAGGCCAAACAATGGCCGCAGGTTTCCAAATTAATGCCCAATCAGCGACAGGCCTTGGCCGTGCATTTGCTGGTGATGCAGTAATCGCAGATAACGCATCGGTAATGGCGCGTAACCCAGCAGCAATGGCGCTGTTTGACAAAATGGAACTGTCTGTTGGTTTTGAAACTATTACTTCACTGATTGAAGTGAAAAATGCCACTTACAACATTAACGGCAACAACATCCCTGTAGGAGACGTTGACGATGTAGGTGATACAGCACTTGCACCAAACATTCACCTGATTGTACCGGTAAACGACAAGTTTGCCTGGGGTGTCAATGCCTACTCTAACTTCGGTACCAAGACTGAATTTTCTGACAGCTACGTAGCGGCTGAGTACGGCGGCCTGACTGATGTGAAAAGCGCGAACTTTGGTCTCGCGGGCTCTTACCGTCTGAACGATCAATGGAGCTTCGGTGCTGGCCTGGATGTGATTTACGGCAAAGGTACAATGAAGCGTGTAACAAGCTCTGCGCTTGCTGCAGTCAACCCTGCTCTAGGCGGTGCAACGCTTCTCGATGTCGATTCAGCTGACGGTTGGGCGGTTGGTTTCAATGTAGGTACAGTATTTGAACTAGACGAAAACAACCGTTTTGGTTTTGCTTACCACTACAGCCCAGAATTTGAAGCGGAAGACGACGAAGGCCAAAAGATCACTCTACCGCTACCAGATATGGCTGAGTTCTCTGGTTTCCACAAAATCAAAGACACCCAGTTCGCGGTACACTACAGCGTGCAGTACATTGGCTGGAAAGATTTCGACCAAATTGATTTTGAAAACCTAGATCAAGGTATGATCACTGGTAGCTACGCTAAAGAGTATCAGTGGCAAGACGGCTGGCACTACGCCATCGGTGGTACCTACTACCTAAACAATGACTGGACACTGCGCGCTGGTTACATGTACGACACCAGTGCACAAGACAATGTGACGTCTATTTCTGTACCAGATTCAGACCGTCAGTGGTTCTCGACTGGTTTCACTTACCATATCGACAGCAAGTCTAACGTAGACTTTGGTTTCACATACCTGCTAGGCGACGATATCAAAGTGAGCGAGAGTACGACTATCGTACCAGGCATGCTATCTACGGGTGTAAATGCCACAACTCACGCAGATGCGATTCTAGTCGGCTTACAGTACAGCCGTAGCTTCTAATTGACGCACTCGTCGCTATTGCAAACACTTTCTATATAAAAGGCTGGATTTCCAGCCTTTTTTCTTAGCTAAGATTTATTCTACGCTCTATTTCAGTGAACACGTGTATCTAAATACCGGTATTAGGACGCACAGCTGTTCGCTGAAACTCTTTTACAATTCTTTTACAGACAGATTTTTAACCTTTCATAAGACACTTAGTTGGAATTTAATACCAAAAACATACCTGTTCCGGATTTTCATTTCTAAAGTAAAAGCTCTATCTTTAAAATTTCACCCCACTTTATAAATAATTCAGCGAACACAAAATGAAAACCAACAAGACCCTTCTTTCTATGACAGTAGCACTAAGTCTGCTGGGCACAGCAAGCGCGACTCATGCAGCCGGTTTCCAACTTGCGGAGTTCTCAGCAACAGGCTTAGGCCGAGCTTACGCTGGGGAAGCAGCAATGGCAGATAATGCAAGTGCACAATGGCGAAACCCAGCTATGCTCACTTACTTGGAAGGCACACAAGTATCTGTTGGTGCTATCTATGTGAATCCAAATCTTGATGTAAACGGTGACGTCGATTTCTATGGCAATAACATTCCAGCATCTTCAGATGACTTCGCTCACGATGCCATCATTCCTAACTTCTACCTATCGCATCAGTACAACGATGAATTCGCGGTCGGCTTAGCGCTAGGAACCAACTACGGTATGGAGACGGACCTTGGTACTGGTTTTGCGGCGTCACACTTCGGCAACGAAGCCAGCGTGACCACAATGGAAGCAAACCTTAATGCAGCCTACAAGATTAACGATGCTGTAAGTATTGGCGGTGGCGTTCGCTATATTCTCGGTGAAGGTAGCTTTGGCGCAACAACACCGGAAAAGAACGTAGCGGGGCTTCCTCAAGATACCACGCTAAAATACATGGAAGGTGATGATACGGCTTGGGGTTGGCAAGTCGGTACGGCATGGCAGATCAACGATAACCACCGCGTAGGCTTTGCATACAAATCAGAAGTAGAGCTGAAGTTGCAGGGTCATGCTGAAGGTATTGGTTTTGGTTTCGGCACTCGACTACCACAAACACGCGACAACGGTTACATGTACCTGACGTTACCAGCCACTGCAGAACTGGCCAGCTACCACCAAGTTACCGATCTGCTTGCCCTTCACACGAGCTTTAACTGGACTGACTGGAGCTCATTCGAAAAACTTGAAGCACACCTTGATACCGCAGGTACGCACATGGTTAAAGTTGAAAACTGGAAAGACAACTACCGCTTTGCTGTAGGTGCGACTTACCAGTTCCAGCCAAAACTGGCGTTAAGAACAGGTATCGCGTACGACACATCAGCAGTGAGTGATAAAAACCGTACCATTACTATTCCAGAAACCGATCGTACCTGGCTAAGTATTGGTGCAACCTACGACTGGACAAAAGATTTCAGCTTAGATGCTGGTTTCACTTACATCATCGCCAAAGATGCCTCAATTAAAGAGTCACGTGGTTATGATTCGGACAATACAGCAGAGCAAGTTGGTGGTCAGTTTGTCGGCGAAACAACGGGTAATGTTTGGTTGATTGGCCTTCAGGCTAACTACCACTTCTAATCGAATACATCATTAACGAAAAAGGCTTAGCAACTGCTAAGCCTTTTTCATATCACGTGTTTTTAACTGAAGCGGTTTAAAAGTCGTCTAAATATTCATCCAGATAAGCTTCTTCTTCAGCGTCGACTTCTTTAACGGTCTCTACTTCTGCTTTAAAGTTTTGGCGCTGGATATAAATATCACGCGTTAAGATATAAGGATCTGGTGAGTTGTCTAACTGAGCTTCCTGAGGAACAAGCAACGCGCGTTTTTCCATGCCTTCGAACGCCCACTTACCAAGGCTCGCCCAGAAGTTTAGATAGGTCAGTGGAACATACATACTGTCTACCGTATCGGTGACTTCGCGTAACGTATACGGACCGTATCCCGGAACCATAAAGTAAGGACCATTGCCTACTCCGTAATGGCCGACAGCGTCACTGAAGGCTTTTTCATCGTATTTTGTAATCCCCGCAGCAGTCGCGACATCAACCAAACCAAGTAGGCCAAATGTCGAGTTAAGCCAGAATCGGTTAAAGTGATCCACGGCTTTACCGCCGTTACCCATGAGCAGGTTGTTAACCATGCTTGCCGGCTCATCTAAGTTGGCCAGAAAGTTAGCAATACCATAGCGAACCGGTGTAGGCGTATATTCCACGTAGGCTAATGACACCGGGCGCACTAAATACGGGTCCAAGTAATCGTAGTTGATATCCCACATGGCACGGTTAAAGCCTTCTAACGGATCGTACACATCAGAAGTCGTTTGATTTGTTTCTTCTGTCGCTGTCTCCTCAGGAGCACTTGAACAGCCAACCAGTCCAAGTGCTAACAGCATTAAGAAGATGGATTTACCCTTGTTATACATTCTACGTTCCATAACGACTATTAATATACTGAAGTAACCTCGCTATAAAACGCACGAATCTAATGCAGTTTAAAAGCCACTTAAGTATAAAAACAAGGCCAGCATAAGCTGGCCTTTGTCATTCTACTCGATAGTTTAGAGCCATACCACTATATGGATATGACTCGCAACCATTAAAATTGTTTATTGATAATAACTTCAACAGGTTGCCCAAATTCGACCACACCACTTTCGCCGTGCCAGTCATGATCTCGAGTTGCCACGTTGCCATCCGAATCGACACGCGCACGCACCATAAGTTTGTCCAATGAAGACAACTTTGAACCCTGCATCATGGCATTGCCATCATCCAGAACCACTGTTCGTGGGAACGACGCTAACGGGTAACGAGCAGCGGCTACCGGCATTGGGGAGCCATCAGCACGGTGAACAGACACAATAAGTACTCCATTAGGATCGACCTGAGCTTCAGGAGCAAGACTGATGGTAACCGCAACACTTTTATCCGGAGAAACCGCTTCGCCCATTTGCTTACGCGCACTATCAATACTGCGAGAAAGCATTTCATAGCGGCTATCTTCAGGGCCAATCATCTGTTGCATCACACCCCAGTATTTTATCGCCGCTGGGTAGTCTTGACGCTCAAAGGCATCGAATGCAAGCAGCGAGAAGACACGCAGATCCACTCGGTCTTGTTGCACCAGTTGTCCGAGCAGAGAACGGGCCGTATTCTGATCCATTTCTTCTTGAGAAAGCATCAGAGCTTGCGCGTACCCCAGCATAATATCCGGGTCTTTAGGCTCAAGGTTGAACGACTTTTCCATCGAATCGATCGCAGTGGAAACATCACGATTGGCCAAAGCAATACGCCCCAACAGCAACCACCCCGTTGAATCTTCCGGTTGATAATGCAGACGAGTACGTAACGCTAAGGTTAAATCCGCCATCTCTTCATCACTCAGCGGTTCTGCTGACGACGACATCAGTTTCTTCGATAACTCTGGTAAGTTTGCTGACACTTCCTGCCATCGAACCACTTCCTGAGAGGCGCCAAATTGGTAGTACAAACCATAGCTTAATACGACCGTCAAAATGACGGATGGAATCAAAACAGCGACAGGAGAAATTTTTGTTTCTTTGTGTCCGTTACCTCCCGGAATATCATCCAGCAAAGATTGCTTGAGATCCGAGATCAGCTCTTCCTGACTCTCAACCAGGCCTTCTTCGGTCTCTTCTTGTAGCTCTGATAAACGATCTTTGTAAAACGCTTTGTTAAGTTCATCACGTAATACTTCATCGTTGTTCGCTTTTTGTTTGAGTAACGGCATAGCGACTAAAGTACAAGCGATCAGGGTAAGAACAACAGTAGAAATCCAAAATAGTGTCATTACTTCTTATCTCCGTCGTTCTCTTCTTCAAGCAATGCTTTAAGGCGAGCTTCTTTTTGTGCGTCCCATTGTTCATCACTACTTGCGACTACTTTTGCCTTTGATTTGCGACTACGTAATACGATCAAAGCAAATCCACCCAGAACAACTGCAAGGGGTCCCAGCCATAAAATAGCCGTAGCAAGAGTAAATGGCGGATTGTAAGTCACAAAGTTACCGTAACGCGCGACCATGTAGTCGACGATCTCTTGTTTAGACTTACCCTCTTTGGTCATTTCATACACTTTGTGGCGTAAGTCCTGAGCAAGCTCAGCATTAGAATCAGAAATCGTGTTGTTTTGACATTTAGGGCAGCGCAGAGTGTGGCTTAGCTCTTTGAACTGCTGTTCTTGTTTGAGGTTGTCAAACTCGTACACTTCAATAGCAGCATGAGTCGCTAACGAGAATGTCAGCGCTGCAAAGACAGCCAGAATCAGCTTTTTCATAGCTTCGCCTCCTCAACCAGTTGATTGTAAAGCGGTTCTAATGTCTCAGACCAGTTACGTGGATTAACATCCCCAACGTGGCGATAACGCACAACACCATTGGCATCAATAATGAATGTTTCTGGTGCACCATAAACCCCAAGGTCTAGGCCCAACATACCGCTGCCGTCAAACAAGCTAATCAGGTAAGGGTTGCCCAAATCATTTAACCACCCTACCGCTTTGTTGCGATCATCTTTGTAGTTCATACCAATGATCTTGACGCCTTTACCAGCCAGCTCATTTAAATACTTATGCTCCGCATAACAAGTCGGACACCACGTGGCCCAAACGTTAAGCAGCAAAGGTTCGCCTTTGAAAATAGATTGATCATATTCTTTGCCCGGCTCAGCCAGATCTTCGAGGTGAAACGCAGGTACAGGTTTACCAACGAGCACAGACTCCAATTTTGTTGGATCATCACCCTCTTGGTTACGCATCAACTGAGTTGCAAAGATCCCGGCTAGAACCATGAAAGCGATTAACGGGATAAACAAGACTTTCTTATTCATATTGCGCGACTTGCTCCTTTGACTTAGTGCTCTTGTTAGATGAGGACTTACGGAAGCGGTAACGCTTATCTGAAATAGCCAGACCACCACCAAGAGCCATGATCAAAGCACCGGCCCAAATCCAACGGACGAATGGTTTGTAGTAAATACGTACAGCCCATGAGCGGTTATCCTCTAAACGCTCGCCCATCGCAATGTACAGGTCTCGTGTCACACCGCGGTCAATCGCTGCTTCTGTCATCATAGACTTAGCAGTACGGTAGAAACGCTTTTCTGCATGCAACGAGTTAATGTAATTACCATTATGCGTGACTTCAAAGTCAGCGATATAGCCGTCGTAGTTAGGGCCGTCTTTATCACGCAGACCAGAGAAATAGAAATCGTAACCCTGGATCTTAAAGTTCTCTCCCGGAGCCAAACGCACATCTCGTTCAATGCTGTAGTTCTGCACCATTGCAATACCGATAATCGTCACCGCTAAGCCAATGTGCCCTAACATCATCGCCCAGTGACTGCGCTGCAACTTACCTACGCCTTCCACAAAACTATGACGGTGAGTTGCACGTTCATGTAGCTCGAAACCGTGCATTGCGATAATCCAAATCGCCATTACCCAGCCGATGTAAGCCATAATTTGGAAGAAGTCTGCGAATAGATAGACACAAACCGCCGCTAAAACCAGTGCGCTCACGCCAGAGATCACCATTGGTTTAACGATTGAAGACAACTGATCTCGTTTCCAGCGAATAAGCGGACCAATACCCAACAAGAAGGCAAATGGCATCATCAACCACGCAAATAGCATGTCAAAGAACGGAGCACCAATCGAGACCGAGCCAAGACCAATTTGCTTATGTACTAGCGGTAGCAGCGTACCCACTAACACAACGACCAGCGCTGCGATCAATAGTACGTTGTTGCCAAGTAAAACGTTCTCTCGTGAAACCAACTCAAAGTTACCACGAACACGGACCGATGCACCTTTTACCGCAAACAGCAGTAGCGAGCCGCCGATAACAAATACCAGGAAGGCAAGGATAAACATACCGCGAGCAGGATCGGACGCAAACGCATGAACTGAGACCAAAATCCCCGAACGTACTAGGAATGTCCCCAGCAAACTCAATGAGAATGCAGAGATAGCAAGCAGTACTGTCCACGCTTTAAATGTGCCGCGCTTTTCAGTGACTGCCAAAGAGTGCATCAATGCGGTACCAGCCAGCCACGGCATAAAGGAGGCGTTTTCTACTGGATCCCAGAACCACCAGCCACCCCAGCCGAGTTCGTAATATGCCCACCAAGAGCCGAGTGCGATACCTAGTGTTAGGAATACCCATGCTGCGGTTGTCCAAGGACGAGACCAACGAGCCCAAGCCGTGTCAAGACGGCCAGTCATTAGAGAGGCAATTGCAAACGAGAACGCAACCGAGAAGCCAACATATCCCATGTAAAGCATTGGCGGATGCACAATCAGACCCGGATCCTGAAGTAGTGGATTTAAGTCACGGCCGTCAACCGGGAAGAATGGCAAGGTACGTAGGAATGGGCTTGATGTGAAGATAATAAACATCAGGAAGCCGACAGAAATCATCCCCATTACAGCCAGCACGCGTGCGACAGATTCCTGTGGCATACCACGGCTGAACGTAGCAACAGCAACCGTCCACGCAGCCTGAATTAACACCCAAAGAAGTAGTGAGCCTTCGTGCGCCCCCCACACCGCTGTCAAACGGTAGTACCAAGGTAGCTGGCTGTTTGAGTTACTTGCCACATATTGCAGTGTAAAATCGTTGGTATAAAACCCCCAACATAAAATAATGAACGAGAACAACAACATGAGAAACATCGACCACGACAGCGGGCGAGCGGTGTTCATCAGCATGGTGTTGTTATTTGATGCCCCCCAAAGTGGCAGTATGCTAAGCAGCACTGCCATTGCAAGCGATAGTATCAGGGCAAAGTGACCGATTTCTGCAATCATTGGCCGCTTCCTTGTGTCTGCTCAGAGCTGTACTTCATTGGTTGATGCGTCTTTTCCATCGCTGCAGCGATTTCTGGTGGCATATAATCTTCATCGTGTTTTGCAAGCACTTCAAATGCTTCAATGGTGGTCGCATCACGTAAAACACCTTGAGCAACAATGCCCTGCCCTTCACGGAATAAATCAGGAAGAATACCTTCATAAACAACGGTCACTTTAGGGCCAATATCATGCAGATCAAAACTGACTTTCAAAGAGTCAGGATCACGACGAACCGAGCCGTTTACGACCATACCACCGATTCTTAGACGCTGGCCAACTTCAGGTTTCGTACCATCAGGTTTACCATTAACCAATTCTGTAGGCGTGTAGAAAAGGTCCATATTCTGGTTAAGCGCGTAAAGCATCAAACCGATGGTTGCACTAATACCGACAAAGATAGCCAGTACAATACCTAGCCTCTTTTTACGTCTCGGGTTCATAGGGTGTTCTCCATATTCTTCGCTGCGTCAATTCGAGCTTGACGGTCAATTTTTGCTTTCACTTCATTCAATAACGCATCACCGCGACGAAGGCTGGTGATTAAGAGAATCAGCATCGATAGAAAAGTGATACCAAACGAGCTCCATACGTATGATGCGTAGCCACCCATGGCAAAAAAGTCGCTCAGAGATTCAAAATACATAGTTAACTACCTCACTGAGTTTTTTCGGTTGCAATTTGACGTACCCAAGGACGGTGACTCTCTTTACTAATGATTTCATTTCTGAAACGCACCAAAGTCACCGCACCAAAGAAGAACGCAAAACCAAAGATGTTCAGCAGCAGAGGCCAGAGCATGTCAGCTGAAATGGATGGTTGTTCGAATTTAGTGATAGTTGCGCCTTGGTGTAACGTATTCCACCACTCCACAGAAAAGTGAATGATTGGCAGGTTCACAACACCAACGATCGCTAAAATACCTGCGGCTTTTGCTGCGGTCTTTTGATCATCAAAAGCATGATATAGCGCAATAACACCCAAGTATAAAAACAGAAGAATGAGTTCAGAAGTAAGGCGTGCATCCCATACCCACCAGGTTCCCCACATTGGCTTACCCCATACTGCGCCAGTCACAAGAGCAATAAAGGTATATACCGCTCCTATTGGGGCCATCGCTAGGGCTGCCATATCGGAAAGTCGAACTTGCCATACCAAACCAATAAAGGCAGCAATCGCCATCGACAAGTAAGCGCCCATCGACCACATTGCGGAAGGAACATGAATATAGATGATACGGAAACTGTCACCCTGTTGGTAATCTGAAGGTGCATACGCTAGCCCCCAAATGGTACCTGCCGTTAAAAAAACGAGGGCCAATACAGAAAACCAAGGCAGAAACTTACCACTAAGACGGTACGCTGCTTCAGGCTTGGCATAAGGATGTAGCCATTTCCACATTTTTCAATCTCACTCTTGCTATATAGAGGCACAGTCTCTCAGGTCGAAACCATCGCTGTGCTTGAATCATTATTTAAGTCCGTCTAATATCAACTTTAGAAAAGGACTATCGGTTACTGTTAGTTAACACTAACGCGCAACGCTGCGCTGATTGCAAAGGGTGTGAGTGTCATTGCTCCCATGAACATCGCGCCTAACACTGCCAGTTGGCCGTTATACGCTACCCCGAGCGCTGCTGCATCAATTGCTGACGTTGCAAAGATCAAAATTGGGATATAGAGCGGAAGCACAAGCAAGCTTAAAAGAACGCCTCCCTTTTGTAACCCAACTGTCAGTGCCACCCCGATGGCACCAATAAAACTTAACGCCGGTGTACCTATACACAACGTAAACACAATCGCCAACCAAGTATTGAAATCCAGAGAAAGTAATACCGCTAATAGAGGGCTTATCAAAATAAGCGGTAAACCTGTTAACAACCAGTGTGCTATGACCTTCGAAATCACCACAAGTTGCAATGGGATTGGCATAAGCATCATTTGCTCTAACGCACCATCTTGAAAATCATCACGAAATAGACGCTCTAATGATAATAATGCAGACAACAATGCAGCAACCCAAACAATGCCTGCTGAAATACGCGCTAACAAATTTGGTTCAGGACCAATACTCAGCGGAAACAACGTAATAACAATTATAAAGAACCAAAGTGGGTTCAAAATGTCGGCTTGACGGCGATAGGCAATCAAGAGTTCACGACGGATAACTGTGGTCATGGCCGATATCATATCACTCACCCAATTTTATTTTTCTAAGTTTCGGGCTATCAGAAAACATATCTTGGTGCGTGGTCAAAACCACAATCCCACCATTGTCAGCATGATTAGCAAACAAGGCTTCTAACACTTTGACACCTTGCTTATCGATCGCTGTAAGTGGCTCATCCAGAATCCACAAGATTTGCTTGCTTAGCCACAGCCTCGCTAGTGCTACGCGACGTTGCTGACCAGCTGAAAGTTGCGCAACAGGAATGTCTTCTCTCCCCGCTAAGCCGACTTGAGTTAAAGCGGTAAAGATGTCGTCATCAGAGGTGTGGTTGTTATGAATAGACTGGTAAAAACGTAAGTTTTCTAATGCAGTAAGTTCACGTTTTACGCCTGTTTGGTGGCCTAAAAACAGCAGATCTCGATGAAAGGTGTCACGAGATTTTTCAACCTCTTCGCCCTTCCATTTGATGATGCCGTCTTCTCTGTCACCTAACCCTGTAACAATGCGTAATAACGTTGTTTTGCCCGTTCCGTTTCGCCCTTCAATTTGGACTAGCTCGCCTGGTTTTATAGTAAATTTCAGGTTTTCAAACAGGACCCTTTCGTCACGGATCGCAGTAAGGTTAGACACTTCTAACATAGGGCTTCAACTAAATAATAAACGAGCGGCTATCTTAGCACAGCTTAGTTAAGACGAAACAGAACAAGAGACCATAGATGTAAGTAAGTTCATGAATTTTTGTTAACTTACTTACACAATTCGATAAATTTAACCATAAATAGTTATATAGATTAATAAGGATGGGACCGCAATTTCATAAGAAGCAAAACTTACCGTTTTAGGTAAGGTATAAAAAAAGAAGCCGGAGCTTCTTTTTCTAATCTAACGTCGTCTTCCTTGTGACGGATGGCTCGACGCTTCAGAGGGTTGGCTACTGAGTGGTGGGATTTTCTCTTTACCTGCCAGCTTTTTCTGTAGCGATAGCATCAGTTCAGCTTCTGCTTTAGGTAATTCACACTCTTCAATCAGCTCGTTAATATCAGCACCTAATTGAACCATTTTAGAGGCTCGGCTATACAAACGCCCGTCGGTATCCGTATTTTCCAGCTCACGGATACGCTCGTTAAGATGCTGGATAATATCTTGCTGCTCTGTCACCTTTTGCCCTAAGCCGACAACCACAGAGCGGACTTCCAGTAACTGTTTGCTCAGTTTCTGTACTTCTTTATCAGCATGTCGAGATTGGACTCTCTGAAAATCGATTTTCTTTTGCAAACCTGAGCGAATACGCAGTTGCAAAGCGAGCAGCAAGAGTACAACGAAAACTACACCACCAGCGATGAAGGGGATAGATAAAAAATTCACTTCAGCCATGTTCATTCAGCCCATTACAGATGAGCCATATCATCCCATTCGTCTTCAGTTAATAGCTTGTTCAAATCAACTAAGATAAGTAGCTTACCATCACGATTGCTGACGCCTTGAATGAACTTCGCACTCTCGTCAGTTCCAACAGAAGGGGTAGTATCGATCTCAGAAGAACGCAGGTAAACCACTTCTGCAACGCTGTCGACCAGAATACCAATCACCTGATGTTCAGATTCGATAACAATGATACGCGTATTGTCCGTCACTTCGCCTTCAATTAAGCCGAAGCGTGAACGCGTATCGATAACAGTAACCACGTTACCACGTAGATTAATAATACCCAGCACGTAATCTGGCGCACCAGGCACAGGGGCAATTTCTGTATAGCGAAGAACTTCACGCACCTGCATTACATTAATACCATACGTTTCTTCTTCTAGTTGGAACGTCACCCACTGAAGAACTTCGTCATTTGTGGCATCTTTCTTCACTTCAACTGCAAAAGCTTGAGACATAGTTAATCCTCGTTAATATCGTTCCCGACTTAATTCTAATTCATTGATTTCACGTCTAAACCAGCGTTTAGCATGTCAATAAGTGCTTGGACGTGAATTAAAGCACACATTTTTTCTTTCACCATGCCCGCGAGCCAGGGACGTTTTCCCGCCTGTTCACGCCAGCGAACGTTGTCGACATTGAGTACCTCAGTTCCCATTAGCTGGTTACTGGCTAACCCCCACATGCTTTCACCGAGCATGACGACATATTGGTAGTTCTCTTTATATTCTTCACCACAGAGCTTGTCAGCCATCACCCACTTGGCGGTATCAACCACATCAAACTTTTGCTCGCGATTGGTCTGTAGCCCCAAATACCAGTCAGGTTTACCAATCAAATGGTTCAGTTCAGTGATACGATGAATACCACCTAACTCATCTAAAGGCACTGCAAACATCACCGCATTCACATCGAAGTAAAGCACCTGAAAGTCTTCCGTTCGCTGAGTACTTTCCCATAAGTTTGGCAAAGCTGAGTTAGCTTGGGGGTCAGAAGCCATTACCAGATCTGGCTCCGTTTCGATAACTTGTTCAAATTTCGGCTGAGACGCGATAGCATCTGGCTGGTTGATTTCAATAGCAGGCGCTTCGACAACACACTCCTGAATATCTTCAACCATTTCAACAGGCTGTGAAACCTCCGCTAAAACTGGTTTCGCTTGCTGGGCAATATCCAAGGTGTTCTGAGCCAGAATCTCATCGATATCCACTTCGTCAACCACATCGGTCGACTCAAGCTGACTTAATAAACGCTCAACGTCTTCTAAGTTGGGGGCTTCCAACTCCAGAGAATAAGTTTCTATTAATACAGCTGGCTCCACTTGAAGAGGTTGCAGATCTGGCTCCGGATCCGGCTCTGAAGATGCGAGTTCTTGAGCAAGTAAGTCAAACTCCTCGTTCAGCTCTTCAAGCTCAGTGTCATCGTCGAGCAACGCACAGAAGTAATCATCAAGAGCCTGTTCACTGGAAATAACGTCATGATTACTCATCGAGCGCTAACCTCTGCAGATAAATCAATAGCTGCTTATAAGCAAAGACACCACGACTGCCGGATGCAAAGTGTGAAACGGGTAAATGCTTTAAGCTAGCATCGCGAAACTTCGTATCGATAGGCACTGCAGATGACCATACCTGATTCGGGTAGTCCTGCTTTAGTTGGGTCAACGTTTGCAATGAAGCCCTAGTGCGCTTGTCGTACATGGTTGGCACTATCGTAACTTTAAATCCACCCGGACGTGATTTTTTCATGATGCTCAAGGTACGCATCATACGCTCAAGACCTTTCATCGCCAGAAACTCAGTCTGAACCGGGATTAAAATACGATCACTTGCAGCAAGTGCATTGACCATCATCACGCCAAGAATCGGCGGACAGTCTATCAACACATAATCGTAATCTTGAGAAACCGCTTTGAGTGCTCGTTTCAGTATCAATCCCATGCCGCTGCGATTCCCCATAACGCGATCTAATGTCGCGAGGGACATGTGGGCGGGAATGATGTCCATACCGTCCAGTTCTGTCTTCAGAATCAGTGGTTTTACCGTTTCATGCGTGAACGATTTTAGCTGGAATAGGTCGAATAAACTTGACGCAACGTTATCAGAGTCATAGCCGAGATAGGTCGTGAGTGAACCATGAGGATCTGTATCGACCATGAGCACGCGATGACCTTTCTGACTTAAAAGACCCGCTAATGTGACAGTGGTGGTGGTTTTACCTACGCCACCTTTTTGGTTAGCTACGCTCCAAACGTTCATGATCTATCCTACGCCAGTCCCACTTCGACCAATATGCGTTCAGCAATGCGGTCCAGGGGTAAATCCTCAGACGAAATGCCCGCTTTCGCGACGGCCTGAGGCATACCATAAACCACACAACTCTCTTCATCTTGTGCCCAAATCGTCGCTCCCGCTGACTTCAACATGCGTGCACCTTCCCGACCGTCTGCGCCCATTCCAGTCAGCACTAGCGAGAGCACTTTATCTCGGTACACTTTTGCCGCAGAGCCAAAAGTAACATCAACACATGGCTTATAGTTCATTCGATCGCCACCATCAATAATACGCAGTCGCGCAACACCTGCGCGGCCATCAACCATCATCTGTTTGCCGCCCGGAGCGAGATACGCCACGCCTGCTTGTAATACATCACCATCTTGCGCTTCTTTTACTTGAATCTTGCACAACGTATTCAAGCGGCTGGCGAATGCGGCTGTAAAGGTTGCCGGCATATGCTGAATTAGCACGATCGGATGCGGATAATTCGCGGGCAGACGCGTCAAAATCTTTTGCAAAGCCACGGGCCCACCTGTGGATGTGCCAATGGCCGTCAGCTGATATCGTTTACCTGAGGCTCGATACTTCACTGCTGAAGAACGAGGCGTTGGTGTAGTCAGACTCAGGTCACGCGTTGCAAGCGGTCGATTTAATGACGTTGTTGACACTGGAGATGTCCGTGCAACAGGACGACGTAAGAACGCACGCTTGGATGCAATCTGGATGACGCGTTGTTGAAGTAACGATACCGCTTCATCACGGTTGCGCGCGATATCTTCGAATTTTTTCGGTAAGAAATCCAGAGCTCCCGCATCAAGCGCATCCAGTGTTGCTTTCGCCCCATCATGAGTCAGTGACGAAAACATCAGGATTGGCGTCGGCGACGCCGCCATGATTTCACGAACCGCCGTGATACCGTCCATCACGGGCATTTCAATATCCATCGTAATGACGTCAGGCTTAAGGGATTTGGCCTTTTCAACCGCTTCTCTGCCATTCACCGCAACGTCAATCACCTCTAGGCGCGATTCCGAGTTGATGATTTCGCTAACGCGGCGGCGGAAAAAACTTGAATCATCAACGACTAGTACTTTAATCGCCATTTTATTCCTTTCTAAACGTCTGCTTCGATTAAATTCGTGAAGCCGAGGCGTATCGCGATAGTAAATCAGGCACATCAAGAATCAATGCGATGTGGCCGTCACTGGTGATTGTCGCGCCCGCCATACCAGGCGTACCTTGCAATAGTTTATCCAACGGTTTGATCACAACTTCTTCTTGTCCTATTAGCGTATCAACAACAAAACCAACACGCTGGCTGCCTATCTGAACGATGACAACATGACCATGGCCAGTACGCTCCTGAACTCGTGGTGACTTAGTCGCCAGCCAGTTTTGCAGATAGAACAATGGGATAGACTTATCACGAACAATAATCGTCAGCTGACCATCAACGACGTTCGTACGGCTTAAATCTAAATGGAAGATTTCATTGACTGATGCCAAAGGTAGCGCGAACGGATGACCGCAAACACCAACCATCAGAGTTGGTAAAATCGCCAACGTAAGCGGAACTTTGATGTTAATCTTGGTGCCTTTACCAAGCTCCGAATCAATATCAATTGAACCATTGAGGGTATTGATGGCCGTTTTCACCACATCCATACCAA
This sequence comes from uncultured Vibrio sp., assembly GCF_963675395.1. Classification (NCBI taxonomy): domain Bacteria; kingdom Pseudomonadati; phylum Pseudomonadota; class Gammaproteobacteria; order Vibrionales; family Vibrionaceae; genus Vibrio; species uncultured Vibrio sp. The sequence goes on along the minus strand of NZ_OY776223.1, from coordinate 2,778,328 downwards.
CGCCGCGACCTGAGATATCAGAGATCTTCTCTTTGCTTGAAAAACCGGGCGCAAAAATCAAGTTAAAACACTCTTTATCGGTCAAGCGAGCCGCGGCATCTTCGTCCATCATGCCGCGTTTGACAGCGATTGCACGAAGTTTATTTGGGTCCATACCACCGCCGTCATCGACGATAGATAGTTCAATATGATCCCCTTCTTGCGAAGCAGACAGGAGCACTTTACCTGTACGTGATTTGCCTGCTTTGACGCGATCTTCCGGCATTTCAATACCGTGATCGACCGAGTTGCGTACCAGGTGGATCAATGGATCGGCTAAAGCTTCAACCAGATTTTTATCCAGGTCCGTTTCTTCACCGCGCATTTCCAGCACGATGTCTTTATTCAGGTTACGCGCTAGATCGCGAACAACACGCGGGAAGCGACCAAACACTTTTTTGATGGGCTGCATGCGCGTTTTCATTACCGCACCTTGCAGATCGGCCGTCACAACGTCTAAGTTCGCAACCGCTTTCGACATTTCTTCGTCGTTGCTGTTAAGTCCAAGACTTAATAAACGGTTACGAACCAATACCAACTCACCTACCATATTCATAATGGTATCAAGTGTAGAGGTATCCACCCGTACGGTGGCTTCTGCTTGTGGTTTCTTAACCGCTGGTGCCGAGGCTTTTGCTTCTTCCTTCAGCGCGACTGGTTCGGCTGCTGGCTGTGGTGCAGGTGCGCTTGCTACTTTAGGGGCCAGGTTAGAAGCAACGGGTTTAGTCGCCATATCAAGCTCTTCAGCCGATGGTCCTTTGCCCGAACCGTGCAGTTCATCCAGCAGTTTCTCGAACTCTTCATCTGTCATCAGATCGCTGTCATTATCTTCAAATGATGGAGCACTGACCGGAGCGACAGGGTCTGGAGATTTTGGTGGTTCAGTTGGTGCAGAGCTCGATGACGATGGGCTATTGCCGACACCATGAAGTTCATCCAGAAGACGTTCAAATTCGTCATCGGTTATATCACCGCTATCGCTGACCGAAGAGTTTGCTTGCGTGGGCATAGAAGGCTCAGGTTTAGCGGCACCCGGCGCGCTGCCTTTACCATGTAACTCATCCAAGAGCTTTTCAAATTCGTCTTGAGTAATTTCGTCCACAGAACCAATACTTGAATCGACAGCTGGTACTGCTGGCTCTTGTTCGGGCGTCACTGGCTCTGAAGGAATAACTGGTTCTTGAATCGCGCTTGTTACTACTGTCTCGTCTTCTGACTCAGGCTTACACAAACGATGGAGTTCAGCAAGGAGTGTCGGATCAGCGGCTTCAGGCACTGCGCGTTCTTGTACGGACTGGAATTGAGTATTGACCGTATCCAGAGCCTTAAGCATCGTATCCATAAGGCTTGGGGTGACGGAGCGTTGGCCATTACGCAATACGTCGAACACGTTCTCCGCACCGTGGCACGTATCGACTAGCTCAGCTAATGAGAGGAAACCAGCGCCTCCTTTTACCGTATGGAACCCGCGGAAAATAGCATTGAGTAATTCTTTGTCTTCTGGGTTATTTTCCAGTTCGACTAATTGCTCGGAAAGCAGCTCTAGAATTTCGCCCGCTTCAATGAGAAAGTCGTGCAGAATATCTTCGTCTAAATCGTAGCTCATACGTTACCTTTAAAATCCAAGACTGGACAACAAGTCATCGACTTCGTCCTGCGATGAAACCGCATCTTCTCTCAGTTCCGGGTGAAGAATCGGACCCTCGGCTTCACTTGATGGTTTACTCTTTTTATCTGCCGGTTTTTCTAAAACTTGAGTCTGTTCTTCTGGTTTGTTAACAGAGAAAACGGTGAGGATGTCCACTAAACGACCTTCAACTTCATTCACCAGCGTGATAACACGGCGAATGATTTGACCTGTTAGGTCTTGGAAATCTTGTGCCATGAGAATTTCGGTCAATTGGCCGCGCAATTCGGTGCTGTCACCTTCGACCTGAACCAATAGCTTGTCGATACGATAACAAAGTGATTTGAATTCGCTTAACTCAATGCGACCGCGCATCAGCTCATTCCATTGAGGACGGACTTGCAGAAGGCCTTCATGCAAGTTATCGGCGATGGGAAGGCAGCAATCGACTGCATCCATCGTTTTGTTCGCTGCCAGTTCCGTTTTCTCAATCACATAGTTAAGACGATCCCGTGCATCCGGGATTTCATCTTGTGCAATTTCGGTCATGCGTTGATCGAAGTTGAACTGCTTGAGTGAATCGTGAAGATCGCGAGTTAAGGCTCCAATTTCTTGAAGCATTGGGTTCTCAACACCTTCATATAACGAGGCAACGAGCATATTGGCTTGCTCTTGTTGCCCGTTCTCTAGCATTTGAACGAGCGACTTCGCCTGCTCTAGTGAGATCATTCTGAATAGACCTTTTACGTTTAGTTCTTCTTATCGCTTTGGGAAACACCAATCGAGCCATTGTTAAGTAATTTTAATTTGGTATGAATGACTCGACGAACAAAGAGTAAGAGAGTTATAAACGCTCGAAAATTTTCTCTAGTTTTTCTTTTAATGTTGCAGCAGTAAATGGCTTAACAATGTAACCATTGACACCAGCTTGAGCCGCTTCGATGATCTGCTCGCGTTTCGCTTCAGCCGTAATCATAAGAACAGGAAGGTGCTTAAGTTCAGCATCAGCTCGGATATGTCTAAGCAAATCGATGCCTTGCATACCTGGCATATTCCAGTCAGTTACCACAAAATCGAAGTCACCTTTTTTCAGCATTGGTAATGCAGTTAAACCGTCGTCCGCTTCTTGAGTGTTATTGAAACCCAAGTCACGAAGCAGATTTTTAACAATACGGCGCATTGTTGAGAAGTCATCAACAATAAGGATCTTCATGTTTTTATTCAAAATTGCCTCCACTGAATCTTAAAGTCAGTGTTTTTAATTATTTTGTGTCCACGCACTTAGCTTGGTACGTAAACGTTGCATCGATTGACTCAGGATTTGGCTTACGCGAGATTCGCTTACGCCCAACACATCGCCAATCTCTTTTAAATTAAGTTCTTCGTCATAATAAAGTGAAAGTACCAACGCTTCACGCTCTGGAAGCTGTTTTATTGATTCAACCAATGCTTTACGAAAGGATTCATCAGCTACACCTTTAAATGGGTTACTGTTATCACTTTCGTCGGACGGTGAAATCACATCATCTGAAACACCTAAATCCTCAATACCGACTAACTTTGAACAACTTATATCCGTTAGTGCACTATGATATTGATCCAAAGTCATTTCGAGATGAGCTGCCACTTCAGAGTCCGTCGGGTCACGGTTTAGAATACCTTCGAGCTCTGCGATCGCTTGATTAATTTCACGATTATTTTTATGAACTGAACGTGGCACCCAATCGCCTTTACGCATGTCATCTAACATTGCGCCGCGAATACGGATACCAGCATAAGTTTCAAAGCTCGCACCTTTAGTACCATCATAATTTTGCTGAGCTTCGATAAGGCCTATCATGCCGGCCTGGATTAGATCCTCTACCTGAACACTCGGCGGTAAGCGGCCTAAAAGGTGATGAGCAATACGCTTGACCAACACAGAATAACGTTCTATGAACGCCTGTTGACTGTTTACTTTCCCGCGTTGATCGTAGGTTACTGCATTATTCACCAAATGGGTCCTCTGTGAATTCACTACGATTTAGAAGCCTTTCGACAAAAAACTCCAAGTGTCCACTTGGCGTCTTTGGTATCGGCCATGTTAAGGCTTTGTTGGCTAAAGAACTGATAGCTAAAGCAGCAGGAGAGCGTGGAAACGCGTCTACGACAATTCTCTGGCGTTTAACTGCCTGACGGACTTTATCATCTAAAGGAATACAGGCCACGAGTTCAAGGCTTACATTTAAGAATCGTTCTGTGACCAGTGTCAGTTTTGCAAACAATTCTCGCCCTTCTCGATAGCTTCGAACCATATTCGCTACCACTTTAAAGCGTTGAACCTGATGATCTTTACTCAACAACTTGATTAATGCATATGCATCCGTGATAGAGGTCGGCTCATCGCACACAACCACAACCACATCCTGGGCTGCTCGCGAGAAACTAATAACCATGTCTGAAATACCTGCAGCGGTATCAACCAGTAGGACATCCATTTCATCTTCGAGACTGCCAAATGCACGAATAAGCCCAGCATGTTGTGAATGAGAAAGCTCTGTCATGCTCTGTGAGCCAGATGTCGCAGGAATTATTTTAATCCCATAAGGCCCTTCGACAATTGCATCTTTTAGCTCACATTCCCCAGCCAAGACATGTCCTAAGTTGCGCTTTGCACGAATACCGAGCATTACATCAACATTCGCCAGGCCTAAGTCAGCGTCGAGAACCATTACCTTCTTGCCTTGACGAGCCATAGAGATCGCCAAGCCCAGTGTTACGTTTGATTTACCCACACCACCTTTACCACCAGTAACAGCAATTACTTTGGTTAATGATGGCTTTGTTAAGCGACGGAGGCCGCTTGCTTGATCGTGTATCATATTCTCAGTCATAGTAATCCGTCGCCCTAGAGTCCTTCACTTTCACTGTTCCAAAAATGAGGTTCGTTCTCTATCGACTTCTCTAACAGTTCATTTGCTTTCGCAAGCATGTATTTCGGTTGTGCTATCACAATGTCTTCAGGTACGCGCTGGCCATTGGCAATGTATGCCACTGGCAGTGCATTCTGAATGACTACACTGATGAACTCCCCTAAACTCAGGGATTCATCAAGTTTAGTCATTATGCAACCTGACAGAGGAATGCGTCTGAAGTGTTCCAGTGTTTCTTGCAGAACACGACGTTGTGCGGTAGCGGGCAAAACAAGGTAGCTGTGAATCACTTCTCCACTCTCTTGCATTAGGGTATCGAGTTGCTCAGTCAGCCTCACATCTCGTTGCCCCATCCCTGCCGTATCAACCAAAATCAATCTTCTGTTTCGTAGCTGATATATTACATCGGCTAACTCTTTAGAATCTTTAGCAACTCTTACGGGGCAACCCATAATTCTTCCATAAATAGATAGCTGCTCGTGTGCACCAATACGATAAGTATCTGTTGTAACCAATGCCACATTGTCGGCGCCATATTCCATCGCAGCCCGAGCCGCCAGCTTTGCCACGGTTGTCGTTTTTCCGACCCCCGTTGGACCAAGCAGTGCAACCACGCCACCACGCTTTAAAATATCTTGCTTTGGAATATGGATTTGATCCGCCACGAGTGAAAGTAACGCCTTCCAAGCTCGTGCCGGTTTGGTATCTTCTGGGATATAACACGCCATTTGATCCGCTAATTCCGAAGACACGCCCATCCGCTCTAATCGCTTGATGAGCATGGCTCTTAGTGGTTCACGGCGCTCAACTTCCTGCCACATCAATCCTGACACCTGATGCTCCAGAAGGCGTCGAATTGATGTCATCTCTTCGCGCATATTTTCCAGTTCGGTCTCTGACTCTTCACGAGCATCTGAGGGCCTGCGACGATCGTAGCGCGTTGGATCAAGTTTTGGCTTTGGACGTTCAAAACGATCATCTTGAGCGATAAGCTTCGCCAACGGAGAGTCTGGTTGATAAGGCACAGGCCTCTCTTGGCTGTATTCATCACGTTGCTTGTTTTGGCGTTTTAGCAGTGCCGACAACGAATCTTCATTTTCGGCAACATACTCATCTGTGTCATCTGCACCACCACTGTAATGCTTGAGCATGCTCGCAAAACGCTGCGTCATTGAGCCTGGCTTTTCGTGAGAATCCGTTTTACTACTATGCAGGCTGATTTTATCTTCTTCTAAGCTGCGCTCCTGAAAACGTTCTGCCGTTGACGATGACATTTGACGATGTTCGTTGTAGCGATTCGGTAGAGAGGTACCTCGATTTAGTTGCGCAGAAGCGTTTGGTGAAGACGAGTTTGCTTCACTATCGATGGCTGCCACGATAGCTACCCCGCCAGCCACTTTCTTATTCGACATGATTACCGCTTCCGCACCCAGTTCCTCTTTTACTTGGAGTAGTGCTGTTCGCATGTCTTTGGCAAAAAATCGCTTTATTTTCAAACTATCAATCCATTAAAAAGGCGTGAGAATCAGTTGCCCACGGCTTGCACAATTCTGATCTGTTTTTCGTCCGGTATTTCCTGATAGGAGAGTACCCGGAGATTAGGGATTGTGTTCTTCACAAACTTAGCCAGTGTGGAGCGCAGAACGCCTGAAGTTAACAGTACAGCAGGTTCACCTTTCAATTCTTGTTCTTGCGTTGCCTGGCTCAGTGAAGATTGCAGTCGTTCGGCAAGCCCAGGTTCGATACCTGCAGATTCGCCGCCTGACGCCTGCATTGTTTGATGCAATATCTGTTCCAGCTCAGGAATCAGAGTAATAACAGGCAACTCTGGCTCTATCCCATTGATTTCCTGAACAATTAAACGTTTGAGGCTGATACGGGCAGCCGCGGTTAAAATGTCAGGTTCTTGACTCTTACTTGAGTACTCCGCCAAGGTTTGCACGATAGTACGGATATCTCGAATTGGAATCGCTTCATTAAGCAAGTTTTGCAGAACTTTCACCACCACTCCCAAAGGTAGCTGATCGGGTACAAAGTTCTCTACCAACTTAGGCGCACTTCGACCCAGCATTTCCAGCAGGTTCTGAACTTCTTCGTGGCCAATCAATTGCGAGGCATTGTTGGTCAGCTGCTGACTGAGGTGCGTTGCCAAAACCGTGGATGAATCCACTACCGTGTAGCCCAATGCCTGAGCATGCTCTCGCTGCTCCTCACGGATCCATACGGCTTCAAGGCCAAATGCCGGATCGATGGTTGGTTCCCCATCAATCATGCCGTAAACCTGCCCCGGGTTAATCGCGAGCTCTTGATCCGGACGAATTTCTGCCTCCCCTACAGCGACGCCCATTAAGGTGATGCGGTAGCTATTTGGCGTCAGTTCTAGGTTGTCTCGTATATGAACGGCGGGGATTAAAAAGCCGAAGTCCTGGGACAACTTTTTGCGTACACCTTTGACGCGCTCCAGCAGTTCACCGCCTTGGTCACGGTCAACGAGCGGAATCAATCGGTAACCCACTTCCAATCCAATAATATCGACGGGTTGTACGTCATCCCATGATAACTCACGCAATGAAGACGGCTCATTGCCCTCGTCTGCTGTCGCAGGGAGAGCCGGCTCTTTGGCTTTCTGTTTTTGACGCTTATCGATAAAGTAAGCGGCCGTTCCGGCCACAACAGCTAACGATAAAAATGCAAAGTGTGGCATGCCCGGGACAATACCCATCACACCGAGAATAGCGGCGGTGATCATAAGCGCTTTCGGGTTGTCGAACATTTGGAAGACCAACTGTTCACCCATGTCTTCATCCGTGTTTTGACGCGTCACCATCATCGCAGCAGCGATAGACAACAATAGTGACGGGATCTGTGCTACCAGGCCATCACCAATGGTCAGCAAGGTATAAATTTCAATTGCGTCACCGAAACCTAAGCCATATTGCGCCATACCGATAGAAAGACCACCGATAATATTGATAAACAGAATCAGGATACCGGCAATCGCATCCCCTTTAACAAACTTAGATGCACCATCCATTGAGCCGTAAAAATCCGCCTCTTTAGTGACTTCAAAACGACGTACGCGCGCTTGTTCCTGATCGATTAACCCCGCATTTAAATCAGCATCGATCGCCATCTGCTTGCCCGGCAATGCATCCAAAGTAAAGCGAGCGCTTACCTCCGAAATACGACCCGCACCTTTAGTAACCACCATAAAGTTAATGATCATCAAGATGAGGAACACTACCAAACCAACGGCGTAGTTACCACCAATCACCACGTTACCAAAGGCCTCGATAACATTACCTGCAGCATCGCCGCCTTCATGACCATGTAGCAAGACGACGCGCGTCGAAGCGACGTTCAGTGCCAGACGCAGCAGCGTTGCGATAAGTAATACGGTAGGAAATGCAGCAAAGTCGAGCGGACGCCGGGTGTAAACCGTGACTAACAACACCACCATGGATAGCGCGATATTGAAGGTGAAAAACATATCCAGCAAAAAGGCTGGGATTGGCAACACCACCATTGCAAGGGTGGCCAAAACCATAACAGGTGCACCAATAGCGGGTATTTCACGCTGAGGAATTCGTGGCAATTTATCTGCAAATGGCAGGCTTAACTTCATACTGCAAGGTATCTCAATCGAGTTAAAGCATCGCGTAAGTAACAATATTATCCGCGACGACTTTGGCCTAAAAGCTTAGGTATTGTTGATAGTTAACTCGTTCTTAGCAATCTGCGTACCATGATTTACGCCAAAATAATGACTAAACGCTCAGCAGGTCACAAATCGTTGAATGAACGGACTTTTATTTGACACGAGACTAAGTCTAGTGGCGATGTTCCGGTGGAATAGGCAAATCATAGTCCTGAAGCTTAGGTCGCTGGCCACCACGTTTGCGGTACTGCTTTAATTGGAAAACAAATGCGAGTACCTGCGCTACAGCAGTAAACAGACCATCCGGAATTTCCTGCTCCAGCTCAGTACTGTGGTAAAGCGCTCGGGCTAATGGTGGTGCAGGGACAATGGTAATGTCATGTTCACGAGCCACTTCACGGATTTTCATCGCCATATGGTCAGTGCCTTTGGCAATCACGACAGGGGCTCGGTCTGTTTTCTGCTTATAGCGCAAGGCAACTGAAAAGTGTTCCGGGTTGGTGATAATAACGTCAGCTTGTGGTACATCGGCCATCATACGACGTTGTGCAGCCTCTCGCTGCAACATACGGATTCGTCCTTTTACCTCGGGCTTCCCTTCCGTCTCTTTGTATTCATCTTTGACCTCTTGCTTGGTCATTTTCAACTGATCGGAGTGTTGCCAAATCTGAAAAGGAATGTCGATGGCAACCACAATCAACAATGAACAACTGATCAATAAGATAAAGTTGAGCAAGATATCAAGGGCATGAAAAATGTTTTGCGGATACACATCCATACTCAATTGAATCAAATCTGCTTGAGAAGCCTGAATCAAATAGATAGCGAATCCGGTGACCAATACGACTTTTAAGATCGATTTGATCAGCTCAACCCAACTTTGCATGCCAACCATGCGTTTAAGGCCACTAAGCGGATTCATTTTCGACAGCTTAGGCATTGCCGCCTGCGCAGAAAAACTGATACCTCCAACACCCGCAGCACCTATCATCGCTGCGACAAACAAGGTGGCCAAAATAAGAAAGAGCGGGAAAAGCAATTCCGTCATTGCGCCTAACGCGATATCAAACAATTTTGCGGTATCAAAAATTTCATCACGGGTCAGGTTAAATAGGCGACTCATTATGGAAAATAATGCACGTGCTAATGCTTCTCCAAACCACATCAGCGAGATGGCACCGACTATCAGTACCGACGCTGACGCGAGCTCTTTAGAGCGAGCAACCTGCCCCTTTTCTCTGGCTTGTTGTAACCGTCGGGGCGTGGCTTCTTCGGTGCGTTCCTGACCGTCTGATTCTGCCAAACTAGCACTCCAAGCGAATGAGGCGACAAATCTGCTCCTCACCCACTGCCCAGTACAACTCGTAATGACTGTATAGGCCAGCCAAGATGTACCAACAAATTAACAAACCGACCATCAAGGCGAACGCAAAGCCGAGTGAAAAGATGTTTAACTGCGGCGCTGCACGCGTCATAACACCGAACGATAAGTTGATGGTCAACAAAGCAATAATGCCTGATAGCGACATACTCAATGCCGTTTTGAACATGATTCCCAGCCAGCCCGCCAACTCACGAAAATCTACCGCGGTTAAGGTGCCTGAGCCAATAGGTAGCGTTTTAAAGCTGAAGACCACCAGCTGCAACATTTTTAGATGCCCGTCCGTGGCAAGAAAGAACATGGTGGTTAAGAACATGAACAATTGCCCGAGCAGCGGCGTACTTTGTCCGTTAGCCGGGTCAACCATAGAGGCAAAACCCAAACTGGATTGCATCCCTAAAATTTGTCCTAACAAGACAAAGGTCTGGATCATAAATTGAGTTACCATCCCCATAGCAATACCGATGATCATTTGCTCGGCAATGGTCATAAAACCGCGAAATGAGACCAACTCAATATCTTGCGGAACGGTGGGTATCGCGGGCATGACCGCAAACGTGATTGCGAGCCCCAGATAAAGTCGAATTCGAGGTGACACAAAACGGGCACCAGTGACTGTCATCACCATCAACATGGAAGAGATGCGAACATACGGCCAAAAGTAATTGGCGATCCACTCTAAAATGATACCAGAGGGGTATTCCATGCGCGTCCCTAGTACAGCACTTGAGGCAGGCGCTCAATCAAACCGAAGAAGTACTCCATCAACATTTGTGTCATCCAGTGACCAAATAGCATCAGAGTAAGTAACGTGATGATCAAACGCGGTAAAAAGCTTAAGGTCTGTTCGTTAATTGATGTAGCCGCCTGAAAAATGGCCACGACAAGGCCAATAAGCAAGCTTGGAATGATGATGGCGCAGACCATGATCAGCACCATCCACAGCGCTTCACGGAACAGCTCGACAAACATTTCTGGAGTCATGTCTTATCCTCTAACCTACGCCAATCTAAAGGGCAAAACTACCCGCGAGCGTCGACAATATCAAATTCCAGCCATCGACCAGAACGAACAGCATTAGTTTGAACGGCAAGGAGACAATCATCGGTGACAACATCATCATACCCATCGCCATCAATACCGATGCAACCACTAGATCGATGATCAAAAACGGCAAGAACAGCATAAAGCCAATTTGAAAGGCAGTTTTCAACTCAGAAGTGATAAATGCCGGAATCAATACCGCCATGGATACGTCTTCTGGATTTGTCACTTGCTCGCCCGACATATTGACGAAGGTTTCCAAGTCCTTGATTCGAGTCTGTTTGAGCATAAAGGCTTTCATTGGCACCTGGGCGGCATCAAACGCTTCTCTGGCGGTCACTTGCTCGTTCAAATAAGGCTGGATGGCGTTGTCATTAATTTCATTGAGAACCGGTGACATGACAAAGAAGGTAAGGAAAAGTGCAATACCAATGATCACCTGATTGGAAGGCGTTTGTTGTAGACCCATCGCCTGACGAAGAATCGACATCACCACGACAATTCGTGTAAATGACGTCATCAAAATCACCATCGCTGGCAAGAAGCCAAGCATCGTCATTAAGGCGAGAATTTGCAGCGTAACTGAATAATCTTCGCTACCATCAGGGTTGGTGGTCATGGTAAACGCTGGGATTCCACCGCTATTGGTAACCGACATCGCACGGCTGGCGCCTGTGTCACTCTGCATAGCCTGAACGGTTACGCTGCTTCCTTCCGCCAAGTTAGCTGGCAGAGGAGACGCCTCCACCTGAGCAAACGAAAGCGAAGAAAAAAATATACCTGCCAGCAAGATTAAGCTGCTCAAGATGAGACGAATTGGGTTACCGTTTGTCATTTTTCTTTATCAGCTGACTAAATTGATTAGCAAACGCATTACTTGCTAACTCGTCCTCATTGAGAGGCTTCTCGAGTTTAGTAAGCGTCTGGATAGAGTGGCTAGTGATGCCAATTAAGATCTGCTCTTCACCGACCTGAATAACCGCAATTCGCTCTTTGGTTCCTACTGGTAACTGGCTGACTATTTTTAAGCCTTTTTGTTGGCCGAATACCGGACCTTGCATGCGTTTCAGCAACCAGGCTAGCAGCAATATCACACCAATAACCAGCACAAGCGAACCGAGTGTAGTCAGCAGATCGAAGTTGCTTGGTGCAGACATCGAAGGAGAAGCAAACGCAACGGGAACACTCAGCGTCACACTCAACATTCCAGCAATTTGCTTGCACCTTTTTGAACTACGGATCATTAGCGAAGCTTCTTAATGCGTTCAGTCTGACTGATCACATCAGTGAGACGAATACCGAACTTGTCGTTGACCACAACCACTTCGCCGTGAGCAATCAAAGTTCCGTTAACTAACACATCCAGCGATTCACCCGCCAGACGATCGAGTTCAACCACTGAGCCCTGATTCAATTGCAGCAAATTGCGAATGCTGATTTGCGAACGACCCACTTCCATAGAAATCGTTACGGGGATATCCATGATGGTGTCGAGTTTACGACGTTCATCATCAGATATAGGACTCGAGGTATCTTTCAGCTCTTCCAGCGGTGCTGCCAACACTTCATCTACGTCAATTGACGGTGCAGACGGGTCTTCGCCTAGAGCGGCTGCCCATTCGTCTGCTAACTTTTGATCGTCACTTGGTTCCATTTTTCTATCCTGTGCTTTACCTTACTTTTCCACAACTGATGCGCTCTGTAAGGTGTCTTAATCTTCTGTTTCGTTGTCATTCTCAAGTTCTGACATGATGTCTTTACTCAAGAAGGCTAAATCTGTTTTTACGACGTGAGGGCGCTCAATTTCTTGTGAAATCTGTACAGCCAGTTTGTCTTCAGCACGGCCCATTTTTACTCGATAGGTCGGCAAATCTTCGACAAACATGGTTGCATGCTCCGGCATTTCTATCGGGATGATATCTCCCGGTTGCAATTCCATCAGATCACGCAACGAAATGTTCTTTTCCAACAAATTCACGCGGAAGTTAACCGGACAGTCCATGATCTCTTCACGCAGAGCGGAGCTCCAGCGAACATCAGTTTCCATCTTGTCTGACTGCACGCCTGCATCAAGTAGCTCTCGAATCGGTTCAACCATGGAGTAAGGCATGACAACGTGGAAGTCACCACCGCCGCCATCGACTTCGATATGGAAAGAACTGACCACAATCACTTCTGTTGGGCTAACGATGTTTGCCATGCTCGGGTTAACTTCAGAATCGAGATATTCAAACTCCACCCCCATCACTGGCGACCATGCTTCTTTGTAGTCTTCAAAGACAACTTTCAACAGCAGTTGGATAATACGTCGCTCGGTAGGTGTAAATTCGCGGCCTTCAATTTTGGCGTGGAATCGACCATCACCACCAAAAAAGTTTTCTACCAGAATAAATACCAAACGCGCTTCCATGGTGATCAACGCCGTACCTTTTAGCGGGCGGAAGCGAACCATGTTCAAACTGGTCGGGACATACAAGGTGTTTTGGTATTCCCCAAATTTCATCATCTGTACGCCGTTAATCGACACTTCCGCCGTTTTGCGTAACATATTGAACAGGCTAATACGCATGTGGCGGGCAAAACGCTCGTTGATAAGCTCGAGCGTCGGCATACGTCCGCGTACAATCCTGTCTTGAGACGAGAAGTCAAAACTGACTGCACCATCGGGATCGTCATCGATAGACTCGTCAATGTCATCAACATCGTCAACACCATGCAATAGCGCATCAATTTCGTCTTGGCTTAATAGATCGGTCACGTTTTACCTATTGAATAACAAAATCTGTAAACAGTACTTTTTCAATCACTGACTTTCCGACAGCGGCGTTCAGTGCGGCTTTAATATCTTCAGACGCACGATCACGTAACTCCACTCGCCCCGTTGGCGAGCGTAACTGCTCAACGGTTGCTGAAGCGAACGTTGACAGCAGTGAACTCTCAATCAGTGGCAAATGATAACGTGCCAGCTGCTCATTCTCAGAGCCACGTACCATCAACTGAGCTTTGATTTGTACCAGCCGATCGCGGCTGTCACCTGTCACGTTGAAAACAAACGGCTGGGGAATATTTACGTAAGCAATCGGAACTTCGGCTGCAGCCACTTGAGTTTGTTGCGGTTCGGCATCGTTCGACTGCGCCGAATCATCCGACCCCATGAAGAAGAACGCGGCACCGCCGCCTCCTAACAATAGCACCACGACTGCGATGATAATCAGTAGCTTACCTTTGCCTTTAGGTGCACCCACCCCTTGTAACTGTTCTTCAGCCATTCTTTTCTCTTATTCTTTTGTTCTGATCAACTGGCAGATAAAAGTTTTTATACTCATCAGGCCAATTCAATGGTGTCATGCGTAGAAACTTATCCCATCACGCGGTGAGGATACCTTCACATTCAGCTCAACGCCGGTATCAAGGCTCTCTTCAGACTGAGCAGAGAATCCTCTCCCAATACTGCCCTGCCTATTTTGTTCCGCCGCGGTATACCCACTTTGCTGCTGCCCACTGTTTTGCTGTTGAACCGACGTGTCAGCTAACTGCACACCTTGCTGAGCCAGCATTTCTCGCAGTCGTGGTAGTGTTTGTTCAATGATGTCGCGTGCCTGCGGATTGGTTACCGTAAAGTGCACGTTGGCCAAATCACTGTTCATTGTCATGCGAATCTGCATACGGCCAAGCTCGGGTGGATCAAGACGAATATCGAGATTCTTTAAATTCTTCGACATCATCATTTGCACTTTTTCCGCGACCTGATCGTTAGCCAATTCTTTGGTCAGCTGTAACGGCAATTGCGCTTGCTGTGCGGCATCGATTCGGGCTTGCTGTGGCGTGGTTACGCCTTGCTGACTGACAGCAGCTTGCAACTGACCAGCTAACCCCTGCTGTGGCTCGGTTTTATCCTGCTTATCCGTCGTAGCTTTGAGGATTCCGGCCGCTAATGCTGAGTTCATCGCTTTGTGGCTGGCTTCTGTATTTGCCAGCGTCTGCCCAATCGCAGGATTGACAGCAGTCGTCGTTAGCCCTTCCGGCATGGCGGGTAATACGGTTTTATCAATCGTCTGCGTTGTGACTGGTCCAGTTGCGCTTTTCAGATCTTGAGCAGTCACTTGCGGTGTCGGAGTCGTCGTTACCATTTGGCGTGCTGTGTTGTGCTGAGCCGTTTGTGACTCAGAAAGTACTGTTTTCACATCGCTTGGCAAAGCAACCAACTGAGCGACCTCTTCCTCTGGTAATTCCGCGATAACATCACCGGTTTTCAATCCGTCGATAATTTCAACTTCTTGGTTCGTCAATCGCTTACCCTGCGCCAGCTTGGTATCGATTACTTCAAGTTCTTCGATCGAGACGCGCTGAACTGCATTCTCACTCATGACACCCGGCTCATCGTTGCTAATAGCACTCGCTGTGTACGCCATAGCCTCGATATTAACGGCATTTGGTTCCAGTGTTGTTTCAGGCCGAGAGCTCAGAGGAGACGTATCTTTCTCCTCAGCCAAATCAGAAACATGATTTTTTACTTCAATGACAGCGGGCTTCAGTTCACCTTCAGGAACAAGGTTTCTAACACTTTCGACACCGTCAACAGGTTCAACGAGATCTAAATCCTCTGGGTTTTTAGCGTTCTTACTGCCAACGTGATCCAAAATATCAGTCGTTTGGGGAGGCAAAACCTTGCCACGCTCTAGCTCTTGATTGACAGAATTCAGGGCTTGATTCGCTTGTTCAATTCGTCCGAGCAGTTGCTGCCCTTCGTCCATAGAGCGAGTGACATCAAGGTCGACAACTTCATCAATTTTGGCAATTTTCGGCTCAGGCTTGCCTGCCTCCACGACTGTCTGTTCAAGATCAGACAGCGCTTGGTTTTCAGGTGCAACCTGATTGCTCGTGGCTATCTCCTGACTTCCACTCTCGCGCGCTACCGACGGCATTACCTGTTCTTCAGGCTCTGCCTGCCCATTGTCTTGTTCTAACAATGCGTTGGTTGACTGATTTTCGCTTTGTCCTTCAGATACAACGGACTCTTCAACTTCATTTTCTGGTTCAGAGAGCGCCACGGAAGAAGCACGAGCGTTATCACTCGTTTCTGAAGCCTCAGGTACATCTGGCGTCAATTTTTCATCAGTCACTTCAACTTTGAGTGAATCTGCGAATACGCCAGCCAAGGTTGCAAAAAAACCTTTGTTTTCTGAACTTTCTGTGGATGCTTTTGCACCAGACTCGGAAACCGAGAGCTTGGTGGTCGCAGCAACGTTGGACAAATTCACATTCATATAAACATTCTCGCTTTTGGCATTGCACCACTTCGCTCAGCCAAATCACATGTCCGAGGTACGTTGAATTACTAGAAGGTGAACTGCAAAAATCACGCCAATACACAGCGTAAATTTCCTGACACTAGACGTTCATCCAACCGGTCGCTTTGTTTCCGCACAGGTCAGAGCATTTTGACTTTACGGCTATAAAGTAACGTCGAGAACTCATCCATTTGCTTTTGCTCACGTTTGGCTTCCGCGACTTGCTTCTCTTTAGCTCGCTTATCAATCATCCACTCATAAGACATGCGCTCTTGACGCATTTTCAGCCAGTACTCTTTGCCGTTTTCGACTTGCTCTCTAAAGTGGCTTTCCGCTTGCTTCTGCTTAGACAAGGTTTCATCCAGCTGAGTAAGAAATCGATTTAAATGACCATACTGACTTGCCGTTAATCCAGCCTGTCCCCGGTCCACCAACTGCTGGCAGTAATCGAGCCGATACTTTTCAATTTGTTCAACTTGACGGTAGTAATCCTCTAACTCAGCACGCGCTTTATTCAAAGCTAATACGGCTTGCTCTTCCCGCTCTCTTGATTGATCAAACAAAAAATCCATGGCGTTATTCATAGCGATTACCCACCTAAAATACTTCTCAGCATGTTGACACACATGTCGTAAGGCACGGATTCTTTCATACGTTGCTGCAAGTACTCGTCTAACTTCGGCTTAAGCGTAAATGCACTGTCAATCGCAGGATCAGTGCCCGGTTTGTAAGCACCGATGGATACCAAGTCTTGGTTCTTACGGCAAATCGACAACACCTGACGGACGGCTTTCGACATCAAAACGTGCTCTACCGTGGTGATTTGTGGCATTACGCGGCTGACTGATTTCTCAACATCAATCGCAGGGTAGTGCCCCGCATCTGCCATTTCGCGAGACAGCACAATGTGACCGTCAAGAATCGCTCGTGACGCATCGGCAATCGGGTCTTGCAGATCGTCACCTTCCGTTAAAACGGTAAAGAAAGCAGTGATTGATCCCTGTTCTTCGCCGCCGTTACCAGCACGCTCGACCAACGCAGGAAGCTTAGCAAACACTGATGGCGGATAACCTTTAGTTGCAGGCGGTTCACCGACGGACAAGGCAATTTCACGCTGCGCCTGAGCAAAGCGGGTTAAGGAATCCATTAATAGCAACACATCTAAACCCTGATCGCGGAAGTATTCTGCGATGGTCAACGCAGTTTGACAGCCTTTTAAACGCATCAATGGCGACGCATCAGCAGGGGCGGCAACCACAACAGAGCGACGACGCCCTTCTTCACCCAAAATTTCTTCGATGAATTCTTTAACTTCGCGTCCACGCTCACCAATTAACCCGACAACCACAACTTGAGCGGTAGTGCCTCTGGTCATCATGCCCAGCGTGACCGATTTACCCACACCAGAGCCGGCAAACAGACCGATGCGCTGGCCTTTACCAACCGTCAATAATCCATTGATCGCTTTTAACCCCACATCGAGAGGTTCAGAGATGGGTTTGCGTGCCAGAGGGTTGATGGGCTCTGCATTCAATGACGCACGGTGATCGGTATAAATCGGACCAAGTCCATCAAGTGGATTTCCTACACCGTCAATGACACGTCCAAGCAACTCCATTCCCACAGGTAAGCCGGCATCACTGGTCAATGGCGTTACTTTCGCGCCAGGCAATATCCCGGTGATTTGTTCACTCGGCATCAAAAATAGATTGTCGCCAGAAAAACCCACCACTTCAGCTTCCATATGCCCGGACATGGTCTCGACCAGACATAAGCTGCCGATCGGGGCGCGGCACCCTGTGGCTTCTAACGTCAAACCGACCACACGTACCAGCTTGCCAGATGCCACTGGTCTTGTAGTTAACCCTTCGACTTTGTAATTTTTTAAACGGTCGGCCAGCGCTAACATGGGTTATTCACCCTCTTGGTGACGGTTTGCGCCACAGAAACTTTGCAGTACATTTTTAATCCGCTCTTCCATACGATAATTAATGCTCGATTCACCTGCTGCGATCTGCACATCACCACGATTGAGTGAAGGCTCAGCGACCAGCGTCCAGTTACGACAATCTAAATCCTGCTCACCGTAGGCAGAGCGAATGATGGACACGTCTTCCGGATTCAGGTGTAACGTAATGGGATGACCGGAGATAGGCAGAGCTTCAACCGACTGCTTGACCGTATCGAGAATAATTTGAGGGTTGGTCTGAACCTCGATGTGAACCACTTCTTTTACCAGACACAGCACCATGTCCACCAGCTGCTTTTCAACCTGGGCATTCATCAGCTCCAGAGGTTGAGCAAACTGATTAGCCAGATTCATGAAAACTTCCACCTGCTGCTGAATAAACTCTTGTCCGGCACCCACACCCTCTGCTTTACCGAGCTCTAAACCTTCAGCATGACCCGCCTGCAAACCTTCTTCTTTACCTTTATCGTAACCTTGTTTAAAGCCCGCCTCCTGACCTTGGTGCAAACCCTCCTGATAAGCGCCTTGCTTGATCAGCTCAATCTGCTCGTCGGTCAGTTCAAGAACTTGTTCTTCTTCTGGCTCATCAAAGTTTGGAACCCAGCCCGGATCGTAATTAAACGCCGTCTGTTTGGCTTGTTTGGCTTTTGGCTCACCGTAATCAGGCAGCCCCCAGCGTTGCGGTTCGATCATCGCATCATCTTCATCAGGACGAATAAATCCACGTTTTCTATCGCCAACCATGGGTTACCTATGCATATTTGATTTGTAGTGAAGTTGCCCTGCGGTAGGAAAATAGCAGGGCAGAGAGATTATAAGAACTCGTCTGCGCCGCCAGACAGCATAAGCTCGCCAGCATCCGCCATACGACGTGCGATCGCGAGAATTTCTTTCTGCGCGGACTCTACATCGGCGACACGCACTGGCGGCATGGCTTCAATGTCGTCACGCATCATCTCGGCAGCACGTTTTGACATGTTCTTAAATACTTTCTCACGCAGAGAGTCGTCAGCACCTTTCAGTGCTCTCTGGAGAACATCTTGTGGTACGTCACGCAGCAACTTCTGAATACCCTGATCGTCGACTTCCGCTAAGTTCTCGAACACGAACATGAGGTCCTGAATTTGTGTCGCCATGTCTTCGTCCTGATCGCGGATTTGGTCCATCAAGAGGCCTTCGACATTGTTGTCCAAGTAGTTCATGATCTCGGCAGCTGCCTTCAGACCACCAATCTTGGCAGCCTGCGCACCTGCCTGTCCGGCGAACTGTTTCTCCATGATTTCGTTCAGCTCTGCCAATGCCGATGGCTGAACTTCCTCAAGGTTGGCAATACGCATCATCAAATCCAAACGCACGCGCTCTGGGAACTGCGACAGGATTTCCGCAGACTGATCCGCGTCTAAATACGACAGCACAATGGTTTGGATTTGCGGGTGCTCGTTGACGATGATGCTCGCCACTTGGCGCGGGTCCATCCATTTCAATGAATCCAGGCCTTTTGACCCTGTGCCAAGCAGAATTTGGTCAACCAGGTTATTCGCTTTGTCTTCACCCAGCGCCGCGACCAATGCATTACGCATGAAGTCTTCACTGCCCATACCGATGTTGGTGTATTTCTGGATATCTTCCAGAAAAGCACGGTGAACGGAAGAAACTTTCTCCTGACTCAAATCTTTTGCTCGAGCCATTGCACCACCGACACGCTGCACCTGTTTTGGTTCCAAATGGCGAATGATGCCCGCCGCATCCTGCTCATTCAAACTCAGCAACAGAATGGCGGCTTTGTCTTCACCGCTGATGGTGGATGCATCAAACTCCACTGGCATGCCTGCGCCATTTTCACCTTGAGGTACGATATCGTTAGCCATTTTCATTCATCCAGTTTTTTACGACCTGAGCTGCTAATTCTGGCTCGTTTGCCACGAGGGCACGAACCGCTTTCAGTACATCTTCATCTTTATGTAAGTTCGGCAGGTCGATACTTGAGCCAAACTCAAACAGTTCACTGCTCTCAATGTCACTGCCAATCAAGCTGGTTTCACCGTCCGCACCAATAGGTATGCCATCTGGACCATACATTTCATTTTCATTATCGCTGGTTGGATTAAGCAGTTTCTTCATCGCAGGACGAACCAGAACCAGTACAACTACGATGATCACCAAGGCGCTGGCAAACCAACGCACCCAATCATTGAAGTTCGGGTGCTCCCAAATTGGTTGCTCGATAAGCAGTTCCGTTTCCGGCTCTGCAAACTTCACACTCAATACATTGAGTAAATCTCCACGAGACTGGTCAAAACCGACGGTACCAATCAACACCTGACGAATCGCGTTAATTTCAGATTCAGACATTGGCATATAAGTTACTTCACCTGTATCTGGATTGACTTCTCGGCGATCTTTAATTGCCACGGAAACGGTTTGACGAGCAACGGTGCCGGTCTGTTTGCGTTCATGGCTGATAGTGGTGTCCAGTTCAAAGTTGCGTGTCGATTCTTTGCGTACAGAACCTTGTCCCATTGCCGAGCTATCTTTCATCTGAGCAACATCTTGCGGAATCGAGGCATCAGCTGGCGGCTGGTTACTCAGCGCCCCCGGAATCCCTGCAACCATGTTGCCATTGTTGTAGTCTTCCAGTGCGTATTCACTGCGCGTCGCTGGCGTGTTTGGATCGAAACGCTTTCGTGTTTGCTCTACTGCGCTAAAGTCCATTTGAATATCGACCTGCGCGGTGTAATTGCCCAAGCCTAAAATTGGCAGTAACACGGAATCAATTTTTTCGCGTAGTGCTTGTTCTTGATTTCGCTCCAACTCTTGCTCTTTGCGACGAGCAGCAGAAGCCGGATCTTCAGAGCCTGAACTCAGCAAGCGACCATGCTGATCAGTCACGGTTATCCGAGAGGTTTTCATCCCCGGAACCGCACTGGCGACCATATCGACAATAGAGTCCACTTCCTGTTGCTTGAGGTTAGCCCCTGTCGATAAAGTCAGAAAAACGGACGCAGAAGCATCTTGGTTATGGCGAACAAACACACTGTGCTTAGGTAGCGCAAGTAATACGCGAGCTTTGCGAACCTGCTTCATCTCTTCAATCGCCTGAGCAAGTTGTCGCTCACGACTGAGTTTCAGTCGCTCTTGTTCAAGGCGCTGAGAAACCCCAAACCCCATGTCTTGCAGTAGAATGTCATCACCGGCTTCAGTGGCCTGATTAACACCGGCTCGCACCATACCAAGTTTGATCGAGTTGTAGTCATTCGCTTCAACCGAAACGGTATTGCCGTCCAGTTTGTAGTCAATTTTTTG
Organism: uncultured Vibrio sp.; assembly: GCF_963675395.1. Lineage (NCBI taxonomy): Bacteria > Pseudomonadati > Pseudomonadota > Gammaproteobacteria > Vibrionales > Vibrionaceae > Vibrio > uncultured Vibrio sp. The sequence goes on along the minus strand of NZ_OY776223.1, from coordinate 2,757,104 downwards.
CTGGTCAAGATAATCCAGAACCGGGATCAGCTCTTCGGTCTGATAGGCACCAAGCGGACGCATTTCTGGCTCTTTCACCCAGAAAAACAGCATCACGATCAAAGCAACACAGATGGAAATAGACAGCACCAAAACGACCTGACGAAGTAAGTCGAGGTCACCTACTGCCATATCTAATTTTGAAGCACTGCGTTCTTCCAAATCTGGATTTTGACTTTCCACCTCCAGTTCGGAGTTAGCGATAAGAGCACCATCTGCACCGCCATCAGTGACGGTTAAATCTGTAGACTTGTCTGCCACACTGATTACCTAAATTACACGGGCATATTCATGAGGTCTTTGTAGGCCTCGACGAGCTTATTGCGGATTTGGACGGTGGCATCAAACGCCACACTGGATTTGTTACGGGCAATCATAACGTCTGAAAGGGAGACATCGGCGTCGCCTCGATCAAAACGAGTCTGGAGATCACCCGACGCTTTTTGAAGTGAGTTTACGTTATTGATGGCGGTGGTGAGGAGATCACCAAAATCGGCCCCAACTTTCGCACCAGTTGCCGCAGGAGCCTTGTTCGTTGCTTCCACCATCATGGCGCGCATATCTGCCTGAATACCATCAATTTTCATTACCACCTCAGAGCCAAATGTTTGACTATTAATAAAACTGTTCATTATCAAAGCAATTAACATGCCACAAGGTGGTAACGTTTTTCTTGGTTTTATCCAAGCATTGTGACTTTTTGCGCAAAAGGCACCAATTAATTCAGCACATCCAACAGAATTAATTGGGAATGTCGATGCCAGCATCTCGCATCTTAGCCAGTTTGTAGCGTAACGTGCGCGGACTGATACCGAGTTTGTCTGCCATGTCTTTGCGACGGCCGTTACACTCAACCAGCGTATCGAGAATGATCGCATACTCTTGGTCACGTAACTCACTCCCCAAACCTTCACCGCCAGATGCAATGCGACTTATGCTTTCAGCCTGAGCAACGGGCTTCACGTCCGGCACCAAGGCTTGTGCATTTTGCACCACACGCTGCAAGCTATTCGCGTCTTGCCAATCCACACCTTCGAGCAAAATGTGTTCACCATCAATATCGCCATTTTCACTCAGAATCAAAGCACGCTGAACGACGTTATCTAACTCGCGCACGTTACCCGGCCAAGGATAGCTAAGCAATTTATCTATCGCAGAAACAGAAAGCTTTGGTACTGGCATGCCCATCTTACCGCAATGACGCTCAGCAAGGTGTTTGGCTAGCGGCTCAATATCACCTCGACGATCACACAGCGCTGGCCAAGCAATTGGAAAGACGTTAAGGCGGTAATATAAGTCTTCACGGAAGTTACCTTCCGACACATATTGTTTAAGATCGCGGTTACTGGTCGCCAAAACACGAACATCCAGTTTGATGCTTTTGCGGCTGCCTAAACGCTCGACTTCACGCTCTTGCAGCACACGCAGCAACTTGGCCTGAAGGTTTAAGTCCATTTCACTGATTTCATCCAGCAAAATCGTTCCACCCTGAGCTTGCTCGAATTTACCCGGACACGCTTGTACTGCACCAGTAAAGGCACCTTTTTCATAACCAAATAGTGTGGCTTCGAGCATGTTGTCTGGAATAGCCGCACAGTTGATGGCGACAAACGGGCCGCCTTTGCGGTTGGATGCATTATGGATATAACGCGACATCACTTCTTTACCGGAACCACTTGGCCCTAGGATCATCACGTTGGCATCAGTGCGCGCAACACGATCTGCCAGCGCTAACAGTCGCAGGCTTTTTTCGTCGGCGACCACAGCATCACCACTGTCATCACTTTTGATTGGCGCGTAGCGACTGACCATATTCAACAAGACTTCAGGTGCGAATGGTTTAGCCATGTAGTCTATCGCGCCGTCTTTCATAGCTGAGACTGCATCTTCAATATTGGCGTACGCCGTCATCAACAGAACAGGAAGGTTCGGCCAGTTCTGTTTAATACTTTTTAGCAATGCCAAACCGCCCATTCCGGCCATTTGTACATCAGAGACAACAATGTCTACCGTGTTTGATTTCAGCTTGACCAGTGCTTCTTCTGCACAGCCTGCTTCCAACCACTCATAGCCTGCCAGAGCCAGAGTATCCACCAAGGCCTCACGAAGACCTTCGTCATCTTCTACGATCAGCACTTTGCTTTGCGCCATTATGATTCTCCTTATTGGCAGAAGACGCTTATAGCGCTTCGGCTTGCACTCGCTCTAGCGGAATGCACATGGTGAAACAGGCTCCATCACCCTGCTCTGAAATAAGTTCCAATCGACCGTCATGGGCACGGCAAACCATTTGAACTACCGCAAGTCCTAATCCTGTTCCCTGAGAACGGGTAGTAAAAAATGGCTCTAAGATTTTGCTTTGTAGCTCTTTGGGTACACCCGGTCCATTGTCCTGCACAGAAATACGCAGTTCACCGTTGACTGGGCGGAAGAAAATATCAATTTGCGACTCTTTTCCTGACATTTGAATCGCATTCATAACTAAGTTACTTAAAGCCGATGCAATAGCATTAGCATTTCCAAGTAGCCCTGTTTGCTCTTCCTCTACTTCAAGAAAGTAGTCAATATTGTTGTTTTTTAGGGCTGCTTCAACCATTGGCTGATATTCGGCAACTAATTGAGCAATCGTAAATGGCTTAATGACTTTATTGTCGCCACCTTTGGCGAAGAGCAGCATATCGTTGACCTGCTTTTCCAGATCATGCAGTCGGTCCATCAATTTACTTTGAAATCGCTCTCTCGTATTCGCCGGAAGGTTCGGCGCAGCTAAGTTTGACGCGTACAGCATCGCGCTAGATAAGGGCGTTCTGACTTGATGAGCCAGAGAGGCCACCATACGCCCCAAAGACGATAAGCGCTGTAAGTCACTGACTCTAGATTGTAATAAACGCGTTTCTGTTAAGTCGGTAATGAGGATAAGCTGACCCGTTTCAGAAGCAGAAATCGCTAAACGAACTTTGCGACCATTACGCAGTGAGACTTCATGACCGTCATCTTCGCGCGGATCAAATACTGCCTGAATGACATTGAACCACTTTTCACTGACCAAAGGTATTTCAAGAATACGGTGTGCTTCCGGGTTCGCTTCGCGCACAACACCGAACGTATCGAGCAGGATGACTCCCGCAGGCATAACTTCCAGGACCTGTTTATAACGTTCGACCTGGTTTTCTACTGAGTCTAAATGGGATTGGTTGGTGGTATCTTCCATTAACTGCCTGTCGAAATATCGCCACTAAATAGTAAAACAACTTAGCAAGCAATAAGCGTACCAAATCATTTACTATTATTTATCAACAAGTTAATGAAGTGACAATAAGTTGACACTAAATTGACATAAGGTTTTTTACGGATTGTGTTTCACAAAACAGCCCACCGGAGTGCAAATGCCAGCCGCTCAACGGCTTTTATAGGGTCATTCCAGCGAGCCTTAGCGAGACTAGGAAGCTAAATTCAGCGCTCTGAGAATCTATAGAAAACTCTTTGGCAACAAAGCGCTCAGATAGAAGATCTTGAATCACGCTCCTTCGTCGCTGTCCAGGATGACGGAAAGCCAGAATAATTTGTTTGCAGTTAAAAGAACGGCATTACACCGGAGTGCAGAGTTAGCGTTGCAAGTTGTACTTACGCATTTTCTCAACCAAAGTCGTGCGGCGCATTCCCAGCATATCAGCAGCTCGTGCTACTACACCACCTTGTGCTTCAAGTGCTTGACTGATCATATTGATTTCCAGATCAGCCAACAGTTCTTTTAGGTTGACCCCTTCAGGCGGAAGCGCCTGCGGCGCGTTTGCGTTGCTCTCTAACTCATTAAATTCATCAAAGTTGAAATCTCCCGAGAAGATGTCCTGAAACACATCACGCTCTTGCTCTTCAATCGAGGCAAGAGGATTACCTTCAGGTTGGAATTCCGGAATATCACTGTAACGATATTTTGTCGGCAAGTGATTGACATCTATCAAGCTGTTTGGATAGAGAATCACCATGCGCTCAATCAGGTTTGCCAACTCACGCACATTACCTGGCCAGTCGTGTTCCATCAAAGAGTTAATAGCACGTGAAGTAAAGCAGATTGGCTGTCCACCTTCTGCTTCCAAGCGAGCCATTAATTCTTGCAGCAACAGAGGAATGTCTCGCTTACGCTCTTTCAGAGCAGGCATTTCAATAGGGAATACGTTGAGGCGATAGAACAAGTCTTCACGGAAGGTATCGCCTTCAATCATACGCTCAAGGTTACGGTGCGTTGCCGCTACGATGCGAACGTTCACTTTAATCGTATTGTTACCACCTACTCGCTCAAAACAACGCTCTTGCAGCACGCGTAACAGTTTTACCTGCATTGGCATTGGCATATCACCAATCTCGTCCAGAAACAGCGTCCCGCCATCGGCCAGCTCAAAACGGCCTTTACGCGAAGTCAATGCCCCGGTAAACGCACCTTTTTCATGACCAAAAAGTTCGCTCTCTAAAAGCTCTGGGGGAATCGCACCACAGTTAATCGGCACAAATGGACCGTTGGAATACGAGGAATGGTAGTGGATATTACGTGCAACCACTTCTTTACCCGTGCCAGACTCACCAAGGATTAGAACATTAGCTTCGGTTTTAGCGACTTGCTCAATAAGGTGGCGAACTTCCTGAATGCCACGGCTTTGCCCGACTAAACTACGGAAAAGTGTGTTTTTTCGTTCACTTGCGATCACATTCACACCTTTTCTCCCCAGGAAGTCATTGCAATGACGCAAGGCATTACTAAGTTGGGGATAATTTAAAGGCAGCTCTAACTCACCAACATAGCTTGGTAAGTCATCCACAGGTAGGGATACGCGTCCCATGACGAGCAGTGGAATGTGGTAGGCATCACTAAGATGAGCCATGACTGTTGTTGCTGCTGAACCTGAAGAAATATTACCTATAATGCAACCAGACCAGAGATCAGACCAATCAACATCACCTAGCTGCTCAGAACTGACAGCTTCGCAACTTTCTCCAACAAATTCCAATATATTGCTTAAATTTGAACGACTTGAAGCATCGTCATCAATTACAAGCAGTTTTGCCAAACCTTGCATAACTAAGAATGATTGCCTTTATTTTTGGATGTGTTGCGGCCAAACCTTGATTAGCTCGGATGAGTGTTAAGAAAAGCGGAAACGCCACACTCAATGCACGAGAGACATAGGGGAAATCAGCAACAAAAAAAGCCATTAGGGCTACTAATGGCGCTTATTTTATTTAAATATAAAAATAAGGCAACCAAGCAATCGAAAGCTCTTAGTGTGATCATGACCTTAATAAGAAACTCATTTTATAACTGAGCAATATGCATTCAATCAGTATAACAATTTGTTTTAATTATTAAATACCGACTTCTTCGGCTGTTAGGTTATGGAATTCTGTTGGAATCTGATCCCACGCAGATTTTATTTCTCGGATAATATCGATAACATCATCAATAAGTTGTGGATCGTTTTGGTGATTGGCCGCAGAAATTTGCGTAATCATAAATTCATACAGTGAATCTAAGTTTGAGGCAATATCCCCGCCATCATCCATTGACAAACAGCTTCTCAGCGCAATGATAATGTCTAATGCCTTACCTAGACGCTCACCTTTTACTGGAATGTTGCCGGCTTGCATCGCTGCTTTGCCTTGAATCAGGCGCTCAACCGCTCCCGCCATTAGCATTTGAATGACTTTGTGCGGAGAAGCCGCGCTCAGCTGGCTGTCGACTGATACCTTTTTGTATGCTTGCAAAGATCCGCGCATAGTAATCCTCTTTCTAAATAAACTTTTTGTATTGCTGAAGCGATCGTTGGCCATAGCGCAATTTGTGCAGCTCTTTTCCGACCTTTGACGTCTCTAATTGCATCAGCTCAACAATATTTTGGGTACGAGTAAGCAAGTCTTGCCACTCGACTTCTTGCTTAAGCAATGGATTTTGCCGAACCATTGACAACAAGTTTTGCAATAAGCTTTCTCTGATATCGACCAAGCGGAGAATTTCTTCAGTATTAATATCGACTTTTTGCAGTTCTTGACTAATGCGTTGATCCAAACCATTAATTTCAATAATTTCGCTTCGCATCGATTAACCCAGAGCACTCATTAAAGCACCTAACTGACCTTGCATCTTACCCGTTGCATCTTGCATAGCGGAAAATTTGGCATGGGTCCGTTTTTCTAAGCTCTCCATGCGACGATCGAGGGCGGCTTGATCATCACTCAAACGATAATTCTGTTCTGTAAGGCTCTTCTCTCGGGTACGAATGCTACCGGTAATACCAGTAATGCCGTGAATGGCATCTTCGATACGTTTCGCAAAGCCAGTGTTACCGCCAAAGAACGTTTCCAGTTCATTGAAGTTATTGTTCAACTGACGATCTAGCATGTCGTAGTTGATTTCTAGCGTCCCCTGACGAGTCGTCGTGATACCAAACTCTGTGAGTGACTTGAGATTTTCTGGCGCTTTGTCAATTTGGGAGGAGAACACCGATTTAAGTCTGGCGTCGGCGCTTCGTACTGTGCTGTCTCCGGATAACGGACCTTTTTGCCCGGTCAGTGGGTCGACGCTCGCCAATGCCTGGGAGGTTTGATAGAACGAGTTGTAAGCCGCAACAAAGTTTTCTATATCGCTGCGCACACCCTGACGGTCATATTCAACGCCTATTTCAGCTGGCTTTTGATTAGGCTCGGACTTCCCTTTCAATGTGAGGTCTACGCCCTCTATAGCGTCTTCAATGACGTTGTTATGACTCGAAAGTTTCGCGACGCCATCTAGTAATACGACGGAGTCCTGACCGGCCTGAACTTCGGTCATGCCACTATAGCCTTCAAACATTGATTGGGCATGAGCGATTTTCGCTTCGGCAGCGTCTATTTTTTTCAGTCGCTCACGCTCTTCAGGATCGAGTTTAGAACGCTGGATTTGCTTTGCTTGCTCTTCTGTCAGTTCACCACGCTGTACTCTTTCATCAAGCTCCTGTTTTTCATCGGCAATTTTCTGCTCGATTTGTGCTTTTTCTTGATCCAGCTGTAGCTTTGCTTCTTTGGTGGTGACGTAAGAGTCAGTCAGCGTGCCAGATGCAGCATTGCTCCAACCCGGAACATCAGGCGCTTTTTCAATCGCTTTTTCATCCAACTCCAGTTCTGGTTCTTGGTAAGAATCAAGTAAGGTACCTGAAGCGGTTTCTGTCCAACCAGGAATACGATCTTCAGGACGCCAGCTTGCGCGTTGTTGTGCTTTATCGAGCGCAGCTTGACCCGCTTTCGCTGCAGCATCGCCAGCAGCAGAAACAGGCTCACTCAATACTCTGTTCTGTTTAGTATCTAATCCACCTTCAGAGGATTGCATTTCAGGAGGTAGAGGGTTGCCGCTTTCATCCAGTAAAACAGGTTTAATTGGTGGTTCTTGAGCCGGCAAAGGCCCTAACACTTCTTCGGCTGCAGCGCGTGCTTCTTCCAAAGCTCGTACTCGCTCTTCAAGTGTTTGGTAAGCAAATTTGTTTAGTGGGTTGCCTTGTTCGGCGTCCACTGTGACAGTAATTTGTTGTTCCTTACCGGAGTGGTTAGAGGCAAGGATAAGGCGTGGACCATCAGCATCATTGATAACAGAGGCACGGACGCCATTATTGTCTTTCGCACTATTGATGCTACGTACGACATCAACAAGCTTAGATCTTGAACGGACACTGATGTTAAAACTGTCTTCACCAAGCGAAATATGCAGCTTACCCGGGCCAAATTTTGCGTCTTCTGGTAAAACATCAGACGCAACTTTATGGCTTTGTGCAAGCTGCAACACATCGATAGCATACTTACCAGCTATCGCATCGGTCGTTGCGGTGGCAGATACGATCTTATCGTCCGTGGTATCAACCGTCCGAGCAGCAAAAGCCTTCTCCTGACGGAAGTTCACCATAAGGTTTTTCATCGTATCCAACGATTCTCTGAGTCGCCCATAAGCGCTGATACTGGCATCTATCGTCGTGCGTTTATTGTTAATGCTCTGCTGTTTTGGTACACGCTCGGCATCGACAATTTTGCTGACCATGGCGTTGATATCCATGCCACCAGACATCCCCAACGGGCCTAAACTCATTAAATCACCTCTAAAAACGACTTACACTTTTTCAACTAACAAACCGCTGTTAGCTGTGTGCTCAGCTAGGCGACGCAAAACAACCAGCATGTCTTCATCAGGAATTTGACGAATCACGTCACCAGTATTGGCTTCGTAAATCGTCACAACGTCTCTGCCAGATTCCTCATCCACGCGAAACGCCACTCCTTTGTTTATGGATGCCACAAACTCATTCATTTGTGCGACCATTTTTTCACGTTCTTCTCTGTTCAGCTCCTGACGGCTTTCCGTCATTTGTATCACAGCTTGAACAGAGAGTTCGTGCTCGGTGTCTTTCTGTTGTAACTGAGAAATATCACCGACGGAACTTGCTGGGTCCGGCATACCTATGCCATAGCCATTTCTACTAGCAACTTTAGTGCCATCCTCTGCACCGTAAGACTGGATGTTCGATGTGTAGGAGGATATTTCCATTACAATCTCCCTTCCAACTTATGAGCTAACGATAGGGTCCATCGCTTTACTGAACCAGCCGAGTTAGCCCAACAAGCTTAGCGCTGCAGATGGTGACTGCTTCGCCTGTGCCAGGATTGAAGTACTCGCTTGCTGAAGGATTTGTGACTTCGTCATTGCCGTTGTTTCCTTCGCGTAGTCGGTATCTTTGATACGGCTCTTAGATGCATTAACGTTTTCATTAATGTTATCTAAGTTACTGATCGCATGGTTGAAACGATTTTGGAACGCACCAAGTGACGCACGCTGGCTGTCCACTGACTTAAGTGCACCATCGATAACAGCTACGGCTTCTTGAGAGCCCGCGACTGAAGTAACATCGATGTCTTGAACCGTGACGTCTTTTGCGTCTCCGAAACCAATTTCACCAGCCAGGTTGCCAGAGAATTCAACGTCGCCAGTCACTTTCTGGGACGAAGCAAACACTTGCAGCTTACCATCTTCGCCAACTGATGCTTTTACGTCATCGCTTTGACCGTTGATATAAGTGGCTAGTTGCTCAAGATCATCACCTTGTTTTGCATTGATGGTCAGCTTTTGCTCTTCACCTTGCGCGTTGGTGTAATTCATTTGAAGCTTAGTTTTTTCACCTACTGCCCAGGATGCATCTTTACCTTCTTCTGCGGCGTAGCTCTTACCACCCATAGCAGAAGTGTCCGAACGCAGGCTATCCAGAGAAAGCATCACGGCTTCACCTGAGTCCGCTCCGATTTGGAAAGATTGAGTACCGTAAGTACCGTTAAGTAACTTGTTACCACCAAAAGAGGTGGTTTCCGCAATACGGTTTAGTTCGTCGTTTAGTGCGGTCACTTCTTCCTGAATCGCTACACGTTCTGCTTTTGAGTTAGAACCGTTCGAAGACTGAAGTGAAAGGTCACGCATTCGCTGCAGAATATTGGTAGATTCATCCATTGCACCTTCAGCAACCTGCGCAACAGAAATACCGTCGTTAGCGTTTTTCACCGCCATGTCCAGGCCACGACTTTGTGCATTCAAACGGTTTGAAATCTGTAGACCCGCCGCATCGTCTTTCGCGCTATTGATTTTATAACCCGAAGACAAGCGCTCCATTGATTTTTGTTGACCATCCGCGGCCTGATTCAGGTAACGCTGTGCGGTCATTGCAGAAACGTTGGTATTAACGTTAATCGCCATAATTGATCTCCTTAAGGCTTTTGTGAATGTACCTTCGTGTCTCTCACCTCACTTAGGTACATCTCATTTCTCTCAATCCCTTTAACGGCGATCAATACCTATCCTTTAGGAGAAATTTCGATTTTTTTGCGCTTACTTTCCTCTACTTAGCGAAGTGTGACCGTCATCTAATATGCCCAAATAGTCCATAAGCGTATTTTCTAAAGATAGAAAAAAACCCAGCCGAAGCTGGGTTTACTCGCTCATCTCTCACCACGAGCCAATGAGGTTCTCGTCTGGGGTTAAGGTTGGTATAACGCTTAACCTAGCAGACTTAGCGCTGAGTTCGGCGCTTGTTTCGCTTGCGCAAGGATTGAACTTGACGCTTGCGATAGAATTTGAGACTTGGTCATTTGTGTCGTTTCTTTGGCGAAGTCGGTATCTTTAATACGGCTCTTCGACGCATTCACGTTCTCGTTAATGTTATCCAAGTTGTTGATTGCATGGTCGAAACGGTTTTGGAATGCACCTAACTCTGCGCGATGGCTGTCTACGTATTTCAGAGCGGCATCAATGATAGCTACTGATTCTTGCGCTCCGCCCACTGACGTTACATCAATAGAATCAACCGTTACTTTATTACCTTCACCCAGGCCTAATTCACCAGATAGGCCACCAGAGAATGACAGCTCACCATCCACTTTGTTGTTACCAGCAAAGACTTGTAACTTGCCATCTTCATTGACTGATGCTTTTACCAAGTCAGTCTGACCGTTGATGTAGGTTGCCAGCTCTTCAATATCATCGCCAGCTTTTGCATTAATCGAGATTTCTTGCTCTTGACCAAAGCTGTCTGTCAGACTGATTTTCATGTCTGATTTATCCGCAGACACATTCCAGTCTTTACTTTTGCCATTTTCAGCTTGGTAGCTAAGACCACCCATCATACTGTTGTCAGAACGCATATCTTTCAGCTCAAGCATCACTGCTTCACCATTATCTGCGCCAATTTGGAATGATTTGGTGCCATACGTGCCGTTAAGAAGCTTGTTACCGCCAAAAGAGGTGGTTTCTGCAATACGATTCAGCTCGTCGTTCAGCGCAGTCACTTCTTCCTGAATCGCAACACGTTCTGCTTTTGAGTTAGAACCGTTCGAAGACTGAAGCGAAAGGTCACGCATACGTTGCAGAATATTGGTTGTCTCGTTCATCGCTCCTTCAGCAGTTTGTGCAACGGAAATACCGTCATTCGCGTTGCGAACAGCCACATCCAGACCACGGCTTTGTACATTCAAACGGTTCGAGATTTGCAAGCCAGCAGCATCATCTTTTGCGCTATTGATCTTAAAGCCTGAAGACAGACGCTCCATAGACGCTTGTTGAGATGAGTTTGCATTGTTTAGGTAACGCTGAGCGGTCATCGCTGATACGTTTGTGTTTACAGTCACTGCCATGGTGATTTCTCCAATTGATTTTCCGGTGTAGCGGTTTCCGACGTCTCGGAAAACCAAGTAGTTCTCTCAAAGTTACTTTTATTAACGACGCAAAATCTGATTTCTTTAGGAAAAATCTTCGATTTTTTAGAAAAAAGTTCATTTTTAGGGGCGATCGTGACGAAATAGATAAAAAAGCAAAAAAACGTCAAATTTTAACTAAAGCTTCTTTTGTCCCTGTCGATACAGGCTGTTTTTTTATAAATTTTAAGGAGGATGGCATTAGCCCAGTAAAGACAAAACAAGATTTGGCGCTTGTTTCGCTTGGGCGAGAATAGAGGTACTGACCTGTTGCAAGATCTGCTGTTTGACCATCTGCGTGGTTTCTTTGGCATAGTCTGTGTCTAAGATTCGACTATTAGAAGCAGAGAGATTCTCATGAATATTGTCTAAGTTGTTTATCGCATGATTAAAACGATTTTGATAAGCACCGAGCTCGGCACGGTGACTATCTACATATTTCATCGCCGTATCCAGAATCGCCACCGCTTGCTGCGCCCCACCAACGCTGGAGACATCGATGTTATCGACCGCTTGATATTTGTTCTGACCCATACCTAACTCGTTGGCCAGTTTGCCAGAAAACGAAATCGTACCTGATGTTTCTTTGCCAGCCATGAAAAGCTGCAATTGACCTTTTTCATTGACGGAAGCGGATACTTTGTCGGTTTGGCCATTGATGTAGGTGGCTAAGGTTTCAATATCGTCACCGGCTCTAGCGTTAATTTGGATTTGTTCCGTTTCACCTGAGCGGTTAATAAAAGACATGGTAAGTTCGTTTACATCACCCTTAACTTTCCAATCGGTCCCAGCTCTGCCTTGCGAAAGGTAACTGAACCCACCCATATCTAACCCATCAGTGCGCATGGACTTTAACTCGATTTGTACCGCCTCTCCTGACGCCGAGCCGATCTGAAAGGCTGATTTACCGAAGGTACCATTAAGCAATTTCCGCCCGCCAAACGAGGTAGTTTCAGCAATACGGTTCAACTCATCATTCAGCGCACTGACCTCTTCTTGCAGAGCATTTCGCTCTGCATTGCTGTTTGAACCATTGGCCGACTGTAAGGAGAGATCACGCATACGCTGCATAATGTTGCTGACTTCATTCATTGCGCCTTCTGCGGTCTGCATAATCGACACACCATCATTCGCATTGCGAACCGCAACATCTAAGCCACGCATCTGTGCTTGCAAGCGATTAGAAATCTGCAAACCTGCGGCATCATCTTTGGCGCTGTTAATACGCTTTCCTGAAGACAAACGCTCCATAGACTGGTTCAACATGTCAGTTGCGTTGGTTAAATGACGCTGAGCAACCAGAGCTGAAATATTGGTATTAACGGTGATAGCCACAAATATGTGCTCCAACAAGATGAAGGTATTGGATATTTATCGGCCGGATTCTTGGAAGGTTTAGTGCTTTTAGGCAACAAGATAGGAAGCGAAAGAAAAATAACAAAGCAGAGACAAAAACTTCCTGTGTAGAAAATGCCTTTCGCTTTTTGATTCTTATTGGGTCATTCCAGCGAGCCCTAGCGAGACTAGGAATCTAATATCAGCGTGCTGAGAATAGATAGATAACTCTTTGACAACATAGTACTCGGATAGAAGATCCTGAATCACGCTTCTTCGTCGCTTTTCAGGATGACGGCAGACTGGGATAGCCGCTCGCGGTTAAACGAACGGCCTTATCAATCTGGAGGGTTTGGAAAAGTAGCAACTTAAACTTATTTGATAGTAAGTTCCGCCAGCATAGCCTGAGACGGAGCGAAGAAGTACGCACCAGTCACTGCTTTAGTAAAGCGTAGAAGCTGGTCAGTTTTGCCATCAGTAACGCCGTACATGCTCTCCAGCATCGCTTTGATGTTATGCAGAGTATGACAGTAGCAGATAAACAACAGGCCATGAGCCCCCGTCACGGTGCCGTATGGTAAACTGTGACGAACAATCTTCAAGCCTTTGCCTTCTTCTTTAATATCTACACGACCAACGTGAGACGCTGCTGGTACATCATCCAACTCAATCGAGTCTGGCTTTGTACGCCCAATCACTTTCTCTTGCGCTTTTACGTTCAAACGGTTCCAAGCAGGAAGGTTATGCTCAAAACGCTGAGCCATCACATAGCTCCCTCCCGCAAACGGACCTTCTTTAATCAAGGCAACCTCTGCGCGTGCTTCACCTTCTGGGTTCTCTGTTCCGTCGATAAAATCGGTCATATCTCGGGCATCCAGATAACGGTAGCTATACGTTTCATCAACAACGGTGACATCTTCTACAGTCTCTGTCAGGAACTTACGCAGTACGTAAAAATGTAAATCGTGACGAGTGGAATGGCAGTGGATGAGTACATCGACATCGCTTGCTGGAGCTACAGTATCGCCTTCCCCCAGTTGTGGGAAGTCAATTAATTCTTCAGGTGCATCAACATTTAAGTATTGCCAAAATGATTTAGTGAATGCGATGGACAGTGTGAGATCAGCGCCTGGTTGGCTGTTATTTAGCTCCTCAACCAGCTTTGGAAGCGCTTTAAGTTTCGCCAATACGTGGTCACGGTTTTGGTTTACTTTGAGTTGAGTGAACAGTGCAAATGGTCCTGCTTCTGGCACGATAGCCGTTTGAGCTTGTAACATTGAGGTATCCTCTATACTTTGCCCCTGTGCGGGAATTTATTGAATTTTATTTAATTATTTGAAGACTGTTCTCTATTATGCTCAAAATAAGGCACATTAAAACAATCTTTCACCCACCTTCCATTCAGAAAGTAGATCATAAACCAAGCGAGTAAGGTGATGGTCACCGCGTTTGCCCAATTGAATACACCATGCTCGAGATACACATGATACAGAGTCTGAGCAAGTTGAATAGCGCACAAGATCAAAGTCACCTCGCGGCCATAACTCGTTATTTTATTCACCCATTTTCGATCAGGTTGACGTAAACCCATCAACCACATCAATAACAGACTGGGAATACCCATCGATAATCCTAAATATAGTGTGCTCGAGTCTGGATAGACAATCGACAGCAGTTTACTGCCACTCTCCCGGCTGACACCTGCCATGGCAAACACCACCCAAGAGCGGGCAAGAAACATCCACCCTAACCAAACAAAAATCGGCGCTTTCAAAAATCCATGAGCGTCATATTGATCCAATGTGTAGCGCACAATATCTTCTTCTTTAATAACTTACTGCGATCACTTTACCTGATCACAGGGAAACTGCAACGCAAGCCCCAACAGGCACCAATAACGTGTCCCCACCTCGTACAAATTAAGTAAAAGCTTGCTCAGAACTTGCGCTAGGTGGTTCATTTCAACCCACTTGGCGAGTAGACTAGGCTTAAGTAATTTCAAGATGTAGGCTCTTACCGCCGAGTAAATAAAGACATGAAAAAGAAAAATACAGCAGTTCCCGTCCCTTCCCAAGAAACACAGAATGAAGCAATGAGCATTGCCAGAGCCACACAGAAGCCAGGGCAAACGAAGGAACAAACCAAACTGATTGCGCAAGGTATCGAGAAAGGTATCGCACTATATAAAAAGCAACAGAAAGAACGAAGCCGACAAGCAGACAAAGCAAAAAAGAAACAACAAAGAGAGAAACTGCGCCAGACTGAAGAGCAGACGCAACACGAACCTCAAACGACCGTAGAACCCGCGACGACAAAATCATCCACGCTACCATGGCTACTACTGGTTCTTAGCTGGATTGGTTTCGCCGCCACCATGTTCATAAGGGGATAAAATGCTTCGCCTCATCCTTGTTATTTCAATCCTCATGCTCTCTGGTTGCTCATCGACGCCTCTTCATTCGCACGAGAAACACCAACAAGTCGAAATACGGATAGATGGCCAGTTTGATCCAGCCCAATGCGAGAACCTCGGTGAAGTAACTGGCAGTGAAGGACATTGGTATAGCTACCTGTTCTATACTAACGATGACATGATCAAAGGCGCGACTAACGACTTAAAAAACAACGCAATGGCTATCGGTGCAGATACGGTATTTATGGTTTCTCCACAGTATTTTGTAACGTCATTCACAGTACTTGGGGCTGCATACCGCTGCAAGTAATTCATTCTGTCTATTCAGGTCGGGGATTGCTCTCCTACCTCGATAGATAAAAAAAGCCAGCGATTGCTGGCTTATGCACGAAATCCAAGGCTACTAGCGATATCTCGCTCTCGCTCCAGAACCCATTGACTATCAAAAGGTCCCCAATCTGAAAGTTGGTAATAGCCATCATTGTGGCGTCGACCATCCTGAACAAATATGAGCTCGATGCCGATACCTGGTAAAGCCTTGAGTACA
This sequence comes from uncultured Vibrio sp., assembly GCF_963675395.1. NCBI lineage: Bacteria > Pseudomonadati > Pseudomonadota > Gammaproteobacteria > Vibrionales > Vibrionaceae > Vibrio > uncultured Vibrio sp. The sequence goes on along the minus strand of NZ_OY776223.1, from coordinate 2,741,526 downwards.
TCTTGAATTGTACGTCGAGGCCAACCCGTTTGTTCGATTAATTTTGGTACATTTGGCCTTTCCAGGCTTTCGACCAACAAGGCCAAATATAACCGCCTTGCAAAAACAGGACTCAACTCCATTGACACCTCCTAAACTTGTGCTGAATCATTATTTCGTTTTTGCACAGAGAGATGTTGCGTTTGATCAATAACTCGACTTATCCACCCTTTTTTGGTGTCTTTTTACTCAAATTCCTACAAGTTAATTCCCATTTACCCTCATTCTGTAAGTTATCAACGTTTGCAACTCGGCAATTTGACTTGGTTCGAGGTCATAAATTATTTCCTATCGCATTTTGTCAGTTTGATTGCTTCTTGGTAGGATGCGATACACAGCCCAAAATTGCTTGAGCACCAGAGAAACTCAGCTTCTGTGCATAAGAACAAAGTAAAGAGAAAAGGAAACAACTATGACGATTACCATGTTCGGTATCCCAAACTGCGACACAATTAAAAAAGCCAAGAAATGGTTAGAAGCGGAAGATATCGCGTATGAGTTTCATGACTACCGTAAACAAGGCGTAGATGAGACATTGGTGACAGAGTTTTGTGATGCTCTAGGCTGGGAAATCGTGCTCAACAAACGTGGTACCACTTACCGCCAATTGACTCAGGAACAGAAAGATTCTCTAAATGAACAAAATGCTATCAAGCTGTTAGTGGAAAACCCAGCGATGATTAAGCGCCCAATTTTAAAAGTGAATGATCAACTCCATATTGGTTTTAAAGCTGATCAATACACAACAATTTTTAACTCATAAATTAAGGAACACTCAAGGATGACAGATAGTCCAGTACTGGCTCTTGCGAAAGACCTAATCAGCAGACAATCCGTAACGCCTGAAGACGCGGGCTGCCAGGACTTAATGATCGAGCGACTAAAAGCGCTTGGTTTTGAAATCGAAGTCATGGTGTTTGAAGATACAACCAACTTTTGGGCTCGCCGTGGTACCGAAGCACCGCTATTTGCCTTTGCTGGCCACACTGACGTAGTGCCTGCGGGCAAGCTTGAACAATGGGATACGCATCCATTTGAGCCAACGATAATCGATGGCTACCTGCACGGTCGTGGTGCGGCGGATATGAAAGGTTCTCTGGCAGCAATGATTGTCGCTGTTGAACGCTTTATCGAAGAAAACCCGGACCACAAAGGCTCTATCGGCTTTTTGATTACTTCAGATGAAGAAGGGCCTTTCATCAATGGTACCGTTCGCGTGGTAGAAGCGCTGATGGAACGTGGTGAAAACATAGATATGTGTATCGTTGGTGAGCCTTCAAGTACCGAGATCGTTGGTGATGTCGTAAAAAATGGTCGCCGTGGTTCAATCACAGGTGATCTTACGGTTAAAGGTACTCAGGGACACGTGGCTTACCCACATCTGGCGAATAACCCTGTTCACTCTTCTCTGTTAGCGATTCACGAATTAGCGACAACGGAATGGGATAAAGGCAACGACTACTTCCCGCCAACCAGCTTCCAGATTCCGAACGTGTCGGCAGGTACTGGTGCTTCAAACGTCATTCCGGGCGAGTTCAATGTTCAATTCAACCTGCGTTTTAGCACAGAGCTAAATAACGACACTATTGTTCAAAGAGTGACAGAAACGCTAGACAAGCATGCCCTGGACTATGAGCTGAACTGGACGTTCAACGGTGACCCATTCTTAACCGACACTGGCGCGTTACTGGATGCGGTCGTCGCTGCAGTAAATGAAGTAAACCACACCAAGCCAGCGCTACTGACAACTGGCGGAACTTCGGATGGCCGTTTTATTGCTCGAATGGGTGGACAGGTCGTAGAGCTTGGACCTGTGAATGCTACCATTCATAAGGTGAACGAGTGCGTGAAAGTAGATGACTTAGAAAAGTTAACGGACATGTACCAAAATACGCTCAAGCACTTATTGGCGAAGTAATCGGCCGCTTACAGCCAGTTAACGAGAACAACATGACACCATCGCAACTTACAGGAACCACCGATACTCACCTTCAATCAACGATGGTGGGTCAAAAAGCCTTTTGGCTTCATCCAGAAGTGGCTCATGACCTGCTCAGAATGATTGAGGCTGCAACGGATGCGGGGTTTAAAATGGAGATTGCCAGCGGCTTTCGAGATTTTTCACGTCAACGCTCAATCTGGAACGGAAAGTTTTCTGGTGGGTTGCCAATTCTTGATTCAGATTCAAAGCCACTAAATAAGTCTGCGTTAAGTGATGAAGAGAAGCTAATGGCAATTTTGCGATGGTCTGCTTTACCCGGGGGCAGTCGTCACCACTGGGGGTGCGATTTTGATGTCTATGCTCGTAACTTGTTACCTAAAGGTAGCGCCCTACAACTGGAACCTTGGGAGTATCTCGACGGCCACCAGAATGAGTTCTATCTGTGGTTGAAAGCGCATCTCGATAAGTTTGGTTTTTTCTTCCCTTATAAAGAAGATCTTGGTGGCGTCGCAATTGAGCCATGGCACATTAGTCACAAAGCTGTCGGTCAGAAATGTTGCGCACAGTTAACGCCAGAACTGCTGAGAAGTGAACTGATGAAACAAAATCAGCGGCACAATATTGCGGGAATAGATTCAATACTAAATAATTTAGATAAGATTGTGTCTACGTTTATTCATAACATTACACCACCGCCGGAGTCGCTATGATAGAGTTTCTCACTAACCCTTGGGTTATCATCATTGTAGTGTTAAGTGTCGTCATCGGTAACATTGCCGCGCTGAAATACACAGCCAAAATGAAGTTTAATCAAATGGATAAAAGCCGTAAGAACGACTTGGATAAATTGAATGAGCTCGACCAGGAGCGCTACGGGGATAAAGACCACAAAGACGAGCGACCTCGTTAATGAATACCAACTAAAAAGGGACCAAAACGGTCCCTTTTGTCTATCTATCAGCCTATCAGCTTTTCAATTACATTACTGCTTCACCACTTCGGCCAGAACTGGCGCCAGTGATTTAAGGAATGCTTCTTCAACAGGCTTACCTGAAGAGTCGGTAATATTGATGGAGGTACGGTTACCCAAGTCGCCAAATAGGAAGGTATATTTACCTGCATCTAGGTCAACGGGTTTGACACCAATTTCATTCCAGAACTCATCATCCGGTGAGGCGTATCTCGCTTCTACCGTGCCTTGAGATTGGGTGCGGTCCTCAACAGTGAAGCCCATCTTAGGTAAAATCACTGGCAGGCGCTCCCACAGTACATCATATTGAGCACGAGCGATAATGACAGGAAGTCCACTCCGGTCTGTGCCCATAGTAATAGGGATCTGTTTTACCAACTCCTGAGCTTTACGCTGCGCATCTTCACGAACGAGTTGATCGTAGCGAGCGGTAACTAGGTTAGTCATGAACACATTGTAACGTTCACGGTCGGTCGGAGTGACTTCTTTAATTTGACCACCTTCACGCCAGTCGATCAGACCCACTTTAAATCCATAACGATTACCAGCCTGTGTACGCAAAATCTCGTATCGGCTGCCAATCTCCATGTCTTCATCAGGAGAGTCCCAAGTTACCCAACCCGTTTCAATACGCGAATCCGTTTGGCTCTCGACCGGAATTTTTCTGGCCTCAACCATGCCTTGTACGGTTTGCCAAACCTTGTCTAACTCGTCTTTACGGAGCAACCATAGCGTCACTTCACCATCTTGACTGCGATCCAAGCGAGCACCAGGAATAAGTTCTAGCACTTGCTGTGGTGGACGAATATCAACATTTTTACCCACATCACCAGCATAAGAACCCTGAGGGATTTCATAGTTAGGATAGCGCTGCGGTTGAGCACCTTGCGGTGTATTCCATTCACCCAGCGTTGGGGTGTTTAAATACTCGAAATCGTCCTTTGCCTGGCGGCGTTGGGTAGCACCACCTGTACAGGCAGTCAATACGAATACAGCTAATGAACTTAACACTAACTGACTTGAAAGCTTCATTTATACTCCTAAAACACTGAGGGCGCATTTGCCCCCAGTATGAACGTCAATCCTAGTAACTCAGTCTTTATAAATACGGGCGTCGATTAACGCCTGTTCGACGATCGGCTGCATTTTTTCAGAAAGCGTGGTTAGAGGAAGACGCAAGCTACCATCGTCGATCAAACCAAGCTTTTCTGCTGCCCATTTTACGGGGATCGGGCTTGCTTCAACGAATAGATTCTTATGCAGAGTCATTAAGCGCTGGTTAATTGCCTCTGCTTCTTCGTACTTACCTTCACTTGCCAAATGGAACATGTCTGCCATATCTTTAGCCGCGATGTTGTTGGTTACAGAAATAACCCCGTTGCCACCAAGCTTAACAAAATCTAAGCCCGTCGCATCATCACCACTTAGTAAGATAAAATCTTCGCCACAAAGTTCACGGTGAATTGCAACTCGATCCAAATCGCCAGTCGCATCTTTTAAACCGACTATATTATCAAGCTTTGACAAGCGCGCCACCGTCTCTGGTTGCATATCGACAGCGGTGCGGCCCGGTACATTGTAAAGAATGAGCGGCACATCACTCGCTTCCGAAATAGCTTTATAGTGCAGGTACAAACCTTCTTGCGTTGGTTTGTTGTAGTAAGGCGTTACACTTAGGAAGCCAGCGATACCAGAATCAGCCAGTAATTTACTGAATGTCACGGCTTCGTGAGTTGCATTTGCACCCGTACCTGCTATCACAGGGATACGACCGTTGGCAAACTCTACCGCCTTATTAACAACCTTTACATGCTCTTCAATCGTCAGTGTCGCCGACTCTCCGGTTGTGCCTACTGCCACAATGCCATCGGAACCAGATTCGATATGGTACTCCACTAGCTTCTGTAGACCGTCAAAGTCTACTTCACCATCCGCTTTGAATGGCGTAATCAGCGCTACGATACTTCCTGAAAACATGTTTATCTCCCTTATTTAGTTCTTTCTGCATGGTACTGTAATGCGATTGAAAAACACAAGAGCGTAAACTCGCTTACAAAGTACAAATGAGTGAATAATTATCAGATGTTAGAGATATCGCAACTTAAATGCTCGCTTTAGTCTGGTTCCTACTAAATTCGATAGTTGTGTTCGTTAACTGATTCAATTGTGAAGAACAAAGCGTGAGCAAAAGAAGGACCTCATTTTACTAAGTTCAGAAATATACTCTCTAAAGAACTTAATCAAGTCAGACTTGAGTGAATAAAAGAACCACGTTGTAAACAAAAGCGGACTGACTCGATATTTCTCTACCATATCTGTGCTAACATCTTTCTATTGAAGAAAGGACAAGAAGCTCATTTATGAAGCAACATCTGGTACTTACAGCAGTTGGAACGGATCGTCCAGGTATCTGTAACCAAGTCGTAAAGCTCGTGACGCAAGCTGGCTGTAATATTGTCGATAGCCGAATCGCTATCTTTGGCAATGAATTTACCCTAATTATGCTGCTGACGGGTAGCACCAGTAATATCACTCGTGTCGAAACACAAATGCCGTTGCTGGGACAAGAACACGACCTGATCACGATAATGAAGCGTACCGCCACCCATGAATTACTCGACAACAGCTACACCATGGAAGTGTTTATCGAGTCAGAAGACCGTCCGGGGCTCACTGAGAAATTCACTCAGTTTTTTGCTGACCAGCAGATTGGCCTCGACTCACTAAGCGCACGAACCATCAGCAAATCAAAGATTCAGGCCGATGTTGATCAATTCCACATCGCCATCACCGCATCGGTTAGCGCCGATTGCAACCTTATGCAATTGCAAGAAGACTTCGATGAACTTTGTCAGTCGCTCAACGTACAAGGTTCTCTGAATTTCATTAAAAACACACTATAAAGTAAAGGAAATCCAAATGAATACGCTGACAGCAGGCTCGCCAGCGCCAGCCTTCTCTTTGCTCGACCAAGACGGCAACACTGTGACACTTGGTGATTTTAAAGGCAAGAAAGTACTTTTCTACTTTTATCCGAAAGCCATGACTCCGGGCTGTACAACGCAAGCAAAAGGCCTGCGTGATATTAAAGCAGAACTCGACGCGCACAATGTTGTTGTGCTTGGCGTCAGCATTGATCCAGTCAAACGTCTGGGTAAGTTTATCGAACGCGATGAGCTTAATTTCACGCTACTTTCTGACGAAGACCACGCGATAGCGGACCAGTTTGGTGTTTGGGGTGAAAAGAAGTTCATGGGTAAGATCTACGATGGACTACACCGCATCAGCTTCCTGATCAACGAAGAAGGCGTGATTGAGCACGTGTTTAATAAGTTTAAAACCAAAGATCACCATGAAGTGGTTCTAAATTATTTAAACGAAAACGCATAACACCGTCTGATAAACCGATATCCTAAATACAACAAAGCCCAGTACATGCTGGGCTTTGTTTTTTCTATCACAGGCAACGAGAACTGATTCACTCAATGCTGATAAGATTGGTATCGCTATTCCTGCCCAGCAGTCTCATTGCCTTCTGTACTTGGTAGCGCATTCCAAACAGCTTTTACTAGCGTAGCCAATGGGATAGCAAAGAACACGCCCCAGAACCCCCACAATCCGCCAAATACCAGAACTGCAATAATGATAGCAACGGGATGGAGATTGACTGCCTCAGAGAATAGCACCGGCACCAACACGTTTCCGTCCAGTGCTTGGATAATCCCGTACGCGATCAGTAGCGAATAAAACTGAGGGGTAAGCCCCCATTGGAACAAGCCTACAATCGCAACAGGTACAGTGACCGCCGCTGCGCCAATATATGGGATAAGAACGGACAAGCCGACCGCGACGGCTAACAATACGGAATAACGTAAATCCAGAATCGCGAAGGTGACATAACTTACCCCACCGACAATCAGGATTTCGAGCACTTTACCGCGGATATAGTTTGAGATTTGTTCATTCATCTCGTGCCAAACTTTATTCGCTAGTCTGCGGTTTTTAGGCAGAATACCACTGGCCATCCCAAGCATTTCCTCTTTGTCTTTGAGCAAAAAGAAGATCAGCAAAGGAACCAGAATTAAATACACTGCTAACGTTGCCAGGCTGACTAAAGAAGCGAGCGACCCTTTAACCACGCTCTCCCCAAGACCTAAAGCCTGGTTTTTAGCATTGGTCACGATGGTTTCCACAATCTCCAGATTCGCCAGTTCTGGATGGCGCTCTGGAAGCGTAACAATAAACTTCTGTAACCCATTGTACATATTGGGGATGTCGTTGATTAGGTTTCCAACCTGAGTCCAAATGGTTGGCACTAAACCAAACAAGGCGAGCAGCATCAAACTAATGAAAATCAACAATACAATGATCACGGCTAGCGTGCGCGGCACCCCAATGCGGCACATTTGCACCACTGGCCACTCCAGCAGATAAGCCAGTACAATCGCCACCAATAGCGGTGCTATGAGGTGACCAAAGAAGTAAATCGTAATAAAGCCAAACAGTAGGATCGCTACCAGGCTCACTGCATGAGGGTCAGAGAATCGACGTTGATACCAACGACTTACCATTTCAAACATCTAAGCGGATTCCTTATTGAAAACAGTCAATGTGTAGTGATCTGATGTTGGTTGGCAATCAACCACGTACCCTTGGGCGTTTAGGTAATTCACAATATCTTGTTTAGAGCTGTTATCCGTTACGTGAATGACAAGCTTATGATACTGCTGATTTTCTCCCTCAAAGGCAGCAACAGTGTGACGCTTTGCAAGTAACAGTGCTAAGGGGCAGCGTTGCTTGCGCAAATCAAGTAGCATGGATTCCATTGTATTGCTCTGCACTTATGATAGGGTTGTATTGTAACGGCTTTTCAAGTTGGTGCTAGCACTTCTGACATGATTTAACCAGATACTGAAATCACTCAGATATACACAATTTACGAAACCAATTCGTTTATTCTTGGTCTTATTGCTAGCATATACCCAAATGATTTCAAGGAGCATGGTAACGCGAATTTCTCGAGGTTATTTGGACATATTAATAACAGGATGGTCGTACAGTATAGTGGTGACGTTGTGAGGTACGTGACCTCCTGCCACATGCTCAGGTATTTGGGAGAACCTTTAAAACGTATGTTAAAACGCACTCGATCGCTAGTTTGCTTATGTATTGCTACTGCAATTAGTTCGCCGACGACCTACGCCAATAGTATCGACTTACCAGATATTGGAACCGCTGCTGGGAGCACTCTATCGATAGACCAAGAGTTGATTTATGGTGACGCCTACATGCGCATGCTCAGAGCGAGCAAGCCACTGGTTAACGATCCTGTGATTAATGAGTATATTGATTCTCTCGGTCACCGTTTGGTGGCCAATGCAAATGATGTAAAGACACCGTTCCATTTTTTCATGATACGCGACCGCAACATCAACGCTTTTGCGTTTTTTGGCGGCTATGTTGCTTTGCACTCTGGTTTGTTTCTACACGCCCGTAGTGAGAGTGAACTCGCCTCGGTGGTTGCTCACGAAATCGCACACGTTACGCAGAGACACCTTGCCCGTAGTATGGAAGAGCAAGCAAGACGCTCACCAGCATCATTGGCTGCATTAGCTGGTGCTCTGCTACTTTCCATTGCCGCGCCAGAAGCCGGTATTGCCGCCATTACTGCGGCAACAGCTGGTAATATGCAAAGTCAGATAAACTATACGCGCGCTAACGAAAAAGAAGCTGACCGCTTTGGCATCTCGACACTGGCAAAAGCAGGGTTTGATGTGCAAGCTATGCCTCGCTTCTTTGGACGCTTAGCCGACGAATATCGCTATGCCAGTAAGCCACCTCCGATGCTGCTTACTCACCCGCTTCCTGAAGACCGAATCACAGATAGTCGACAACGAGCACAGGCGTATCCACCGCTGCGTATACTGCCATCCATTGACTACCATCTCGCACGTGCACGTATTGTTGCCCGTTACGCTGGTATTGACGGACAAGCGGCATTAGGTTGGTTTGAACAGACACAGAAGAAAGCCACAACCGAGATCATGCCAGCGTTTGATTATGGCCGGGCTCTGGTTCACTTGGACAGTAAGCGGTTCTCGCAAGCTGAGCCAATACTGAAGAAGCTGCTGGCACAAGATCCGGGAAATCCGTTTTATCTTGATGCAATGACTGATCTGTATATCGGGAAAAAGCAACCAGAACAAGCGGTGGAGATGCTGAGTAAAGCACTGACGCGTAATCCACAGAATAAAGTTCTGACGATAAACTATGCAAATGCCCTACTTGAAGCCAATAAAAATGATCGAGCAGTGCGTATTCTTCAACGATACACCCATGATAATCCCGAAGATAGCAATGGTTGGCAGCTATTGTCGAAAACTTATCACGAGTTGGGGCGCAACGATGAGGAATTAGCTGCGCGCGCCGAAATATTGGCGTTACGCGCAAATTGGAATAAAGCGATTCAATATTATAGTGAAGCAAGTAAAATGGCCAAGTTGGGCAGTTTAGAACAAGCGCGATACGATGCTCGTATTGACCAACTCATGATCCAAAGAGATCGATTCATGGCATTACAATAACGAAATGGAGAAAACCATGTCAGTCGTGATTTATCACAACCCTCGTTGCTCAAAGAGCCGCCAAACTCTTGAACTATTGGAACAAAATGGTGTTACACCAGAAATCGTAAAATATTTGGATAACCCACTTACCGTGGAAGAGCTGAAAGCACTCTACGCTCAACTAGGATTCTCCGCTGTTCGTGACATGATGCGTACCAAAGAAGCCGACTACAAAGACCTGGGCTTAAGTGATGCGTCAGTCAGTGATGAACAACTGTTCGAAGCAATGGCGCAAAATCCAAAGCTGTTTGAGCGTCCTGTTGTCGTCGCAAACGGAAAAGCGAAAATCGGTCGTCCACCAGAGCAAGTGTTGGATATTCTGTAAATGGATTGCCAGATCCTTATTTTGTACTTCAGCCGCCATGGCGCAACAAAACAGCTGGCAAGACAGATAGCAAGAGGAGTCGAATCGACTCCTCACTGCGAAGCAATTTTGCGTACAGTTGAAGAATTGTCACCTCACTCACATACCCCTTCCGATCCAATTGTTACTCTAGAAGAACTGAAAAAATGCGATGGCCTTGCATTTGGTAGTCCCGTCTGGTTTGGCAACATGGCAGCGCCTTTAAAGCACTTCTGGGATCAAACCACGCCTTTGTGGGTAAGTGGAGACTTAATCGACAAGCCAGCGTGTGTATTTACCTCATCTTCTTCGATGCATGGTGGTCAGGAAACGACACTCCAAAGCATGATGACCCCCTTGTTGCATCACGGGATGATGTTACTGGGTATTCCTTATGCCGAGCCAGAGCTACACTTAACTCAGTCGGGCGGTACACCGTATGGCGCGAGCAGCGTAGGCAAAGAGCCAACTCTCACCAATGATGAGGCTCACCTAGCACAGAAGTTGGGGAAACGACTGGCAACAGCGGCCCTAAAGCTGAAAGGCAGTGAGTAAATTCAAGGATGTAATCGATGTCTGAATCTTTTGACCAACCAGCACTCAGTGCAAAAACGAAAAGCTATCGTTATTTGGCTTTGATCGGCAACTTAGCTTTATTAGCTTGGGTAGCAATTTGGCAACTCGCGCTGTCTCCTCACCCTCATTTGAGTAGCACAACACTTGCAATTGCTTGGTGTATCCCGCTATTACTCCCTTTACCAGGCATATTAGCAGGAAAGCCCTACACTCACGCTTGGGCAAACTTTGTGTTAATGCTGTACTTTCTGCACGCATTAACCATTTTATATGTCGATGGTGGAGAGCGTTGGCTCGCAGTCGTTGAACTATTACTGACAACCTTAGGCTTTTTCGGCAACATTCTGTTTGCACGAGCAAGAGGTAAAGAGCTGGGACTTAAACTTAAGCGCTTATCTCAAGTGGAAAAAGATGAAAAAGCGAAGTTCAACAAATAAGGCCTATGAGCAAACAAAAAGAGTCGCGATTTGCGACTCTTTTTATCATTTAAGCAAAGTTAGCACTTTAAGAACGTTGACCCGAAGTCCATTCGTAGATGACATCATATTGCTCTTGAACTGGCTTAACGACGACAGGCTCAGATTCTTTCACTTCCTCAACCGACGCGTCAGCGGTCACAACATCAGAAACCAATGGTTCGTCTTCCGTTACCAATTCTGTCGGCATTGGCTCTTGAACAGGCTGTAAAGGAGCAACTTCTTCCACTGGCGTGGCTGGTTCTTGGTACTCACCCAGTTGCGCGATCGATGACGCTTCTTTTTCAAACGTTTCTTTAGAAGCCAACAAATGAAGTTTAAGCGTCAGCTCGTTACCTTGAACACGTTTAACCTCACTTCCTGCAACAGAGTTAAGTTTGTTTAATGCGCTTTCTAAGCGGAAAAAATCTTGAGCGGAATGAATGTTAACCACTTTCATCGTGATCCCATCAGAAGACTCGCCCGACACAACCACTGCACTCTTACCTGCGTAATAGTCGGAAATAGTATCGACCACTTCTGCCATCGCATTCACACCTGCTGCTGCACCGCTATGAGGAGAGCGTTGAGAGACAAGAATTGCCGATGGTGATTGGTCGTACAACGTCCAGCGAATTTGATCACCCTGAGCTTTAAGAACCAGCACAGCATCCACTGGGTAACGTTGACTAGCCTTCGCAATCGGCTCAGCAAAACCACCCCATAGGTCAGAAACGTTAACACCAGTCACATCATCAAAGTCCCCGACTGGAAAAGTAATCGGTAACCCTCGAGCTTCAGCTGCGGTGTGCAATGCAGAAACCTTCGGCGAGTCTGAGTGCTCCCAAGCAATAGTACGTTCATACGCTTGCTCTTCAATCGCCCAGACGAGAATATTGGCGCGGTGAGCAGACCAAGATGGCAACTGCGCCTGAGTCAGAAGAGAATGAATCTGACTACTACTGAAGCGCATTTGCAAACTTGCTTTGCCTTCAATCAGCCCGTAACCGAGTTGAGAAATGTAGCGCGAGCTTGAGCCCAATGCCTTTTGAATAACCGGATTGCTTAAAGAAGTCTGAGAACCAGTTGCTCGAACAATCACCTCTTTCATACCTTGTTCACGAGCTAAAGACTCGCCGTTGTTTTGCTCACTGTCGATAACCACTTCAGCACGATAGATATCTACCTGCGTTAATGCGTAAACGGGCAGAGACAACCAACCTATCAGTAAAAGAGCTAAATAGCGCATAGTTTTCATTTTCCTCTAAATAAGAGAAAGCATAATAAGCAACTATCAAACCTTGAGCAAGGCGAGCCACAAGAAAATAGCCTGAAATTTGACCAACTTACGTCAATTGCGGCGCAGTTTTCAGTGTCAATTAATGAGTCACCCTTATTCTTATCAATCTATATGCATATACAAAAACTGAGTTCCCTGGGCGGACTAGATAAAAGACCCCTCCCATCTCCAACATTAAGCCTGACCATATGAGTAGCTGACGATTACATCTTTTCCTTTGCAATTCATCTAACAAAATATGAACTTTAGCTCGTAAAACAGGCACTTTTGTAAGAAAACCGCTCTAAAAGCATATTTTAACCACTTAAAATCATCGAAAAGTTTGATCTGATCATTGTCGCAAACGTTTGCCGAGTGGTACTATTCGCCGGATTTGTCTGCGTATCTTTAAATAGGAAATGATTATGAAAAATGCGTTACAAGGCGCTCAGATGCTCTTTGTCGCTTTTGGTGCTTTGGTACTCGTGCCACTTCTAACTGGCCTCGATCCAAACGTAGCACTCTTCGGCGCTGGTGTTGGTACCCTCCTCTTCCAATTAATCACTAAACGTTCTGTCCCAATTTTCCTTGCTTCTTCTTTTGCGTTTATTGCTCCTATTATGTTCGGTATCCAAACTTGGGGTATTGGTGCGACAATGGGTGGCTTAATGGCAGCAGGTTTGGTTTATGTTGCTCTAGGCGCAGCGATTAAAGTTCGTGGCGTTGGCTTTATCCATAAGATTCTGCCACCTGTGGTTGTTGGCCCGGTGATTATGGTTATCGGCCTAGGCCTAGCACCAACAGCAGTGAATATGGCGATTGGTAAAACTGGCGATGGTGCGGCTCAACTGGTTAACGGTGACGCTGCGATGATCATTTCTGCGGTATCACTGCTTACGACTATCGCACTAAGCGTATTTGCTAAAGGCTTTCTAAAACTGGTACCAATTGTTGGCGGTATTTTGGCAGGCTACTCTGTATCGCTTGCTTATGGCGTGGTCGACTTCACTCCAGTAGCTCAAGCAGCTTGGCTTTCATTGCCAAACTTCACCACGCCAGAATTCAATATCAACGCGATTCTGTTCATGATTCCAGTTGCGATTGCTCCTGCTGTAGAACACGTAGGTGACATGCTGGCCATTTCTAACGTGACAGGCAAAGATTACCTTAAAAAGCCAGGTCTACACCGCACTATCGCGGGAGACGGGGTAGCGACAATGGCAGCGGCAATGGTCGGCGCGCCACCAAATACAACTTACAGTGAAGTTACTGGCGCGGTAATGCTGACTAAAGCATTCAACCCGAAGATCATGACATGGGCAGCAGTGACCGCTATTGTTCTGGCTTTGGTTGGTAAGCTAGGCGCGATCCTTCAAACCATCCCCGTTCCTGTAATGGGTGGCATCATGATCCTACTGTTTGGTTCTATCGCAACAGTAGGCCTGAACACGCTGATCAAAAACCACGTTGATCTACACAAGTCTCGTAATCTGGTTATCGTTGCTGTTACGCTCGTATTCGGTATTGGTGGCATGGCTTTCGGTATTGGCGAGTTTAGCCTACAAGGCGTTAGCTTGTGCGGTATCGTGGCAATCATTCTTAACCTGGCTCTTCCTCACGACCTAGGTGAGAACCACGTTGTAGATAACGCTCAGATCGAAGAAGACAAAGCGAACTAATTCGCTGGTTTCATTCGATACGTACAAAAAAGGCTTGGTAGTAACCAAGCCTCAGATTGATGACGAACCCCACTTTTTTAAGTGGGGTTCGTTTTTATGAGCGGCCATAGGCCGCGATCGCGATATTTTTTGTTAGATAAACTGTAGAGAGTTAGTGTTTTTAAATTGGCGTATATAAGCGAGGATTTGCGCTATTTCACCCCGATTTAGGCCGAGTTTACGCAGATAACTCACCACCAACGCTATCTTTTTGATGTTTTGCGCAGCCGCTGCCAACCAGCACTGCATCTGCACGTTGGCTAACCCTCGAAAGCGAGCGTATCGATGACCATGATGTTGTTTGGCATCCGCGAAGCTTCTCTCTACCGTTTCGCTTCTCCGCCTGTAGGTTTTCTTTCCATAAGCTGAGAGCCGCATCTGGTTGGCTCTATCCATGGCTTCCGTATAGATATGCCTTGTGATGACCTTCTTCATGTTTTTACTTTGAGTACAGTCATCACGCATTGGGCAGAACGCACACTCTTTAGGGTCTGAGTGATACTCTCGGTAAGCGTCGCGTGACGTCGTCTTGTAGATAAGTTCCTGCCCGTTGGGGCAACGATAGCTGTCTTTTTCTTTGTTATAGATAAAGTGTTTCTTCTTGAAGGCATTCTTTGTTCGTGATGGTCGGCGATAGCCGAACACACCAAGTATCCCTCGGCGCTCAAGGGATTCAGCAACGGGTGCAGTGAAGTAACCGGCATCAAGGCCAACAGCGATGGGATTGAGGTTAAACTGTTCAAGCGTGTGGTCGAGACGGCGGATATAAGGTTGAGAGTCATTCACATTCCCCGCGGTCGCATGGGTATCAACGATGATGCCGTGCTGGCCATCGACCGTGCGGTGGTCGAGATAGAAGAACCCTTGCGGCTTGTTGTCGCGGGTCATGAAGCCACTCTCGGGATCAGTCGTACTGCTCTTCGTGTTCTTAGCTTTCTGCTCAGAAGTTCGTTCTTTAAGCGGTCTCTTCCCCTCTTTAGCTCGGTCTAGTGCAACGTCTTCATCCAACATATCTAAATAGGCGCTCGCTCGGACCGCCGTTTGTTTATTGGTGTGCTTGTTTTTGTTCGCATTCGCTTTGAGATGAGTACTATCGGTAAAGAGCTCTTGTCCAGCGACTAAACCTTTCGCCATCGCTTGTTGAACGATGTTAATAAAGATGCGTTCGAAGACATCCGTACCATTGAAGCGACGAATACGGTTTTGACTAAGAGTCGAGGCATGGATGACCTTTTCTGTGAGAGACATACGGAGGAACCAACGATACGCGACATTCACTTCGATTTCTTTGACAAGCTGACGCTCGCTTTTTACTCCGAAGATGTACCCCAGTAGGATAATTTTGAATAGACGGACAGGGTCTACAGGTGGTCGGCCATTGTCTTTGCAATAAAGGTGGGCGACTTCATCACGAATGAATTCAAAATCGATAGCAGAGTCAATTTTACGAACAAGATGGTCTTTGGGAACAAGTTGTTCCATCGTCACCATTTCAAGTTCGTACTGTTGTGGAGAAGGTTCTTGAAGCATGTCGGAGTATCCATATTTCTATCCTCCTATTAGATCAAAGGTCTAGCTTGAAAGCTAGACCTTTGTCAGCAGTCTGAGGCTTGGTAGTAACCAAGCCTTTATTTTTTGTTCAGAACTGAATCTGCGTTATGTTTTACGCTTATTTAGTACCGAAAATCTTATCACCCGCATCACCTAGACCAGGAACGATGTAACCTTTGTCGTTTAGTTTCTCGTCGATTGCCGCTGTGTATAGCTCAACATCTGGGTGTGCTTTTTCTAGCGCTTCGATACCTTCCGGTGCCGCGACCAAAACAAGAACTTTAATTTGGTTACAACCTTTCTCTTTCAGAAGGTCAATAGTCGCGATCATAGAGCCACCAGTTGCCAACATTGGGTCAACTACCAGTGCGATACGCTCATCAATGTTAGAAGCAAGCTTGTTAAAGTATGGCACTGGCTCAAGCGTTTCTTCATCACGGTAGATACCTACCACACTGATACGTGCACTTGGCATATGCTCAAGAACACCATCCATCATACCTAAACCAGCACGCAGGATTGGCACAACGGTTACTTTCTTACCTTTAATCTGGTCAACTTCTACTGGACCGTTCCAACCTTCGATAGTAACTTTCTCTGTTTCAAAGTCTGCTGTCGCTTCGTAAGTAAG
This sequence comes from uncultured Vibrio sp., assembly GCF_963675395.1. NCBI lineage: Bacteria > Pseudomonadati > Pseudomonadota > Gammaproteobacteria > Vibrionales > Vibrionaceae > Vibrio > uncultured Vibrio sp. The sequence continues at coordinate 2,725,396 of NZ_OY776223.1, read as the reverse complement.
TAGGCTACCGACTTCGGTCGCTAACTCACGAAAACGTTTTGTGCTGATATCACCTTCTCTCATTAGACCAATTTTATGTTTTACTAGAGGGTGTTTTACTTCAACAACTTTCATGTCCATCTCCGGCTATAATAGGCAATATTTAAACAAACCTTCAGATTATACATGATTTCTGCTGGGAAATCAGGATATATCACTGAAGAAAAAAACCTGCGCAAACGTTTGCTATCTGTATTTAAGCACTGGTAGAATAGCGCCGTTTTCATATCCAACTTAAATACCGAGGACTTCCCTGTGAGTGGTAATAACTCTTCTCTTAGCTATAAAGACGCTGGTGTTGATATTGATGCAGGCAACGCGCTTGTAGATCGTATTAAAGGTGCGGTAAAACGTACTCGTCGCCCTGAAGTGATGGGTGGTATCGGTGGTTTTGGCGCTTTATGCGAATTGCCGACGAAATACAAACAACCTGTATTGGTTTCTGGTACTGACGGCGTAGGTACAAAGCTTCGCCTAGCACTGGATATGAACAAGCACGACACTATCGGTGTTGATCTGGTTGCAATGTGTGTAAACGATCTGATCGTGCAAGGCGCAGAGCCATTGTTCTTCCTTGATTACTACGCGACTGGCAAGCTAGATGTTGATACAGCTGCTGACGTTGTTTCTGGTATCGCAGACGGCTGTGTGCAAGCAGGTTGTGCTCTAATCGGTGGTGAAACTGCTGAAATGCCAGGCATGTACGAGGGTGAAGACTACGACGTTGCTGGTTTCTGTGTAGGTGTGGTAGAAAAAGAACAAGTCATCGACGGTACGAAAGTAGCGGCAGGTGATGCTCTTATCGCTGTAGGTTCAAGCGGCCCTCACTCAAACGGTTACTCTCTGGTTCGCAAAATCCTTGAAGTATCTGGCGCAGACAAGAACGAAATGCTAGAAGGCCGTACTATCGGTGAGCATCTTCTGGAACCAACAAAGATTTACATCAAATCAGCACTTAAAATGATTGAGAAGCACGACATTCATGCTATTTCTCACATCACTGGTGGTGGTTTCTGGGAAAACATCCCTCGCGTTCTTCCTGAGGGCACTAAAGCAGTGATCGATGGTAAGAGCTGGGAATGGCCAGTAATTTTCCAATGGCTACAAGAGAAAGGTAACGTTGCAACACACGAAATGTACCGCACATTTAACTGTGGTGTTGGCCTAATCGTTGCCCTTCCTAAAGATCAAGCGGAAGCAGCCGTGGCACTTCTGCAAGAAGAAGGCGAAAACGCATGGGTGATTGGTGAAATCGCTCAAGCGGAAGCAAATGAAGAACAAGTTGAAATCAAATAACTTGCGATTCTCGCTCAAAAAGTAAAAAGAATGAGGACGCGATGTCCTCATTTTGCTATCTGGAACTCGAAAACCATTTCAATAGTAGGTAATTTAGCAAACCTACATTAGTAAGGCAGTCTCAACATCATGAAAAATATAGTGGTCCTAATTTCTGGTAGTGGCAGTAACCTACAAGCGATATTGGAAGCGTGTGAAGCGAATATGCCTAACGCTCAAGTCGCTGCCGTTTTCTCAAATAAAGCGGACGCTTACGGATTAGAGCGCGCGAAACAATTTAATGTTGAAGGCCATTTTGTCGACCCAAAAGCATTTGAGTCTCGTGAAGCATTTGATGCAGAATTGATGAAGCAAATCGACCAGTATCAACCAGATGCCATCGTATTGGCTGGGTACATGCGCATTCTCAGTAGCGAATTTGTGCAGCATTACCTGGGTAAGATGATCAATATTCACCCTTCATTGCTACCAAAGTACCCAGGATTACACACTCACCAACGTGCGATTGACGCGAAAGATAAAGAGCACGGCACCAGTGTTCACTTCGTGACGGAAGAGCTTGACGGTGGTCCGGTTGTTCTGCAGGCAAAAGTACCTGTATTTGCAGATGATGATGCAGATACCCTTGCGGCTCGAGTTCAAACTCAAGAGCACACTATCTATCCAATCGTCACCAAATGGCTGGTTGAAGACAGATTAAAGATGCAAGGCGGCAAAGCGTGGTTAGATGGCAAAGAGCTTGGTGCTCACGGCTACGCAGCCGCTGAAGAAGAGTAACGCTCTTCGGCAAACTCAAAACCAAATCAAAAAAGGCAGTCTTAATGACTAATGCCGTTCACTTAAGGTGAGCGGCATTGTTTTTTCTAGGGTATCGGCTTGGCTTTTTCTTAACGACTCTAGGGAAGGATCTTTCTCGCCTAGGTCCAAGTATTAAGCTCTCACTCATTGAGTAGAAGTTTTGGAGTTGCCTCGGGATTGCTCCTGGTGACGAGTATGGAAGTCCCACTATCAGGCGCATGATGTGAGCTAATGCCCCATTGAAGCTAAGTTGGTAGGGTAAGTAGTCTCCATTCAACGTATTACACATCTGCACCATTTGATACCTGACCAAGTTATAGGTCAGTAGTATTCCCCAGAGTTCTTGCTTCACTAATTCAGGGAGTCGACTTCGAAGCGTGAGTCGGTTACCAAGCATGTACTGTTTTTGCTCACGGTAGCCGAGTTCAATTTCCCAACGATACCCATATAAGCCTACGATATCTGACTTTGGGTAGAGCATAGGGTCAAGCATTGAAGTGAGAACATCGTATTGCCTACCATCTTTGACTCTCGTGATTAAACGTACAACAACTTCTTGTCCTAGCTCTGGCCACTTCTTACGCGCTTGCGGATTACTCTTCAGTTTTATCAGTTTATCTTGGCGGCCAAGAGACTGAACGACGTCATAAGTGAGTCCTTTTTTCATAGGGATAAGCCAATGTCGATTTATCCCTTGCGAGCTCCACGCTTGAAGTAGGCCAAGGGAGTAAAAGCCTTTATCAAAAAGGGTTAAGCTATTATCAGGTGTCGTCTCTATAAGCTGCTCTGCTAACTTCATTTCATTGACGCTATAACAGTCAAAGGCACTGCCTGTGATTAAATGGCTGCTCAATTCCATCTGACATACCATACGTACTTGTGGATACTGTGTTTCTTTACCGTCACGATTGGTAGGCTTTGCAAACGCTTCAGCGTTCTCTTTTGAGTCCTCAGTTCGCCACAAGACACCATCAACGCCAAGAAGAGTGAGTCCGTTCCAGTTTGGTAAATTAGCCTGCTTAAACCAATGACTTTGCGTACACTCAAAAAGAGCTTTAGCCGCTGACTCACCGAGGTTTTTTCTTCGCTGTGTTAATGCACTTGGAGCAACAAATGGTTTACCTGTTCGGTCAACAATATCGAGCATATTTACAATGTCAGCCATGGACTTATCGTTATAAATTGCCATGCCAACCAGTAACCACGCCATCGACTCTAAAGTTAGCTTTCGTTTTCTTAGAGTAACGGTGTCAGTAAGCTCGTAAGCACTATTGATGAGTTCAATTGGCAGGAGATCTGCGAGTGTCTCAACTTGATTTGGTTTGTAGCTGTTGATGATGTTGAGGGCTTGAGAAACGTGCATAAAAAAATCCGATAAACAAGGTCTATCGGATTTTTACATACAGGGAGGATCATTCAACTGATCTGCCGATTAAAGTCTTAACTGATCGGCATTAGTCTTAATGACTGCCTTTTTATTCATAGCTGGGAAGCATTGATTATTCTAACGGTTCCGTCGGAGCCTGGCTTGCTACTTTCTTTGGCGCGAAAGCAACGTCTGCCAGCGCGACTGCATTGCCATCAATCAACTCACCTAAATGAAACAGACCATATTCGCCTGGCTTCATTCGCTGCCATGCTTCATTACCAGTAAGAGGTTGCGTGGCGATCACAGACACAACATCATTGGGAGTGGTCTCTTCCTGGAAGTTAATTTCAACATCTTCATCCAGCAGTGCCGCTTTACCGAATGGGGCTCGTCGCGTGATCCAGTACAGGTGATTGGTGCAATACGTCATGACAAACTCACCGTCACTCAGCAGCATGTTAAATACACCTTTTTCTTTCAGTTGATCACAGCACTTCGCGACGTAGACAAAAACCGACGCCATATCCTCCGGAGGCTCTGGGTATCGATCTTCCATCTGTTTCAACAACCAACAAAACGCCAGTTCACTGTCAGTTTGACCTACCGGGCGGTGTCGCCCCGTATGCAGGTCCTGGTAGTCTGTCAGCTGACCATTGTGAGCAAATGTCCAATACTTACCCCACAACTCACGTGTAAATGGATGCGTATTTTCTAAATTGACTCCGCCACGATTAGCCTGTCGAATATGACTTACAACAGCGCGACTCTTGATCGGGTAGTTCTGAACCAGTTCTGCAATTTTTGAATCGCAGCTTGGCTTCGGATCTTTAAACGTCCGAAATCCTTTACCTTCATAGAAAGTGATTCCCCAGCCATCACGGTGCGGGCCAGTTCGACCTCCACGCTGCATCAGTCCGGTAAAACTGAAACAAATATCCGTTGGAACATTGGCGCTCATGCCGAGCAATTCACACATGGTTTAAAGAACTCCTTACCTAAAATGCCAACCTTAAAACAAGAACCATCACCTTAATTATTCCATCTCTTTTTCAATCAACTGAATGACAATGTGAATTATCTTAATATGGACTTCCTGAATACGATCAGCGTAGCCAAAGTGAGGCACACGAATTTCAACGTCTGCCAGACCTGCCATTTTACCACCGTCTTTACCTGTCAGTGCAATGGTCTTGATGCCTTTTGCTTTCGCGGCTTCAATTGCTTTAAGAATATTGCCAGAGTTGCCAGATGTCGATAAACCGAACAGTACATCGCCTTTACGACCAACCGCTTCAACATAACGGGAGAAAACAAAGTCGTAACCAAAATCGTTACTCACACAAGAGAGGTGGCTTGGGTCAGAAATCGCAATGCCAGCATAACCCGGTCGATTATCACGGTAACGACCCGTCAATTCTTCAGCAAAATGCATTGCATCACAGTGTGAACCACCGTTACCGCATGAAAGCACCTTGCCCTCTTGCTTAAAAGAATCCGCAATCATTTTCGCAGCCGCTTCAATTTGAGCGATGTTGTGGTCATCGCTTAAAAATTTGTTGAGCACTTCAGCCGCTTCGTTCAATTCACTTTTAATCAGATCTTGGTACATAAGACGTTCTCTTTATTATTCCGGCCCTCGGTATGCTTCCACATTACCTTGGCAAATGGTTCTAATGCCGAGCTGACATCAGACATTTAGTTACAGAGAGTTTACCCACAAACGAGAATTAGTGTCGATAGCGAACCAACAGATTTGGATAACCAGCAGGAATAAACGTCGTAACTTGCCTAATAAATCAGCACTAAAATCGCACTTTTAGAATTATTACTCTACTTAGATCACTTTTTACTCAACTTTAGGTTTTACATTTCATTAATATTTTGATTACAATTAATGAACTGGTTAGACCTCTTATCAAAAACAGACAACAACACTTACAACGTCTGAAAAGGAAAACACATATGGACATCTTGCTTTCAATCGTTGCGATGACAATCGTCTTAGGCTTTACGCTCTATCACCGAATGTCTCTCGTAAAATCCGTCAGCCTTCTAACTGCAGCCATGTTGGTGCTGACTATCGCTGGTTCTGCAGGCTTTTGGGGCTGGGCAATCTACATCCTTGCCATCGCTGTATTTGCCGTATCAGGTATTCGTCAATCTCTGATCAGTCGTAAGGCGTTATCTGCTTTCAAAAAAGTCCTTCCGGCTATGTCTCAAACTGAGAAAGAAGCCTTAGATGCAGGTACGGTTTGGTGGGAAGCTGAACTCTTTAAGGGTAAACCCGAGTGGCAAAAGCTGCATGCTATTCAAGCACCTAAATTAAGCGCGGAAGAACAGGCTTTCCTTGATGGTCCGGTCAATGAAGTGTGCGCTATGGTGAACGACTTTCAGGTGACTCATGAACTGGCCGATTTACCTCCTGAAGTCTGGCAATACCTGAAAGACAACAAATTCTTCGCCATGATCATCAAGAAAAAATATGGCGGCCTGGAATTTTCTGCTTACGCACAATCGTTAGTACTACAAAAATTGACAGGGGTTTCTGGCGTACTTTCTTCGACCGTTGGCGTACCTAACTCTTTGGGTCCGGGCGAGCTACTCCAGCATTACGGTACAGAAGAGCAAAAAGATTACTATTTACCTAGACTGGCAGAAGGTAAAGAGATCCCATGTTTTGCCCTAACCAGTCCAGAAGCGGGCTCCGACGCGGGTTCTATTCCCGACTACGGTGTGGTGTGCAAAGGTCAGTGGGAAGGCAAGGAAGTCTTGGGCATGCGCCTGACATGGAATAAGCGTTATATCACGCTTGCTCCTGTGGCAACCGTGCTTGGGCTTGCCTTTAAACTGCGTGACCCTGAGGGCTTGCTTGGCAGCAAAGAAGATCTTGGTATCACCTGTGCGCTGATTCCAACCAATGTTAAAGGCGTTGAAATCGGAAATCGCCACTTCCCTCTCAACGTACCATTCCAGAACGGTCCAACTCGAGGAAAAGATATCTTCGTTCCTATCGATTTCATTATCGGTGGTGAGAAGATGGCAGGCCAAGGATGGCGAATGCTGGTTGAGTGTCTGTCGGTTGGTCGTGGTATCACGCTGCCTTCAAACTCAACAGGTGGTATTAAAACAGCCGCTCTGGCAACCGGTGCTTACTCACGTATTCGTCGTCAGTTCAAACAGCCTATCGGACACATGGAAGGCATTGAAGAACCATTGGCACGCATTGGTGGTAACGCTTATGTGATGGATGCTGCGAGCAATTTAACGGTCGCGGGTATAGACCTTGGTGAGAAACCTTCTGTTATATCAGCAATCGTGAAGTACCACTGTACCCACCGAGGTCAACAAAGCATCATTGATGCCATGGACATTGTCGGTGGTAAAGGCATCTGTATTGGCCCGTCAAACTTCCTCGCTCGCGGTTATCAAGGCTCTCCAATTGCAGTCACCGTAGAAGGTGCCAATATTCTAACTCGCTCAATGATCATCTTTGGCCAGGGTGCAATTCGTTGTCACCCATACGTTCTGCAAGAAATGAACGCGGCGCACTCTAACGCAAGTAACGCTGTTGAGAAGTTTGATAAAGCGCTTGCAGGTCATGTGAGCTTCACCATGAGTAACCTTGTGCGTAGCATCTGGTTTGGTTTGAGTGACGGCCTTGGTTCATCTGCACCAACCAAAGATGCGACCAAGCGTTACTATCAACAACTGAACCGTTACAGTGCTAACTTAGCCCTTCTGTCTGATATATCGATGGCGGTACTTGGTGGCTCATTGAAACGTAAAGAGCGTCTATCGGCTCGTCTTGGTGACATTCTAAGTCAACTTTACTTAAGTTCAGCGGCGCTAAAACGTTTTGAACAAGACGGCCGCCCGGTAGAAGATTTACCTCTGGTTCATTGGGCTCTGCAAGATAGCTTGAAGCAAGCAGAAATCGCCGTTGATGAGTTCCTGGCTAACTTCCCAAACAAAGTTATTGCTCGCACGCTTCGAATCCTGGTTATGCCGTTTGGTCGCGTACGCAAAGCACCAAGTGACAAGCTCGACAGCAAAGTAGCGCGCATTCTGCAAACACCAAGCGCAACACGCTCACGCATTGGCCGAGGCCAGTACCTAGAGCCAACAGAGCACAACCCAGCAGGTAAAATTGAACTCGCATTATCTGTGATTCTGCAAGCGGAACCCGTGTTCGACAAAGTGTGTAAAGCGCAAGGCAAACGTCGTCCGTTCATACGTCTGGATAGGATTGCGGAAGAAGGGCTAGAGCAAGGCATTATCACTCAGGAAGAAGCGGAACTTCTGAGAGAAGCTGAGCAGCACCGTTTAGATACCATCAACGTCGATGACTTTAAGCCAGAACAACTGGCAGCAAAGCCGAGTTACGTCCAGATGGACAGTGTCGCCTAAGAAAATAAAGTAGTGGTCAATAAGAAAACCGGGAGCCAAATGGCTCCCGATTTTTTTAATCTCTATTTAGAGTATGTTCGTGTTCGCGACTGAAACTAGTAGGGACAAGCCGATTTAACACTGGTGACTGATATTCAGTTCACGGACGCAATAACAGAACGATGTATACTTTACTGTAAATAAAACATTTTTAGGGGGTGCATCTGTGGCCAAAAAATTATTTTCGCAGTGGTTCCCTGGTCTCGTTCAGCTTAAGCACTATCAGCGTGAATGGTTCACTAATGACTTTCGCGCCGCTTTTTCTGTCGTTGCCGTTGCCTTGCCTGTCGCTATCGCTTACGCACAATTAACCGGTGTGTCTGCGATTGTCGGCCTCTATTCATGTGTGCTACCGATGTTGGTCTATGCCTTAATGGGTACGTCACGACAACTCATTGTTGGTCCCGATGCAGCCACTTGTGCGGTGATTGCCGCCGTTGTCACTCCGCTTGCTGCTGGCGACCCTACCAAACACTGGCAGTTAGTGATGACCATGACAGCAATGACGGGGATTTGGTGTGTAGTGGCGAGCCGCTTTAACTTAGGCATTTTTGCGGACTTTCTCTCCCGGCCAATTCTTCTTGGCTTACTCAACGGCGTTGCACTTACTATCATTGTCAGCCAGTTTGCTAAAGTCGTTGGATGGAGATACGAGCAACGTTACCTATTGGAACGCTTATGGGAAGCACCTCAACGCCTAACCGAGCTTCACTGGCCTACCGTAACGTTAAGTATTGCCACTGTACTGGTCTATCTGGCCACCAAGCGTTTTCGCCCAGCTTGGCCAGCAGCCATGCTCGCCATCCTGGTCACGACGACCTCCGTTTGGCTACTCCACTTACAAGAGATGGGCGTTTCGGTGGTGGGCATTACACAAGGCGGATTCCCTCAAATTCAAGCACCAAAGTTTGAACTCGGTGAGGTGCGTGAGCTCGTAGTCCCTGCTTTGAACCTTGCTATTGTGAGCTTTGTCAGCATGATGCTCACCGCACGCAGCTTCGCAGCTAAGAACGGCTACGACATTGATGCAAACAAAGAATTCAGAGCGTTAGGTTTTGCCAATATCGCGTCGGCATTTTCACAGGGTTTTGCTATCAGTGGGGCGGATTCTCGCACTGCAGTAAACGATGCCAATGGCGGGAAATCACAGTTGGTATCTATTATTGCCGCGCTCACTATCGCTATCATCGCGGTCTTTATTTATGAACCTTTACAGTTTATCCCTATTGCTTCACTTGGCGTGGTATTGATCATCGCTTCATTATCGCTGCTCGATCTCAAAGCAATATGGACATTACGCCAACGCGATAAAGATGCCTTCAATCTTGCGGGCATCACTTTCATAGCCGTATTGATCATTGGCGTGATCCCAGGGATTACCTTGGCGGTGCTGTTGGGACTATTTCAATTTTTGCGGGTTGTCATGCGCCCAAGCGATCAAATCCTTGGTTTGGATGAAAAAGGCACGATACGAACACTCGATAGTACAGGCAAAGCCACTCCGATCCCGGGGATGGTGATTTACCGGTTTAACTCACCACTGACGTATTTTAATGCCCCTTACTTTAAGCGCCGGGTATTGGAACATACAGAACATACTAAAGACGTCAGCTGTATCGTGGTAGACGCCGTATCCAGCTTTACTCACCTTGATTTAAGCGTGATGGCAACGCTGTCGGACCTTCATGAAATGCTGAAGAAACGAGGCATACGATTAATTCTTGCTGGCCGTAAACGACGCTTGCGCCAATGGTGTGATCTAACAGGCATTAGCACCAGCGACGGCGGGATCTTACTGCGTGCCGATATGTATCTCGCCATCAAACTCAGCGGATGCTACATCAGTGCCGTTGGGGAAGGACATATCCCGGCAGTGCAAAAAGAGCCCGACTTGGAGCCCACCCCAAGACCGATTCCCGAAGTGGCTTAGTGCCGGTCGTTTAACAGCAATTAGCATATCCAAGTCTAGCGTCACCCTGAACAGCGACGAAGGAGCGTTATTCAGGGTCTTCTATCCGAGCTCTTTGTTGTCAAAGATATTCTTATATCTTCTCAGCACGCTGATATTAGATTCCTAGTCTCGCTATGGCTCGCTGGAATGACCCGATAAGCGCCGTGTAGCGACAGTCACCCCTTCTTATTTCTAATTCTTTGGCATTTGCAGCTGCATCTCCGGTATCGCTTGCCTTTTAGCTTTTAGCTTGCGCCATATCAACCAAAACAAGATACCGATGATTAATACCACCACGTTGCCGACAGCAATAATGATCATACTGCGCTTACGCTCTGCCTCACGTTCAGCAATAATGCGTTTTTCCATGTCGATGCGGTGCTGCTCGGCAAGTTCGGCTTCTTTAGCCTTCCGTGCCGCCTCCAAGTCAACGTCGTCAACCACGCTAAATGTCTGCTCCTGAATTGGGAAAATCAGAGGACGTTGAGTGGCAAAATCTGTCGCAAAGATAACGCCTTGCCAAGAGTATTTACCCAGCTCAGGATCATTATCCAAATTCAATGTCGCTTTCAGACCGTCTTGAGAAACTTGACCCTGGCCATAGCTCTTAAAACCATCGGGCGCACTTTTTTCCACACTCACCAGGAGTGAACCAGGCGCGATCATGCCCTGCTCGCCACTGACCACCAGCTGGTGAGGTTGGTTTTGTTCACGAGACTGAATAAAGGTACGCGAAACAGGATTCGGATATACAAGCACGGCCTGCTCTTTGGCACGTAAGAAGACGCCATTCCCCGAGACAATACGTGCACGATACTTTCCCGGTTGAACTTCGATTGGCAACTGAACGGTAAAGACACCATCACCAGCTTGCTCATCCAACTCTCGGCCATCATCCTTGAATTCACCCAGCACGAATGGCACAGGACGCGCCCCTTTCAACTGTCCATCTTCGTTATCAACAAACTTGGTAAAGGTAACTTGGAGGTTAACACGGTCGAGAAAGTCTCTTAAAACAAGCGGCTTATCATCTGAAGTGAGTCGGGCGGTAAATTTAAGCGCTTCGCCGTAATACAAATGATTCGGAAAAGCGTCGATGCTTAACTTCAAGTGAGAAATTAAGCGAATGTTGTTTTTAGGCGTGACTTTACCCACGGCTTGCCATGGGCCCGGCATCGGCTGATCGATAGAGACAATATCGAGTGCAGGTTCCTGATACCAACGAATATTATCGTAAGAGCCCCAGGCATAGTATTTCTTACCATCAGGGCGAACTAAGACAACGGGCTGAGAACTTTGCTCGCGATGCACCAGAAAAGTGATTTGCTCGATGCTCGGATCAACACGAAAGCGATTATCTAACAGAGACATTGTAGATTCGCTCGCAGCACTCGCAAGACAACTCCAGATCGCCAGAATAGCAACCGACAAAGCCCTCAACATAGTTTCTCCTATTGATGCCAAATACAGTCGTTCACCAGTTCTAACCTTTTCTGGTGCGCATCTAATTCATCGGCACTGGCGCGCAAAACCTTTAGCGCTTTTCTTCCTTCAACCCGGCGAACACTTTCTACCCCCCCCTCTTGCTTGTTGGCGTTAAATTCAAGGTTTGTTTGACCACCTGTCATCAGGAGGAAAACGTCAGCCAGAATCTCCGCATCGAGCAAAGCGCCGTGGAGAGTACGGTGCGAGTTATCAATGCCGTAACGTTCACATAAGATATCGAGGTTATTTCGCTTACCCGGGAAGATTTTCTTCGCCATGGCAAGGGTATCGGTCACCTTACAGAAATCCTCTGTTTTGCCGATAGTTGGATCGAGCATTTCAAACTCGTAGTCCATAAATCCAGTATCGAACGGTGCGTTGTGGGCAACCAGCTCGGCCCCTTTGATGAAATCAAGAAACTCTTGATGCACATTGGCATACTCTGGTTTATCGACTAAGAATTCATCGGTAATACCGTGAACCTCAACCGCTTCTGACTGAATTTCGCGATCAGGCTTTAAATAAACATGGAAGTGACGTCCGGTCAACTTGCGGTTTATGATCTCCACGGCACCGATTTCGATAATACGATGCCCCATGTAGTGAGGACCGCCTTCTCGGTTCATACCCGTAGTTTCGGTATCAAGAACCACAATGCGACTATATTCAGAATTGCTGCTGGTATTCATAAGCTTATATGTGTCAGACTATGCTTTAATAAATGTTTCGGCTAATAGTACCAAAAATATGACCAAACACGTTGAGATTTTCACTGACGGATCTTGTTTAGGCAACCCGGGACCGGGCGGTTACGGCATCGTTTTACACTATAAAGATGTGGAAAAGACACTATCTAAAGGCTATACCCTAACGACCAATAACCGTATGGAAATGCTCGCTGCAGTCGTTGCGCTGCAAACGCTAAAAGAGCCTTGCAAAGTCTCACTAACAACCGATAGCCAATATGTTCGACAAGGCATTACACAGTGGATTCATAACTGGAAAAAACGCGGTTGGAAAACCGCGGATAAAAAACCGGTAAAGAACGCCGATTTATGGCAAGCTCTGGATAAGGAAACAGCGCGCCACCAAGTCGAATGGCATTGGGTAAAAGGCCATGCTGGCCACAGAGAAAACGAAATTTGTGATGAATTAGCCAGAACGGCGGCCGAAAACCCCACTGAAGAAGATACTGGCTACCAGGCTTCCTAGCGCTTATCGCTGGATATTTTTTTCACTCCAGCACCCTCTCGATTCATGATCCCAAGTGGTGTGAGTTTTTTCTTTAAGCGCCAGTGTGGCTTGATTGGTTTGAGAGGGTATGTGCGTTTACGGGCAACGATGTAGTACAGACTGCCCGCTGGCGATGCCCACTCCCCTAAACTATTTTCAAACCAAGTCCACATCGTGCGGTAGCGTGTCATTGGGAAAAGTGCATAGCGATCACGATGAATCACCTGATAGTTAAGCAGCCCCAGCCAGTCCTGAACGCGACTAGAAGAGAACATTCGACCACTCCACGGCAAATTGTTTTTTCGCCATGGAAACAGACTCGCTAAGCCAGTAAAACTAAATGGATTAAAGCCAGTAATGATCAGGTAGCCGTCATCCATCATCACTCTGTCCACTTCCCTAAGCAATCGATGAGGATCAGTGACGTAGTCTAATTGATGAGCCAGAATTGCCACATCAAAGCTTTTTTCCAAAAAGGGTAATTCGTAACCATCTGCTACTACATTATGCAACGGGTTCTGGATATCTACGTTAACTTGGTGTTGAATATTACAATTACTGCTGGTTAGCTCACAGCTCAACCCGCCCAGTTTGAGCATGTGGTAACCGAAGAGTTTCGGACACCACTCATCAAACCGAGTTTGGATTGACTCAAGCACCCAAGGTCCATTATTCAGATCAGACCAAGTAGACGGGTGTGGTATAGTTTTGTTGCTGAGTGCTGGTTTCATTAACCACCTAACTATAATGGGTGACGGAGAACGAATCGTGTTAGAGATCAAAAGCATACCCGCATTTAATGATAATTACATCTGGCTAATTCAAAATGACGATAAACGCTGTGCCGTTGTTGATCCGGGTGATGCAAAGCCTGTATTAGCATATTTACAAGCTAACGAGTTAACTTTAGAAGCAATCATGATTACACACCACCACAATGATCACATTGGTGGCGTACCAGATTTAGTTCGCGCATTTCCTAATGTTGCCGTTGTCGGCCCAAAAACTGAGCCGATCCCAACGCTAACTGCGCCAATGGAAGAAGGCGACAAATTAGAACTGTTCGGTGAAATCTTTTTGGTTATGGGGTTGCCCGGTCATACGCTGGGTCATATTGGCTATCTTGGTGATAGCAAATTGTTTTGCGGTGATGTGCTATTTTCTGCCGGATGCGGTCGCATATTTGAAGGCACAGCAGAACAAATGTTTGACTCACTGAGTAAAATCGCAGCATTACCGGATGAAACCCAAGTCTATTGCGCACACGAGTACACCGCCAGTAACGTCGCATTCTCCCTTGCTGTCGAGCCAGACAACGAGAAGCTTCGTCAGTACCGTGATGATGTAAATAGACTACGTGCGTTAAATATCCCTACCCTTCCAACCACGTTACGTCAAGAGAAATTGATCAACCCATTTTTGCGTACCAGCCAACCAGAAGTCGTTAAGTCTGTGACTAATCGCATAAAAGATCACGATCCATGCTCAGTTTTTACGGCATTAAGAGTGTGGAAGAACGAATTTTAACCAATTTTTACTTGTAAGTTTACAAGACCCCAGTATCATCATGGATTGTTTTTTCAGAGAGGCGCTTTCGGCGCTTCTCTGCGTTTTGGGAAGAATATAAATCTAATTTTATGTCGACCCATTGCATATTCAGAGGTTTTATCCTCATTTATTAGTGTTTAAAGAAATATGTCTATTATCTTGCGATTGCCACGTAGCGCTTGCTACGCGACAGGCTGGAGAAGATAAAAAGGCCCTAAATAGGCTGAATCCATGCGTTTGAAGTACAGTTTGGCTTTGGCGTTATTGCTTTCTGGTTGTCAGATGACTTCTCCAGATTCAACAACGTCAACACCAGAGACCAACAAATCAGAGCTAGCTGCCAAACAAAAAGCAGCTAAGGAACAAGCAAAAAGTAAGCAATCTTTGACAAAGACTGTCAAAGATACGCCAAAGGTGCTTTCTCCTCAGGAACAAGAAGATGTATGGCAACGAATTGCCATGCAGCTTGAAATGGACATCCCACACAATAAAAAGGTGGATTACTACCGTACTTGGTATCTAAAACACCCAAACCACCTTAAGACAGTATCACAACGTGCAGAACCGTTTCTGTACATGATCACTGAGCAAATTGAAAAACGAGGCTTACCAATGGAGCTGGCTTTGCTACCCGTGGTTGAAAGCTCGTTCGATGCCTTTGCCTACTCACACGGCAGTGCAGCAGGCCTTTGGCAATTTGTTCCAGGTACCGGGAAAATGATGGGCCTTGAACAAAATTACTGGTATGACGGGCGTCGCGACGTGGCAGCCTCTACCGAAGCGGCATTAGACTACCTTGTGCAGCTAAACAAGCAATTTGATGGTAACTGGGAACATGCTATTGCGGCCTACAACAGTGGGGGTGGTCGTGTATCTAGAGCGATTCGCAAAAACAAGAAGCTCGGTAAGCCAATTGACTTTTTCTCTTTGGATTTGCCTAAAGAAACCAGCAGCTATTTGCCTAAACTCTTAGCACTTGCTGATGTGGTTGCGAATCAAGATAAATATGGTCTTAACATTCCAGCTATCTCGAATAAACCGGTATTAGCGCTTGTTGACCCTAAAGAGCAACTGGATCTTGCGATTGCGGCCGATTATGCAGGCATTGGTGTCAAAGAGCTACAAAGCTACAACCCGGCTTACAACCAGTGGTCTACGTCACCAAACGGTCCACATAAACTGCTGATCCCTGTAGAAAAGAAGGATGCGTTCCTTGCTCAGGTAGCAGATAACCGGGGTAAAGGCGTCAAAGTGGCTCGCTACAAAGTAAAATCGGGCGATTCACTCGGTGTATTGGCTCGGAAATATGGCACAACGACGAAGGTGATTCGCCGTGCTAATGGCTTGTCGAATGATAATATTCGTATTGGTCAACACTTGCTAATCCCCACATCAACTAAAGATGACTCGAAATACGCATTATCGGCGAACAACCGCTTAAATAAGACGCAATCTACCGCACGCGGCCAGCTTAAGCTGACACATATCGTGCAGTCTGGTGAGAGCTTGTGGTCAATTGCCCGTGACAATAACGTGTCATACAAAACTCTTGCTAAATGGAACGGCATGGGACCAAAAGACACATTGAGAAAAGGTCAAAAGATCGTCATTTGGAAAAAAGCAGCCGATGATTCTGTCATTCGTACTGTGTTTTACAATGTACGCTCTGGCGATACAATCAGCGGTATTGCCAGTAAGTTCAAAGTGAAGAGTGCTGACATTGTGAAATGGAATTCTCTTCAAAAGAAGAAGTACCTACAGCCTGGTCAAAAACTTAAGCTGTACGTTGACGTCACTAAGGTAAGTGTATGACCCCATCAAGCAATCCGCTTGTGATGTTATTGGATATATTTCGTTCACCAACCTCATGTTTTTTGGCGTTATACCAGCGTGGTGGCTGGGGGTGGCAACCATTTATCCTACTAATGGTCAGCCCGTTCCTATTTTGGGGGGCGTATTTCTCTAACGTGGACTTTACTTGGCTCAGTGAACAGCTAACACCACAATTACAACAAATCGATCCGCAGCAGATCGATTTGTTGGAGCAAAACACGTTAATGGCAAGTGCAATCATTAACGATGTCATCAACCGATTTGCGACACTGCTTCTGCTGGCGTTTTGGTTCTTTCTTGCAACCAAAGCCAGTAAGCAACAGTACGGCTATTGGAAGTGGTTCGCCGCTTGTTGTGCTGTTCTGTTCCCAGCGGTGCTTGGTGATGTTGCTAGCTACGCAAGCTTAATACTCAACCATGGTGAAGTAATGACATACGCTGCAGATCTCAACAGCCTCAATGGATTACTGAAGTTACCACTCACCAACGAATGGTCTCATTTTGCTAGCTCACTGCCGCTACTGTTACCTTGGTATATTGTGCTGGGTTACGGGGTAGTATTGACGTGGACTGAGTTTGAACGCGGGCAGGCTCTTGTTATTGCGAGCCTGCCATGGGTGATGTTTTATGTCATTTGGGCGTTGTACATCATCATCGCTTAAGCGCCTAGTCAATGCTGGTCGTTCAGCGTAAATGACACCAATAATGGATTATGATCGGACGCGTCGCTCTGCGGCGCTTTCGCGTTTTTGAGCACAAGACCACGATAAAACACATGGTCGAGTCGCTGTCCGGTAATAAACTGGGTTCGATGATCCGGTGAAAACGCCACTTCTTGCAGATTTGCTTGTTGTAAAGCTTGCTTCATTGCATCCAACCGGTACTCATTCCAGCTGTTAAAATCACCAGCAAACAGAATTGGCCCGGAGTGTTGTTTAAGCAATCCCTGCAAAACCGCAATTTGAGAGCGATATTCATCCGTTCCAACGGTAAAATTAATCGCGTGTATATTAACGACGGCAAGCGTACTGCCGTTACTCAAACGATACTGACTGTAGAGTGCGGATTTTGGTAAACGTAGCCAAGGCTCAGTTGATGTATAAGCACAGGCCTTCTCGGGTAATTTTTGTGCAATATTAATAACCCCAGCTCCACTGCCCAATGCTTTAAAGGCACTTACCTGGTTACTCATCCAGTCACCATCCACCAGCCACTGCTTGAATGGTTCAGTCATACTCGCCTCTTGCAGTAGTAACAATTGCTTGTCAGTCGAAAGCGCATCAAGCGCACTTTGCCAATTATCTTTACCTTGCTTGTAAATATTCCAAATCAACACATTGAGCTCACCGTCATCATCTAATACTTGTGAACCATCAAACTCGATGCACTGAATCTCTTCGGTAATCTCTTCACCTGTCTGGGTAATAATTTGCGGCTGCTCTGGAACCGTGAAGATAATTTGAAAGCCCAGTACGACTGCCATGGAAAAAAAGACTATCGACAAAACAAAACGCTTAAGCATAAAGGCGTACCTGAGTGAGGTTAGGAATAAAAAAGGGAGCCATACACGGCTCCCTTTTAGCTTAATCAAAAATTTAAATCGCGTCTTCGTCTTCTTCGCCAGTACGAATACGGATAACACGCTCAACATCCGTGACGAATATCTTACCGTCACCGATTTTACCAGTTTGTGCGGTTTCGATTATAGTCTCTACGCACTTGTCTGCGACATCTTCAGTCACTACGATTTCTAGTTTCACCTTCGGTAGAAAGTCAACCATGTATTCTGCACCACGGTATAGTTCCGTGTGACCTTTCTGACGACCAAAACCTTTGACTTCAGAAACGGTCATCCCTGTGATGCCAACTTCAGCTAACGCTTCTCGAACATCATCCAGTTTAAATGGCTTGATAATCGCTTCAATCTTCTTCATGTTCATCCCTTAAGCTTTAATCGTATGCGGATATTATCGTTTACCGTCTTACAACATTCAATCTTTGTCTCGGTTTGGTATTGTAAAATATTGAGTTTGATGAAGTTTATTTGGGTAAAAATTACAAAGCCAGAGCTTAGCCCTGGCCTCAGTTAACACGAGTTATCAGTGAGCGACTATAAGTTGGAGTAGTAAGCGGCTAAGTTAGCGATATCATCATCAGAAAGTAAAGACGCTTGTGCCTGCATGACTGCGGCAAGTCCACCATTACGTTCTTTATTTTTATAGGCTTTGATTGAGTTCATGATGTACTGAGCATTCTGCCCTTTCAGGTTTGGGTACCCAGGGATGGTCGCGATACCATCTGCACCATGACAAGCGGCACATACTGCAGATTTAGCTTGCCCAGCCGCGACATCGCCCGCTGCGAATGCTTGCCCTGATAACATGGTTAGCGCCATCATTGCGCCCATGATTACTTTCTTCATTGCTTCACCTAATCATTTTTGTTTAGAAGTACATTTTATGTTCGACATTGTGTCACGAATTACAGAACCTTGCGCCAAATCAGCTCACAGTCTTGACCACTAAATGCCTTATCAACAAACAAATCGGCTACCGCAACTACCTGTTCTTGATACATAAGAATCGGTATCTGGCGACGTAGCCAGCTCGGCACATGGTACTCTTGAAACAGTTTTTTTAATTTACGACTGTGATTACGTGTTGTTGGATGCGCCGACAACCCCTCTGGATTAAACGTGACGTTCAACAGTTCCGGCTGCGCCGGCAGAGCAATAGTCGGTTGTTTTGTTGTGGTAGATAACGTCAGTTCCCCAAAATTAGCTGGCAGCACAAGCGGTGAATTCACTTGAATATGACCTTGCCAACCGGAAACATCTGGTTTGTCACAAACCCAATACAGCTTATTCTGGAATCGACGAACCTCGCCTTGTTTCAACTTAAGCTGTGGGTTGGCATCTTGTCGGGCTAACGCCACTTCTTTCCAAATCAGACCAAGTTGTACTTGAGTTGGCATTTGAGCGTTCTGCTGAGCTAACCACATACGAATCAAGCGAGCTCGGGCAAGCTCACTGTGTGATGCTAACTCCGCAATATCCAGACTGAGATCTGTTTGCAATGCACGGCAAAAAACGTCATTAAGTAGTTCATCTAATAACGTTTCTTGCTGAGCACATAGAGAGGCACTGCGTTGTACGGCTTGGTGAATACTCGACCAGCGTTGAGACAATTCAGGAACCACGTGGTGACGCAAAAAGTTTCGGTCGTAGCGAGTATCCTGATTACTTTCATCTTCAACCCACTCAAGTTGTAAAGACTGAGCAATAGCCTCTATTTGTTCTCGTCGGGTCGTCAACAATGGACGAACCAAAGTACCAGCCGAAAAAGGCGCACTTTCCGCCATGCATGACAATCCTTTAGGACCACTGCCACGTTTAAGGGCTAAAAGAAAGGTTTCAATCTGGTCATCGGCATGTTGCCCAGTGAGAAGAAGGTCGCCGCTCTCAATATATTTTGCTAACACTTGGTAACGCGCTTCGCGGGCAAGTAATTCAATACTTTCGCCACTATTAATATCTAGGTGTACATACTCTGTTGAATGCAATACACCCGCTTGATTCGCCCACGCTTTACATTTTTCAGCCCAGTCGTCCGCATTACCGCTTAATCCATGGTGAATGTATACCGTTTGGCATGGTATTGCGTGATCGCGCTGATAGCGACTCAGTAGCGCTAACAATAAACGCGAGTCCACACCTCCGCTAAACGCTAAGACAACTTTCGTCTGAGGCTGGTAATTGGCAGTCAGTAATTGTGTAAAATGCTGATAAAGCGATTCCATAAGCAATCCAATCGATACAAAAAAGGGCTGGACTCACATCCAACCCTTTCTATTTTATCTGGTATCTAAAGAGATATCAGCTAACAATCAGCAGTAACCGTAGCTCATCAGACGCTGGTAACGACGCTCTCGTAACGACTCTTCATCAAGCTGTTCTAAATCTTCCAGCTGACGAAGCAATGTCGCTTTCATGTTTTCAGCCATTTGAGCATGATTACGGTGTGCGCCACCTAGAGGCTCTTCGATGATCTCGTCGATAAGCTCTAGCTCTTTAAGACGTGGCGCGGTCAGTCCCATGGCTTCTGCCGCCTGTGGCGCTTTATCAGAATCACGCCATAGGATAGAAGCACAACCTTCAGGAGAAATAACTGAGTAAGTAGAGTACTGAAGCATGTTCACGTAGTCACCCACACCAATCGCAAGTGCACCACCTGAACCGCCTTCACCGACAACGTTACAGATGACTGGTACTTTAAGGCCAGACATCACTTTCAGGTTTGTTGCGATCGCTTCAGACTGGCCACGCTCTTCTGCACCAACACCAGGGTAAGCACCTGCAGTATCGATGAATGTGATGATTGGCATATTGAAACGCTCAGCCATTTCCATTAAGCGTAATGCTTTGCGGTAACCCTCAGGCTTTGGCATACCAAAGTTACGTTTTACTTTTTCTTTGGTTTCGCGGCCTTTTTGGTGACCGATGATCATCACTGGTCGACCTTCCAGACGAGCAATCCCTCCAACGATAGCTTTGTCATCAGCAAAAGCACGGTCGCCCGCCAGTTCATCAAACTCTTCAAATACATGCTGAACGTAGTCCAGAGTGTATGGACGTAATGGGTGACGAGCCAGTTGAGCTGTTTCCCATGCACCTAAGTTGCTGAATGTTTTTTTCTTCAGTTCCAGGCTTTTCTTCTCAAGCTGTTCGATTTCTTTATCCAGGTCAACCGCAGCATCACCACCGTGGCGAGATACATCGCGTAGGGCTTCAATTTTGGCTTCTAGTTCTGCAATTGGCTTTTCAAATTCAAGAAAGTTTAGGCTCATCGATGAATCCTTGTTGACTCAGCGTCTAACGTATTGCGCTGAATTTTTTAGTTAAATTCGAGTTCTACCTGGTTTGTCCCAAGTAACTGCTTTAAATCGTCTATTAATGTATCACTTGGCGTTACCCGCCATTCGGTGCCCAATGTTAACCGCGCTCTGGCGTCGGCACGCTGGTAGTATACATTGACGGGTACGGTTCCGGCTTTGTGCGGCTCTAAAATACGACTGAACTGCTCAAAGAATTGATCATTGATCTGATTTGCATCAATCGATACCGACAGACCACGAGCGTATTTTTCACGCGCGCTGCCGAGATCCATAACTTCACGCGCCGACATTTTAAGGCCACCATTGAAGTCATCAAAGCTGACCTGTCCTGAAACGACCAAAATTCTGTCTTTTTCGAGAAGTTCAGCATACCGATCAAGCGCATCGGAGAATAGCATTACCTCCATTCGACCACTTCGGTCATCCAATGTCATGATACCAATGCGTGTTCCACGCTTGGTTGTCATCACACGAGCGGCTATGACTAAACCAGCTACCGTCACTGATTGGTCACGACGTGTTGGCGTTGCGTCTTTTAGTCGACAACTGGTGTATTTGTTTAGTTCCTTCAAATACGCGTTAATGGGGTGCCCAGTCAAATATAAACCAAGGGTATCACGTTCCCCCTCTAGCCAAACCTTTTCTGGCCAAGCCGGGACTTGAATGTACTTATGCTCTACCTCTTCAGGTGCATCTGTCAGGACACCAAACATATCCGCCTGACCAAATGCTTCTGCCTGATGGTGCTGACTCGCGGCTTTCACCGCATCACTCAATGACGCCATCATGGCTGCACG
Organism: uncultured Vibrio sp.; assembly: GCF_963675395.1. Taxonomy (NCBI): domain Bacteria; kingdom Pseudomonadati; phylum Pseudomonadota; class Gammaproteobacteria; order Vibrionales; family Vibrionaceae; genus Vibrio; species uncultured Vibrio sp. The sequence continues at coordinate 2,703,708 of NZ_OY776223.1, read as the reverse complement.
ATGTGGACCAAGTCTGTCTAAGGCGCCTGCGTAAATAAGTTTTTCAATGACGCGTTTGTTAACACGTTTCAGATCGATACGCGCACAGAAATCAAACAGGTCTTTGAAGTGACCGCCTTTATTTCTCGCTTCCAGTATCGCATCAATCGGGCCTTCACCCACACCTTTTATCGCACCGATACCGTAAACAATAGCGCCGTTTTCATCAACATTAAAGCGGTACAACCCTGAGTTAATGTCCGGTGGCAACACGGTAAGCTTCATACGGAAACATTCGTCTACCAGACCAACCACTTTTTCAGTGTTATCCATATCGGCAGTCATTACCGCAGCCATAAACTCAGCTGGATAATGCATTTTTAGCCATAACGTTTGGTACGAAACCAAAGCATAAGCGGCAGAGTGCGATTTGTTAAAGCCGTAACCCGCGAATTTTTCTACCAAGTCGAAGATCTTCATCGCCAGTTCGCCGTCGATGCCGTTCTTCACTGCACCTTCTTCGAAAGTGGCACGCTGCTTTGCCATCTCTTCCGGCTTTTTCTTACCCATCGCACGACGCAACATGTCCGCGCCACCCAAGGTGTAACCAGACAAGACCTGCGCAATCTGCATTACCTGCTCCTGATACAGGATGATACCGTACGTCGGGTCTAGGATCTCTTTAAGTGACTCGTGTTGCCACTTTTCATCTGGGTAAGAGACCGCTTCACGGCCGTGCTTACGGTCGATAAAGTTATCTACCATGCCCGACTGTAGTGGCCCCGGACGGAACAGTGCTACCAGTGCGATAATGTCTTCAAAACAGTCTGGCTGAAGTCGCTTGATCAGCTCTTTCATACCACGCGATTCCAACTGGAATACGGCAGTAGTTTCTGAGTTTTGCAGTAAACGGAACGATGCCTGATCGTCAAGCGGTATCGATTCTATGCGAACCGGGTCTTTGCCTTCACGCTCTAACCGCGGGTTAATCAAACCAAGCGCCCAGTCAATAATCGTCAGTGTACGTAGACCAAGGAAGTCGAACTTAACCAACCCGGCCGTTTCTACGTCATTTTTATCAAACTGCGTAACCGGGAAATGCCCTTCCGCGTCCGCATAGATTGGCGCGAAATCGGTAATCGTGGTGGGTGAGATTACAACACCACCCGCGTGCTTACCTGCGTTTCGTGTACAGCCTTCCAATATGCGGCACATATCGATGAGTTCTTTAACTTCTTCATCGGCCTCATAGAGCTCAGGTAGTGCGGGCTCAGCTTTAAATGCTTTCTCCAGCGTCATACCCGGATCTGGCGGGATCAGCTTCGAGATTCGGTCGACAAAACCAAATGGATGACCAAGAACACGCCCCACATCACGGATTACCGCTTTGGCAGCCATGGTACCAAAGGTAATGATCTGAGATACCGCATCACGACCGTACATTTCTGCCACGTGATCAATGACCTGGTCGCGTTTATCCATACAGAAGTCGACATCGAAATCGGGCATGGATACACGTTCAGGGTTCAAAAAACGTTCGAATAGAAGATCATATTCTAATGGATCAAGGTCGGTGATTTTCAGTGCGTATGCCACCAAAGAACCTGCACCCGAACCACGTCCAGGTCCTACCGGAATCTCATTATCTTTTGACCACTGGATGAACTCCATTACGATCAAGAAATATCCCGGGAAGCCCATCTGGTTGATAACATCCAACTCGATTTGCAGACGCTCATCATATTCTGGACGACGCTTTTTGCGCTCTTCTTCATCAGGAAACAGGAACTCCAGACGCTCTTCCAAACCTTCGCGTGACTTCATGACTAGGAACTCGGTCTCTTTCATGCCCTCAGTCGGGAAGGCTGGCAGGAAGTATTCATTAAGACGTACGGTTACGTTGCAGCGCTTAGCAATCTCAACACTGTTTTCTAGCGCTTCAGGAATATCCGCAAACAGCTCACACATTTCCTCTTCAGTGCGAAGGTACTGCTGTGGGCTGTAGTTTTTTGGTCGACGCGGGTCTTCTAATGTGTAACCGTCATGAATCGCTACTCGAATTTCATGAGCATCAAAACGATCAGCACTGAGAAAGACCACCTCGTTTGTTGCCACAACCGGCAGATCAACTTGCTCTGCAAGTTCCACCGCGAAGTGCAAATAGGTTTCTTCATCCGGACGGCCAGTACGCAGCAATTCTAAGTAATAACGGTCTGGAAAGTGCTGTTTGTAAAACTCGACACAGCTCTGTACTAAATTCCGGTTACCTTTAAGTAAGGCCTTGCCGATATCACCATTTTTACCACCAGAAAGAACGATTAAACCTTCTGACATCTCTGCTAACCAAGCCTTATCGATCACAGGCTGATGCTGGACATGACCGCGCAAGTAGGCTTTGGAGATCAGCAGCGTTAGGTTCTTGTACCCCACATTATCCGCTGCCAGTACTGTTAGCTGTGTCAGCTCCTCACCGAACTCATCAGATTGCATTTTGAAATCTGCGCCGATGATCGGTTTAACACCGCAGCCATGTGCTGTGCCGTAAAACTTCACCAAACCACACAGGTTAGTGAAATCGGTCAATGCCATCGCAGGCATGCCAAGCTCGGCGACTTTTTTAACTATCGGTGGAACTTTGTTGATACCATCCACCATCGAAAAATCACTGTGAACTCGAAGATGAATGAACTTGGGATCTGACATTAACAGGTACCGTGTAACTCTATTTTGTTTGGAATTTTAACCTAAGGGACTGGGTATATAACACCAATCCACTCAATTTATTACTCTATGCCTAACGCTTTCTTTACTGGTTTAAAGCTCTTACGGTGCTCGCTTATCACACCGTGTTGCTCAATCGCTTCAAAGTGCGCTTTGGTTGGGTACCCTTTGTGCTTGGCAAAGCCAAACTGAGGGTATTGCTTGTCTAGCTCTTCCATCTCGGTATCGCGTACTACTTTAGCAATGATAGACGCGGCGCTGATCTCTGCCACACGCAAGTCACCTTTGACCACCGCTTGTGAATCCATTGGTAGCTCAGGGCAACGATTGCCATCAATAAGCACCAGATCTGGATGAACATTTAAGCCAGCAATTGCACGCTGCATCGCCACCATGGTCGCTTGGAGAATATTCAGCTCATCAATCTCTTGTGGCGAACAACGACCCACCGCCCAAGCGAGTGCTTTTTCTTTGATTTCCGGCAGCAAAGCCAAGCGTTTTTTCTCGCTGAGCTTTTTCGAGTCATTTAACCCCTCGATCGGATTATTTGGATCTAAAATAACCGCAGCGGTCACAACATCCCCGACCAAAGGGCCACGCCCTACTTCGTCGACACCCGCGATACGCTGGTAGCCTTGTGGCGTTTCAAACGGTGGAAGTTCGACCTTTGTCTTTGTCGTCTTGGTTTTGGTAGACGTAGCTTTAGCAACCATGGGGTTCTCTATTTCTCAATCAGTTTTAATACCGCGCTTGCGGCTTGTTGATCCGCATCTTTGCGGATCCAGTGATGCATTTCGGTAAACTTGTCGATCATCTCGCTGTTGTCGCTTTCCAGTAGACGAGACACTTCTTCAAACAGGTTCTCTGCTGTGCATTCGTCCTGCAAATACTCTTTTACCAGCTCGTCATCGGCAAGGATATTGGGTAGTGATACGTATTTGGTCTTCAGCAGACGTTTAGCCAAAAACGCCGTTAATGCATTAACACGATAACCGACAACCATAGGGCGTTTTAGAAGCATACATTCCAATGCAACGGTACCAGATGCCAGCATGACCGCATCAGAAGCGGTAATCACGTTGCGTGCCGTATCATCCACCAGCTTAAAGTCCAATTCGGGCGCGTGCTGTTTCCACGCTTGCTCAAATTGCGCACGGCGCTTTTGATTCACCAGTGCAACCACAAAACCTAAATCCGGGTATTTCTGGTGTAGTCGCTTACAAGTTTCAATAAACGGCTGTGATAGCATTTTCAATTCACTACCGCGACTACCAGGCAGTACAGCCAACCATTTTTTATCTTGCTCTAAACCTAGTAGCTCCCTTGCTGGAGCTTGTTCAGAATGGAGTGGAATGGCATCGGCCAGCGTGTGACCAATAAATTCACACGGTACATGAAACTTATCGTAAAACGCTTTCTCGAACGGAAGAAAGGCCAAAACCAGATTCGTCGCGGCTTCTATCTTAAAAATACGCTTTTGACGCCACGCCCAAACAGACGGACTGACATAATGAACCGTTTTGATACCCGCTTGTTTCAGATCTAACTCAAGTCGTAAGTTAAAATCTGGCGCATCAATACCGACAAAGACATCTGGTGGATTTTGAGTGAAGTACTTCACTAATTCTGCTTTAACTTTGAGTAAGCGAGGCAAGCGTCCCAGCACTTCAACCAAACCCATTACGGCCAACTCTTCCATATCGAAGAGGGATTCACAGCCTTGGGCAATCATTTTGGGCCCACCAATACCGACAAACTCGGCATTTGGATATTGCTCTTTAACCGCTTTGATAAAGCCTTCACCCAGAGTATCACCGGAAAGCTCTCCGGCAATGATGCCAATACGTAATGGTTTTTCCATATCATTCCCGCTCTATGTACTATGGGTAAGGTAATTCCCTATCCATAAAACACAAAAAGATCGCAGCCCAATTAGGGGCGCGATCTTTTCAATTTATTTAACCATCCGTGAATTAACGAATGATACCACGTTCCGTGGTTTCCAGAATGTCAGAGAAACGCTTCACTGCAGGAAACTCTTGCGCCATTTCAGCCAAAACTGGCTTCACTTCTTCCAGCGTTTTACCAGAACGGTAAATTTCTTTGTACGCTTTTTGCAGTGCACGAATTTCTGGCTTTTCGAAACCGTTACGCTTTAGCCCAACTAAGTTCAAGCCAAATGGCGTAGCGTGGTTACCTTGCGCAAGCACATACGCTGGAACATCCTGAACAACCGCAGAACAGCCACCAACATAAGCATAAGCGCCGACTGTACAGAAAGGATGAATCGCAGAAAGCGCCATGACCCCAGCGTAGTCATCAACCGTCACGTGGCCACCCAGAATCGAGTTGTTACCGATGTGAGTATGATTTCCGACAACAACGTCGTGCGCAATATGAGCATTCACACACAGAAGGTTATCGTCTCCGATCACTGTGGTTGCTTTATCTTGAACAGTACCACGATGAACCTGAACCGCTTCGCGAATCACATTTCGGTCACCGATAACCACTGTTGTCTCTTCGCCGCCGTATTTCTTGTCCTGGTTTTCTTCACCAATCACAGCGTGCGGGAAAATACGGTTATCTTTACCAATTTTGGTATGGCCTTTAATGACAACGTGAGACATGACTTCTGTACCTTCACCGATGTCAACCGTTGAGGTAATATAGGTGAAAGGGCCGACAGTCACATTAGCGCCAATTTTGGCACCTTCTTCGACCACCGCTGCTGGGTGGATTTTAGCGGTTTCATGAATCATATTAAAACTCTCGACGAGCACACTTCAGCTCTGCTGAACATACTACTTCGCCGTCCACTTTTGCCACACCACGAAATGCAGCAATACCACGACGCTCTTTTAGAAATTCAACTTCAATCACCAATTGATCACCTGGTACGACTGGTTTGCGGAATTTCGCGCCGTCAACACTAGCAAAGTAGTACAGTTCATTCTCTGTTGGTGCACCAAATGATTTAAATGCCAGCAACCCGGTCGCCTGAGCCATCGCTTCCAGAATCAAAACACCAGGGAATACGGGTAGTTGAGGAAAATGACCTGTGAACTGAGGTTCGTTAACCGACACATTTTTAAGCGCGTGAAGGTACTTCTCTTCTTGGAAGTCCGTTACACGGTCGATCAATAAGAATGGGTAGCGATGAGGTAAAAGCTCTTGAATCTCAGAGATGTTCATCGTTTTCTTTTCAGTAGTCAAAGTCGTATTCCTATATAAATTCTCTATAACCAAGATGGCACGGCAGCGGCAATAGCCGCAAAAAATTATAATGCCTGCAAAGTGTATACCAGCTTGATAATAAATATACTAATAGCGCGTCATTATAGAAGAAAAAGACTCGCGTTTCGCGAGTCTTTGTTCAGAATGTGGAACTAAGATTCTTCTTTCGGTTCTAGCTGTTTCTCAACTGCCTTCAAGCGTTTATTCATCTCGTCAATACGGTGAACTCGGGTTACGGTTTTACGCCATTCTTTGTTCGTCTGTAGTGGAATACCCGATGAGTAAATGCCTTTTTCTTCGATACTGCGCATTACCATGCTCATACCAGTGATAGCGACACCATCTGCAATGGTGATGTGACCGTTAAGAACCGACGCACCGCCGATCTGACAGTACTTACCAATTGTCGTACTGCCCGCCACAATAGTACCACCTGGCATCACGGTACCATATCCGATGTGAACGTTGTGAGCGATTTGAAGCTGGTTATCAAGAATCACGTTGTCTTCAATAACCGTATCTTCTAATGCACCGCGGTCAATGGTCGTACATGCGCCGATCTCAACACGGTTCCCAATACGTACAGAACCAAGTTGAGGAATTTTAATCCACTCGCCTTTGTCATTTGCGTAACCAAAACCGTCAGACCCGATCACAGTGCCAGATTGGACCAAACAATCATCGCCCAGAGAAACTTCATGATAGATAGTCACATTAGCCCAAAGTTTGGTGTTATTACCTAACTTAACGTTTTTGCCGATAAAACAACCTGCACCAACAATCACGTTGTCGCCAAGCTCTACGCCCGTTTCAATGACTGCGTTTGCTCCAACTGAAACGTGCTTACCCATCTTAACATCGGCTGCGATCACTGCACTTGGTGCAATGTCTTGTGCTGGTTGTGGGGTTGTGTCCATGGCCTGAACAACGTGCGCAAAAGCAACGTAAGGGTCCGAGACAACAAGTGCATTACCCACACACTTATCTTTATCCTCAGCTTTCACCATCACTACCGTTGCTTTACACTCAGATAGGTGCTTTGCATACTTGGGGTTTGACAAGAAGGTCACGTCACCTTCTTGTGCTTTATCCATTGGAGCAACACGGTTAACAACAAGTGTGTCATCACCAAATAATTCACCACCAGTAATGGTTGCCAACTCGGCTAATGTTAATGTTTTCATAACTTCTTATTTTAGAGCTTTAATGACGTCTTCAGAGATGTTGTATTCTGGTTTAGCAAATTGAAGCATGGAGCTATCAATAACAAGATCGTAACCTTTATTCTTAGCAACTTTTGCTACAGCGTCTTGAATCGTTTTAAATAGCTTCGCTTTTTCTTCAGCTTCACGACGAGCACTTGATTTATCTAGTGCTTGCGCTTTCACTTTGTACTCACTGTCTAGTTTTGCAATATCGATACGTAGCTTTTCAACTTCGTCTTGGCTTAGAAGCTCGCCATCACGCTGTAGCTTTTCAATCTTCGTTTTTGCTTGAGATTGAATTTTCTTAAGTTCGTCGGCTTTACCTTTAAAGTCTTTCTGCATCTTTTGCAAAACAACTTCACGCTGAGGAAGTGCTTGAAAAACTTGAGCGGTATTTACGTATGCAATTTTCTGTGCCGCTTCTGCCGCATTTGCAAACATTGATGAGCTAAGTACAAGAAGGCCAATCCCAGCCGCTTTAATCATTTTATTCAAAATATTTTCCTCTTTAGAAGGTTCGACCGATAGTGAAGGTGAAGAATTCTTCATCATCGCCATCATATTTCTTAACTGGTTTCGCTAGTGAGAATACTAGAGGCCCCATTGGAGACATCCATTGCAACGCCGCACCGTAAGACGAGCGGTAATTGGTTGGATCTGAGTAGTCGTAATAGTATTTATCACCGTATTCCGCGCCTGAGCTGCGGTAGTCAAATTCCGTATCCCAGACACTTGCCATATCAAAGAAGATACTGGTACGAATTTGGTTTCGCACTTCATCCGATGCGAATGGTGTCGGAACGATCAGTTCTAGGCTTGCTAATGCGACAGCGTTACCACCTACGGCATCGTCTGTTGCAGTATCTGCACCATTGTTCGAGCCCGAGTAATCACGGTATACCGCTTTTGGGCCTACTGAGTTAGAGCCAAAACCACGCAGTGATGTAAAGCCACCCGCGTAGTAGTTTTCGTAGAATGGGAACAAGTTATCGTTACCATTCGTTTCGCCATAGCCGTTACCGTATCCCAAACGACCACGGAACAAGAGCGTGAATTCATGTTTTTCAGTCAGTGGCATGTATTGACGAACATCGTACTGCATTTTGAAGTACTGAACGTCAGAGCCAGGTACCGTCATCTTGTAAAACGCGCGTTGGTGATTACCCGCTGTCGGGAAGTAACCACGGTTCAGGTTGTTACGTGTCCAAGAGATATTGATATCAAAATCGTTGGTGTTCAATGAACCATCTGAATCAATATTGTCAGCTTGCGCACGCAAGAACTGCTCTACTTGTAAGTAAGGCGATAAATTACCAATCTTATTGTGCGTATAACCAACGCCGAACTCAAAACGGTTCAGCTCATCGAACGGGAAACCCCATGTTAAGCTACCACCGTAACTTTGGTTGGTGTAGTCAACAATACCTGCTTCAGAAGCTTCAAATTCATCGTAGAAGATCTTACCACCCAAACTTACTCCATCGAGGTTCCAGTATGGGTCTCGATAATCTAAGCTGATGTTCTTTTGGTAGTCGTTCATCATGGCGTTAATACCGACGCGATTACCACTACCTAAGAAGTTGTCTTGTTGAAGACCAACTTGGAAGCTGACACCAGATTCGGTACCGTAGCCAACACCAAAGTTAACACTACCTGAGTTCGCTTCTTTCACTGAGTAAACCAAATCAACCTGATCATCACTACCGGGTACACGAACAGTTTGCACTTCGACGTTTTCAAAGTAACCAAGACGGTTAAGACGCGTCTTACCTGTTTCAATCGATTTAGAATTGAGCCAGCTGCCTTCCATCTGACGCATCTCACGACGAAGTACTTCATCTTTTGTCGAGTTGTTACCCGTGAAGCGAATATCACGCACGTAAATTCGATTACCAGGATCAACATTGACGACTAGCGATACTTCGTTGTTTTCATCATCAAATTCAGGAATGGTATTTACCTGAGGATAAGCGTAACCAGATTCACCCAGAACGCGTTTAATCCCTTCTTCCATCGATGTTACCAGCGAACCGTTATAAGTTTCGCGACTTTGAAATGGGACCATGTCTTCGAACGCGTCTTGCTCTCCAACAAGATCACCACGGAATTTTACGTCCTTAACGGTGTACACCTCACCTTCTTCCAAACCAAGAGTAATGTATACCCCTTTCTTGTCAGGAGAGATTGCAACCTGTGTAGAATCAACGTTAAATTTCAGGTAACCACGATCGAGATAGAAAGACTTCAGCGCTTCTATATCACCAGCAAGCACTTGCTTTTGGTATTTTTCATCCGCGAGGAAGTTCCACCAAGGCACGTCAACATTCAAGTTGAAACGAGACAATAGCTCTTCGTCAGAAAAGACTTCATTACCAATAAAGTTGATTTGCTGAATTTTTGCCGATACACCTTCGGTAAAGACAAACTTCAGATCGGAACGGTTACGCGGCAAAGGAGTCACTACGGCTTTCACTGTCGCGTTATATTTACCGACGCTGTAGTAAAAGTCTTCCAAGCCTTTCTCAATATTGCTCAGGGTTGTACGGTCAAGCGCTTCACCTTCACGAATACCTGATGCGTTCAGGTTTTCTTGTAGCTGCTCGTCCTTGATCGCCTTGTTGCCTGAAAATGAGATGCTTGCGATTGTCGGGCGCTCTTTTACTTGAACAACAAGCACCTCACCATCACGCAATACTCTTACATCTTCAAAGTTACCAGATGCGTACAGTGCGCGGATAATTTCTGCAACATCGCCTTGGCCAATGGTATCACCGACGCGTACAGGCATTTTCAGCAACGCAGCACCTAGTGCAACACGCTGCAATCCATCGATTTCAATATCTTGAACTACGAAGTTCTCTGCTCCATTTGCAGACACACTGGTCGCCAGTAAACTTGCAAATAGAATTCGCTTAATCGCCATACTTGTTCTAATTATTCCTTGCTACTGCTTTGTCTCTGAACTCTCACAGACGAGTAAAATCATTAAATAGCGCTAACGCCATGAGCGAGAAGATGATCGCACCACCAATTCGGTACCCCATTTCCTGTATTCTTTCTGGAACTGGGCGTCGAATAACAGCTTCAATTGCAAAAAACAACAAATGACCACCATCCAACATTGGTAAAGGCACGAGGTTAATAATACCTAGGTTAACACTAATTAGAGCGAGAAAACCTAAAAAATAGACCAGACCATAGTCTGCTGTCGCCCCAGCCCCTTTCGCAATCGAAATAGGGCCACTGAGATTGTTCAGGCCAACATCCCCTACAATCAGCTTCTTAAGCATACTAATTGTCAGTCCGATAACTTGGCCTGTTTTATCAATCGCTTTGCCAATGGATTCGAATACACCAAACTGTAAATCGAAGCGATAACTTTCTGGCCATTCTGCGACTTCTGGGGCAATGCCCGCAAAACCAATCACTTGTTTGTTAGCCAGCTCCCGGCTGCCCGGGGTCAACGTTAATGACTGATGATAACCATCACGTAGCACGGTCAACTCGATGGGTGTATTGGGGTTAGAGCGTACTGCCTCTACCACATCATCCCAAACGGTCACCGTTTTACCGGCAATCGAAACGATTTCGTCTCCTGGTAATACACCGGCTTTCTCAGCAGCACCGCCTTCCGTAACTTGCTGGATAGTTGTATAAATTTCCGGAGTATACGGTTCAAAACCCAGCGAGTGCATCGCAGACTCAGTTTCCGGGTCAAACTGCCAATCTCGAAGATCGAGCGTTTTTGTTACCTCAGAGCCGATTTCATCGTTTGATGCCACGGTAACCATCATCAAATCATCACCAATGTGAGAAATCAATCCCATATTGACTGATTCCCAGTCCGGAGTTTTGATACCTGAGATCGCTTTTAGTTCCATCCCAGATTCAATTCCTGCCTCGGCAACAATCGAATTGGGCGTAATGTCACCTACTACAGGCTTAACAGCAGGCACACCAATAAGGAAGACCAGCCAATAAGCAAAGATAGCAAATAAGAAGTTAAAGATGGGTCCAGCCGCCACAATTGAGGTGCGCTTCCAAAGCGGTTTTTGATCAAAAGCTAAGTGCTTTTCATGTGGAGGAACATCATCAACACGGCTATCCACCATTTTGACATAGCCACCAAGAGGGATCATAGAGATACTATATTCGGTTCCGTCTTTGCCCATCTTTTTCCAGATTGACTTACCAAAACCGATTGAAAACTTTTCAACGTTAACGCCGCAACGACGCGCAACCCAAAAGTGACCAAACTCGTGCACAGCCACAAGAATGCCAAGTGCAACGATAAAAGAAATGAGATTCCACAAAATACCAGTCATTAGCCACGCTCGCATATCAATTCAAGGGCGATAGTTCTAGCCATTCTATCTAGCTCTAACAAGCTTTCCAAGCTATTCACATTATCAGCTTTGCAGCTCGCACTGATTTTATTCAACACCGACGCATTGATGCGAGCTATGTCAGTAAAACCTAGGCGATTATTTAGAAATGCATCAACAGCAACTTCATTCGCAGCATTGAGCGTCGTTGTCGCGTGTTGACCTTCGTAGCAAGCATCAATCGCCAGTTTCAAACATGGGTAGCGTGCAAAATCAGGCTGCAAGAAAGTCAGCTCTCCAACCTGTGTAAAATCAAGCGGTTTAACCCCGGCATTTACTCGAGACGGATATGACATGGTCAATGCAATTGGCGTTGCCATGTCGGGCTCGCCCATTTGTGCTAATACGGAGCCATCACGATACTGCACCATGGAATGAATCACTGACTGCGGATGAATAATCACTTTAAGCTGCTCGCGTGCCGCATTAAATAGCCACTTAGCTTCAATGTACTCCAAGCCTTTATTCATCATTGTTGCCGAATCAACCGAGATTTTTGGCCCCATAGACCAATTCGGGTGAGCAATGGCTTGTGCTGGCGTTACGTGTTCCAACTCAGCAATATCGGTGTAACGGAATGGCCCACCAGAGCCTGTCAGTAAAATATGAGAAATCCCATGCTCGTCCAAATTGCATCTACCCAGACTGGTTTGAACTTGCTCTGGTAAGCACTGGAAAATCGCATTATGTTCGCTATCGACAGGAAGTAACTCTGCACCGGACTTCTCCACTGCATCAATAAACAACTGCCCTGACATGACCAATGCTTCTTTGTTTGCCAGTAACACCCGTTTACCTACTTTGACTGCCGCCATCGTAGGCAATAAACCAGCAGCACCAACAATCGCCGCCATGACGCTATCAACTTCGTCTAATGATGCAACATGGCAAAGGGCGTCAACACCACCCAACACCTCTGTATTTGGTGCGCATGAATAAAGTTCAGATTTCAGTGCAACGGCCGCAGACTTATCCGCCATTACTGCATATTTAGGTTGCCATTGACGACAAAGTGCCGCCATCTTTTCAACGTTAGTGCCTGCTGCAAGTGCAACAACAGAAAATAGCGCTGGATTCTGTTCGACCACTTTAAGTGTACTTGCACCTATTGAGCCTGTTGCACCAAGAATCGTTAACTTTTGCATGTTGTATGACCGTTATAAAAACTCAGGAGCGTAAAGCCGCTCCCGATAAATTAGAATACGTAGTAAAGAAGAGCAAAGACGGGAAATGCTGCGGTTAGGCTATCAATTCGATCAAGCACACCGCCGTGTCCTGGAATGATATTACTGCTGTCTTTAATGCCGGAGATGCGCTTGAACATACTTTCAACCAAATCGCCAAGCACAGAAATGACCACCGTGATAAGCGTAATGACTACCATATGTACTGAGCTCGTGAATTGAATATCGAACCAGTCAGCGAACAACCAACCAACGATCAAGGCAGTAATGATGCCTCCGAGTAAACCCTCAATGGTCTTATTTGGGCTGACATTTGGGGCCATTTTGCGCTTACCCATACTTTTACCAGCAAAGTAAGCGCCACTGTCTGCAGCCCATACCAAGAAACAAACGAAAAGAACCAGCTTTGCGCCGTGGTATGGATCTACTGTGATATCTGTAGCTCTCAGAATAATGACGCTCCAAAGAAAAGGAAGTAACGTCAGAAAACCAAAAAGGTGCCTTAAAATAGGGCTACTCTGCCAAGACTTCGTGGAATTTGGGTAGGTAATAGCCATTACGCTGGCAATAATCCACCATACAAATCCAAGACCAAGCATCACATAATGAGGCGTCGATAAGTGGTTGAGACTATTCGCCTCAGGAGAGATGTATAAAAAACTAAGTCCGGTGACAATTGCGGCCGGAATAAGGGCTGCAATTCGAGAGCGACCGCCAGTAAACTGGGTCCACTCCCAAAATCCTAATAAGGTTATCGCTGTCAATGCGATGATAAAGCCCATCAGGGGTAACTTAAAAATGCCTAAAATAACCAGGGGAGCTAAAATTAGTGCCGTTATTATTCTCTGTTTCAAACTAACTAGTCCTTATTGAGCTGCCATCAATGCCTTTACTTGTTCACCAGTGCAGCCAAAACGACGCTCTCGGTTGATAAACCAAGTTACCGCTTCTACTAAACTGTCTTCGTCGAATTCGGGCCAGAATTCTGGTGTAAAGTACATCTCAGCATATGCCATTTGCCACAACATGAAGTTGCTGATACGGCACTCACCACTAGTTCGGATAAGAAGATCCACCTCAGGTAAGTCTGCCATGGTCAAATGCTCGGTGATTAATTGCTCATTTATATCCTCTACACGTATTTCACCATTACGTGCTTTTTGTGCTAAGGCTTTGGTTGCCTGTGTGATGTCCCATTTTCCGCCATAATTCGCCGCAATGTTGATCACCATGCCTGTGTTTGTCGCCGTTAGCTTTTCTGCTTCGATAATCTTCTTTTGCAGACGCTCGCTAAATCGGCTGGTATCACCGATCACTCGCAACTGTAAATTGTTCTTGTGTAGTTTTTTTACTTCACTGGACAGAACTGAGATAAACAGCTCCATCAAAAGGCCAACTTCTTCCTCGGGACGACGCCAGTTTTCACTGCTGAAAGCGAATAATGTCATCGATTTGATACCAAGCCGAGAAGCTGCTGCGACCGTCTTGCGAACCGCACTCACGCCTTTTTTGTGGCCGAATACACGAGGTTTTCCTTTGGACTTAGCCCAACGACCATTACCGTCCATAATGATGGCAATATGTTTAGGAAGGGAGTCAGAGAAGGCTTGAGAATTTTGCATAAGGAGTTTATTGAGTTCCATCAGTTGGACAGACTAACATAAAAAAACGCTGCGCTGTGAGCACAGCGTTTCCAACAGTGATGTAAGTGGGAGTATTAAACTTCCATCAACTCTTTTTCTTTTGCAGCAAGAACTTCGTCGATCTTTTTAACTGCCACATCAGTCAGTTTTTGGATCTCATCTTGTGCTTTACGATCTTCGTCTTCTGAGATTTCTTTATCTTTTAGAAGTGCTTTTAGATCGTTGTTTGCGTCACGACGAATATTACGTACTGCAACACGGCCACCTTCTGCTTCACCACGAACGATCTTAACAAGGTCCTTACGACGCTCTTCTGTTAGCGGTGGAAGTGGAACACGAATGATAGTACCTGCAGACATTGGGTTAAGACCAAGGTCAGACATCATGATCGCTTTTTCAACTTTTTGAGTGAGTTCTTTGTCGAAAACTGTGATTGCTAGAGTACGTGCGTCTTCAGCTACAACGTTCGCTACTTGGTTAAGAGGAGTAGCTGCACCGTAGTACTCTACCGAGATACCAGAAAGTAGGCTTGGGTGTGCACGACCAGTACGAACTTTTGCAAGGTTGTTCTTTAGCGCTTCAACGCTTTTATCCATGCGCTCTTGAGCGTCTTTTTTAATTTCGTTAATCACGGTTTCACCTTAAAAATATCATCTTTCCTGAAGAAAGCTTAAAAGGGTTGAGCAAAGCGAGACACCATCCAACACCTCTTAAATGGTGTCTAGAATTATGCGTCGCCAGAGTTGATCAGCGTACCTTCTGCTTCACCCATCACCACGCGACGTAGTGCGCCTGGCTTGTTCATGTTAAATACGCGGATAGGCATTTTGTGGTCACGAGCAAGTGTGAACGCAGCCAAATCCATTACTTTAAGCTCTTTATCCAGAACCTCTGCGTAAGTTAGCTTATCATACAGCTCTGCGTCAGGGTTTGCTACTGGGTCAGCAGTAAATACACCATCAACTTTCGTTGCTTTTAGAACAATATCTGCTTCAATTTCAATACCGCGTAAACATGCTGCAGAGTCAGTGGTAAAGAATGGGTTACCCGTACCCGCTGAGAAAATCACCACTCGGCCACCACGCAATTGGCTGATGGCATCTGCCCAGTTGTAATCATCACATACACCGTTTAATGGAATAGCAGACATTACACGAGCGTTAACATAAGCGCGGTGAAGAGCGTCACGCATTGCCAAACCATTCATTACCGTTGCGAGCATACCCATGTGGTCACCGACGACACGGTTCATACCAGCAGCTGCCAGGCCTGCACCACGGAACAAGTTACCGCCACCGATAACTACACCCACCTGAACACCGAGTTCAACCAGTTCTTTAACTTCTTGGGCCATGCGATCTAGGACCGCTGGATCAATACCAAAACCGTCTTCACCTTGAAGAGCTTCACCACTCAGTTTTAATAGAATACGTTGATACGCTGGTTTAGGGTTCGTAGTCATGGAGTTTACCTTCCAAAGAGAGTTGTTGATTAACAGTCATGAATAGACACAAATTTATTTATAGCTATTCATCACGGCTAATCGTCTACCGCTCATAAAAAGACCGTAGCCTTGGCTACGGTCTAATATTTATGCAGTCTCTAAGGATTAACCTTTTTGAGCCGCAGCAACTTCTTCAGCGAAGCTCATTTCAGCTGCTTTCTCGATACCTTCACCTACTTCTAGGCGAACGAATGTAGCAACTGAAGCGCCTTTTTCTTTCAGCATTTCGCCTACAGTTTTCTTAGGCTCCATGATGAACGCTTGACCAGTTAGAGAGATTTCGCCAGTGAATTTCTTCATGCGGCCGATAACCATCTTCTCTGCGATCTCAGCAGGCTTGCCTTCGTTCATAGCAATTTCAACTTGAACTTCTTTCTCTTTAGCAACTACGTCAGCTGGTACGTCTTCTGGGTTAACGTACTCTGGCTTAGATGCTGCAACGTGCATTGCAACGTGTTTAAGAGTTTCTGCGTCGCCTTCACCAGCAACAACAACACCGATTTTCTCACCGTGACGGTAAGAAGCGATTGCAGTACCTTCAACGTACTGTACGCGACGGATGTTGATGTTCTCACCGATTTTAGCAACTAGAGCGATACGAGTTTCTTCGAATTGAGCTTGTAGTTCTTCAACTGAAGCTTTTGAAGCTAGAGCTGCAGCTGCAACTTCGTCTGCGAATGCAGTGAAGTTACCGTCTTTAGCAACGAAGTCAGTTTGGCAGTTAACTTCAAGAAGAACAGCAACGCCGTTTTCTTCTTTGATGATGATTGCGCCTTCAGCTGCAACGTTACCAGCTTTCTTAGCTGCTTTCGCTGCGCCTGATTTACGCATGTTTTCAATTGCTAGTTCGATGTCTGCGTTTGCTTCTACAAGCGCTTTCTTACATTCCATCATGCCAGCGCCTGTGCGCTCGCGAAGTTCTTTAACTAGAGCAGCAGTTACAGTTGCCATTCTGTATTCCTCGTTTGATTCGAAATAAGGTAAAAAACAGGGGCCGAACATTGTTGGCCCCCATTACTAACTATAACTTAGTTTATGCTACACAAAGGTTTCACATAGACCAAGTGTGACCAGAGCCGCTATTATTCAGCTTCTACGAAACCGTCTTTTTCAGCAACTGCAGCTACGTCTTTGTTACGACCTTCAGACACTGCTGTACCAGCAGCGTTTAGGTATAGCTGTACTGCACGGATCGCGTCGTCGTTACCTGGGATAACGTAGTCAACGCCGTCTGGGTTAGAGTTAGTATCTACCACAGCGTATACTGGAATACCTAGGTTGTTAGCTTCTTTAATTGCGATGTGTTCGTGATCAGCGTCGATTACGAATAGAGCGTCTGGTAGGCCGCCCATGTCTTTGATACCACCAAGAGATTTCTCTAGCTTCTCCATTTCACGAGTACGCATTAGAGCTTCTTTCTTAGTTAGTTTATCGAAAGTACCGTCTTGAGACTGTGCTTCAAGCTCTTTTAGACGCTTGATAGACTGACGAACAGTTTTGTAGTTAGTTAGCATACCACCCAACCAACGGTTGTTCACGTAGAACTGGTTGCTTGCGATAGCAGCTTCTTTAACAGCTTCAGATGCAGCGCGCTTAGTACCTACGAATAGAACTTTACCTTTTTTCTCGCCAACTTTAGCTAGTTCAGCTAGAGCGTCGTTGAACATTGGTACAGTTTTTTCTAGGTTGATGATATGAACCTTGTTACGAGCGCCAAAGATGAACGGCTTCATTTTTGGGTTCCAGTAACGAGTTTGGTGACCGAAGTGAACACCAGCTTTTAGCATATCGCGCATTGATACAGTTGCCATTTTAAAATCCTCTATGGGGTTAGGCCTCCACATCCCCCATAACTCCGACCAAGCTTCTGCTCAGCACCCCGGAATATGTGACGGAATGTGTGTGATTTAAAGATAAAAGTTTATCGGATGAAACTTGCCTCGCTGCTCTAGCTATCGCTATGCAAAGAGAACAGACCTCTATTCCGGCGCGCTTTATATCATATTTTAGCTCAATGTGGCTAGTAAAAATTGTTTCTTATACTTTTCACACTAGTGAGAATACGACCCAACGTTGCCCTAAATTCTATTACAACACTTCAGTTAAGAATGACTCATATTCTTAACTGGCTTGGGTTCATCACCTTATGTCTGTTAGAATGCGGCCATTCGCACGTTTACGTGCTTACGAATAAGTAGAGAAAGCCAATGTCAATCAAGATTAAAACTGCTGAAGAAATCGAACGCATGCGCATTGCGGGCAAGCTTGCCGCAGACGTTCTAGAAATGATAGAACCGCACATCAAGGTCGGCGTGACGACAGAAGAACTCAACAAAATTTGTCACGAATACGCGCTAGAAAAAGGCGCGTACTCTGCACCACTTGATTACCATGGATTCCCTAAGTCGATTTGTACCTCGATCAACCACATCGTTTGTCACGGTATTCCAGCCGAAAAAGATGAGATTGGTAGCAACGGTCAACTAAAACCTGCAGTACTAAAAGACGGCGACATCCTTAACGTCGATATTACCGTTATCGTCCCTAACGACGAAAACGCAGACTTGAGCGTTCGCCCTCAAGGTTACCACGGTGATACATCGAAGATGTTCCTAGTAGGGGATGTATCTCCTGCCAATAAACGCCTATGCATGGTAACGCAAGAAGCGCTTTACGTTGGCATGCGCACCGTAAAACCGGGCTCAACCGTGGGCGATATCGGTACGGCGATTGAAAAATACATTAAAGAAAACAATAAGAACAATCCACGTAACAAGTTCTCTATTGTGAAAGACTTCTGTGGTCACGGCATCGGTGATGAATTCCACGAAGAGCCGCAAGTGGTTCACTACAAGAACAAAGACCGTCGTGTACTAAAAGAAGGTATGTGCTTTACTATCGAGCCGATGATTAACGCGGGTAAGTTTGGTTGCAGCGTCGATGCACAAGATGACTGGACGGTGTACACAGGTGATGGCAAAAACTCAGCACAGTACGAGCACACCATTGTGGTCACGAAAGATGGTTGTGAAGTTCTAACACTTCGCAGCGACGATACCATTCCGCGCTTGATGAAAAACGCGTAATAATTTCAATCAAAAATATCCCCGCTCTAGCGGGGATATTTTTTATCTGCATCAAATTTGTTAGATTGCTAATAGTTTTAGCTTGCACGGATAGCAAATATGTCACTTCAGTCCCCTCTTACGTTTACCGATGAACAAATCAATATCGGGGAACTAAAACAAGAGCTAGAGAGATTTGGCTCGGAACAAAAACAAGAATTCCTTAATCATCATCCTGTTACAAGCTTGGTTCTCGCCCGAGCAGAATACATGGATTTACTTCTAAAGCGCTTGTGGCAACACTTTGGCTTTAATGATATTTACAATATTTCTCTGGTTGCAGTGGGTGGTTATGGTCGCGGAGAACTTCATCCATTATCCGACATTGATATCCTCATTTTGTCGAACAAAAAGCTGCCAAGCTCGTTAGAAGCAAAAATCAGCGAGTTCATTACACTTTTATGGGACCTTAAACTCGAAGTTGGACATTCCGTTCGAACCGTTAGTGAGTGTGCTGAAATTGGCCGCAATGATCTTACTGTCGCCACTAACCTACAAGAAGCGCGACTTCTAGCCGGTAGCGAAGACACTTTCGAGGCACTGAAAAAAGTCGTACTATCCGACTCATTCTGGCCAAGTGAGACCTTTTATCGCGCCAAAATTCAAGAACAGCGAGAACGTCATGCTCGTTATCACGACACCACTTACAATCTGGAACCTGATATCAAGTCAACGCCGGGCGGTCTGCGCGATATTCATACTCTCAGTTGGGTTGCTCGCCGTCACTTTGGCGCGACCTCTTTGCTCGAGATGAGTCGCTATGGCTTTTTAACTGATGCAGAGTACCGAGAGCTTGTCGAGTGTCAGGATTTCTTGTGGCGTGTACGTTTTGCTCTGCACTTAGAGTTGCGTCGCTACGACAACCGTTTGACTTTCGCTCACCAAGCACAAGTTGCGGAGAGCCTTGGCTACGTGGGTGAAGGCAATCGCGGTGTCGAAATGATGATGAAAGAGTTTTACCGCACTCTTCGTCGTGTAGCAGAGCTAAACAAAATGTTGCTCAAGCTGTTTGATCAAGCCATCATCAACGGTGGTATTACTGAGAATGCTGAAATCATAGATGGCGATTTTCAGCGACGCGGCTCATTGATTGAAGCCCGAAAGCCGGCTTTGTTCCAAGCTCGACCAGAAACCATTCTCGACATGTTCTTACACATCGCGAATGACTCCACTATTGAAGGGGTCAGCCCTCCAACTTTACGTCAGTTGCGAACCGCTCGCCGCCGGTTGAACAAGTTTCTGCATACCATTCCCGCAGCCCGTGAAAAATTCTTAGCATTGTGCCGACACCCAAACGCACTACACAAGGCATTTAGTTTGATGCATCGACTTGGCGTTATGGCGGCTTACCTGCCGCAGTGGAGCCAAATTGTTGGCCAGATGCAGTTTGACCTTTTCCACGCTTACACAGTCGATGAGCACAGTATCCGCTTACTTAAGCATATCCATACATTTAACGATCCCACCAATCATGAGAAGCACCCGATCTGTTGCGATATTTACCCACGAATGCAAAAGAAAGAGCTGCTGATCATTGCGGCGATTTTCCATGACATTGGTAAAGGCAGAGGCGGCGATCACTCAGTAATTGGTGAGGGTGAAGCGTACGATTTCTGTATCGAGCATGGGTTATCGAAACCAGAAGCGAAACTCGTCAGCTGGCTGGTCAGACACCACTTGTTGATGTCCGTTACCGCTCAACGACGAGATATATACGATCCAGACGTGATTACTGAATTCGCCAAAAAGGTTCGTGATGAAGAGTCTCTGGAATATTTGGTGTGTCTGACGGTCGCGGATATCAGTGCGACCAACCCGGAGCTCTGGAATGCCTGGAAGCGCACTTTACTTGCCGAGCTGTTTTATTCTACACAACGAGCTCTGCGTCGCGGCTTAGAAAACCCAGTTGATGTACGTGAACGCATTCGCCACAATCAGCAAATGGCTTCAGCGATATTACGTAAGGAGGGCTTCTCAGCACGTGAAATTGAAGTATTGTGGCAACGCTTCAAAGCCGATTACTTCCTGCGTCACACCCATACTCAGATTGCGTGGCACTGTGAGCACTTATTGCGTATGGATGACCTGACCAAGCCATTGGTGTTGATCAGTAAAAAAGCCACTCGTGGTGGTACGGAAGTGTTCGTTTATAGCAAAGACCAACCGGCGTTATTTGCTACCGTCGTGGCAGAACTCGACAGACGTAACTTCAACGTGCATGACGCACAGATCATGACGAGTAAAGACGGACATGTCATCGATACCTTCATTGTTCTCGACCAACACGGTGAAGCGATCGATGAATCTCGCCATGCCGCGGTGATCAAACACTTAACTCATGTGCTAGAAGATGGCCGACCAACCAAGATTAAAACCCGCCGTACACCACATAAACTCCAGCATTTTAATGTCAAAACCAAAGTGGACTTTTTACCGACCCGAGGTAAGAAACACACTTTGATGGAGTTTGTTGCGTTAGATACCCCGGGCTTACTGGCCAAAGTCGGCCGTACTTTTGCGGATTTGAATATCAACCTTCACGGCGCGAAGATCACCACCATTGGAGAGCGAGCAGAAGACTTGTTCATTCTCACCAGCAGTACTGGTGGAAGACTCAGTGAAGAGCAGCAAAGTGCGTTACGAGAACAGCTCATTGAGACGCTTTCGGATGAGGTAACCGCTTAAGCAGAGGAACTCTCTCACCCAAGACTAGAACGATAGCGATCTTGCCCACAAGTTGAGCCATTTGGCTAATTATCAGCTATCTAGCACGTACATAGGCTGCTAAAGTAACACTGATATCATTTCAGTATATAGAGGTAGCCTATGTATCCACACCTCACTGGTTTGGGCATCCAAGACCCAAAACAGATTGAACGTTATTCCCTTCGCCAAGAGGCACATAAAGATGTGCTGAAAATCTACTTCCACAAACAAAAAGGCGAACTCTTCGCCAAAAGTGTCAAATTTAAATACCCGCGCCAAATAAAAAATGTACTTGTGGACAGTGGTAGCCATAAATACAAAGAAGTGACAGAGATTAATCGCAACCTCACTTTAATTATCGATGAGCTGAATAAAATAACGAAACCAACCAAAGTGGCCGAAGTCGACGTCAAAGAGAAAATCTTGTCTGATCTTCGCCATTTAGAAAAAGTCGTCTCAAGCAAGATCGCGGAGATTGAAGCAGATCTAGAAAAACTCTAGTGACGCTTAAAATACGTAAATATAAAAAAGGGGTTGGTATGTACATCAACCCCTTTATCTTTTGTTTTTTGCTATCGAAAAAACTGGTTAGCTTATTGACCTTACCAGTTCTTCACCCCATTCAAATCGTGCGAACAACTGCTGCCACGTCTCATCGATATTGGCTTTGATTACGATCTCTTGATTGGTAAACGGATGAACAAAACGAAGCTCTGATGCATGCAATAACAAACGGTGAGAATCAAACTCAGTTCGATACAGTTTGTTGTGCTTACCATCACCATGAGAAGTATCACCTACGATTGGGTGGCGTAGGTGTGCCATATGGCGACGAAGCTGATGCTTACGCCCTGTTTTTGGCTTCATTTCCATCAAACAATAGCGTGTGGTTGGAAACTTCCCGGTGGAGTACGGCACTTCGACTTTAGCCAGAGGTTTATAGGCTGTAACGGCTTGTTGTGCTTCTTTTTCCTGAGACGCAAACTTGTCCGCAATTTTATCCAATTCAACTTTGAGCGCGTAGTCTAAAACGCCCTCTCCCTCAATCCAGCCGCGCACAATGGCATGATAGGTTTTTTCCATTTTATGCTCAGCAAACATCGGCATTACTTGAGATGCGACCTCGCTGGAAAGAGCGAACACCAATACTCCTGACGTTGGTCGATCTAAACGGTGCAGCGGAAAAACATGCTGGCCAATTTGATCACGCAACGTCTGCATGACGAATTGGGTTTCGTGTTTGTCTAACCAACTACGATGGACCAACATACCAGCAGGCTTATTCACCGCGACAAAGTATTCATCTTGATAAACGATCTCCAATTCCACTGGAGTAATAACGTGTGATGTTTCTTGTTCTGACATTGAAATTACTTACATAGTTCGTCGATAGTTCGGATGGTTCTCAGTAGCTCAGCGTATTGCGGCTCTTGTTTCCACGCCTCAGAAAAATAGGGTTCGATTGAAAAACCACGAGGCAAAGGCTGGTTACTTTCTACCAGAATGCGCATTCGGACAATAAATATCCACTGTAGCCACTCATGCGGGTGAAGGGTATCTAACGCAAACGGCTCCACACTTTGCAGGGCTTGTGGCGATGGCATTGTCTGTTGCCATAGCTGGTGCTTGTGCAGTTGCGCTTCAAGTTGGTGAAGTAATTCCGCCAATTTTGTGCTTGTAGTCATTAACTTTTACATATCGAACCTTGAATTAGCCGAGAATGATACCATCTCTTGAGAAAAGAACGTTAGGACGTCGTATTTAATGGAAAACATTCAGACCCTCACTCAATTGCTGCACAACAGTAACTGTGATTATCAAATCTTCGACCTTGGTCGTCGCACCAAGGCCATTGAGCCACAAGTCTTTGCCGATGTGGAAAAAGGACAATGCCCGTATCCATTCCCGATGCAGCGCAAAGCACACTTGGCCATCGCTTACTGGAATGAGCAAAAACAACCTTGGATTTGGTTTCTTAAGTTCGAGCTCGATGAACGCGGCCTATTGAAGCAAGCGGATATTGGTAACTTCATAAAATACGTTGTTGAAGCGATGGGGACACGCCTGAATGAGGATATGTCCGAAGAACAGCAACAAAAGCTCTCCAACAACCCATACACCTTCAAGCCCTCAGAAGATAAAATGGCGGTATTCCACAGCTTAATTCGCGCAAGTTTGGATCTGCCCACCAGCCAGTATTACGAACATACACAGCACTATTTCTCTGGTGGTCTTGGCTGGGAAAATTGGCAGACTGTTGGTCTGCAAGGGATTACCGACATGGCTGCTCGATTAGGTCAAGAGCAAAATGCAGTCGCGCTGCGTAAGGCCATTAATCACCTACCCAACGAACCTTTGTATGCACTGTTAGGGGCGTTAGAGCATGTAGACCTACAAGAGCGCCTTGCAGAACGCATCGCTGAAAAAGCACACAAAGAAATAGAAAGTAACGAACCCGATCTGTTCTTACTGTCTGCACTCATTCGAGCATTAGCAGGGGCACCAAAAGTCATTGCCCTACCCGTATTAAAAGCAGTTCTGCAAAGCCCTCGTCTCAGCCACCAAGAGGTACTCATCGGAATTGCAGGCCGCACATGGCACCTGCTAGCAGACGGCGAGATCGCAGAACAATTTTTGCTGCGCCTGGCACAAACGGGCAATCAAACTTTGTTTAATCAACTGTTTGCCGATTTAGTCATGCTGCCAGAGCTACGAATGGTGCTGCTGCCATTGCTGCACTCCAGTCCATCCGAAGAATTGACCCGTGCTCTGGTCAATTTGCAGCAAGCAACAAAGAGTTAGTGAAGGATTAAGGATGATCGGAGATCTACTGGCAATATTGGGACTGTGCATTTTCTGTTTTCTATTTTGGCAACAGCGACGTCAATCTGAACTGGCAAAGGCAGCAATAACACGCAAATGTGAGCAGTTGGATCTCCAATTGGTGAGCATCGCTTTTGGTGCACATAAACTACAAACGCCAGATGGTTTCTGGCGTTGGCATACGGTGTATCAATTTGAGTTTTCATCTCTTGGCGACGACTGTTACCAAGGAGAGTTGACTATGGTTGGCTTCAGGCCGCTGAACTTTCACCTACCGCCGCATCGTTTGTAAAAGTCATTTCAAAGTAAGGGCCGTATAAGTCCTTACTTTCTCGGGTGACAACAAAACCGAGCTTTTCCAAAACAGCCAATGACGCGTGATGAGTACTGTTAACGTTAGCGGTGACTTTGTGCAGCCCTAGCTCCCGACAAGCTTTAGGAAAGAAAGCCTTCAACGCTTCTGTCGCTAATCCTTTCCCCCAGTAAGCTTTATCAAAGATAAATCCTAATTCTGGCTCGGAATCGAGCTGAGAAATAAAAATATGCCCCATATACTCACGACTGGTGCTTTCGAGTACTGCTAGACTATAAATATTTCTATCATCGAGTATTTTTTCAAATAGCTGTTTAGCTGACGCTACAGTGTGCGGGCCGTTCATTTCGGCGCGGTTTTTTGCGCAGCAGTTAAGCATGACAAACTCGAGTTGTAACGACTCATCGTAGGGTAGAAGAAGCATTCTTCTGGTCACTATGGCCACATCATTTCCTTGATTACAACAAACCAAAAATACCCGCATATCGCGTATTCTTCTAGAGATACGGTTCATCATCTGCGGGACATAAAACTTTGTAGAAAAGCCAAAAGTTAAACCAACTGATTGGAAAGGGTAGTATTAAAAATTACTTAATTAGCAACATGTTGAGTTGCAATTTATTATTATATTAATCTTATCTTATGATATTAATTTTATTAAAGTCACTAAATGCTGCGCAGGAATTGTCTGACAATATTGTCAGATCTTAGCGACTTCCTTTTTCTTTGGTGGTATCAGCCATTCGAGGGCAGTTAATCGCCTCTCCTAACAAATAACATTCTACCGGCCAAATTAAAGCATTTACTTCAAATAAGAAAAACCCCGACACGGATGTATCGGGGTCATGATCTTACTCGCAGCAGTCCGGCTACTAAATAATGCTCCATGCATCATCCATAATAGTGACTGAATCCATCAGTCTTGTCCTTTCGTCGCCGTCCTAGCGGTGTCCTTATCAATCCTGATAGCCAACATTCCCCGTTAGCGCACTTCACTTGTTCCTTGAGCGGTGTCCATTGCATCTTCCTGATGCTGTCCTACCTCAATCCTATGAGGGGTCCATTGCCTGTCCTTAGTCATCAACATCCTATTGATGATTGTGTCCTTACAATGTCCGCTGGCTCCTTGCTTGTTCACTCATCCCAAGTGAACAAATCGTCTTCCTGACGATGACCTAATCCGTGGTGCTTTCCTGTTCCGTGTCTGTTTCCTTCCGACAAGGTCTAATTTACTCTTTTCCTTTTCAATCACAATCATGCCCACTAACATTTTTTCAGGTAAAAATTGTTAACTCAAAGTTAAACTGATATATATCAATCAATTACAATCAGTCCTTTCTGTTTATCTGCTAAAGAAATCGTTTTCTCTCACACCCCTTGTAAGAGATCTCTTACAAGATGCAATCCAAATTGCCATTCGCTAAATTCAACCGCTCAACGTATTATGATAACAATATCGTTGTTAAGGATTGAAAATGTTAACCCAAGACGTCACTAAAGAACTGGAAGCGGTTTTGGAGCAGCTTCAGCAAGAAGGGAAAGAACCGAGCGTGGCTCTAGTTAAAGCACGGATGAGAACACCTGTACCTATGCCAGCATTAATCGCGACGATTAAGAGCTGGAAGAGCGTGAATCGTGTTCCAAAAATAGAAGTCGCCGCTCAGAAAACTTCGCAAGAAGATCGCCTGACTACGCTTGAGAATACGATCGCACAATTGACTGCACGTGTAGAAGAGCTAGAAAAAAAACTGAGCGAGAAAAAGTCATGAAGCTTTGGGTAGATGCAGACGCTTGCCCAAAGGTGATTAGAGAGACCATTGTTCGTGCAGCAGAACGAACCGGTGTTGAATGCACTTTCGTTGCCAACCACATTGTACCGGTTCCGAAAAGAGCCAACATTCATTCGCTTCAAGTACCGGCAGGTTTTGATATTGCCGATAACGAGATTGTTCGACGCGTGGAAGCCAACGATTTGGTGATCACCTCAGATATCCCACTTGCCGATGAGGTGATCACCAAGGGTGCACTGGCATTAAGCTCTCGCGGTGAGCTTTACACTAAAGACACCATCAAAGCGCGCCTTAACATTCGTGACTTTATGGATACGATGCGTTCTAGCGGTATCCAAACCGGCGGTCCCGCTTCCCTGTCGCAAACTGAACGCCGAGAGTTTGCCAATCACTTGGATAGAATTCTCGCCAAGCGTTAATCAAACCTCCAAATCGAAAAAAAGCCTGCGAAGTTCGCAGGCTTTTTTTGGAGCTGTGTGAGGAGCGGAACTAATTAAGGCGTGTAATACGTCGCCGCGCCTGGACCTACTGGTAGACCGAATACGAATACCCATAGGTAGAACAGCAAACTCCAACCTACGATAAAGCAGATTGAGTAAGGTAGCATAGTCGCGATTAGCGTACCGATACCTAGGTTCTTCATGTAGCGAGTTGCAACCGCTAGGATCAGGCCAAAGTAGCTCATCATTGGTGTGATGATATTGGTTGTCGAGTCACCAATACGGTATGCCGCCTGAATAGTTTCAGGAGCGTAACCAACCAGCATCAGCATTGGTACGAAGATTGGTGCGGTTACCGCCCACTGTGCCGATGCAGAACCGATCATCAGGTTAATGAAGCCACACATTAGAATGAATGCGAAGAACAACATTGGACCAGTCAGGCCGATGTTTTGTAGGAAGTCTGCACCTGCAACTGCGAATACCTGACCAAAATTCGTCCACTTAAAGAAAGCAACAAACTGAGCAGCGAAGAATACCAGTACGATGTACATGCCCATAGAAGACATAGATTTAGACATCGCATCGATAACATCACGGTCAGTTTTCATTGTGCCTACAACTTTACCGTATACAAAGCCAGGGATAGCAAAGAATACGAAGATGAAAGCAACAATACTTTTCAGGAATGGAGAGCCTGCAATAGTGCCTGCGTCAGAGCGTAGAACGCCATCTTCTGGAACGATTGTCCAAGCCAATAGTGCTGATACTGCCAGAATAGCAATACCTGCCATTTTCAGACCTTTCTTCTCCAGGTCTGTCAGGCCACCCATTTTGTCTTTAGACAGATCTTCTGCGGCGGCTTCTTCATTGTATTTGCCAAGTTTTGGCTCAACGATTTTCTCAGTAACAAATGCACCTGTAATCGCGATGAAGAAAGTAGAGACAAACATGAAGTACCAGTTTACTTCTGGACCTACCGTGTAGTTTGGATCGATCATTTGAGCCGCGGTTTCAGTGATACCTGAAAGCAGTGGATCAACCGTACCGATCAGTAGGTTTGCAGAGTAACCACCAGATACACCAGCAAATGCAGCAGCAAGACCAGCAAGAGGATGACGACCTAGCGAATGGAAAAGCATTGCTGCCAGTGGAATAAGTACCACGTAGCCAAGCTCAGATGCTGTGTTTGAAATGATACCAGCAAAGACAACCGTCACGGTAACCATGCGCTGAGAAGCACCCATTACCAGACCGCGCATTGCAGCAGAAAGTAGGCCTGAGTATTCTGCAATTGCTACGCCAAGCATTGCTACAAGTACTGTACCTAACGGGGCGAAACCAACAAAGTTTTTCACTAAGCTAGTAACAATAAGTTGTAAACCATCAGCATTAAGTAAGCTGACAACGTGAATCATACCGTCTGCGGAACGACCACTTGCACCCTCTGGACGAGGGTCCATCACTGAAACTTCGAAGTAACCAGCTATACCCGACATCACCAAAATGGCTAAACAGAAAATGGCAAATAGTGTGATTGGGTGGGGTAATAGGTTCCCCAAATATTCGACAGTATCTAAGAAACGCGTAAAAAGCGGCTTCTTAGGCGTGTTTTGTTTAATTGAAGCAGATGAACTCATCTGTTCCCTCCTTGTTTTTATTCCTATGCAAATGTGACAAATGTGTCAAAAAGCGAGCGAAGGGTACTTGAGAGAACAGTCAATTAAAAGTCAAAAACGTTACAAATTGTAAAATATAGACAAACTTTTAACTAGTTTAAATAATAAAGTTAGTTTTTTTATCCTTAAATAATGCATAAATCAACACTATAAATTAAACAAGGTGATAATCAACCGCGATAATATATATTGCTACTTCTGCACCGCCTTGAATCTCGGGTTCGTTTTACAAATGACGTAGAGGCGCCCTCTGCGCTTCACAATCTGGCAATCAGGGTGGCGGCTTTTCGCGCTCTTTAATGACTTAACAACTTTCATCTCTTTCTCCTTATTAATTAGTAAATTGCCCAAAACGACGATTAAAGTTAGCGATCCGCCCTTCAGCCTGAACCACACGCTGTTTCCCGGTGTAATATGGGTGAGATTCTGACGACACATCTAAAGTCATGTAAGGGTACGTTTTACCATCTTCCCATTCGATGGTGCGGTCAGTTTGAAGGGTTGAACCAACAACAAAATATTTATCTACGCTGGTATCGTGGAATACCACTGGGCGATATTCAGGGTGAATGCCTGATTTCATCGTATTTTCCTCTTGGATAATTGTTACGTTATAACATTGTAATTAATAATCATTATCAACAAGAAAAGCAAGCGAAATTTGTGATACTTTTTATGTCAAACGAATTGTTAAAGATGATCACCATGTATTCCATTGAGCCAATTGGCATCATTGAAACGCCTTACAAAGAGAAGTTCGCGGTCCCTCGCCAGCCTCGTTTAGTGCCTGCTGCGAAAGCAAGAGTCAAACTTTTGGGTGAGGCAAATAGCCCTGAAGCAGTCAGAGGTTTAGAACAGTTTTCTCATGTGTGGTTACTGTTTCTGTTTGATCAAAATTTAGCGGCAGGCTGGAAGCCAACTGTCAGGCCTCCACGCTTAGGCGGGAATGAGAGAATCGGTGTGTTTGCCTCTCGCTCTACTTTTCGACCAAATGGCATTGGTATGTCGGCAGTGGAAGTCAAAGGCGTAACCAAACAAGGTGAACAAATCTACCTAGAGCTAGGCAGCGTCGATTTGGTTGATGGCACCCCGATTGTCGACATCAAACCCTATATTCCCTACTCGGATTCGATTCCAGATGCTCATGGTGGTTATGCGGGGGAAGAACCAGAAAAATCGCAAGTTACTTTTTCTTCGCAAGCACTTTCATCACAAGCGTTAGCGATGGTGAATAAGCGCTCCGATACCGATAATGTACTGTCGGTGATCGAACAAGTCTTAGCGCAAGATCCCCGTCCCGCCTATAAGAAAAATAAGCCCGACAACAAAGAATATGCGGTAAATTTGTTCGATTTAAACGTCAAATTTACCGTGAAAGACAACTTAATAACGGTTACCGCGATCGAAAGCTTTTGACAAAGCCAATTGGCTGATATTATAAGCGGCTAATAAATTTCCCATTGTGGGACTTCCATACTCTGGTCAGCAGTGACATGAGTAATTAACTTAAATAAACGGATAAATTTAATGCGTACCAGTAATTATCTTCTTTCTACTCTGAAGGAGACTCCAAACGACGCAGAAGTAGTGAGCCACCAGCTCATGCTACGTGCAGGTATGATCCGTAAGCTGGCTTCAGGTCTATACACCTGGCTACCTACTGGTCTACGTGTGCTGCGTAAAGTCGAAAACATCGTTCGTCAAGAGATCGACAATGCAGGTGCAATCGAAACTTTGATGCCCGTTGTTCAGCCGTTTGAACTTTGGGAAGAGACAGGCCGCAGCGAAAAAATGGGTCCTGAACTACTTCGCTTTACTGACCGTCATGAACGTCCGTTTGTTCTTAGCCCGACCGCTGAAGAAGTGATCACCAGCTTGGTGCGTAACGAGGTAAACTCTTACAAACAACTTCCTCTGAACCTGTACCAAATCCAGACAAAATTCCGTGATGAGCGACGTCCACGTTTTGGCGTAATGCGTTCTCGTGAGTTCTCGATGATGGATGCCTACAGCTTCGACATCGACAAAGAAGGCCTGCAAAAGACATACGATTCGATGCACGATGCTTACTGTAAAGCATTCGACCGTATGGGCCTAGATTACCGTCCTGTACTTGCCGATAGCGGTGCGATTGGTGGTAGCGGCTCTCAAGAGTTCCACGTACTGGCAGAAAGTGGCGAAGACCTTATCGCCTTCTCTACCGAATCAGACTACGCAGCAAACCTTGAAAAAGCAGAAGCGTTGGCACCAGCCGACTCTGCGCCAGCGCCAACTCAAGAGATGACGCTGGTAGACACACCAAATGCGAAAACCATCGCGCAGTTGGTAGAACAACACGGTCTTCCGATCGAAAAAACCATCAAGACACTGTTTGTTAAAGCGTCTGATGAAGTTGATGCGCCTATCATTGCCTTGCTTGTACGTGGTGACCACGAACTAAACGAAGTAAAAGCAGAAAACCTTCCACAAGTTGCCGCTCCATTAGAAATGGCGACAGAAGAAGAAATTCGCGCACTTGTCGGTGCAGGTCCAGGTTCACTTGGTCCGGTTGGCCTTAAACTACCGTTCATCGTTGATCGCAGCGTAGCGGTAATGAGTGACTTCGGCGGTGGTGCTAACATCGACGATAAACACTACTTCGGTATCAACTGGGGTCGTGACGTTGAGCTTGGCCAAGTTGAAGACCTGCGTAATGTCGTTGAAGGTGACCCAAGCCCATGTGGTAAAGGTACCCTACAGCTTAAACGCGGTATCGAAGTGGGTCATATCTTCCAGCTAGGCAAGAACTACTCTGAGAAGATGAACTGTGGCGTACTTGGTCCAGACGGTAAAAACGTTATTCTAGAAATGGGCTGTTACGGTATTGGCGTTTCTCGTGTTGTTGCTGCGGCAATTGAACAGAACCACGATAAATTCGGTATCATCTGGCCAGACGCGCTTGCGCCGTTCCAGGTAGCAATCGTACCAATGAACATGCACAAGTCAGAAGAAGTGAAAGAAGCGGCTGAGAAGCTGTACGCGGAACTGACTGCAATGGGTATCGAAGTACTATTTGATGACCGTAAAGAGCGTCCGGGCGTAATGTTCTCTGATATGGAGCTCGTAGGCGTACCGCACACCATCATTATCGGCGATCGTTCAATGAAAGAAGGTAACTTCGAGTACAAAAACCGTCGTTCTGGTGAGAAAACAGCAGTAGCCATGGCTGATATTGTTGAGCATATTAAAGCTCAGCTTAAGTAAGTACATAGCTCGTCTGATTATAGAAAGGGTTGACTTCGGTCAGCCCTTTTTTATACCTATAGCCCCCCATGAACCACCTTTGATTAATCCATGCTCAATGCGAACAACTAATTGAGGCAAGACAAGTCTCTACTTTGAGTTTCAAATCGGCTATGTGTATATTTGACAACAGTTATCACTTTTAAGGATTATACAATGCAAGTATACGGCTGTTGTGAGTTAGTTCGTGAGCTTTACGCTCAAATCGGCAGTGGCGATCAAGCTTATGTGCCTCAAGCAATTTCTTGTGCAGTAAAAGCTTTGAATGACGTTGCAGCAAACGAGTCACTACCGCAAGAAACTCGAGAAGCGGCAGCATTTGCCGCGGCAAACTTACTGATTTCTGATTTTGAGGATAAGTAATGAATCTAGCGAATTTTGAATCTATGGATCCAGTGATGCTGATGAGCATCGTCAACATGAAGCTGCGTGATGACTTCGGCGGTGATTTGGATAAGCTAGTAGCGTTCTTTGATATTGACCGCGCAGCGCTGGAAGCGAAGCTGGCAGCTGCGGGTTTTGATTTCCTTCCGCAAGCAGGTCAGTTCCGTTGATGTAGTGACTAACCGCAAGAATACAAAAAGGGCTTGATGATCAATCA
This sequence comes from uncultured Vibrio sp., assembly GCF_963675395.1. Classification (NCBI taxonomy): domain Bacteria; kingdom Pseudomonadati; phylum Pseudomonadota; class Gammaproteobacteria; order Vibrionales; family Vibrionaceae; genus Vibrio; species uncultured Vibrio sp. The sequence continues at coordinate 2,671,091 of NZ_OY776223.1, read as the reverse complement.
TCAAGCCCTTTCTTTTATCTACACTTTGTAAATCTACTTATCCAAATGACGCCCAAATTACGGTTGCCACTAGCACCGGACAAACAAACTTCACGTACGCTGGCCATAATTTACCAAACCAGCCTTGAGCGAACTCTGGGAAGCCTTGTTCAAGCTCTTTAATTTTGGAGTTACGGTTCCATACCCAACCACCAAACAAACAGAACAGTAGCGCCGCTGTTGGTTGTAAGTACTGAGTCGCCACAGTTGCCACCAAGCCAAACATCGCGCCAAAGTTATATACGATCGCTACACTAAACAGAGCAATCAAACCACCAAGAACCCAGCTGGTTCCGCTGCGTTTGGTATTAAAGCGTTCACTGACCAGAGCCACCGGACACTCAAGCATCGAAATAGATGATGTCAGCGCGGCAATAGTAAGTAGTAAGAAGAACACAATAGCGAATAACTGGCCAAGTAAGCCCAAACTATCAAACATCAGCGGCAGTACAGTAAATACCAACGTATCAGAGCTAAGCAGCGAGCCATCTTCCGCGTAAATCTGAACGCCTTTTTGCATGGCGACAAACATCGCTGGCATAACAACCAGGCCAGCGATAAATGCCACTGCAGTATCCACTAAAGTCACGTTCATCGCCATTTTAGGCAGGTTCTCTTTCTTGCTTAAGTAAGAGCCGTAGATCAGCATTGAACAACCACCAATGGTCAGTGAGAAGAATCCCTGTCCCATTGCAGCCAAGATAAGCTTTCTGTCCCAAATTTTTTCAAAATCCGGCACAAGGTAGTGCTTAAGGCCTTCCATCGCGCCGTTTTGCGTCATGATGTAAACAAACAGCAATGCAAATAAAACGAAAAGTGCTGGCATCAAGCGTGTTGACCATTTTTCGATACCTTGTTTAACACCACCTTGTACGATCAAAACCGTGAGAATATAAAAAATAACCGTACCGAACAGATTGCGCTCGACACTGAACCCTTTGAACCAAGCGGTAATGGCTTCCAAGCCCATGATGTCAGTGATCGCACCCAGTAAAAAGCAGATCAGCCAACCACCAACAATAGAATAAAACGCGAGAACCGCACTTGGTACACTCAGACCGATCCAACCGACCATGCCGCCAAATTTTTTACCGACAGAGTTATGGGTCAACGCACGCATACTGTCGACAGGGTTCGCCTGGCCATGACGACCAATCGCCATTTCAACCACAAGCATTGGAAAAGCAACGATAAGAATCATCACTAAGTAAACTAACAAGAATGCACCACCACCATTACTGGCAGCTTGCGTTGGAAAGCCCCAAATATTGCCCAGACCCACTGCCGCACCTGCTGCGGCTAAAATGAATCCGAGACGAGAGCCAAAATGCTCACGAGGCTGAGAAGAATTTTGTTGTGTCATACCACTCACACAATATATCAATGAACTAGCTGGCTAGTACATTATAGAAATATCAACTAATCAGCAAGAGCAAGCAGGTTAAATACTCGACAACAAGAACGATCAGCAGACATTCAGTTTGTAAAATATTACGTACATCTCAGATTTTCCGTCGTAATACTAATCTCAGTAATTAAGTGTTCAAAGATAGCTTAGAAAGAATGCTTGAGAACAAGGCGTCAGATTTATGGGGGGATTTAAGCGCTTATTTTTAGTAACAGAGCGCACTTTGGCGCTCTGTTTGATGATGTGCAGAGGTTAAATCGTAAAGACTCGGTAATCTTTCAACTCTGGAATTTTCTTCAGGACGTTTTCTTCCTGGTCCGCCATATCATCCAGAGAGTCACACATTTCTTGCGCCTTCTGCTCTATGCCTTTCGAGTGTTCATTGATACGCTGCTCTACTTTAGCACTCAGCTCCGCCATACTTTCCGACAGTGCCGTCAGGTTAAGACCATCTTCTTCTTGCATCTTATTAGATAACGCCTCAAACGCACTTGCTAAGAATTCTTTGTTGAAGATCTCCTGAGCTTTAGCAAAATCGTCCGTCCAGCTTTGTGTCATCGATTCAAAGCTTTCAGCTGGCAGAATAAAGTCACCGTCTTTGTAGTAGCGTGATTCTACGTCTGAGAAAAACGCTTGTACTGAAGCTTTCACATTGTCAAAAGCACCAGGGGCATCCAAACTCGCAGCGACATCATCAATGATGGCATTTGCCAGTTCTAAACCATCACTCGCCAATTGTTTCGCCTGAGGGATGTAAGCATTCATTTTCTCTCGGTAGTCTTCAATCGCCGCTTTCTGATCAGCATCGAGTTCAACTTGCTCCCCTTTAATAAACAGGTTGTTCTGTTCATCGACAACCGCTGTATCTCCAGTGGATTGATGAATTTCCAAACTCTGTCCATCCATACGAACTTCATTATTGATGTCCACACGACACTGCGCTGTATAGCCAGAAGCACTCACTACCAACAATGAAAGTGTAAGAAGTTTCTTCATGTCTTTCTCTTTTATCCAACTTTACTAATGTTAAACATAACACTGGGTTATACATTTGATGTCAGAAAACCGTCACCACTGTATAACCAATTGTTTTATTGCCAATTTTAATATCAACATCATCCCCTTCCTCTTTCCCTACTAGTGCTCGACCAAGTGGGGATTTCGCCGTTAAGACAAAGACTTTTTTACCATCCCACTCAACCGTTAAACCACCAGAGCAAGGGCCGATGAAAAAACACTTTTCTTTCAAATCATCGTCTTCCAGCAAAACAAAAGCCCCGACCCCAATAGGAGCATCCGTAAAGTCTCGAATGACTAGCAAACGGTACTGCTGTAACTCTTCTTCACTCTCCTGAACTCGCATTGCCTGACCGTGAGCAAGGTAAGAAGCCTCTAACGCCAGCGTGTCGTACTTGTGTTCAGGAACCGTCTCTTCATCCGTCGCGGCATCGATAGCTCTCTGGGTAGAAGCGTGCGCAATTTGCAGCTTTTCTTCCAACTGCTGAATGATAATTTGGACTAACTCTGCTTTGTTCATACTTTTAAAAGGCACTTTTAGCAAACAGATTATGGTATTGTGCCCTAGTTTATCATCAAAGAAAGGTTTCCCTATTATGCAAACCATTCAGTTGCAGAAAAGTGCCCAGTTGCAGAAAACACTTCAGTCGGTCTTTGGTTTTGACTCATTACGCTCAGGTCAACAAGCTGTTATTGAAGCTGTGATGAAAGGTGACTCAGCAGCGGCAATCTTTCCAACAGGTTCAGGTAAATCACTCTGTTATCAGTTGCCCGCAACACAACTACCAAACCTTACTCTGGTGATTTCTCCACTCCTTGCACTGATGAAAGACCAGCTTAGCTTTTTACATAGTAGAGGTATTGCGGCAGCATCAATAGACAGCAGCCAAAGTCGAGAGGAATCTCAGCAAGTGATGGCGGGGGTGAAAAACGGTCAGATAAAAATTCTGATGATTTCAGTTGAACGGCTCAAGAATGAGCGCTTTCGTGAGTTTATCCGTCAGATCCCCATCTCATTAATGGTAGTGGACGAAGCGCACTGTATCTCCGAGTGGGGGCATAACTTTCGGCCCGATTACCTGAAGCTACCGCAATATCAGAGTGAGTTGCATATTCCTCAGACGCTGTTGCTTACCGCTACGGCAACGCCTGCAGTTATCAACGACATGCAGGAGAAATTCAATATTGCCAGTGAGAATATTACCGTCACCGGCTTCTACCGCCCTAACCTGGATATCTCAGTCATTCCGTGTCTAGAATCTGAGAAACAGACTCAGCTTAACAGCATCGTTGCCACGCAGCCCACCCTGCCAACTATTGTGTATGTCACTCAACAACAAACTGCCGAACAGGTGGCAAAATCGCTGATCCACATCGGCATTAACGCCCATGCTTATCATGCTGGTATGAAGAGTGACATTCGAGAACAAATTCAGCAGCAATTTATGGATAGTCAAATTGACTGCATCGTGGCGACCATCGCGTTTGGTATGGGAGTAGACAAGTCAAATATTCGCCGTGTGATTCACTTCGACCTGCCGAAATCAATTGAGAACTACGCGCAGGAAATTGGTCGAGCCGGACGTGATGGTCAACGCTCTGAATGTATTCTCCTTGGTAATACGTCTGGCTTAACCGTTCTGGAGAACTTTGTGTATGGTGATACGCCAGAGCGTAGCTCTATCAAGTATGTTTTAGAGCAAGTTCGTGAACATTCGCCACAGTGGGAAATTGTGCCACTGCGTCTATCTCGTGAATGTAATATACGTCAGTTGCCGCTCAAAACGCTGCTGGTGTATTTGGAGTTAGAGAAAGTCATCGAGGCAAAATACAGCTACTTTGCTGAATATCGCTTCAAATTCCTACAAGATCAGCAATTTATTCTCAATCAGTTTCAAGGCGAACGACGCCAATTTGTGGAAGCCATCTTCACTTGCTCTACAAAAGCCAAAGTATGGTGTCAGGTAGATTTAGACGCACTCTGGATGCACTATCAATCAGAACGAAGCCGCGTGGTTGCGGCACTGGATTACTTTCATCAAAACGGATGGATTGAACTGGAAAGCAAACAGTTAACCGATGTGTACGCAGTTCTTCCGACTCAACAAAGCACAGAGGTGCTGGAACAACATCTTTACGATCTGTTTCAATCCAAAGAGCGCAAAGATATCGAGCGTATTCATACGATGTTGGGCTTATTTCAATCATCAGAGTGCTTGAGCCACCAACTGGCACACTACTTTGCGGATCACAACGCGCCTGCTCAATGTGGTCATTGCTCGGTCTGTCGTGGTCACGTGGCTACATTTCCAGCTCAGGTAAATGAACTGCCCGAGCACAAACAGATAGTGTCTTGGGTGAATGAATTTGTGCAATTGTCTCCAACAACCATCAGCAATGAAGCGGTTACCCGATTCCTATGTGGGATCAGTATACCGCTTATCAGCCAACTGAAAGCGACAAAAAAGTCCGGCTATGGCGCAATGGCGAATGTATCCTTCGATAAAGTCATCGAGCAGGTGAGTAAAGCCCGGGCTTAAAATAAACGGTTCTTAATACAAACCGGGCTTAGAAAAAACTAAGCTGACGAGCTTGTACCTCAGGCTTGAGCATTACACTCAAGCCTAAAAGGCGAATTTCTCTACCTTGCTGACGCTTGAGAATGTCTCTCAGCAATACCTTGAAATCATTTAACTCAAGCTGAGGGTGAATATGTTCTATAGTCGTCAGCTGAAAGTCCGCAAACTTCACTTTTATGCCTTGCTTGCTGATCGACTTATCAGGGCTTGCGCGTTCGAGGCGCTTTTCGAGTTCGGGATAAAGCGTGCTCTCAATGACCCGCCAACATTCGTCGTAAGTCGATATATTTTGGCTAAATGTACGCTCGACTCCAACAGACTTTCGCTCCCTTTCAACAATCACGTCCCTGTCATCAATCCCCTGACTCCGTTTCCATAAAGAAGCACCTTGGCGACCAAACTGACGCAGTAGCTCTCGGTAATCACTATTTTTGATGTCTTCACAGAGATAAAACCCTGCTTGATGCAGTTTTTCCAGGCTGACCTTACCCACCCCCGGAATTTTCTCCAGTGGTAATTTATCCACGACTTCCTGGACTTTGTCAGGGGGGATTACAAACTGGCCATTGGGCTTGTTCATATCTGATGCGACTTTGGCGAGGAACTTGATTGGTGCCACACCAGCTGAAGCAGTCAAGCCAAGCTCATTCCATATATCTCTTCGAATAGCTTCAGCAATTAATGTCGCGGATCCGTGACAAGCCATTGCATCAGTCACATCTAAATATGCCTCGTCTAGGGAAAGAGGTTCTATGAGTGGGGTGTAGCGCTCAAAAATCGCTCGGATCTGCTGAGACACTTGTTTATAAACATGCATCCGTCCGGGTACAACCACAAGGTTAGGACACAATTGTAAGGCCCGTGCGGTGGGCATAGCACTGCGTACACCATATTTACGTGCTTCATAATTGCAGGTGCTAATCACCCCACGCTGCTTTTCGTGACCACCCACAGCCAGTGCAATGTTTCGGAAATTTGGGTTATCTCTCATCTCTACGGCAGCATAAAAACAATCCATATCGACATGAATAATTTTTCTGATTCGCTCTGACATAACCCATATCACACTGTTTAAAAATACAGTATAGATAAATTCATGCCTGAAGAAAATCAAAGTTTAGCCGGTTGACTACCCGCTAAATTCATAAGATTCGATAACCCATTGACTGATCAATGATAGTGTCAGCTAGTCCCGCAGCATAACGTCTAGCTGATCAACCAACTCTGCCCAGTCGGCATCTTGCTCTATTGCCTGTTTCAAGAAGTCCGATTGTGAACGCGTCCAAAAGCTCGCTTCATAGATCGGCGCAGAGTCGCGTTTATGTCGATGGTTATTGACGAAGTCTTTAATTTCTCTTGGTGAGCTGCCCAAACCGAGCTGTGCAAATAATTCCGTCATTCCGTGTTGATGCATTTCCATATCTACCTCCTCAAACAGGATCACTAATCAAAAGTATATACCCTGTCCGGAGCTCGATAAAAAATAACCCAGCATAAAGCTGGGTTATCAAAATTTAATCATTACTCGGTACAAAGTTATGCGATTCGGTCTTTTTCCCAAGTCGCCAGTTTCTCTGCACGTGCAGCTTCACGAGCTTCACGCTTTTTACGAGCGTCACAAGGCTCTGGGCAGTTACACACTTTTTCGATGCCTACAGCACCAAGGCCACCACAGCTGCCCTTCACCACTTTCTTCTGAAAGATGTAGCCGACTGCCATTGCTGCAATCACAGCGACAAACACAGCAAATGTAATTAGAAATGTACTCATACAGACATGCTCACTTCTGTTGTTATTTGTTCATAAACGGCTTGTAGGTTTCTGAAGCCAATTCTTTAAAGCCTTCATCCGTCTTAACGATCATGAAGACTGGAATGTTATTTTCGTTCGCAATAGCCATGCCTTTATCTTCGCCCAGTACCATTAGGCCAGTAGCGAGACCGTCAGCCGTCATCGACGACTTATCCAATACCGTTACAGACACCACTTTGTGGTTAATTGGTTTCCCAGTTTCTGGGTCGATAATGTGGGAGTAACGAATACCGTCACGTTCAAAATAGTTGCGGTAATCGCCCGAGGTTGCAACAGCCATCTCACCCGGCTCGATGATCTCTTGAATTGCTCGCCCTTCGACAGACGGCTTTTCAATCGCGATACGCCAAGGCACACCCTCACGGTTGAGGCCCTTTAAGCGCATCTCACCGCCTACTTCAACCATGTAGTTCATGATGCCTTGAGATTGGATGTAATCTGCCACGACATCCACCCCCCAACCTTTTGCGATGGTCGACAAGTCTACGTATAAGTTTGGAATGTCTTTTTTCAGTATGTTACCCGCAACTTCCAGATGTTCGATACCTGTGTTAGCACGGCGCGCAGCTAGCTCTTCATCGCTTGGCACAACTTCTGGGCGAGCTTCCGGACCAAACCCCCAAAGGTTCACCAGAGGTCCCACGGTCACATCCAACGCGCCCATAGTTAATTTATTCAATCGAATCGCTTCTTTCACTACCTTCGCTGTTTGAGGTGAGACTTCAAACGCATCAGATTCTTTGTATTGGTTGAAGCGACTTAGCTCTGAATCTTTGCGGTAAGTCGACATTTGGTCGTTCACTTCTTCGAGCAAACGGTCAACTTCTTTTTGTAGCTCAGCCGCAGTTGGAAGACCTTCTGCATCGATATATTTAATATTGTATGTCGTCCCCATTGTAGGGCCAGTTAGATGTATTTGCTCTGCGGGCTGTTCACAACCAGCAAGAACGAAAAGAGAAGCGAAAGCAACAAGCCACTTTTTCACTTGTTTAACTCCTATGGAAAATTGAAATGGATATAGAGAATAAGTTGAATCGATATGAACCTATTTTCTTTATCAATTTATGTTCAGAAAAAACAATGGCTGACCCGTAAGAGCCAGCCATAAATTTCAATCACTTAGATGGATTAACCACCAAAGTCATCTAGAAGGATGTTTTCATCTTCTACACCAAGATCTTTCAGCATGCCGATAACCGCTGCGTTCATCATCGGTGGACCACACATGTAGTATTCACAATCTTCAGGAGCTTCGTGATCCTTCAGGTAGTTTTCGTACAGTACGTTGTGGATGAAACCTGTGTAACCATCCCAGTTATCTTCTGGCATTGGATCGGATAGAGCACAGTGCCATACGAAGTTATCGTTTTCTGCTTGTAGGCCGTCGAAATCTTCTACGTAGAACATTTCACGCTTAGAACGCGCACCGTACCAGAAAGACATTTTACGCGTAGAGTTTAGGCGCTTAAGTTGGTCAAAGATGTGCGAACGCATCGGTGCCATACCAGCACCACCACCAATGAATACCATTTCAGCATCAGTATCTTTCGCGAAGAACTCACCAAATGGACCAGAAATCGTACACTTGTCGCCTGCTTTAAGAGACCAGATGTATGAAGACATGATACCAGGTGGTACGTCAGGATTATTAGGCGGCGGCGTAGCGATACGCACGTTTAGCATAATAATGCCTTCTTCTTCTGGGTAGTTAGCCATTGAGTAAGCGCGGATTGTCTCCTCGTTTACTTTAGACTCGTAGCGGAACAGGTTAAATTTGTCCCAGTCTTCGCGGTACTCTTCAGGTACATCGAAGTCAGCGTATTTCACGTGGTGAGCCGGTGCTTCAATCTGGATGTAACCACCAGCACGGAAAGGTACTGATTCGCCATCTGGAATTTGTAGCTTAAGCTCTTTGATGAATGTCGCTTTGTTATCGTTAGAGATAACCGTACATTCCCACTTCTTAACGCCGAAGATTTCTTCTGGAAGTTCGATGTCCATGTCGGTTTTCATCGCAACCTGACACGCCAGACGCTCACCTTCACGTGCTTCACCTTTAGTAATGTGGTCAAGCTCGGTTGGAAGGATATCACCACCACCAGATTTAATTTTTACGCGACACTGACCACATGAGCCACCGCCACCACAGGCAGAAGAAACAAATACACCAGCGCCAGCAAGAGCGCTAAGTAGTTTACCACCTGGTTGTGTAACGATCGCCAAATTAGGGTCGTCGTTCACAGAAATTGTAATGTCACCTGTTGGTACAAGCTTAGACTTAGCGAAAAGAATCACTAATACTAGAGCCAGTACGATCAGAGTAAACATCACTACACCAAGAATAATGTCCATTGACTATTCCTTAATTGTTGCGGTTTACCCGACTTACAGTTGAACACCAGAGAAAGACATAAAGCCTAACGCCATTAGACCTACAGTGATGAACGTGATACCTAGACCACGTAGACCAGGAGGTACGTCAGAGTACTTCATCTTCTCACGGATACCTGCAAGAGCAACGATGGCTAGCATCCAACCCATACCAGAACCGAAGCCGTAAACAACAGATTCAGCAAAGTTGTAGTCACGTTGTACCATGAAAGATACACCACCGAAGATCGCACAGTTTACTGTGATCAACGGTAGGAAGATGCCTAGCGCGTTGTACAGAGGTGGGAAGAAACGGTCTAGAACCATCTCTAGGATCTGTACAAGTGCCGCGATTACACCGATAAAGGTGATGAAGTTTAGGAAGCTAAGATCGACACCTTCAACTAAAGCGTTCTCTCTCAATACTAGGTTGTAAACAAGGTTGTTTACTGGAACCGCGATAGTAAGTACAACTACAACCGCAACACCTAGACCAAAAGAGGTCTTAACTTTCTTAGATACCGCAAGAAACGTACACATACCTAAGAAGAAAGACAAAGCCATGTTTTCGATGAAAATCGATTTAACTAACAGACTAATGTAATGTTCCATGACGTCCTTACTCCTTCGCTTCTACTTGTTCTGGTTTCAGAATACGGATTGCCCAGATTAGGAAGCCGATTAGGAAGAATGCTGATGGTGCTAGTAGCATCAGGCCGTTTGGCTGATACCAACCGCCGTTGCTCACTAGAGGTAGGATTTCCATACCAAATAGTTTGCCTGAGCCGAATAGCTCACGGAAGAAGCCAACAGTGATAAGAACGAAACCGTAACCAAGACCGTTACCGATACCATCGATAAGAGATGGGATTGGCGCAGATTTCATTGCGAATGCTTCAGCACGACCCATTACGATACAGTTCGTGATAATAAGACCTACGAATACTGATAGCTGTTTAGAGATATCGTATAGGTAAGCTTTTAGCACCTGGTCTACCACGATTACTAGCGATGCGATGATAGCCATCTGAACGATGATACGTACGCTGTTAGGAATGTGGTTACGGATTAGAGATACCGAGAAGTTAGACAGAGCAGTTACAAACGTTACTGCCAGCGTCATAACAAACGCAGTCTCTAGTTTGGTAGTTACTGCAAGCGCAGAACATACACCAAGAACCTGTAGCGCGATTGGGTTGTTATCCAATACTGGCGCTAGAATGCTCTTTTTAACATTTTGTGCACTAGACATTAGTTCAGACCTCCGTCACGAACTTTTGCTAGGAATGGACCAAAGCCCATGTCACCTAACCAGAAGTCAAATGTGTGTTGAACACCGTTACTAGTTAGTGTCGCACCTGACAGGCCGTCAACACCGTGCTCAGAACCTGCTGGCGCACCACCTTTAACAACTTTGATTGCTGGTTTGTGGTTTTCGTCAAACAGTTTCTTACCTACGAATTGTTCGCGCCAGCTCGGGTTCTCAACTTCACCACCAAGTCCAGGAGTTTCACCCTGCTCGTAGTAAGTGATACCAGATACTGTGTTGCCATCAGTTTCAACAGCAACGAATGCGTACATCATAGACCAAAGACCATTACCGTGAACCGGTAGGATAACTTTAGATACTGCATCGCCATCTTTCACTAGGTATACAACCCCAGTGTTAGCACGACGCATGATCTTCGCTTTGTCATCTTCAGCAGGTAGCTTGATAGACTCAGCTGGATCTTTTGCAGCTTTACGCTGATCGTAAGTCGCAGCGTTACCTTCTACAAAGTCACCAGTATTAAAGTCAACCAGACGTGGTTCAATGTATTGTGCAAATAGCTCAGGCACTTTCTTACCTGATGCATCAATGCCCGCAACTTCAACGATCTTAGATTGCTTATCTAGTACAGCGTTAGCTTTTTGCTTATCGCGTAGACCTACTGCTGCTGTTGATACGATGATTGAACAAACAAGGCTCAACCCGACAACAACACCCAGCGTCTTTTTAATGCTGTCGTTATTACTTGCCATAGCGTGCTTGTCTCCGCTTGATGTTCTTCTCGATAACTAAGTGGTCGAACAGAGGTGCAAACAGGTTCGCGAATAGAATCGCCAGCATCATACCTTCTGGGTACGCTGGGTTAACTACACGGATAAGAACACACATTACACCGATTAGAGCGCCGTACCACCATTTACCTTTATTGGTAAATGAAGCGGATACAGGGTCTGTCGCCATAAAGAACATACCGAATGCAAAACCACCCAGAACTAGGTGCCAGTGCCATGGCATGTTGAACATAGGGTTAGTATCAGAGCCGATCACATTGAACAGCGTTGCTGTCGCGATCATACCAATCATTACACCGGCAATGATGCGCCACGAAGCAATTCGCATGTACACGATCATCGCTGCACCAATCAACAGAGCAAGCGTCGATACTTCACCAATTGAGCCTGGGATGTTACCGATGAAAGCGTCCATCCAAGTGATCGGAGCACCAGAAACTGTGTTTACCAGAGCACCGTTACCACCTTGAGCCCATTGGCTTAGAGCAGTCGCACCAGAGAAACCGTCAGCCGCAGTCCATACTACGTCACCCGAGATTTGCGCTGGGTAAGCGAAGAATAGGAATGCACGGCCAGCAAGTGCTGGGTTTAGGAAGTTACGACCTGTACCACCGAAGATTTCTTTCGCTACAACCACACCGAAGGTAATACCTAGCGCCGCTTGCCATAGAGGTAACGTTGGTGGAACGATAAGTGCGAATAGGATAGAAGTCACAAAGAAACCTTCGTTAACTTCGTGCTTACGCACCATACAGAACAGAACTTCCCAGAAACCACCAACAATAAACACTGTTGCGTAGATAGGTAGGAAATAGGTCGCACCGAGTAGCATCTTGCTGCCAACACCTGCATCAGCAGAGATGGTTCCGCCAAACATTTCGGTTAGCCAGTAGTGCCAGTTGCCTGCAACTACTGCCGCTAGTTGGTCACCAGCGTGCAAGTGAGTCAGTGCTGCGATAGCTTGGCCACCCGCGTTGTACATACCCCAGAACATTGCTGGGAATACCGCGAACCAAACCATGATCATGATACGCTTTAGGTCAACGCTATCACGAACGTGTGAGCTTTTCTTTGTTACCAGACCTGGTGTGTAGAGAACTGTGGCTACAGCTTCGTACAGGGCAAACCATTTTTCATGTTTACCGCCAGGCTCAAAGTGATGCTCGATGTCTTCAAGAAACTTTTTAAGAGCCATGAAAATTACCCTTCCTTCTCGATCTTATCTAGGCATTCACGAAGTAGTTCACCATACTCGTACTTACCTGGACAAACAAAGGTACACAATGCTACGTCGTCTTCGTCTAGCTCTAGAGCGCCAAGTGCCTGAGCACTATCAGTGTCGCCCGCGCAAAGATCGCGAAGTAACAAAGTAGGTTCCATATCTAGCGGCATTACGCGCTCGTAGTTACCGATTGGAACCATTGAACGATCACTACCATTCGTCGTAGTTGTCATATTGAACAACTGACCTTTGAATAGGTGACCAAGGAATGAGCGAGTTACAGAGAACTTGTTCTTACCAGGCATCGCCCAGCCGAACAGCTCTTTTTCATAGCCTTCACGTAGTACAGAAACTTGTACGTGGTAACGGCCTAGGTAGGCGTGAGGACCAGTTGCATGCGTACCAGTTAGTACTGAACCAGAAATCACACGAACTTCACCTGGCATTAACTCGTTGTCTGTCACGTCGTCTAGGCTAGCACCTAACGTCGTACGAACTAAACGAGGGTTATTTACGACTGGACCAGCCAGAGAAATAACACGGTCAGTGTAAAGTTCACCTGTGAGGAACAACTTACCGAACGCAATAACGTCTTGGTAGTTGATGCTCCACGCCACGTTTTCAGCATTTACTGGGTATAGGAAATGCATGTGGGTGCCAGCAAGGCCTGCTGGGTGAGGGCCATCGAAGACGTGTTCTTCAATGTTTGACTGAGAAGAGCGTGGCAAGCTGGTGCCAGATTTACATACATAAACCTTGCCTTCTGTCAGGGCTGAAAGAATATCTAGACCAGCAACGAATGCTTCTTGTTGCTCGTTAATTATCAACTCAGGATTCGCTGCTAGTGGATTAGTATCCATTGCAGTTACAAAAATCGCCTTAGTTGAAGACTCGATTGCTGGAACCTTGCTAAACGGACGAGTACGTAAAGCGGTCCATAGGCCAGATTCAACCAGTTGAGTCTTGATCACTTCACGATCTAGACCTGAAAGTTGAGCGGCTTCGAACTTATCGAATGTCACCTGCTCTTCACCTGCCACTTCAATCACTACAGATTGAAGGACACGTTTAGCGCCACGGTTAACTTCGATCACTTTACCGGCTGCTGGTGCAGTGAACTTCACGCCAGGGTTCTTTTTGTCTTCAAAAAGAATTTGCGCTTTTTTCACTTCATCACCAACGCGGACATGCATGGTTGGACGCATGCCAACGTACTCTTCGCCAAGCAAGGCGACTTTTTTGATGGTTTTACCATCATTAATCACCTGGGATGGAGTTCCTGCGATAGGAAGATCCAAGCCCTTCTTTATTGTAATCATACGCACTTGCACTACTTTTATCGGGAAAAAGATTCTTTTGATTGCGTAACTTTTAGACACGACATTAGTGTCCGGTTTCAGTGTTGTTTTAAACACTAAAATCGCAACATCCTATTAAAAATCTCGTTACAGGAAATCGCCGAGATTTCTCAGGTGCAATATTCTAGCATTTTTTAGGAACTTGATGCCATGACCAATCCTAAGAATAGAGCGGTTATTTAGGTGGAATAAGGTCTAAAAGGTCAAAGAATACTCATAACTTTGACCCATCGCACAAATACAATATTCCACATATATCGTATGGTAAAGCAATATTCACCGGCTGAAACAATCTTTGATTTTCATTCATATGTTGAAACACTGTTAACGTAATTTCTTTAACCGTGCCTGCTCTACTCTGTAGTCTTACGCTTGATAAAACGAAAAAAAAGATGGTTTTCACCATCTTTCTCAAATCTATTGTAAACGGCTTTAGCGACCACCACCGACACACATAGGGCTATCTGGCGCACCATTTTGCTCGCTCTTCCACTCTTCATCGGTGTAGGTATGAATCGCTAACGCGTGAATGTGATTATCCAACTCATCTGCGAGAATTTGATGAACCTGTCGATGTCTGCCAATCAGTCTATGGCCAGCAAACGAGTCGCTGACAACAATGACTTTAAAGTGGCTTTCAGAGCCTGGTGGCACATTGTGCATATAGCTTTCATTGACCACTTTTAGGTAACTAGGTTGCAGCTCACTATGCAGCTTTTTCTCTATGATTTCTTGGATCATATTCGTTCCTCATCGATTCGAATTTCATAAGTATATACCCAACTCACCGTAACGTGCAGTATCCAGCTCTCGCTGTTGAAGTATAAGTCTAAAAATTAAACGCTAACCTCAATCGACGCAATAGTTTAAAACTCAGAGTTGCGTCATGTCTGAGCCTATGAGTAACGCAAATGTAAGCAAACTCAAAATTTAACAGCTTTTTGTATCTACACTTGCCATCATTTGCGACAATAATCCCTAGTTTATCGAATCAACCAACCTTTACTTATGAAAACCGAATTGAACCTCCACGGCAGAAGCCTTACGCTTCATCGCTACCCTAAGCGTTCCAACGAAACGCTGCAAGCTTGGGACGCTGGTGATGAGTATCTGATTAATCATGTTGAAGAACTGGCGCTAGCCGAGAATCAACATATTGTGGTTATCAATGATAGCTTTGGTGCTTTAGCTTGCTGGTTTTCTGAAAAACACCGTGTAACGTTGATGAGTGACTCTTTTATTTCTCACAAGGGCGCTCAGAAGAACCTTGACGTCAACCACTGTAAAAACGTGACATTTCTGACCACAATGGAAGACATACCAGCAGATGCTGACTTGGTTCTGCTGCAACTTCCCAAAAGCAATCGTCACCTGACTTGGATACTCAGTCAGCTAAGAAAAGGGCTCCCTGAGTCATGCCCTGTTATTGCCGTTAATAAGGTAAAAGAGATCCACACTTCGACGCTCAAACTTTTCGAAAAGTATTTAGGCGAAACGAAAACTTCCCTCGCCTGGAAAAAGCACCGTCTGGTTTTCTCCCAAGCTAATGCACAACCCATTGTCGACGTTGATCCTATAACTACATGGAAGGTAGACGGTGAGACCATTCAGCTCAAAAACCTGCCAAATGTATATTCAGGCGAGAGCTTAGATTTAGGTGCCCGATTTATGCTGCAGCATATCCCTCAAGATCCGGCTATCACTCATATTGTCGACCTAGGCTGCGGTAACGGCGTACTCTCAGTGAAAGCAGGCCAACTAAACCCTGATGCTCGCCTGACTTGTGTCGATGAGAGCTTTATGGCGCTGGAATCAGCTAAGCAAAATTTGTTGGACAACTTAGGAGAAGGACGTGTTACCCAATGCATCGCTAACAACTGCTTAGATGGTTTTGAACACGATAGCTGCTCTCTGATCATGTGTAACCCACCATTTCATCAACAGCAGGCTATCACTGATCACATTGCATGGCAGATGTTCTGTGATTCAAAACAGGTATTGAACAAAGGCGGTCAGTTGCTTGTCATAGGAAATCGACATCTTGGCTATGATGCTAAGCTCAAACGTCTATTTGGTGCTAACAATGTGAAACTTGTCGCGTCTAACAATAAGTTCGTGATTTTACAGGCGACAAATAATCCTGCTAAATTGAACGCAAAATAATAAAGCTAATAAAATGTTTACAAGGAACAATCAAATGAAAAAATTGGTACTCGCGGCTTCAGTTGCGTTTTTGGCTGCCTGTTCAGCGCCTCAACAGGTACAACTGAACCTGATGCCTGAAAGCACACTCAGCACCAATCCTATTGTACAAGGCAAAGCCTACAGCTTGATCAGTAAAGATGTACGTGCCGCTCAATACGTTGCGCTGGTAGACAATGGACGTTCGAATATCCTTCCTCTCCACGCGAAGCAGAACTTGCGTATCACGCTGGAACAAGCTTTGGAGCAACAGTTCTCATCTCAAGGTTTTCACTCAGACCTAAACAGTAACAATATGGTTGAGCTTAAAGTGCAGGAAGCTCTAGTAAACGTAAAGCATTCAGTAATGGACAAAGAAATGGATGCTAAGGTTGTGTTAGAAATTACCGCAGAAAATCCACAAGGACGATTAGTGAAAACGTACACAGGTAGTGCAAAGCGCTCCGGTACGTTCAGTGCTTCAGACTCTGACATCGAACAAACATTAAATGATGTTATTGACCTGACTCTGAAAGAAATCGCCAACGACCCAGAACTTCGCAACTATATGCAGGAGCGATTCTAATGATACGCAAAGCGATTCTTTCTCTGGCACTACTAAGCTGTAGCGTTTGGGCCGGACCTAAAGTCTCATTTGAAACAACATTGGGCTCATTTACGGTTGAGCTAAATGAAGAGAAAGCGCCAATATCGGTGGCTAACTTCCTTAAATATGTCGAAGATGGCAGCTACGAAGGCACCATTTTCCACCGAGTGATACCGGGCTTTATGGCGCAAGGTGGCGGTTACAACCAAGAGATGCAAAAGGTTGATACGTACGAGCCTATCAAAAATGAAGGTAATAACGGCTTAAAGAATGACCAAGCGACCATCGCAATGGCTCGGACCAATGCCCCTAATTCAGCGACCCGTCAATTCTACATTAACTTGGTTGATAATGATTTTCTCAACTACGGCGCTCGACCACCGGGGTATGCGGTCTTTGGGCAAGTTACCGAAGGCTTTGAAGTCATCCAAAATATGGCGAAACAGCCAACTTCTTCATCGGGCCGAATGCGTGACGTACCAGAAACTCAAATCGTCATTACTAAAGCAACATTACTCAAATAGCCACAATCATAAACCCTTTGAATATTCGAAGGGTTTTCTCTTTCAACGGCGTCATATATTGGATTAATCTATGTCTTCATTGCCTTCCATCACTTGGTTGGAAACGGTAAAAAGTTACCTCGATAAACGTTTGTTATGGGTCTTTATGCTGGGATGCTCAAGCGGTTTCCCTTGGGTATTGATCGGCTCTAATATGTCTGGGTGGCTTAAAGATGCTGGCTTAACGCTGTCTGCGATTGGTTATTTTGGTAGCGTCTTTGCGGTATATGCCATTAACTTTCTCTGGGCGCCTCTTGTAGACCGGCTAAAGCTTCCACTGTTATATCGCTTTCTTGGGCAGCGACGCAGTTGGATTTTCTTGTGCCAAAGTATCGTGCTTATCGCAACCATACTCATTGCAGATGTAAACCCTGCAAAAAATCTGGCTTTTGCGTCAGTGTTAGCTCTGTGCATTGCGACGGCATCGGCAACGCAAGATATTGCCATCGACGCTTTCCGTATTGATACCTTTCCAAAATCTGAAGCGTCTAAACTTCCTCAAGCGTCTGCAATGGCGGTCATTGGATGGTGGACTGGTTACTCACTGCCAGGTTATTTAGCGTTTATTAATGCCGATAGTATCGGCTGGAACGGCGTTTATTACGGAATGGCGCTTATTGTCGTTATTTTAATGGTGTTTACACTATTGGTCGGTGAGCCAAAAACACAACGTGATCAGCTACAGTTTGAAGCAGAACAACGACACAAAGAGGTGGTAGGTTCAAGAATGGTTGCATGGTTTACAGTAACCGTCGTCGAACCGTTTCTTGATTTCTTCAACCGAAACGGCGTGCGCGTCGCGATAACCTTATTGTTATTCGTGTTCTTATTTAAAATTGGCGAAGCCTTCCTAGGCCGAATGTCAATTGCGTTCTACAAAGATATCGGCTTCAGTAATGAACAAATTGGCTACTACTCCAAGTTAATCGGCTGGGGTGCAACGATATTCTTTACCTTAGTAGGCAGTATGTTCAATGTAAAGTTTGGGCTTGTTCGCGGCCTTATGATTGGCGGTATCGCCATGTCAGCAAGCAATCTAATGTTTGCATGGATTACGTCAGTTGGCCCCAATGAGCACCTATATTTAGCCACCATTATTGTCGATAATTTTACCACTGCGTTCTCTACCGTGGCGTTTGTCTCGTTCTTAACCTTACTGACCGGACAAGCGTTTTCAGCGACACAATATGCTTTACTGGCGTCTTTAGGTAACTTTGGCCGAACCACACTGGCTTCGTTCAGTGGCGAATTAGTGGATTACCTGAATGACTGGAGTACCTTCTTCATCCTGACCGCTGTGATGGTGATACCAAGCTTGATCATGCTGTATTCACTACGTCACTACTTTGATGACCTGTTGGAAAAAGCACGCCACAAACACTAAATCACAACAAACAAAAGAACCACCGCAATACGGTGGTTCTTTTAAGGCAGCATTGTTATCACGCTAAATTGTTGTCAAGCTAATTGTTAAGGATAAAGACCCTTACCAAACATATTGAAGATCCTTGCCACACCTTGGGTAAATATCATTGGCTCAGTGAGCACGGTAAGACACAAACAGTCTTCCCCAGCTTTTGTAAACGGGCTGTGCTTAACAGAGCCATCGCGTATCATTAGATCGCCTTCCTCATATTCACCATCCTCATCGCTAAAGCCGCCATGAAGTATTAAGGTTGACTCTACGCCTTTGTGCGTATGTTGAGGGATTTGCACATTTTCACTGATGTACATTAGGTTTACTCTGGCATCTTCACCAAAATCTATCTGGGCACTATACACTTTGCCACCGTAACTTCTCCATGAGCCAACCAGATCGGAAAAGCGACTCAAGGTTTTCGGTAGTTCAAAGCTTTTACCCGCCACGGACACTTTTGCTGAGTCTCTAATAATGACACTATCTGTCATTGGCGGGGCTGTTACGATGTTATTGAACATTTCATCAAACTCAGGAACGTAGCCACAAGGGAGTCCACTGACGACATTTGCTTGCTCTGCTTCTACCCGATTGACAAAGTCCCGGCATTTGGAGCATGTTTCTAAGTGCGTCGCGACGACAAGGCCAGAAACCGCATCAATGCTGCCAGAAGCGTACGCTTCCAACAATTTGTTATCTGGATGTTTGTTCATAATTGCTCCGTGTGCATTGAATGTCTTAATTTTTCTACCGCAAGTCTCAGACGTGATTTCACGGTACCAAGTGGTATATCAAACAGTTCTGCCACTTGTTGGTGTGGAAGCTCTTCAAGATATACCGCTTGCAACACATCTCTTTGATTTTTTGGTAATGTGTCTAAGAATTTCACCACCTGCTCTTTTAGCATGTCTTGCTCTGGAGAATAATGATCAACGAGATCAGGTGGATAATATTCAGAAGGCCAAATGTCATCAGAATGAATATGTAGCTCTTTACCCTTTTGTTTTCGCAGTAAGTCAAAACACAAGTTGCGAATAATTGTGTAAATCCACGTTGATAATGCACTCTTCTTTCCATCGTACAGGTGAGCTTTGTACCAAACCGTCGCCATAGTTTCTTGCACCATTTCCATCGCGACTTGCTCGTTTCCAACGTGCTTATAGGCGAATTGTTTTAATTTGGGTGCATAAAATTGGAAAACAAAAGCAAACGCATCTTTGTCTCGCGCTTTGATTTGGTCCATATACGCGTTCCATTCCTGCCGTCCCAGTTTTTGTTGGCTATCACTCATCATAATCGGCCTTATTGTTGGGAGGAGTCTCCCCCTCCCACTCTGTCCTAGTCTGTGATGTCATTAACTAATAGGTTGAAACCACCATTATTGCCATCGTCTATCGCTACGACCTGGTAGACCACACCGTTCATCAGATTCACAGGTAACGAATCTATTGCAACGGTGTTAGGGTCGCCCGCTACAGTTACGGTGACGTAGTAGGTTCCTTCCTCCACGTAAAGTCCTTGTAGACTCTCTTTGTACGTAAAATTAGCAATGGTTGGATCACTGCCATCTATACCGGTGCTGGTAGTGAGATAAATATCCACCATTTCAGCAATCGGATTTGCCGCCGAATGAGTCAAATTTAACGTTGCACTGGTCGCCACTGCTCTTCTCATATCCTGAACAACTAAAGGCTCGATTGCTATCGCAGGGCTCACGACACCAACCGCATAAATACTGTAATCCATACCACCTTCCACAGCTAAATCGTCAACACTAAAAATGGGGTCTGTGGTCGTACCATCAACGAAAACGTCTATATCGTAAGACTGAGGAGCAAGATCCAAATATCCACGGATTTCTTTAAAGGCTAAATCAGCAAGCGGTGCAAACGGAGCACCATCTACATTCACATCAACAACTGGCGCACCGTCGGCGAGGTGTCCAACCCGAACTTCAGCCTGACTGCCTGTATCCTGAATTATAGAAGATCCCGAACCGTCTAAAACGAGCAACTTGACGGGCGAAGAACTATTGGAGTCCCCCGTTTTGATAGCAGCGATAGTTAAGTTAGTATTTCCCGCTAATGACAGCGATCCAGAATCAAACACAACGTCGTCCCCTACCGCTAACCTGACTTGATAATCACCAGCAGGAATATTGAGCACGTCTGTCGCTGCTTTATAAGCAAGGTTTGTCACAGGCATCGCGGTAGATAAATCAGCCCCTGGCTCAGTAACATAAAGGTCCACCGCAGGCACATCAGAAGCGGCATGTACAACTTGAACGTCTAAGCTGTTGTCATCCGCCATTGACTCAGTACTACGTGTCACAATCAGTGGCTCCACAGGGTTTGGACTCCCATCGGCATCCCCCACGACAAAAATGCTGTATTTAAGATCGGAATCGAGATCCAGCACGGTTCTTGGCACGACGGTAGCGACTTCACTCCCCGGCAACTGCACATCAACTTGCACTGAGTTACTGCCTTCACGTACTTTCAAGTATCCAGACCCAATGCCGTAATCGACACCTGTGAGCGTTGCTTTGTCGTTAATCCAAACATTCGCCAATGGCGCGTCAGATGATGCATGTACTGCCTGAACATTGGAGTACTCTATGGAGTCACTATCTGAATCACACGCAGCCAATCCCACTGATGCTACCATGACCAGAAACGCTTTTGTTGTTTGTTTCATAACCGTGCCTCTTTGCTTGTAGGGGCTTCAAGTGCTTGATGTAAAAACCGCAATGCTGGCAGACAATCCTCTGCTCCCACCAGCTGTTCGAACAGACGACAATCCAACGGCAATAACTCGAGCCAACGCTGGGTAACCCAAGCTGGGTCATCATAAAAGCGATGCTTATAAAGTGACCCAATCTGAGGAAACTCCTCATAAATGGAAGCTAACTGTTGACTTAAACCTTCAAAGCTGTACAGCTCTCCGTTATCAGCCCA
The DNA here is from genome assembly GCF_963675395.1 of uncultured Vibrio sp. Taxonomy (NCBI): domain Bacteria; kingdom Pseudomonadati; phylum Pseudomonadota; class Gammaproteobacteria; order Vibrionales; family Vibrionaceae; genus Vibrio; species uncultured Vibrio sp. The sequence continues at coordinate 2,649,500 of NZ_OY776223.1, read as the reverse complement.
ATTAGCCATCCACTCGACTTCTGCATGTCGTAGACCATCGTTATCTGCTCTAAGACGCTGTACTTTAAAGCGCTTTTCACCAACCACCGTGATTCCAAGAAGCCCATCATTTAATGTTTCAAAATCAACAATACGAACTAACGAACCTATCGAAGAAACATTTCCAACTTCTTTTGGATCGCCGCCGTTACCTACCAGACAGACGCCAAATCCCATGTTTTTAGAACAGCATTCTTTCACCATGCGTATGTAACGAGGTTCAAAAATACGTAGGTTCATCTTGCCTTCAGGAAGTACAACTGAAGTAAGTGGAAATAACATAACTTCGTTCATCAATAAGTCCTCTTTGGTTCAATGACTATTACGATAATCTGTTCACTCCGATCACTAACGGTTTATGTTGGTTAATCGACTGGCTTAAAAAGTCACGAAAATCGCCACGCAAACGATCCAAATCACACATTTACTGCAATAAAATGCAATTAATAAAAAGTTCCGTAAATAAAAACGCCTTTGTGATACTGATCACTAAAAAGGTTTTAATTTGCACCTTTTATCACTTTATTTTGGGATTATTATCGCTATTATTCCCGCCACTAGGAAAACGCAGCATAGATTGCTTATTCTGAAATATTACAAACATAGAGAGTCCCCTTATGCGTAAATCACTTTTAGCTCTTGGCCTTCTAGCGGCTACTTCAGCTCCAGTTATGGCGGCTGATTACTCTGATGGCGATATCCACAAAAACGATTACAAGTGGATGCAATTCAACCTTATGGGCGCATTTAACGAACTTCCAGGTTTCCCTGATGGTTCAAACCACGACTACCTAGAAATGGAATTTGGCGGTCGCTCTGGTATCTTCGATCTTTACGGTTACGTTGACGTATTCAACCTAACGTCAGATCCAGGTAGTGACAAAGCTGGCGCTGAAAAGATGTTCATGAAGTTCGCGCCACGTATGTCTCTGGACGCATTAACGGGCAAAGATCTGTCGTTCGGTCCTGTCCAAGAACTTTACGTTGCATCTCTCATTGAGTGGGGTGGTAACTCTGGTGTAAACAACCAGAAAATCGGTCTTGGCTCTGATGTTATGGTTCCATGGCTTGGTAAAGTAGGTGTAAACCTATACGGAACCTACAGCGGTAACGATAAAGACTGGAATGGTTACCATTTTGCAACAAACTGGTTCAAACCATTCTACTTTTTCGAGAACGGTTCATTCATTTCTTACCAAGGTTACATCGACTGGCAATTTGGTATGAAAGATGAGTACGCAAGCTCTAGCTACGGCGGCGCAATGTTTAACGGCCTATACTGGCACTCTGACCGCTTTGCAGTTGGTTACGGCCTTAAAGGCTTCAAAAACATCTACGGTATCAAAGATGCAAGTGGCGTAGATTCTACAGGTTTCGGTCACTACGTAGCAGTTACTTACAAGTTCTAATTGAACCAATAAGTTTCATTTCTTCAAAAATGGCGCTCATCAGCGCCATTTTTATTTGCTTTCCTTTTTCCCCTCATTATCCTTGCAGCAAACCTTTTTAATGAGAGCGTTTGGTGAATATTGTCATCTTAGGTCCTGGAGCCATCGGCTCACTCTGGGCAACAAAATTAAAGCAAGCCGGGCATAATGTGTCTCTCTGGAGCCGAAGTTCGGAAACTCAGCTTACGTTACAGCTTGATGATACAGCCGTTGACACCTTTGCAAATCACCACCTTTTAGATGTACAGAATGCAGACTTGATTGTCGTAACGGTAAAAGCGTGGCAGGTCGGAGAAGCCATTCGTCCTCTGCTTCCACATATCAGCCCCGACACTATTGTGATGCTTATGCATAACGGTATGGGTACCGCCCAGAACGTTGCAGCACTGCTTCCAAACAACCCAATTGTTTTAGCGACCACCACTCACGGCGCCTACAAGCCAAACAAACAGCACGTGTCACATACAGGTCATGGCATCACGCAACTGGGCGGCTTTAATGGTTCGGGCGAGCAATGCCAGTTTTTGCAGGAAGTGATGCATCACGCTCTTCCTGAAGTGAGATGGAACCCAAATATCCATGCAGCATTGTGGACTAAACTCGCTATTAACTGTGCAATTAATCCATTAACCGCTATCCATCAATGCAAAAATGGCGCGCTTGCGCAGCAAAAGTTTCAGGATACGCTGCGAAATATTACGCACGAGTTGGTCGAGGTGATGAATAAAGAAGGGCTCGATACCGAGTTCGACAACCTGTTCGAGATAATTATGCAAGTCGTTCATGCTACCGCTGAGAATTTCTCTTCGATGAGACAGGATGTTTACCACCAGAGACGTACCGAAATCGACTTTATTACCGGCTATTTATTACAAGCCGCTAAGAGACATCACATCGAGACGCCTGAGAACCTTAACCTTTACCTACGCATTAAACAGATAGAAAAAAGCTGGACAGAAAAATGAGTGTAAAAATCTTAGTGCCTATCGCACCAGGCAGCGAAGAAATGGAAGCCGTCACTATCATTGATATGATGGTCCGAGCAGGATATGACGTAACCGTAGCCAGTGCGGCATTCGATGGTGCTTTGACGATGAAAGCTTCTCGTGGCGTGACGTTAACCGCTGATTGTAAACTGGTTGATATTGCCGATGACGAGTTTGATGTCATTGCGCTGCCTGGCGGTGTCGGTGGTGCCGAAGTATTTCGTGACAGCACGGTCATGATAGAAATCCTTAAACAACATATTTATGAAGGGAAGCTGGTTGCGGCTATCTGTGCGGCTCCAGCTCTGGTATTGCAACATCATGAACTTTTCCCACAAGCACTGATGACCTGCCACCCAAGTTTTCAGTCACATATTCCTGAAGCCAACTGGCGTAGCAAACGCGTGACTATCGATATCAACCATAATCTGATCACCAGCCAGGGGCCGGGCACAGCGTTAGAATTCGCGATGGAAGTGATCATCAAGCTATCGGGTAAAAAGCATGCATGGGCTATCGCCGAACCTATGGTGACCATTCCGACGTTGCACTATCACAAGATTGGTGACGAGTAATGTTTGATGTCAATGCGGTTCGCCAGCAGTTTCCCGCTTTAAAACAGTCCATCAATGACACGCCTCTGGTTTATCTTGATAGTGCAGCAACCACCCAAAAGCCTCAGTGTGTGATTGATGTCATCAGCCACTACTACAGTGCTCAAAATGCCAATGTGCATCGTGGCAGTCACAGCCTAACGGCTAATGCTACCAGCCAGTTCGAAGCGGCACGTGAAACCGTCACCCGTTTTATCGGCGCGGCCAGCTCAAAAGAGATCATTTGGACACGTGGTGCGACAGAAGCACTTAACTTGATCGCTCAGACCTATGCTCGCAGTAATTTACAAGCAGGTGACGAGATATTAGTCAGTGAAATGGAGCATCACGCCAACATCGTACCTTGGCAGATTGTCGCCGAGCAGACTGGAGCAAAAGTCGTTAAAGTGCCAATGACTTCCGACTGCCAGTTTGATATGGACGCATTTAAGTCGCTGTTGTCTGAACGTTGTAAGATTGTGGCGTGTGCACAAATAACTAACGTCACAGGCTCGCGTCAGCCTATCGAAGAAATTACCATCCTAGCGCATCAGTTTGGTGCCGTTGTCGTGGTAGATGGCGCACAAGGTATCGTACACGAGCCACTAAACCTTGCTGAACTGGATATCGATTTTTACGTTTTCTCCGGTCACAAGCTGTATGCTCCTGCCGGGATTGGCGTGCTTTACGGCAAGTTAGCGTTACTAGAAGCCATGCCGCCATGGCATGGTGGCGGAAAAATGGTAGAAAAAGTATCGTTTGAAAAAACTACCTTTTCAGCTCTGCCCGGTAAATTCGAAGCAGGCACACCAAATGTGGCTGGGGCTATCGCGCTCGCAAAGGCGATTGAGTGGTATCAGGGATTTGATCATCAAGAAGTCGAAGATCACCTGCACGCTCTACAGAACAAAGCCTATCAAGCACTTAGCCAGATAGAAGATATTCGCATTTTAGGTTACCAGCCAAATGCATCGGTACTGACATTTGTGATGGATGGAGTGCATCATCAAGACATTGCGACACTGCTCGACCAGCAAGGTATCGCTGTACGTGCCGGTCACCATTGCGCTCACCCGTTAATGGATGCACTTAAGGTTAAAGGAACAGTACGCGTCTCTTTTGGTATTTATAATACGGAAGAAGATGTTGATAGGCTGATTGCAGCCGTGAAAAAAGCGGCAGATATGCTTTAAAACAAGGGACTCAGATCCTAGGTTCTAGGACCTAGGATCCTCGGTTAAAACCATCATTCCGAGGAGCCATGGCGACATCAGGAATCTACTCACTGCACGTAGTCAACTAAAGTAACCAGCTTATAAAACAGTAAACTAGGATAGTAGATCCTGAATCACGCGCCTTCGTCGCTGTCCAGGCTTTAGCTGCTAGAACCTTTGATTTTCTCAACAATGGCTTTCAAGCCGTTACCACGAGACGGGCTTAAGTGGGCAATCAAACCTAACTGCTCAAAATACGCATCGATGTCAAACGCTTGGATCTGCTCAGCGGTTTTGCCGTCAAACGCGGCCATCACCAGGGCGATCAAGCCACGGACAATACGCGCATCAGAATCCGCACAGAAATGCCAAACACCATCCTGCTGCTGACTAACCAGCCAAACCAAGCTTTCACAGCCTGATACCGTGACTTGTTCTGATTTCAGCGCTTCGGGCATCTGAGGCAATTTCTTTCCCCACTGGATAACTTGGCGGTAGCGATCTTCCCAGCCTTTAAACTGCTGCATCGTCGCGACAATATCGTCACTTGTTATCTCAGAACCAAATGGTGAAACTGGAAAATCAGTCATGGTGCGTACTTCTCTTTGTTATTACTTCTTATACTTTTGAATCAGCTTTTCTACTATGCGTGAAACCGCAACAAAGCCGAACGTTGCTGTCACAACGGTTGCCGCGCCAAATCCGCTTGCGCAGTCCATTCGCTTAGGACCTTCTGCCGTAGACTTCACACCACATACCGAACCGTCCGCCTGTGGGTATTTTAGCTGCTCGGTAGAGAATACGCAGTCAATGCCAAATTTACGCGCAGGATTCTTCGGAAAATTATGATGACGACGCAAGGTATCTTTAATCTTTTTGGCCAGTGGATCTTGAATCGTCTTGGTCAGATCCGCCACCATAATTTGTGTTGGGTCGACCTGACCACCAGCACCACCCGTCGTGATAACTTTAATTTTGTTACTACGGCAGTAAGCCAATAGAGAAGCTTTTGCTTTCACACTGTCGATTGCATCCAACACGTAGTCATACTCTTTGCTCAAGTACTCATGCTGATTGTCTGGCGTGATGAAATCATCAATCAGATTCACCTTACATTCCGGGTTAATCAGCTTAACACGCTCGGCCATCACTTCAATTTTGCTTTGGCCAACGGTTCCAGACATGGCATGGATTTGACGGTTAATATTCGTCACACACACATCGTCCATATCAATCAGCGTCAGTTCACCAATACCTGTACGCGCCAGCGCTTCTACCGCCCAAGAGCCAACGCCACCGATACCAATCACGCACACATGCGCAGCACGAAGAATTTCTACTTCGCTGTTTCCATAAAGACGACGAGTGCCGCCAAAGCGTTGATTGTAGTTGTCAGAGGCCGGAGTATCGAGTTCGCGCATATTGAAATCCAGATGATCGATAGAAAAACAAAGAGTGCGATTTATACGCACTCTTTGAGAAAATGTCTAGACAAGAGGACGTTCCTCTCGCTTATCAATCCACTATTGTATCTTTTCTGGTGATAAAGCCCAAGGCGCTTGCGTCGGCGTGTTCTCTAAGCCAAGTTTCCAAACACGACCAAAGTGTTTGTAATGACCCGCTTCGATTCCCGCTCTTGCACCGATACCATGATAAAGATCCAAGTGGTTACGTTTCACTGCACCACCGGTGTCGAGTACCAACAGAATGCGTAATTGATGTGCTCCGCTCCAGGTTCCATCCGCATTAAGTAATGGTACTTCTGCCAGAACTGGCGTCCCCATTGGCAAGATTGAGCGGTCACCCGCTACTGCTGCCATTGGTAACAGTGGAATGCCCGCGGCGCCGGTCACTGGCGCTTCTGACTTAGGGGCAAAGAACACGTAAGATGGGTTCTGTTCAAGCAGCTCACGAACGGTCGCTTCATCGTTAGCCATCACCCAATCTTTAATCGCTTTCATCGACATTTCTTCACGTGGCACTTCACCGCGCTCAATCAAAATTCGACCGATACTGACGTAGGCTTTGTTGTTCTTTCCTGAATAGGCAAAGTACTCCAACGTATCATCGTCTTCGAAATGTACGTAACCACTGCCCTGCACTTCCATCATAAAGGGATCAATTCGATTTGGGGCATAGCCAAGTACCAGGCCTTGACCGTCTAATGCACCATCGTAAATCTCGGCACGCGTCGGGCAATCAGATGAACAATTAGGCTTAGCATAGACTGGGTATCTAAAGATGTTATTTGGCTGATGACGCAGCTCCATCACCGGAGAGAAATATCCCGTAAACAACACGTTGCCTTTCTTGTCGCCTCCACCTAGTTGCGCAGCTTGAATACCGTAAGCGCTAAGCACACTGGTGTCGCCACTTTGCTGCGCCCACTCACTAAGTCTGTGATATAGCGGTTGGTACATCTTCGCCATAGAGGGAGATTTAATCAAAACCTGCTCAACTTGCTTGTTGAACTCGGTAAAGTCGCGAGGCTTGTTCGACTCAACCACCTCTACTTTGTTGAGGATTTGAGGAAACTCACCATCAATATATTGCTGGGCAAGATCATTCTTTTGAGCACAACCAAAAAGTAGGCTTAAAGTAGCAACAGGAAGAAGTTTTTTTAGCACGTGATTATTCCGTAATAAAAGATATCAAAAGGATGGCAAACAAAGACAGGCAACGCAATTGAAAGCAGAGTCAAAGTGTTTCAAAACTAAGTCAACAATTCTAACTGCCGCCAATTCATCCAATTAGTTTCGTATTAACAGTATGATAGCAGGAGATCGAATATACAATTGTCCAGAAAGTGTTTGAAACTAACTCATTTGAGTCATCTCACCGTTGAAATGGTGACGATATGGCCTTCAACGCAGAGTGCGACTGGGTTGAAGAGATGATAACCACTGATAACAAAAAGGTCGGTGTGTTTTATCCTTCATCCTATTGTTCTTCAAAGGAGGACTCTTTCTATATTTATTCTTTACTCCAAAAAATTCGCCTTGATATTAATTGAATAAAAAGACATTATTTAAGCATAAATAAACACAAGGAATGGCTGTAGTGAAAATTCGTAGTACCGCACTCGTTAAAGGGTTCCGCCAATCAACCCCCTATGTAAATGCACACCGTGGTAAAACCATGGTGATCATGCTCGGTGGAGAAGCGGTCGCCCACAGCAACTTTGGCAATATTATCAATGATATTGCTTTAATGCATAGCCTTGGCATCAAAGTGGTGGTTGTATATGGCGCACGTCCGCAAATTAACCAATTATTGGTAAAACAAAACCTTACTACGCCATACCACAAAAACATCCGTATCACTGATGAAGAAGCCTTATCAGTAGTTATGCAAGCCGCAGGTCAACTACAGCTGGCGATTACTGCACGCCTATCCATGAGCCTGAACAATACACCTATGGCTGGGACAGAGCTAAGCGTGGTATCCGGGAACTATATTATTGCTCAACCTCTGGGTGTCGATGATGGTGTCGACTACTGTCACAGCGGACGTATTCGCCGCATTGATACCGATGCGATTAATCGCACTCTGGACCAAGGTTCGATTGTACTGCTTGGCCCAATCGCCAGTTCCGTCACAGGTGAATGTTTCAATTTACTTTCCGAAGAAGTGGCCACACAACTTGCGATTAAATTGGGTGCGGACAAATTGATCGGCTTCTGCTCTGAGCAAGGTGTCATTGATGACAATGGCAATGCGGTCGCTGAGCTACTTCCAATCGAGGCAGAGCATGTTATCAAAACCCTGACAGAAAAAAGCTCACCAGATTCAGACTACTACACAGGTACGCTACGTTTCTTGAAAGGCTCGATTGCCGCTTGTCGTGCGGGCGTACCACGCAGCCATTTGATCAGTTATAAAGTCGACGGTGCCTTAATTCAGGAACTGTTCTCTTTCGATGGTATTGGTACGCAAGTGGTCATGGCCAGTGCTGAGCAAGTCCGTCAAGCCAACATCGACGACATCGGCGGCATTTTAGACTTAATCCGTCCTCTGGAAGAACAAGGTATATTGGTAAGACGTTCACGCGAGCAATTGGAACAAGAAATTGGCAAATTCACCATCATCGAAAAAGATGGGCTCATCATTGGTTGCGCCGCGTTGTACCCATATGCCGAAGAGCGCAAAGCGGAGATGGCTTGCGTCGCGATTCATCCTGATTACCGCGACGGTAACCGTGGATTGTTGTTACTGAATTACATGAAGCATCGTTCAAAATCAGAAAACATTAATCAGATCTTTGTGCTCACGACCCACAGCCTGCACTGGTTCAGAGAGCAAGGCTTTTACGAAGTGGGCGTGGATTATTTGCCGGGAGCAAAACAAGGTTTATACAACTTCCAGCGCAAATCAAAAATCTTAGCTCTGGATTTATAAAGATTAAAAAGACCGAGTGCATACTCGGTCTTTGAGTTTTTAGTTTTTAGTTGGCTAGTCGCTGCACCAATCCACTGGCTCGCGTTGTTTTCACCTTTATTCCTCGTTTAAGCACGTTCAGCTCCGCGTAAAGCGCCAAACGTTTCTTGGCTCGGGTTATTCCTGTGTAAATCAGTTCGCGAGTTAAAATTGGGCTGAAATCCGGCGGCAAAATCATCAAAGTATAATCAAATTCACTGCCTTGTGATTTATGAATCGTCATGGCGTAGGCCGTTTCATGCTCAGGAACCCGGCTTGGCAATACCGATTTCACACTGCCATCTGGTAGCTCGAAAAACACTTTTAAGCGAGGTTCTTCTTCGCTGTCATCAAGCATACAAATACCAATATCCCCATTATACAAACCTAAACCGTGATCATTGCGCGTAACCATCACTGGCCTACCGTGATACCAAATCTCATCCTGCACTTGAATCAGCTTACGTGCTGCAAGTGCTTTCTCTATACGCTGGTTTAACCCTGCCACACCGAAGTCACCTTCGCGAACCGCACAAAGCAGTCGGCATTGGTTGAAGGTATCTAACACCGCTTTGGCTTTGCGGGTTAACGATTCAGGTTCTCCAGTATTTGGATCCTGCTCTTGCTGCCCAATACGCTTTAGATAACGACCGTATTCTTGAACTAACGTCTGCATCATCTGATTGTAGTTTTGACTACTCAGAGCAAAATGCTCGATATCTGAAAAATCTCGCGCCCAGACATTATCAACACTGGCAGCAGAACCCAAGTTTACCGCTTTTGCCAACTGACCAATCCCCGAGCGCGCATCAAATCGGTAACTCTTTTGCAGCATACACAGACTGTCCGCAATACTGGACGCACTGTTGCTACTGTGGGCCAAGGTGTCAAAACCAGTCAGCTTTGCGATGGCCGAAGCCTGCTCTTTGCCATAACCCAAAGCGTGGAACGAGCAAATATCACCCAACACTGCCCCCGCTTCTACCGAGGCGAGCTGATCTTTATCACCAAGCAGGATGAGTCGCGCATGCTTAGGCAATGCATCGACCACTTTGTACATCATGGGTAAATCGACCATCGACGCTTCATCAATGACTAAGATATCCAGATGCAGCGGATTCTGCTTGTTATGACGGAACTCCGCGCTATTAGGGATCGCGCCCAACAAACGGTGCAAAGTGCTCGATTCAGTCGGGATTTTGGCTTTTAATTCAGGAGAAACCGGTAGCTCTTGCACTGCTTTGCCAATCGACTCAGTCAATCGTGCAGCAGCTTTACCCGTCGGAGCCACCAGCTTGATGGTTAGATTCTTCTCTTGTGCAGCCTGCTCTATCAGAGCGGCAAGCAATTTGGTTACCGTAGTCGTTTTACCGGTTCCTGGCCCACCAGAAATCACCGCAAAGCGACGGGTTAACGCGACTGCGGCCGCCACTTTTTGCCAGTTTACACAGGCAGAAAGTGGCACGAGGTCATCCAGCAGTTGCAAGTCCTGAACTTTATTGGCTTGGCATAAAAGCGCATCAATCGCTGGCCAATCCAACGCGTCGCTTGCGACCACATCAAGGTGGTCACACACCAATTGCTGACGCAGAACTTGGTTGTTATTGCCCGCTTCATTAGCTTTAACTACTGCGTTAAAAAGAAAATGATATTGACGCGCAAACAGATGGTTAAGCAGCTCAGATAATCGCGTAAACTCTTGCGGCTGCAAACTAACCGCCGCACCCAGTTGATTGAGCTTTTCCGCCAGGGTTACTTCATAGTGCCAGTAACGGTGTAAGTACAAACGCTCCCCATCGAACATCAGCGGTAAGGCTTCTCCCAGAGCTCCGACTAGCGTTGAGCTTTGCAATAATTGGAACCAGTCAATAGCTTGCAATTGAGTGTTAAGCGTTAATGCTGCCTCACCAAACAGCCCTAACTTACTGGCAAAATCAGTCGGTTGACCTTGCGCATCGAAGAGAGGCAAGCAGATATGTCCTTTACCAAGTTCACTACTGACAACTCCAGCGATAAACGCTAATGCCTGACCGTCCGCTTGTGATTCACTCTGCGCATCATCAGTTTGAGCATAAAGAAAGCGTGCGAATTGGTAGTCGAGCTGACGAATCGCGCCTTTGTGTGCTAACCGTTCAAGTGTTCCCAGCTGGCTCTCTTGGTTCGATGGAAGATTGTCATTGGTCGTCATTACAGTAGCTCCATCTGCCCAGCCTGAGTCGATCGTGTTTCCAGTGTTTGACCATCAATCAAACGATCCATCTCATGTAAAAATTCTAACGTTGGTTTGGCGGAAAAAATGCCGTGATCGCTTTGCCCATCCATGCCGCGTAAGAACAAGTAATACACGCCACCAAAGTGCTGATCGTATTGATAATTAGCCAGTCGACTGCGCAAAAAGCGATGCAGTGCTAAAGCATAAATCTGATACTGCAAATCGTAACGGTGATCCGCCATGGCAGATTTTAATGCTTCACCATGATAATGCATCACATCATCGCCAAGGTGATTCGATTTCCAGTCCAGCACGTAGTACTTGCCTTGATGTTCAAACACTAAATCGATAAAGCCTTTGAGCATGCCTTGAACCGTTTGGAAACCTAAATCCCCAGCTTTTGCTGACAATGGGTCATGTCGTTGAATCACACGGTTCAGCGCCGGAGCGGACAAGACTTCTATCGGCAGCAGAAACTCCATCTCCACCAGACGCTGCGATGGCGCTTTTTGATTAAGCAGCAATGACTTTCCGTCTAATGGCGTGGCAAGTACGGTATCAATCAGCTGTTGTAAAATGGGCAACCACTTTTCATCCAACTGCTCACTTTCCATCAAACCGAGAATGATTTGGGTATTCTCTTTCGTCGTGGCTGGCTGAGTGAACTCAATTTCCTCGAATAAGCTGTGAAGGAATGTCCCCGGACGCGCGCCTCTTGGGAAGGTGAAAATAGAACGCACAGGCTCAACCAAATCCGCTTCGTCATGTTCTTCAGAAGAGTCAATATCAAAGCCAGTAATCTCAATCGTGGCGTCATGTTCAGTCTGATGAGAGCCCTGCTTGACCAAGCCAGAATAACTGGTGATACGCCAGTTTCTGTCGATCGGATTTTGTAGTTCTTTAGCCGTGAGATCACACACTTCTTCTTGTGGCGCTACATACATCTCTTCGAGCTGCTTTGGCGGCTCCCCTAAAGCGACGCAATCGAGCTTGTCTTGCTGCTGTTTTAAACCTTGGTACAGATCGTTGATTCCGCCCTCTTGACCATTTTGCACCAGGTAGCCGATTGCGCTGCGGTGAACACCAGTTGGTTCTTTGGTTGAGCGGCCGTTACGCAAAGGCGAAGCACCAATAAAGCAGGCATACACGGCGCGCGTTAACGCTACATATATCAGACGCAGGTCTTCCGCTAAACGCTCTTTGTCCGCTTGCTGCATTGATGCGTCGTTACCAGTGATATCCAGAACAGTGCGATCATTGGCGGCGTCGTAATATTTGGCTTCGCTGGCTTCTCGATAGCTGAACACAAATGGCAGAAACACAAGGTCATATTCCAAGCCTTTTGATTTATGAATAGTGACGATCTGCACCAAATTACGCTCAGATTCCAAACGTTGTATTTGGTCGTCACTGCCGCCCAGACCATTCTCCGCATCACTGATAGACTGAGCCAACCAGCGTAGCAGCCCATGATCACTATCTAATTCGTTACTGGCTTGCTGAAGGAGTTCACCGATGTGCATTAAATCGGTAAGTACTCGCTCACCATTTTCTCCTTGTGAGCTTGCACCTTCTTCTAGCAATCGTTCGGCAATATGGCGCTTGCTAATCACCCCGCGCAGCATGGGTAATACCCCACGTTGAACCCAAAGTTTGCGATATTCTTTGAACTCATTAACTGCATTTTCCCATACGATTTCATCGTTATTGAGTGCGTCCAGACTGGCGGCATCCAGCGCAAACAGTTCTGAGGCGAGACTCGCACGCAGCGCTCGGTCATTTTCCGGTGTCAGTACCGCTTGCAGAAGACGCTGCAGATCTTGAGCAACCGAGCTGGTAAACACGCTGTCTCTGTTAGACAGATACACACTAGCAATACCTTGATCTGCCAATGCTTGTTTAATCATTCGGCCTTCGCTACCAGTACGAACCAGCACCGCAATGTCACCGGCTTGAACGGCTTTCTCTTTTTCACCATTCACCAGACACGCTTGTCCCAGCTGAGCCTGAGTCAAAATCGTTTGGATTTGGCTCGCCGTTGCCTCCGCCATTCGAGTCAAATATTCGCCTTTTGGCAGCGGTTTTTCTTCTGCGTTCTGTAACCAGTAAGTCAGTGCTGGTTGCTTTTGACCACCCATAGTCCAAATGCGTTTTTCGGCATTTGGACTGTAGTTTACGGGTAAGAAAGGAATGTCCGAATCATAGATAAATGGGCTGTCTGGCAAGGCGAACACTTGGTTCACTGCCTGAACCATATCCGCACTTGAACGCCAGTTGGTTCCTAGCGTGTAGTGGGCACTTACTTGGTTACGAGCTTTAATATAAGTGAAAATGTCTGCGCCACGGAAACCATAAATCGCCTGTTTCGGGTCACCGATCATAAACAAACCGCATTCTGGATTGTTCAGGTATATACGGCTGAAAATGCTGTATTGCAACGGGTCGGTATCCTGGAATTCATCAATCATCGCGACCGGATACAGAGTACGAATTCGCTCAGCCAGTAACTCGCTTTCATCGGTATCGATAGAGGCAGAAAGTTGGGTTAGCAAGTCATCGAAAGAGAGCCACTGCTTTTGATTCTTCGCGTTTGCCAGCATCACCCGACAATGCTCTATCGCATGGGCAAGCAGAGGGGCTTTTAAGCTTATGGGGTTAGCAAGAAACGTTTCAATCGCTTCAAAAACGACATGCTGCGGCGCGTTGCCTTTGGGTGTTTTATCCAACAGGACATTTTGCGCGAACTTCTCAAGCTTGTCTGGATATTCGTAACCTGTGGTTTCTGTTGCTGCCCAAGCATTCACCGCCTCTAACCAAGTCGGCAGAGACTTTTTGGTGTAGCTGCGTTTGTTGATGTCTGAATCCGAAATCAGCGCTAAAAAATCATCCTGACTATCACGCCATAATGCTTTCAGCTCATCTATTTTTTTCCGATTTTCAGTATGAAGATCGGCCAAACTGCCTTTCATCGCCGGTACAGAAAGGCTTAACGGTGCGCCTGTTAAGTAATTGCTGATGTCAGACAGCAACGCAGATGGAGAACCCCATAACTGGCGAATCTCCCCCGCTAAAGTGAATGGCAATGGGTAGAAGTTACGGCGCCAATAGTCAGCCACCACCTGAGCTTTCAGGTGGCTTTCGTCGGTCACGAACTCGTTATTAAACCGGCTACCGGATTCAAAAGCATTTTGTGTCAGCATGCGTTGGCAGAAACCGTGAATGGTGTAGACCGCAGCCTCATCCATTTGACGCTCTGCCTGGAGAAGAATGTCTGCCGCTTGTTTGTGATCGTCGAACTCACTAAGCAGAGGCTGGATGACTGGATCGGAGCTCTGTCCGCGAGCAAAAGCGATACGCGCATCATGGATTCTTGCCCTAATACGATCGCGCAACTCCGCAGTCGCCGCTTCGGTAAAGGTCACCACCAAAATTTGATCGACGGTAAGCGGAACGCGGTGCTTTGTCTCCACACTACCGTGACCAAGCAAAAGGCGCAGGTATAAGCCCGCAATAGTAAAGGTTTTACCCGTACCCGCTGATGCCTCGATTAGCCTCGCACCATGTAGAGGAAACGTCATCGCTTCTAGTGGCGTTGCTTCTGGCGACATCGCTTTTTGCGGAATAATTTGCGGTTGTTCAGTTTTGTCTAACTCATGGTTAGGTAACTCTTCACCTGACATTTGATCCATAACGCTGAATCTCTCCGGATTATCAACTGATAGAAGTGTGATCTATCGTTAAAAATTCTATTAATATGTTTAACAAGTTAGAAAATTTAGAGCTTTGTGGGATCTTTCTCACGGTTATCCATCTGCCGTACCGTTAGTATGCGCCCCACGAGATAAGCCAAGCCTTTTAGGCGGCATTGCTCAAATGAATTAAGCAAAAGAATCATGGTCCCTCTGACCTTGTGGCCGTACAGCAAACGCCCTACACAAAATAATGATTTCCTGGCGGCCACCCTACTCTCTCTTTCCTTTAACTCATTGTCTTCATTATTCTTTTACGTCGTCTGCATCTTGCACGGCTAATCGCGCACCTTGCAGCACCAATGCCGTCAATAAGCGTACTTCTGTGGCTAAGTCATCACTCCACGCTGGCCAAATTCGTGCAATATAGGCGTTATTGCCCTCACCCGTGCTCATGTAGCCATCGTTAAATGTATCGGCCATTTTCTTCAATGACTTCTCTTCGTCGTCAGCCCAGTGTCCACGACTAAATCCAGCTTCAACACAAGCCAACGCTGTTTGCGGGAAATAAGGTAAAGGCTTGGTCATACCTTCGAAGAACAGGCGAACCAATTCCGTAAGCAATTGCTTGGCATACTGTGCATCAGCAATTTCTGGATAGATTAAATGCACCGCACCTTCTTTGCGATCATAACCAATCAGGTGGGTTTTCTTGACATAACCAGAGGCAGACATGGCAAGGTGATCAATCCAAGCAGCCAGGTAATCCAGTGCTCTAACTCTACCACTGCGGTAGCGAATCAACCCGGATTGATAACACTGAGTAAGCCAGCCTGTCAGGCGAACTTTTTTCTCTTCACCCTCATTTCCTTCAAATAAGGAGTCAAAGGTCAGGTCGATTTCTAGATCGTCTTGAGGTGCGCCAGATAAAAACGCCAGTTTATCCACCAGCTCTTCAGCCTGAACTCGGTTGGTTTCAAACTCGATATCACCAAACGCACCGACTGGTAACTTACCTTGCGCACGTTGTTGACTCATAAAGTGCTTTAGCACATCTGTTTTCTTCTCTGGTTGTGTCAACGTGGTTTCAAGCAAGGTTTCTAAAAGCTCATCACGCATTTGATAGCTTTCCAGACCACCGAGCACAAATGGTTCATCATCTTCCATGACTGGTAGTGGCGGCTCAAATACCACTTTTAAACGGCGATTAAAGAAGTACTGCACGGGCAAACGCCAGAAACGTTGTAGCTCGACCAAATCGAGCTCTAGTGGGAACGTGGCTCCCAATAGGTAATCGTCCAATGCGCGATTAAAGTCATGACGAACGTAGCCTTGGGATTGGCTACTTTGCGTTAACGCCGCCGGAATCCATTCTTTAGCGTAGCTGGAGTGCATTCCTTTAAACGCACTTGGGCTAAATGGCACCATGGCGTGTGTATTAACCAAGGCTTTCAATAAGTTGTCTCCAGACTCATCGACTGGCAAAGCTTCTTCGCCGCTTAAACAATAGTTTTGGTGACAGTACTCCATCAACTCAGAAACCAGTACTGAAGGTACGCGCTCGGTGTTGTCTTGGATCGAACGACCTACATAGCTGATGTACAGCGCTTGCTGCGCAGAAAGCATCGCTTCTAAGAACAGGTAACGGTCATCATCTCGTCGTGAACGGTCACCCGGCTTAGTTCTGCCCGTCATCAAGTCAAAACCTTCCGGCGGCATGGAACGCGGATACACGCCATCATTCATTCCAAGCAGACATACGGTTCTAAATGGAATTGAACGCATTGGCATCAGGGTACAGAAGTTCACTTGTCCAGCAAGGAAACGCTGGCTAACTCGCGTACCGGACAGTTTATCTTGTAAATACTGGTTGATGATCGCTGGTGATAATACCGCTTCGAATGCAGCATCGGCGAGCTGTTCTTTCAGTTGGCTAAGCGTATCGCGGATGGATTTGAGCGCCATTTCGCCCTCCAACTCGACTGAGAAGAAGTCGTCCAGCAGCGAAACTAGAGTCTCTCGCCAGCCATCAATCGTCTGAACATGGGAAAGTTTGCGACGATAATTACTAACTTGTTGGATAAAGTGTGCCAACTTGCCAGCAAGTTCTGCACCCATTCCTTGCACTTCATTATAAGGAGATAAACTGCCTTGCTCGGTTGCAAACAAGCCAGCCGACTCAGGCATCGCATAGCCTAGCAGCATTCGCTGAATACCAAACTGCCAGGTGTTTTGACGCGTTTCCGGCAGTTCAAATTCTCGTCCGGTATTGGCATCTAATCCCCAACGAATGCCCGACTCTTCAACCCAACGTTTGGCTTGTAAGAAATCGTCTTCACTGAGTTCAAAACGCTTTAATATCGCTGGAGTTTCCAGCAGTTCGAGTAACTCTGAAGCCAGACAGCGTGTATTAGGTAAATTGACCAATTGCATGAATGCCGCGAGAATTGGGCTCTCTTGATCCGCTGTCCGGTCTGAAATCGAATACGGAATAAAACGCTCACCTGGCGCATTACCAAATACTGCCTGAATCGCAGGGCTGTAGGCATTGATGTCCGCAACCATGACAATAATGTCACGCGGCTTTAAAGTCGGATCAGCATCGAACATCGCCAGAAGTTGATCATGAAGCACTTCAACTTCACGCATTGGGCTGTGACAAGCATGTAGACTCAGCGACTTATCACCCAGACTAACCACTTGCTTGTGGCCACTATGCTCAATCTGCTGGTCGTCTTGATGCTCTTCCAGATTCAGGATATCCGCTTGCAGTTGATGGAGCAGACTGTCGCGCTCAACATCGACAAAAGCCTCAATTTCATGGGATTCAAGCTGTGATAGCAGATACATGTTATCGCGGCCAAGCTTCCCCATCGACGCTAACAGACTGTTACCCACCACATCGGTGTGCAGTTCATCGATCACATTGTCTTCTAGCGAGCCTTTTAATTGCTCAGTTTCACCGTGCATTTCTGAGTGATCATCCTGCCACACTACATGCTGACGATGTCTAGCGGCTAAGCGAGCCAGATACTTACGGTCACGAACTTCGCCCCAGTAGTAACGACACGGGTTGGTGAACATCAAATGCACGTCGATGTGTTCGCCAATCGCTTTTAGCGCATCCATATAACGTGGCGGTAAAGATGAGATACCAAAAACAAACAGGCGCTTGGGCAAATGATCGAAATTACCGTTAAAGTTCTCGAGTGTGTCGATAAAGTGCTCATAAAGGTTGGCACGGTGATAAGGAGATTGCCCCAGTGAGACGGTGTGGTCGTACAATGCTTGCCACAAAATTGGCTGCCACGGGTGTTCATCTCCCAGCTCAGCAACGCTTTGCCCCGCTTCCCAACTTGCTATCCATTCCGGACGGTACACCAGATAGCCATCAAAGATATCGGCAACTTTCTCTGCCAACTGATACAGCTTGGAGCTGTCACTGTCGTCTTTGAGGTATTGCGCTAATGGTGAAAACGCCTCTTGGTTTAGCAGCCCCGGCAACAGGTGCATCAACTTCCACGTCATTGCTTCTTTGTTAAATGCACTGCGTTTTGGTACATCTGGCAATACCTGAGTGAACATTTCCCAAATGAAGGTTGCAGGGAGCGGAAAATCGATGTTCGCCGCCACACCAAACTCTTTGGCCAATTCCATTTTTAACCACTGAGACATCCCCGGACTTTGAACTAGAATTTGTTCTTTTTCGAACGGGTTTTCTAGCGGACTGAGTCGAATCAGTTCAACAAGAAGTGATTTAAGAACGTCAACTTGGTTGGAGTGATAAACAGTAAACAAATTGAGAATACCGAGTGCCGATTGAAACTGTTAGCTAGCTTAGCACAGCCCTATTTAAACCCGCAGTGTTCTCTTGACTCGGCATTACAAAAGGTTAGATATCACCCAAATTACTACATTGCACCACTCTGTTCGGCAAATACCAATGGTTTCAGCAGCATCTGCTCTGGACGAATAGATAATTACAACAACAATTATTACGCGGTTAATGAATTGTTAATTCATACTTTAAACAGACTCAAACATAACCTTACCAGACATTATGTGTATCGACAGGGAATCAGAGACACACTGGATAAGAAAGTAAGGAGTTGACAATGGAATACATTACTGACTACTACCACTCTTTTCTCGATTCCGTCTCCAGCGCAGAAACCTACAGCCAGATAGGTGTTATCTTGTGCATTTATTTGCTGGCTTTTATCGTCGCTAATCGCGTTTATAAGTATGCTCCCATTCTGAGAAATCCCCCATCACCAGCAAGTAACTTTCCAATTCGCCACTTAATCTACCGTTGTGGCAAGCTGTTATTTCCCATATTCGCAATAGTACTGTTACGGATTTCGCTCGAATTCAGCCAGTCCTATATTGAGGACGGATGGGTAATAAAAATCGCGTTTGCCGTCGCTGTTTTGCTGCTTTTTAACTCTTTCATCAGTCTCGTTATTACTAACCCACTGGTTGCCACTGCTTTTCGCTGGATAGGAATACCGATTATTATTTTTTATGGTGTCGGGATACTCGACGACATCATAGATGTTCTCGAATCGATGTCGATCGACCTGGGGAATATACATATATCGGCCTATGGCCTAGCCAGAACATTAATTTTTGGTTCATTACTTTTCTGGCTCGGGCGCGTATCCAACGCAACAGGTCAAACTATCATCCGTAAGCAGAAGTCGTTAGATTTCCGTACGCGTGAAATCGTCGCTAAGGTGTTTGAAGTTGCACTTTTCTTTACCGTCATTCTGCTAATCCTGCAACTTATGGGCATCAACCTGACGACGTTAGCTGTGTTTGGTGGTGCTGTCGGTGTTGGGCTGGGTTTTGGCTTGCAGGCCATCGCCTCCAACTTCATTTCCGGGATTATCATTATTTTCGATCGCTCGATTTCAGTCGGCGATTATATAGAACTTGAAGATGGCCGAACCGGAGTAGTGACCGAACTGAATATGCGCTCAACAACCTTAGAAACTTTTGACGGTAAAGATATTGTCGTTCCCAACGAGAAGTTCATCTCCAGCTCATTTACCAACTGGACACATAAAAATACCAAACAGCGCTACCGCGTTGATTTTTCCGTCGCCTATAAAACAGATGTACGCAGTATGGTTGAGTTGATTAAAAACGCAGTCGCTTCCCACCCACAGGTATTGAGTGGCCCCAAAGTTCCGTTTGAAGAACGCCCAGACTGTGAAATCGATAGCTTTGGTGACTCTGGGATCAATATGTTTGTTGAATTCTGGATGGAAGGGATTGACGACGGCCGTAATCGGGTTGGAGGGGACTTACTGCTGATCATTCTCGAAACTCTACAAGACAATGGCATTGAAATCCCATTTCCGCAACGAGATATTCGTGTGGTGTCTAGCGAAGATACACAAGATCTTCAACGCAAGCGTTAGGTACGGCAATTCCATTTATACGCTGGCGTTTAATCGAAACACAAAAGCCTCTTGATGTTTTGTTCAAGAGGCTTTTCATATCTGCTATTTAAGCGTGATGTGCATGCATTAAACGGGGCTGAATCAACAAGTTGTTGATGTATTGTAATGCCACATAAGAGACAACTAATGACGCAACAATCAGTTCAAGACCCGCTAAGCCTCGAACTTGTTGAACATAATCCGATGCTAAACCTTGTGTTTCCATCCAGCTTGCCATTTTAAACAACGCCGTGGCTCCAATCACCATTGGAAAGGTAAACGCCGCATAGCCCGGGCTAAATGGCAGCCTGAGTAATTTAAACAACGCTAGGTAGATGATCGCTGTCATCAATACCGCAATACCAAATAACATCGCAATGATCAGTGGTGATGGCACCTTAGTTACGGTTAGGTAACCCGCCAACGACAGGCTTGCAGGCGCAGCCAAGATCGCCATAGTAGGCTTCGCGGCATCTGGGATTTCATGGGTAAACATGAAACGGTAAATCATCACCGGCAGCATTACAGCGTATGCCGTCATACCGAACATCAATGCACCATGTGCGACGGGCGCCAATAATGAATTACCCGAAAAAGAGACATCCGCAACGATAATACCCACTGGCGGTACAAACCAGCTTGGAACCATGTGGTGCAACTCAAACTCTTTTGCTCGGTGGTAACCAAAACTCGCTAAAAACACAATGTGCAGAACAATCGCGACGAGCCAAAGTGTGTCGCCAACAAATGGAAATAACTGACCTAACGAGTTAGAGACAATCATCGTTCCCATTGCAAACGTCGGCACGACACTCCCCACGACTGGGTGAGCAAGATCCTGTCTTAGCAGCTGAGGATGTAGAATAAATTTAATCGCCAGAATAGCCAGTAACACACTGGCAATGCCTGCCCCAACCCACTGTCCGTAACCATTTAATTCAGCGAAGTTTTCCCAACTCCAACCCAAACTTGCAATACCAAGTGCTAATCCCGCCATCGGAGTCGGTGCTGCGATTAGTTTTGCTTTTGTTTTCTGAATCATCACAACCTCTATCTGAGCCAGTCTCAATGGCACCAATAATACGCTTGCACTTTGTTCCAAACTATCTAATTATTTAGAACACACGTTCAGATTTACTAAACATTAATCTATGGCAAGTCATATCTCTTTCAAACAACTCAAAGTATTTACCACCATCACTCAGCACAAAACGCTGACAGCAGCCTCTGAGAGTCTCTATCTATCTAAGGCTGCGGTGAGTATGGCTTTGTCTGAGCTGGAAAAGCAGATTGGGCATCACCTGTTCGATCGGGTCAACAACCGATTAATACTCAATCAAGAAGGGCAAAAACTACTGCCTTTGGCAGATGAACTGTTAAACCGAGCCAAAGATATTGAGAGCATTTTTGAGGGCGATCACGCCCTAACCGGTCAGTTGAGAATCGGCGCGAGTGATACCATCGGTAATCAAGTTGCGCCCTATCTCCTAAGCGCATTTCGTCAGCATACCAACCACCATTCACAAAGCCTGTTTATTTCCAATTCGGCACAAATATGTGACAAGTTGACTGACTACGAGCTGGATATCGCCCTGATCGAAGGTAAAACACTGCATCCTGAGCTCCAGTCGTCACAATTTAGTGAAGATGAGATGTGCGTGATCTGCTCACCAAATTATCCTGCAGCGCACGAAGGTATGATGAATCTGGCAGAGCTAGAAAACAGCGAATGGATATTGCGTGAGGCAGGGTCTGGTTCACGAGAGTTCTTTTTGCGCGTCATAGCACCTCGTCTAGAGCAGTGGCACGAGGCATTTCAGCTCAATACCACGGAGGCACTCATCAACTCCGTATCCGCAGGTTTAGGGCTTGGCTGTTTGTCACGTTTATCGGCCGATCCCGCCATTCGTGATGGTCGAGTTAAAATCCTCGAGATGCCATTAGATATGAAACGTCGATTCTGGCTGTTGGTGCACAAGGAAAAATATCAAAGCCCACTCCTGAAAACGTTTATTGAGTTTTGCCAGAATTGGCAAACACCTGCAAATAATAATAAATAGTTCAATAGCTGGTCACTTAGCTCTACCCGCTTCGCATTCTTAGCTCACTAGGGACTACTGCTCTAGACTTAACTGGTCAAAAACTGTATAAAAAGCCAGTATCAATTCACCAAATTAGGGGACTAACCATGGCTGTAATAGTCAAGTACGTGGTAGAACGCAATGGAGAAGAGAAAATGACTTTTACCTCTAAAGCGGAAGCTGACGCATATGACAAAATGCTGGATATGGCGGACGAGCTATTCTCTCTGCTAGGTAAGAGTGAACTTCTTGAAGACGAAGCTAAGCAGGAAGATCTTGCCATGTTCCTTGCTCAAAACAAAGAAGAAGTGCTTTATGCTTTAGGTGCAAAACGTAAACCTGCGCCAAAGAAAGCAAAAAAGCTTGAAGCTGTCGAAGAAGATGAACAGGAAGACGCAGCATAAGCCTGCCAATCTTTTCAAAAAAACGCTGCATATTGCGGCGTTTTTTATGCCTGTTAACCACAGGTGAAACATGTAAATAAGGCCTCACTTGCTTTAACCCCAGACATTAATATGCTCACGTATAAATAATGAGATCCCCCTCATAAAAAACTTCTTTTCAATGCCGTCGCCAATTCATTTTGCGAAGTAACTACCATCCAAAATTGTGACATTCTGCCCATTACTTGATATGACTCGAAATTCTTATCAGTCGCCCTCTTTGATGATAACTAATTGTTGTTACTCATGAATTGCCAGTACAAAATACCGTCAATTTTAGAGAGGTAAGATTATGTACAAACTAAGTTCTTTGGTTATTGCGTTATTTTTGGTCGGCTGCGGAGGTGGTGGCGGTGGTGGTGATAGCAGCGGTAATATTCGCGTATTCAGCCCACAGCCGACAGTCGATATTGTCGGTCATACGATGTTGCCATTAACCGCACATATCGCATTTGATTCAAAAGGAGTGGCCGCACAAGAGATCCATGTGGGTGTTACCTCCGAAAGTCCACTGGTGAAAAACGCTGAGATTGTGTTTACTTCTGAAACTGGTGGGATACTAAAGGTTGACCTTGAGCCTGGCTACAAAGCTGGCAATGGCACGACACAACATCAGATTTCTATGCTGGCCTGCTTTGATGAGTATTGTAATGAGCATGTTCCTGGCTCACCAATTAACGCAACGATTAACTATAGTGTTGAGCTAAACGAACAGGCGATCCTGTTAGAGGATGAGGCGATCCACTACCACGCGGCAACCAACGCTCTCGTAGATAATAACCTCAAGCAGCGTACCATCCGTCTTAGCGGTAACCATGGCGATCAGCTCAAGCTATCACGCTCAGAAGGTGAAGTGCGGGTCAATCAGCTCTCCATGACACCAAAAGCCTATGATGAGTACACAGCCTTAATTGACTTAAAGTTGCCACATAACCTTGCTGTTGGCGACTATAGCGGCGATTTAGAACTCAATGTATGTTACGACGAGCAGTGTGACTACCCTGTAGCAGGTAGCCCACTTCAGGTGCCAATGGACTTTGTGATTGAAACGCCAACACAAACCGGAAGTAACGCGCTAGCAGTGAACGAGCGCTTGAAGTTCGAGTATGAAGTGTTACAAGCCGCCTACGTTCCAGGCTTAAATCTGTTAGTTATGACTTCGGATTCTCCAACTAACCAGTTGCATGTATATGATTTGGCCACGGGTGAGACACACAGCTTTAGCCTTTCTAACCAACCCGTCTCTCTGACTGTTGATACTCTTGCCAAGCAAGGTCGCGTTGTTGTCGCCACGGAATATCAAGCTGAAGTATTTGATTTTCATGCCGCAGATTTAGCGACGCCAACCCGCCAACAGCTCATGACGAGTTATAATTCTCCGAGCATTGCAGTGCGTCGTGATGATCTATTTGCTGCGGGCTCAAACCTTGAAAAGATCGATATTTCCACGAAAAGTAGTGAGATCTCTGAAGGAGTCTATTGGTATTCCCCCGATATTAAACTGGGTAGTAACGGGGACGTATTGTTAGGTTTGGAGACCAACCTTTCGCCACAAAGTTTTAGCGGCGTATTCATTGAATCAGGACAATGGAATTTGCAGTACACCGAAGATGAGTACCATGGTGACTATTCGCATGGAGGGGTATTCTGGTTTGATAAAGCAGGTGAACACTATATCGATGGAGACGGCAACTACTATACGCTAAAAGATGGCCACCGCTTAGCTCTGCAGTGGGCAGGTCAACTTCCGTTATCTGACAGGAGCAACTCTTACAAACCATCAATCAATGCGTTTATTGACACTGGCAGTCAGTATGTAATTGCTGAAGGTGAGCAAAGTCGCCAGCTTCGCGTTATTGATAAAGCAAACAATAATGTCACTGAAAGTTTTGCTGCAACCAACCGCGAAGTTTCATGGGGGACTAAAGACGAACATATTCAGTTTGCCTTTGTCGCTGACGGCGGGGAGATCTACATGATTAAGTCACTAAATGACTACAGTACAGCTTGGGAATATGCGCAGCCTGAACTGGTCAGAGTTAAGTAGTTCCCAGCAGCGACCTGGGTGATATCTACACAAACTGTTAGTTAAATAAGCCAAGTCTTTTTACTGATTTGGCTTGTTTCATTTCCGCGCTTTGGATTTATCATCGTTCAAGCGACATGTTTAGTTTGCGACAATTTTCTCATCAGACAGACATATCTCTTAAAAGACAAAAGGTATCCATCTACGGACTTTCTGTATTTCACCTCTTTAAACTCCCCAATAGTGTCTTTATGATGACTACCAACACCAACTTAATTAGATTCTTGTCAGCGAACGACGAGATCAAGACTCAACAGATGGAGATCAACATGGCTTTCTTTTCCCTAGCCTTTGGTACGGCAACTAAAAACCGTGACGGTAAAATCATCGAAGCATTTTTCCCAAACCCAATTCTTAACCCAAGCGACGAACTAGTAAATGCGCTAGCGGCAGTCGCTGGTTACGAACAAGGCAACCAAGCTATCGAGATCTCTGCAGCACAAAGCTCTGAACTTGCAGCTGCTTTCGAAGCAAACGGCGATGCTGCAAACGCATCTTTCGCAACTAAAGCAGCAGAATCTGCACAACCACTTGTTTTGGTTATCCTAGCTTCTGACGAGCAGCCACAATCTGTTGCTGAAGGTTTCCTAAAGCTACAACTTATCTCTAACCGTCTGGTTAAGCCACACGGCACCGTTCTGGATGGCATCTTCGGTCTGCTGCACAACATCGCTTGGACAAACGAAGGCCCAATCGACCTGCCTGAACTGGTCGATCGTCAAATCGAAGCTCGCCTGGCTGGCCGCACGCTAAGCGTAGATTGTGTCGACAAGTTCCCTAAAATGGTCGACTACGTGGTACCAACTGGCGTTCGTATCGCTGACACATCTCGTGTACGTCTTGGCGCACACGTGGGAGAAGGTACAACGGTTATGCACGAAGGTTTCATCAACTTCAATGCTGGTACAACAGGCGTGAGCATGGTTGAAGGCCGTATTTCTGCTGGTGTTGTGGTTGGTAACGGTTCAGACATCGGTGGTGGCGCATCTATCATGGGTACGCTATCTGGTGGCGGTACTGTGGTGGTTTCTATCGGTGAAAACTCACTTCTAGGCGCGAACGCGGGTCTTGGTTTCCCACTAGGTGACCGTTGTACTCTTGAGTCAGGCCTATACGTAACTGCTGGTACTAAAGTACGTATGCTGGATAAAGAAGGTAACGAAGTAGAAATCGTTAAAGCTCGCGACCTTGCTGGCGTATCTGACCTGCTATTCCGTCGTAACTCTCAAACAGGTCAGGTTGAGTGTCTTGCGAACAAGAGCGCGGTTGAACTGAACAGCGAACTGCACTCAAACAACTAATTTGTTGAATTAGAATATAAAAATCCCCCAGCCGGAAACGGTTGGGGGATTTTTGTTTCTGTCACTTTGCGATATCCGTTACTTATTCAAGAAACTTACCGCTTTGTCTGGAAAATCTGTAAACAAACCATCGACTTTCACCTGATTATAGAAGATATCCATCATGCCTTCGAAGCTATCGGTGTAAGCAGGAATACGACCAGGATCGGCACGGAAAGTATAAGGATGCACCTGTAAACCGGCATCTTTTGCTGCTTTCATCAGTGGTTTGATAATGATGTTATCTTGGGTGGATTTATCATCCACCAGCATCGGTTTCCAAGGGCCAATCCCCTCTGCATAATCGGCGACTTTCTTCATACCACCCGCCTCGAACATCCAATCGTAGTCATATGGCGTTGCAGTATCGCCCTTGTAGACCATAGTTTCATTCCAGTCGGTGTAGGCCATCAGTTGAACAAGCTTTAGATCCATCCCCATTTCTGGCATCAACTCGCTGTTGATACGTTGAAGTTCGTTGGCGTCAAAACACTGCAGATACACGTTGTCGTCTTGCGAATCATAGCCATACTGTTTCAATACTTTCAGAACCGCTTTAGAAATGTCTTTTCCTTCATGACGGTGGAACCAAGGTGCTTTAATTTCCGGATAGATACCGATGTCGTAACCCAGAGTTTTGTTGAGCCCCTGAATTAACTCGATTTCTTCAGCAAACGTAGGGACAGTAAAATCAGATTTCCACATAGGGAATCGAGTCGGATACCCTGCAACCTTGTTACCGTTGTCGTCGATATTGAACCCTTCTGTCACTCGCAAAGATTTTATTTCTGCCAAAGTAAAGTCAATCGCGTAGTAACGGCCATCTTTGCGTGCGCGATCGGGAAAACGCTCTGCAACATCGGTAACTCGGTCTAGGTAATGGTCATGCAATACCACCAACTGATCATCTTTGGTCATCACAACATCTTGTTCGATGTAGTCAGGTTTCATAGCGTAAGCAAGGGCTTTCGCTTCTAACGTATGCTCAGGTAAATAGCCGGATGCGCCGCGGTGAGCAATCACTAGTGGTTTCGCAATCGCTCCAGCCGATAAGCTCAAAGCTAAAAAAGTAAGACATACTGACGTTGTTTTCATTTTTATTTCCTTAGTAAAGCGAAGAGGCAGTATTCCACTGCCTCTTTAAATAAATATTACGCGAGTGCTTCCTTTTCGCGCGCTTTCTTCTCGTGATGTGCGCGTTCGCCCAAAAATGCATAGGTCAAACACACAATAGAAGTGATACATGAACCAATTAGGATAATAAAACCACCATCCCAGCCAAAGTGGTCAACCGTATAGCCAAGAATGGCGTTGGCAGCGACCGCACCACCTAAGTAACCAAATAGTCCTGTCAGACCCGCAGCTGTTCCAGCTGCCTTCTTTGGTGCCAGCTCAAGCGCATACAAACCAATCAGCATGACAGGGCCGTAAATCAAGAAGCCGATAGCAATCAGCGCCATCATATCTACCGTCGGGTTGCCTGCTGGATTGAACCAGTAAACCAGTACCGCAACGGTCACAAGTGCCATAAACAGAATCCCCGCAGGAGCACGACGCCCTTTGAACAGCTTGTCGGAAATCCAACCACACAATAGCGTGCCAGGGATACCTGCCCACTCATACAGGAAGTAAGCCCAAGAAGATTTATCTACCGAGAAATCCTTCGCTTCTTTAAGATAAACTGGCGCCCAGTCCAATACGCCGTAGCGAATTAAGTAAACAAACGCGTTGGCAATTGCTATCGACCATAATAACTTGTTGTTGAACACATACTTAAAGAAAATCTCCTTCGCCGTCATTTCTTGTTCGTGTGATTTATCGTAATCATCCGGGTAATCATCTTTGTACTCTTCAATAGACGGAAGCCCACAAGATTGAGGTGTGTCTCGAACCGTCATCCAGACAAAGACAGCGACCAACGTGGCAAAAAAAGCAGGAACGTAAAACGCGGTACGCCAGTCGTCATTAAAAGCCCAAAGACCAAGGATAAATAGTGGCCCGATCAAACCGCCACCCACGTTATGGGCAACGTTCCAAACAGAAACAATCTCACCACGCTCTTTACGCGACCACCAGTGAACCATGGTTCGGCCACATGCTGGCCATCCCATACCTTGGAACCAACCGTTTAGAAACAATAGGATAAACATCGCTGTTACACTGCCCGTTGCCCATGGCATAAAACCAAAGCAGAACATGACCAGCGCCGACATTAACAAACCACCACTTAGGAAGTAACGAGGGTTAGAACGGTCAGACACGCTGCCCATCAAGAACTTAGACAGTCCATATGCGATAGACACAGCGGCAAGCGCAACCCCGAGATCTCCACGACTAAAGCCTTGTTCAATAAGGTATGGCATGGCCAAACTAAAGTTTTTTCGGACCAGATAATAGCCCGCATAGCCGACAAAAATACCAATGAAAAGCTGCCAACGTAGACGAGAGTAGGTGCTATCAATACTGTCTGGGGATAGACGATCAATGTGCGCCTTAGGTTTGAATATTCCAAACATAGGAACCTCATTATTTATTATGCGATGGTAAGTAACCTAAAAATAACAAACGAAACAAAACAAACATTCGTTCGAAACTCAACGCATTGTATGAAGTTAAAGCTCTATTTCTGTAACAAATGTTGCATACGAATTAAATTATAGTAAATACAGTCAATTAGGATTCATTAGTTAGAGCCTCGTTCAACTTTACTCATATTTCGTTAATATTTAGATGATTGATAAAGAGCACTCTCGAATTCAGTAACGAAATTAGTACGACACACACAAAATTAATAACGTGAGAGCCTCCTTCTAAATGGAGCGGTAAAAATTAGACGCAGAGTTGAAAAAACTGGCAGTCACTAGCACTTCTCAAGGTCTAGAACGAATATGGCGTTTATTTCATCCTTTCATCTAACCTGTATAACTCCTTATAAGCTCTAACTATTTAGGGTTACTTATTATGCTAAACCAGTGCAACAAATCACCTTTCACGCAGCAGCCTCACAAAACTCCTCTTACCAGTTTCCCCATTCCTGTTCGCATCGGTAACATGAATGACGAATCACACCTTAAGTTTCAAAAATGATGGTTACTAAGTTTCTTTTATGATTAAAAGATGCGCTATTTAACAAAAATTAAGAGATTGATTAACATTTTTATGCTCAAACGCGCAATTTTAATGCTCGTTTATTTTCGAAATTATATTTATGTGCACAATACTATCGTGCTAGATAAGCAAAATTAACTAAAGGACTCTTACCATGACAACCAACAAACACCCTTCTCTGTTCGGAGAATGTTTGGCCGAATTTATCGGTACAGGACTACTTATATTCTTTGGCGTTGGCTGCGTCGCAGCCCTGGTGTTAACTGGCGCATCTTTTGGACAATGGGAAATCAGCATAGTATGGGGCTTAGGTGTTACCATCGCTATTTACTGTACAGCCGGCGTTTCGGGTGCTCACATTAACCCAGCGGTGACCATCGCTCTTGCCATGTTCCATGGCTTCGATAAGGCGAAAGTATTGCCATATATCATCGCTCAACTACTTGGCGCGTTTTGTTCCGCAGCTTTGGTCTACAGCTTGTACGCCAACCTCTTTACTGATTATGAAATCGCACACAATTTCGTTCGTAGTAGCCAAGAGGCCTTAGCAACGGCGGGAATTTTCTCTACCTATCCAAACGCTTCTCTCACTTTCTTGGGCGCATTTGCTGTCGAATTCGTTATTACTGCGGTATTAATGTTTGCCATTCTTGCGCTGGGTGATGAAAGCAACGGTGCGTCTCGCGGAGCAATGAACCCGCTGTTGATTGGTATTCTTATTGCTGTTATTGGTGGTTCACTTGGTCCACTAACAGGATTTGCGATGAACCCCGCTCGTGACTTTGGACCAAAACTGTTCGCCTACTTTGCTGGCTGGGATTATGCGCTGACTGGCGCGAAAGATATCCCTTACTTCATCGTCCCAATTCTCGCCCCAATCGCAGGAGCTTGCTTTGGTGGTTGGCTATATCCAAAAGCGATTGCAGCTTACCTTCCACAACAAGGTCACGGCTGTACGATACCTAACCAGTGTGACACAGAAGAAACAGAACAAGCTCGTGCTTAGAGCCGACACCCCCCGAACATTTACTAAAATATAAATAACGAAACAAAAGGATTCTTACCATGACTGAGCAAAAATACATTGTTGCCCTAGACCAAGGTACGACAAGCTCTCGCGCAGTAATTCTTGATCATGATGCGAATATAGTCAGTGTCTCTCAGCGCGAATTTACTCAGATTTATCCGCAAGCAGGTTGGGTTGAGCACGATCCAATGGAAATCTGGGCAACACAAAGTTCAACCTTAGTTGAAGCTTTAGCTAAGTCAGGCATCCGCAGCGATCAATTAGCGGCTATCGGCATCACAAACCAACGTGAAACTACGATTGTCTGGAACAAAGAAACAGGCAAACCGGTTTACAACGCTATCGTCTGGCAATGTCGACGCACCGCAGAAATTTGCGAAGACTTAAAGCGTCGCGGCTTAGAAGACTACGTACGTGATAACACAGGCTTAGTGCTTGACCCCTACTTCTCTGGTACCAAAGTGAAGTGGATTCTTGATAACGTTGAAGGTGCCCGTGAAGATGCCGAATCAGGAAAACTGTTATTTGGTACCGTTGATACTTGGCTGGTCTGGAAAATGACTCAAGGCCGTGTACACGTAACTGACTACACCAATGCTTCACGTACGATGCTGTTTAATATCAACGACCTATGTTGGGATCAAAAGCTGTTGGATGAGCTGGGAATTCCAGCATCAATGATGCCAGAAGTAAAACGTTCATCAGAAGTGTATGGCCAAACCAACATTGGTGGTAAAGGCGGTACGCGTATTCCTATCGCAGGTATTGCTGGTGACCAACAAGCTGCGCTTTACGGCCAGATGTGTGTTGAAGCCGGTCAGGCTAAGAACACCTACGGTACAGGTTGTTTCTTGTTGATGAATACCGGTAAAGAAAAAGTGACTTCTACACACGGTCTGTTGACGACGCTGGCATGTGGTCCGAAAGGTGAACCGGCATACGCACTCGAGGGAGCGGTTTTCATGGGTGGTGCGTCCATTCAGTGGCTGCGAGACGAACTGAAGATCCTTAATGGCGCAGAAGACTCTGAATACTTCGCAACCAAAGTAGACACCTCTAATGGTGTGTATGTCGTGCCAGCCTTTACTGGCCTGGGCGCTCCATACTGGGATGCCTACGCTCGTGGCACCATAGTGGGTCTGACTCGAGGTGTTAACTCAAACCACATTATTCGTGCAACGTTGGAAGGCATCGCTTACCAGACTCGTGACGTATTGGACGCAATGCAAGCCGACTCAGGGATCAAACTGGCTAACCTTCGGGTTGACGGCGGTGCAGTAGCGAACAACTTCTTGATGCAGTTCCAATCGGACGTGTTAAACACACAAGTTCTCCGTCCAGAAGTTACTGAAGTAACAGCACTGGGTGCGGCTTACTTGGCAGGCTTAGCGGTAGGATATTGGGATAGCCTTGATGAACTGCAAGGTAAAGCGATTATTAATCGCACATTTGAGCCTCACGAAGACGAAGAAAAACGCAATCGTCGCTATAAAGGCTGGAAGCGTGCCATTAAATGTGCACAAACCTGGTCAGAGCTTCACGACGAAGACGATTAATCCCCAACCAACACGAACAAAGAGCGCCATTCGAGCGCTCTTTTTGCGTCTTATCCCCGATTCCTTGATCGCTTTACTTCTCACAACGCGCAAATTCGAGCACAATATCTCAAAATTACTCAATATATTTTGAATGTTAAGCATTGGAAGTTACCAGTGCACAATGGAGTCGTAAGTGAAGCAAATACCTAGACACCAGCAGATTGTCGAGTTGGTGAAAAAGCAAGGCTATGTCAGCACGGATGAGTTGGTAGAAAGATTCAATGTCAGCCCACAAACCATCCGACGCGATCTCAATGAACTCGCCGACGATAACAGAATTCGCCGCTATCACGGTGGAGCTACCATCCCTCTCAGCTCAGAAAATACCTCTTACAACACACGTAAAGCACTTAACTTCAACGAAAAAGACGTGATTGCAGAAGAGGTTGTCAAACACATACCTGATGGCGCGACGCTCTTTATCGATATCGGCACGACACCGGAAGCCGTTGCGCGAGCACTCAATAAAAACCACAAACAGCTTCGAGTGGTCACTAACAATATCAACGTTGCAACCATTCTTTACCCTAACCCAGAAATCAAATTGATACTGGCAGGCGGAGAAGTGCGTAATCGCGATGGGGGTATCGTTGGTGAAGCAACCCTAGACTTCGTCAAACAATTCCGCCTCGATTTCGGTATTCTCGGGATCAGTGGCATTGATTTCGACGGCTCATTGCTGGATTTCGATTACCATGAAGTACGAGTAAAGCAGGTCATCATCGATAACAGTCGCAGCGTGTTTCTAGCTGTAGACCACACAAAGTTTGGCCGTAACGCGATGGTGAAACTGGGCAATATTGCTCAACTAAACATGATATTTACCAATAAGCAGCCACCAGAAGAAATTCTTTCTATTTTAAAAGAAGCCTCCATCCCTCTCGAAGTCGTCAACACAAACGTGGCGACAGACGAAGAAAATAAATAATTCGCTCAAACTTGAACCTTTAAATGACCTCTGCCTTACTTAGACAGAGGTTTTTTTGTGCCCAAATCACACAAAACGCTCAAAAACGAAAATAACAGATGACCACAAACGAAACCTAAGATAG
Source organism: uncultured Vibrio sp. (assembly GCF_963675395.1). Classification (NCBI taxonomy): domain Bacteria; kingdom Pseudomonadati; phylum Pseudomonadota; class Gammaproteobacteria; order Vibrionales; family Vibrionaceae; genus Vibrio; species uncultured Vibrio sp. The sequence continues at coordinate 2,616,721 of NZ_OY776223.1, read as the reverse complement.
GATTGTATCATGTTCCAAAATGCTCGTTCGCTCACCAAAGAGGTCAAATTTATGAGTATACAAAAAAATGCTTCCACAACTGACTCATCCACTCCTTTAGACTTGATCATTATCGGTGGCGGCATTAATGGGGCTGGCATCGCAGCTGATGCGGCAGGCCGAGGATTGAGTGTAGGTTTGTACGAAGCTAACGACTTTGCATCTGCAACTTCTTCAGCAAGCTCTAAACTTATTCATGGTGGATTACGCTACCTTGAACACTACGAGTTTCGTTTAGTTTCGGAAGCGCTCGCAGAACGTGAAGTAATCCTTCGCAAAGCACCTCATGTCGCGTTACCTATGCGTTTCCGTTTACCTCATCGTCCATTTTTACGTCCAGCGTGGATGATCCGCTGTGGTTTGTTCCTTTACGATAACTTGGGTAAACGCACTACGCTACCAGGAAGCAAGACCGTAAATCTGGCAAAATCTGGCTTATTAAAACCAGAGATAAAAACAGGTTTTGAATACTCCGACTGCTGGGTAGATGATGCTCGCTTAGTTCTACTTAACGTTCTCGCAGCACGTGAAAACCATGCAGAAGTTCGTAACTACTGCCGGGTAGAAAAAGCGCATCGCGAAAGCGGTATCTGGCATGTCACAATCCACGACACGATGACCGATCAACGCTTTGAACGCAAAGCAAAAGCACTGGTTAACGCGGCGGGACCGTGGGTAAAACAGTTCTTTGATGAAGGACTAGAGCAAGCTTCTCCTCGTAATATTCGTTTGATCAAAGGTTCGCACATTGTTGTTCCTCGTATCCACAACGAGCCTCAAGCTTATATTCTGCAAAACAAAGATAACCGCATCGTGTTTATGATTCCGTACTTGGATAAGTTCTCGATCGTCGGTACCACAGATGTCGAATATAAAGGCGACCCACGAGAAGTTGCGATCTCTGATGACGAAGTCGATTATCTGATCGACATTGTTAACCAACACTTTGTCCACCAGCTATCGCGCGAAGATGTGGTTTGGACATACAGCGGTGTGCGCCCACTGTGCGATGATGAGTCAGACTCGCCACAGGCGATCACGCGAGACTACACACTGGAACTCGATGCGGAATTCGATCAGGCTCCATTACTTTCGGTTTTCGGCGGTAAACTAACCACTTACCGAAAACTGGGTGAAGCGGCGATGAAAAAGCTGGCGCCATTCCTGCCACAAATGGGCGGTAACTGGACAGCAAACCAAGCTCTGCCGGGTGGTAACTTCAGCTGTAGTCGCGAACAACTGGCGAAACAAATCCACACCAAGTACGCCTGGGCACCAGAAGCGCTTATTCTGCGTTACGTCACTCAATTTGGTACACAGACTTGGGAATTAATGAAGGGAGCGACAAGTGAAGCCGACCTAGGTCAAGCCTTCTCATCACATGCAGGTGGCGTATATCAGCGTGAAATTGATTACTTGATCAACCATGAAATGGCCCTCACTGACGAAGACATTTTATGGCGTCGAACTAAGCTTGGGCTTTACATGAGTGACGAGGAAAAGTTATCTCTGGCTGACTACTTAAAAGAAAAGTTGCAACAGAAAGTCGTGAATCTTTCACAAGTTAGCTAACTGCTTAGCTCCCTATATCAAGCCTGCTTCGTGCAGGCTTTGTTGTTTTAGCGCTTTCGGAAATTTTTCGTAGACTTTTCGCTAAAAATGCAATCATACTCATTCAATAGACCGCAAGTAATCTCATGATAAGGAAAAGAATATGGGGTTTATGATTGAGCATTGGGATTTTTCAACGCCAATAGCAACTCAAGAAGCAACGACATCACAAGAAATCAAAGCGAAACATTGGTATCACTGCGAAAGACTTCATCCAGATATTCGTGGCTGGCTTGAGCACAATCAAGTGCCTAAAGCGACCGTTGATCATTTACTCGCCGATGAAAGTCGCCCCTCTTTTCACCCTCTGGACGACGAAAACTTCATGTTGATTCTGCGTGGCATCAATATGAATGAGAATGCGTCCCCTGAAGATATGCTTAGTATTCGGATTTTATATTTCCAAGGTGCGTTGATTTCAACACGGAAAATCCCTTCGCGTGCGATTTTGGAAATCCGCCAAGCTTTGGCTGAACAGAAGGGACCAAAGAGTTTGGCAAGTCTGCTTAATCAAATCATCGAAGGATTAAACGGGAAGATTGATCTTTATCTGGATAGGATTGAAGAAACCCTCAACCATTTCGACGTGAACGACGAGTCCACCTATAAACATATCTCTGCTCAAAAGGCGCTTATTTCCATCAAGCGATTTATTCGTCCGCAGCAGTATGCGATCCGTGATTTGCTTGAATCTAATTCTGATCTCGTGGCTTCCAGACCAAACCAGTACCGATTCGCGCACAATAACATTACGCGCATAAACGAAACCATCGACTTTTATCTGGGCGAAGTGGCATTGTTCCAAGAAGAGATCAAACACAACCGTGATGAAAAAACCAATAAAAACAGCTATCTGTTTACACTGGTCGCTACGATTTTCTTACCAACCAGCTTCTTAACTGGCCTACTGGGTATTAATATCGGCGGCATGCCTGGCGTGGACTCCGCTACCGCATTCACTTGGTTCTGCGTCGCGTTAATTATTATATTTGCTCTGGAATGGATGCTGTTAAAACGCTTTGGGTTAACAAACAAAGCTGACAACGAATAGTTGCCCGAAGATACAAAAAAGAGGAGATGTGCTCTCCTCTTATTTCGGTTTACCTTTTTATCCTGGGTGCCCATCAGCACGTGGAGTAATCAACATCAAGCCAAATCGCCATACAAACATGCCAAATGCTAATATCCACAATCCACCGCTGATATCTATCCACAACATCATTCTGGCAGGGTCTAATATTACAGCAAAGCTGCGAACTACTGCCGCAGCAATAACAGCTGCGAAGGCGATACTCATATTTGGTCCTTTGTAAATCATACGCCCCGTATGACCCATGGTGACACGCGCAATCATCGCTAAAATCACTCCGCCCAATGCGCCTATCGCGAATAAATGAATTAGGTTATGAGTCGCAAAGGCATCGTCCCAAGCACCACGTAAGAGCAAACTCAGTGGCAAACACAAATACGCCGCATGCAGAGACCAAACCAAAGGCTCACTTATGGTTAGCCATGGCTTCCAACGCAAAAAGCGAATAAGTTGAGCTAGGCCAGCAAACACCATTAAAGGTTGACCAAGTTGAGAAAACGTTACAGGGAAAAAGCTTAAGATAAACAACATCACCAATGGTAAGTTGGCCAACCAGTCTAACCACATCAAAGGCTGTGCTTTTTCGAAATTAAAACGGCGGGCAGTAAAGAACGGAATGACCCGTGCTCCCATGACCGACAATAGTAAGGTAAACCACCACAGCATCGCCTGCCAAACCGCCGAAGAAGAAAATGGAGGCATGCCCTTCACCGTCGCGTAACTGGCAAAGTTAGCAAAGATTGCCAATAGGAACAGAGGGACAAAAAATAGGTTTCTCCAACCTTTAGAGCGGTATACTCGGATTCCTACCTCATAGGCCACAAACAATAAAAACAACGCTTCGATGGTGCTCGTTAACCACAAGGGGGTGGACGTCCAAAGTAAGATTCTGGGCGCAAGCCACAGGGCAAAAATAGCCAACAGTGTATAATGCTTAGTACCATTTATTCCCGTCCAGTTTTGTACCGCAGTCAATACAAAACCAGCAACGATTGCCATTGAGAAACCAAACAACATCTCATGTACGTGCCACCACAACGCAGGAACACCCAGAGAGCTTGGTTGTCCTGTCTGGAACATCCATACCCACAAGGCAATCGCTATGATGGCGTAAATCGCGCCAAATAGGAAAAACGGTCGAAACCCTAAACGCAGCCATGCAGGGATTTTCTCTTCCACTTTTTTATCTGTGATATTCAGCATTATTTTGCCCTCGAAATTCTTTCCATGCTGGTTAGTACCAATGTTGCCAGTGCTCTCATCATTCTTGCCCACGATCGTATTCTCAGCGTCTCAATTGATGCTACCACAAACATATATTAAAAATACATGTTAATAAAAAGATTATACTTTAGGGGTAAAGTTTGTGCTTCTATGAAGGGTTAGGTATAAAGAAAATACGCTTCGAAATGACTTAAGGGACGTAAATAAGATGTACATATTCGGCTACGGCAGCTTGATTAATTCCGCTTCACGAAAGTTGACCGGACAAACAGGAACGGCGATTCCAGTTATTGCACACGGTTTAGTTCGCTATTGGGGAAAAATCGATGAGAGCTATACCTTGTCTCCATTGGTAGTTAATGAAGGCCACGGACAAGTCAATGGTGTATTGCTGGAAGTCAATGATGAAGCGTTATCAGACTTCGATCGCCGCGAACGTGGCTACCACCGCATTCAGCTTCGCCCCGATCAAATTGAAACAGATCAGCCATTTAATCCCGATCACGCGATTTGGGTTTATGTAAAAGATGAACCACTGCCACCCTGCTCTAATAGCCCTATCATGCAAAGCTATGTTGATACCGTTTTGGCTGGTTGTCTGGAGGTTTCCCACGCTTTTGCAGAACACTTTGTTATGCATACCGTAGGTTGGCAACACGCGAAAGAGAATGATCGCCATGAACCTAAATACGGTAATCTCGCGGGCGTCCAAGACCACCACTATGAGTTGATTGATGCTTTGATAGCACAGCATGCTTAGACGATTGCGTGTCCAAGAATGCTTTTAACTCCTATCTCAATGTGATGCCCAATGACAACGAGAGTGCTTGTTCGGGAATCTATTGACGCTAGATATAACGTTTACACTGAAATAAATTCAGTATTTACATAGTGTAAGCGTTCAACACCTCATAAACCAAAAAGCCAAATTGCACTGATTACACGATGGGTGTTTAATACTTTCAGTCAAATGTTCTCGTCCAGAAAGGTCAAATATGGCAACCATCAAAGATGTTGCAAAAGAAGCCGGCGTATCGGTCGCCACCGTCTCTCGCGTAATCAATAAATCACCAAAAGCAAGCCAAAACTCGATTGATGCTGTGACACTAGCCATGCGCGAATTAGGCTATCGCCCTAATGCCGCAGCCCGGGCATTGGTTAGCCAGAGCACCAACACTATTGGAGTGCTAGTAGGCGATGTATCTGATCCATTTTTCGGTACGTTAGTAAAGTCAGTTGACAACGTAGCGCGTGAAAATGGTAAGCACATCCTGATTGGCAACGGTTACCATAATGCGGACGACGAGCGCAGAGCTTTAGATTTATTGGTCAACAGTCGTTGTGATGCTCTTGTCATTCACGCAAAAGGGCTTTCTGACGAGGAACTCATCGCCTACGCACAAGAAGTCAAAGGAATGGTTTTAATCAATCGCCATATTCCCGAACTAGCCGAGCGCTGCATTTCCCTCGACAACCGCAAAGGCGCGTTCTTAGCCACTGAATACTTGATTCGTCACGGGCATCGTAAGATTGCCTGTATCGCCTCTTCTCACGACATCGAAGATACCGACGAACGCCTGCAAGGTTATCAAAATGCACTAAAAGAACATGGTATTGAACTGTCAAAAAGCTACGTCGAATATGGCGAACCAAACAGTGATGGTGGCGAAGTAGCAATGACCAACCTGCTGACTAAGTCTCTCGAAATAACAGGTGTTGTCGCCTATAACGACTACATGGCTGCTGGCGCTTTAGCAACATTGGATCAAAATGGCATTGATGTACCGCAACAAGTCTCTATGGTGGGGTTTGATGACGGACTCATAGCTCGCTTTGTCCATCCAGGGTTAACCACCATCCGCTACCCTATTGAAATGATGGCAGAACGCGCTACTCGTTTAGCATTAGCGCTTTCTCGTAACGAAAAAGTTGAAGATGAGACGATCATTTTTAGCCCTACGTTGGTTCGCAGAGATTCTGTGGCAAAAGTATAATTTATCAACAATAGTTGACCAGACCTGATTAAGATCACTGCTGCCTTAGTAAGAAAAAAGTGGGCTAACTACCACCCTAGGTAAGTCGCTGTTCATCTCGTCTAGGACAATAATGATCAACGACTTAGTTAAGCTGGTAATCGCCCACCCAAAACGCTATCTATAAATTCAAACTAATAAACAGTTTGCTGCTGATAGCAACCCCCAGAGCTCAACACCCCACTGTTGAGCCCCCATTATCTGGTTTATTTGGTCTTCCCAAATATCGAATAGCGTGTTTCCAAAGCCAGTTAATCGTGTGCTGTTTTTTTATGCGCTGCACTCTGCCAGGACCATCAGCCCAACACGGGCATAGTTGAAAAAGAACAGGCTAAATTCTAGCAACCAATATCGATCGAAATCCGTGATCAACCCCCATAAATGTAAACGTTACCACAAAATTAATTAAGTTGATCAATTAAACACCGTTAATGAAAAACAAGGGGCTCTATATTGAGGAGAAAAGTCATTAAGGTAGATGTTCAAATGAAATGCAAAAAGAAAACATTGCGGAAGATTTGTTTCTGCGTAACCCACTGTTTAAAATAGCGGTATTAAAGCTTTCTCATCGAGATCGCGCGTTGTGTCTACGGGAATGGTACATGGCAAAATTAAAAGACGTTGCAAGCGAGGCTGGTGTATCACTTGCGACGGTATCGCGTGTTTTAAATAATGATCCGACATTAAATGTAAAACAAGAAACCAAACGTCGTATCTTAGAGATTGCAGAAAAACTTGAATATCGCACCAAAAGTTCAAAAGGCGCGGCCGGAAAGAGCACCCAGCGGCATCATTTCTTAGCTCTTTATAATTACCGACAAGAAGTTGAAAGTAGTGATCCTTACTACTTGTCGATTCGTCATGGCATTGAAAGCCAATGCGAGAAGCTCGGTATTACCCTCACCAACTGCTACAACAATGAGTTGGAAGCCGATACGCAGAAAGTCACAGGTATCCTTCTTGTTGGCGACATAGAGCAAAGGATTATCAATAAGTTACCTAAGCGTTTAGAAAGCTTCATTTGCTGCATCGATGTCTCTGAACAAGATAATCCATATGATAGTGTAAGTGCCGATCTCGAGCGGATAAGCAAACAAGTCGTCGACTTTTATGCCAATCAGGACTATCAGAGAATTGGCTTTATAGGTGGTCAAAGCCACACAGCCTCGACTGATAGCCGAAAAATTACGTTTGTCGATTACGCCAGCCTAAGAGGTTTAGTTTCAAAATCAGATATCTATTACGGCGACGGTTCAAGCCAGTCCGGCTATGACTTAGGCTCAGAGATGTTGGCTAAAGGAGATATTCCTACTGCCATATTTGTCACCTCAGACACAATTGCAATCGGGGTTTTACGCGCTATCCATGAGTTTGGGCTAGATATTCCAAAGGACATAGCGATGATCAGTATGAACGATATTCCAACCGCTAGTTTTATCTTCCCTCCCCTGTCAACGGTACGTATTCACTCCGAAATGATGGGGATTCAAGGAGTGAACTTATTGGTGGAAAAATACCGTGATGACCGCAAGTTACCGCTTAAAGTTTACGTTCCTAGCGAACTAATTTTGCGTAACACGACCAAAGCTAAGTAAACGTTCTCACTGAGAGGTGATCGTTTCTGCCACTACCTCTCTCAACCAGATGCCTTTCTCATCATTTGCGCGACTGGTATGCCAAACCATAGAAATATCAAAATCAGCCACCACAATAGGTGGCTTAACCGTCACTAAATCATCTGAAAAACCTTCGGCCTGCGCCATTTTTTCCGGCACAATCGCGATGAGATCTCGCTGTTTAAGTAAATGACGAATAGTAAGAAAATTACGTGAGGCCACGGTGACCTGGCGGTTCAAACCATACTCTGCGAGCTTTTGGTCTACTTGTGTCTTTAGGCTTCCATCAGGGCTGACTAATGCTTGCTTAATCTTGGAAAACGCGCTGATAGATAACGACTCCTTACCATTCAACACCTGCTTATCACATAAACAAACGTGCTTCTCGGTATAAAGGTACTGGCTAGAATAATCCTCTTCAGGAGCAGGTATACTGCCGATCACAAAATCCAACTTGTCTCGCTCGGTTCTTTGCATGTAATTACTTCGATCAACATTAATAAAACTGATTTTCGCCTCTGGAGCTTGCCTATGAATTTGATCATAGATAGCTGGCGCAAAAATGAATTCAGCATAATCAGTTAAACCAATATGAAACACACCCGAGTAGCTCTGAGGCTGAAACTCAGATTTAGTCAGTAACTCTTTGGTAATTGAGTCCAACAGCTTATGTACGATTGGAGCAATATTATGGGCAAGTTCAGTTGGCTCCATTTTGTGTCCTTTACGCTCAAATAAAGGATCATCAAAAAGTAACCGTAATCGAGATAAACTGTGGCTCATTGCAGATTGGCTAACATAGCTATTTTCAGCCGCTAAACTAACACTCCGATAGCGATATAGGTAAGAAAATGTCACCAATAGATTCAGGTCAATGTTACGCCATTGGACTTCGTCTTTCACTAGAGCACCTATCCTATTTCATTCATAAATTAAATTCAGATTATCAATTTGAATCATTTTAAACCACTCGCTAAATTAACAACATAAAATTCTATTTAGACAAATAGGCTCAGCATGTTCACCATTTTTAAAACTTTCTTTTGGCTCGGTTGGATCAGCTTTGGCGGCCCTGCCGCTCACATTGGCTACTTCCGCCAAACTTTCGTTGAAAAGCTCAAATGGCTGGATGACAGCGAGTATGCTCAAATCGTTGCATTGAGCCAGTTCTTACCCGGCCCAGGCTCCAGTCAGGTGGGATTTGCATTGGGATATAAACGTGACGGATTAGGAGGAGCATGCGCGGCTTTTATAGGCTTTACGCTACCTTCAGTGCTGATCATGCTGGTATTAGCCATGGTAAGCAGCCAAGTCACCGATACATCTTGGTTCCAAAACATCGTTCACGGCTTAAAGCTATTAGCCGTTGTTGTTGTGGCCAATGCGACTTGGGGGATGTACAAGAACTTTTGCCAAACCAAATTGACAGCTGGGTTATGTGTCGCAACCGCCATCGCACTTTTACTGGTGCCAAGCATCACAACTCAGATGCTGGTTTTGATTGTCGCTGGTATGGTAGGCGTACGCTACTTGAAGAAAGAATCTGCCATTCCTGCACAGCCGTTTAAACCCAACTTAATACCGCTCGTAATGTTTGCAGTGCTACTTTTCGGGTTACCTCTCATTGCACATACAACCCCAATGGTAAGTCTGTTTAACGGCTTCTTTCAGGCAGGAAGTTTAGTATTCGGCGGTGGCCACGTAGTACTTCCTTTGTTGGAAAATATCCTCGGCGGCCAAATCAGCCAGGACGCATTTTTAACCGGTTACGCAGCCGCCCAAGCCGTACCAGGGCCAATGTTTACTTTCGCTACCTACATAGGTTATGAGCTATCAGACACACCGCTCCTTAGCGCGTTAGTGGCGACACTGGGTATCTTCCTGCCTGGTTTCTTACTATTACTTGGTGTATTAAAAAACTGGCAACAACTGGCAGCGAAACCCGCCGTTTCTGGTGCCGTCAGTGGTGTGAATGCATCCGTTGTAGGTTTGCTATTGGCTGCACTTTACCAGCCGGTGTTTAGCAGCGCAGTGGTTAATCCGATTGATATGGCGCTGGTTATTGCTGGCTTTTATTTGCTTAATAAACTGAAGGTTTCGATACTGTGGATGATTGTGTTTTTTGTTGCTTCAGGTTTTATCAGTGGCGCAATGTAGAACTCATATGAACAAATAATTACCTCCAGGCAAACCACGGGCACAACAAAATAAGTGCCCGGTTTTGTTGAGGTATGGAAAACCGTCTACTCCATCGCTTGAGGTTGCTCTTGCTCGTTAGCGGGAATGTACACATCGGCTCGGCGGTTTTTCGAACGTCCTTGAGAGGTTTCATTAGTTGCGATTGGCTCGGATTCACCAAACGACTTCAGCTCAGTGTTTTTCCATTTCACGCCATATTTCACCAATTCACTGGCGGTACTCTGCGCACGGTTAAAACCAAGCCCTTGATTGTATGCCTCAGTACCGATCCAGTCGGTATGGCCTTCAACAGTCACTCGGTAGTTGCTTAGTGCTAATTGACGGGCAACCCCACTCAATACCTCTCTGGCTAATGGCGTGAGATTAAAGCGGTCAAAAGCAAAGTGAACCCGGGCAATCAAACGACCTTTGTCTCCCACTTCACCGCTAAATTGGGCAATGCCTAAGTTAGAAATATAGGTTAGGCAATCGCTTGGGTTGGTTAATAGTGAAGAATTCTTCATCAACGCCTGTTTTAGCTCTGGAGCATTGCTGCTTTCAGTGACTTGCAAAAAACCGTTGCGGTGAGTGGCAACACCAGTCACCTCTCCGACTTCAATCGAGTGCGAGTATTCATAAAAAGCGGTCGCGCAATATTCTGTCAATTTTGAGCTTACATCGCTGGCATTGGCACTTAACGTTGTAAAACCGACCACCAGCATTCCTGTTATTACTCTTGTTCTGGTCATATTTTTCACCCATATAGTCTCGACACACCACTACCACGAGATCCTTTTTGAATTAACTCTTCGATTTTCTTAATAAAGTCTTCTGTTTCTGTCACATCAATAATGTCTTCATCCGGGTTCAACACACAGTCTTGGAAACCACTTTGCGCGGAAGCACTGAAATCCACCCCTATCACGCCGATATATAAATAGCCCTCAGCGGTTTCAAAATGCTGTCGCGCTTTATTACACATGCCTTGATCGACAAGTTTTGGCAAAATATCATCAAATGGATATTCCTCACCATCGCTGATCACAATCAGTATTTTAAGGCGCTCGTTATATTGCTGAATATCATCTTCACCGCTGCCAGAGGCGGGGCGTCCACTTTCCATCACCTGAAAACCACGCAACATTCCTTGGTATGCCGCGGTATAACCGCCTGATCTCATGCTTTGCATCTCTTCGAGTGTGCTTTTATCTGCCGTAAGCGGAATGGTATAAAAGCCATTCTTACCAGCACTGGTTAGCTGCCCACTGTAGAGTCGGTTATCGTTGGAATCAAAATGGAAAGTTAAATCAGGCTCAGCAACTTTGTCGTTAAACATATCACTCACGGAGTTGGCATAATCGATATAAACCGGCACTTCCAGATAGTTAATACCTCCATTTCGATCCAACACATCAATGATTCGTCTTGCCTCTCTTCGTTTCGCCCTTTGTTCTTGCCTTCCACTCCCCGGACAGTCTCTCCGCCTATCGACACAATCCTCTACATCCCTTTCTGAAAATCTTGCCCAATAAGACCAGTCCACTTGCTCGTATGACACTGGCGAAATATCCGGATTTACATCATTTTTGTATCTGACCTGGCTGCTTGAATATAATCTGTCTTGTATTTTCTCTTGCACCCTAAGGTTAAAAGGCACAATCGCCACTCGGTTGAGCACCTCGGTTTCACCAGCTCTTGGCACTAAAATACGCTCAGAAATCTTCTGTACTGCGTGTTTCAACAGATCAATTTTCACTTCGCCCTGCCAATCCCAATTCATTGAAGTAGAGAAGTCGCTCACCAGGACCAAATCAATGATTTTATCACCCAAATTGAACGGGTATTTAGCCGCGACGGCTTGCCCGGCCAGCTTCTCTTGTGCGTTAAATGACGGGATCAAGTTATTGGCAAACCAAGAGTTGTGCGTCGTTACCGCTTGCACCGAATACTGAATTTTCTCAGTATTGTCGTTCGCCTCTGTCGGCTCTTCATAGGTCCTAACGGTTTGAATATCGACATGAGAAATATCACGCACATAATCCTGGATGTATTTCGTCGCTAAGGCATCCGCTTGGTTTGCCATGTCATCAATCGTAATGGCCAATGCGGCACTTTGCGCTGCGTCCCGTAAACGACTGGTCTCGTGGATATAACGTGTGCCTTCTACGGCAAAAAACGTGATCCCAAGGACAGGGACAAGACTGAGCGCAAACCAAATTGCCGCAACCCCTTTCTGCTTGCGTATGGACGGGGTTCTGAACGGTTGCCTGATAATGGACCTCATGATTACCTCCCCACCACAACGGAACTGGATGTAATTGTCATTGTCGGTTCGCCGGATTCCCCCCAAAGTGTTGCAAACCAAGAGTTTTTCTTTTGGCACAGCGTCACTTGATACAAGGGAAACACGACGCCATTTTCAACAGGGACAAGATCCGATTTATCTTTCAACGCAATGGCGTTACAGCCTAAACTTGTGTATTGCTGACTTTCGAACTCTTGCCAACCGGTTTTGTTATGCAGCGCTTCAATCTTGATTGCCACGCTGTTCTCCGTGGTATTCAGTAAACGGGCGGCCAGAGTTTGCATCTGTGACGTATCCGTCGCGTCTATATTTACTCTTTCATCGTAATAACGACTGCGCTCTTTGAGTATATTCACCAGAGCAAAGCTACCACGATCGAGTTGTGCTCTTGCCATTATCTTATCGCTAAGATCGGTCATAAAATAAAAAATGGTCACAATCGCAATCAACACAAAAAACAGCTCAATGGTGAACGCGCCTTTTTGTCGGGTTGGTAATTTCATCATTATTCCCCCCAACCTTCATGCTCTAAGTTAATCAAGGTGCTTCTGGTGATAGGAACAGGATCACTGGAAAATACATTCAAAACAGGCTGGTAGTTGTAGGTTAAGGTTATTTCAGCAATTTGATAGCCTAAATCCTCTTCCAGCATTTCTGCATCGGACAAACTGGCGTCCGCAATCAGATCGGCATAAGTTAAGTAATACTTACCCGTAATAGTGAAATTGTCCGCTGGAATAAATGCAGACCAAAGCGTACCGTTTTCATCTAACGCCGCTCGCAAAGTATTGTTATAGCTGCTGTAGGTGCTGCCACCCTCGAAGATCTTGGTACTACGCACGGTTTCTCTTAGCGCATACTCAACCACACTGGTGGTATAAATGCGTAGTCCCATTTCAAACAGCATGAGCAATGACATCGCCAGCACCAGAGCCCCCAAAACAAATTCCACTACCGTCACCCCTTTCGATCTTGTTAACGAACGAGATCGCGATGACGGCATCGTTTTTTTTGTTACCTGATATCTGGTAGATAAATGGTCCATATCGTTCACCCTATTTATCGGTGTAACTTTCTCGATATTTGTGCAACTTGAGCATCGGTAAAGGCATCCTCAAGCAACTCCCTCGCCTGAGACACATCACCGGTTTTGAACAGTGCGATTGCCAAATTCGCGCGCACCTTTTCGTTATTAGGGTTTTCTTGGTAAACCGGTGCTAACAGCACAATCACATCGTCATACTGTTGCTGAGCTAAATGCACGACGGCAAGGTTATTTTTTATCGCCACATCGTTGTAACCTTTGAGGCGAGCCTGATTGAAAGCACGCTCTGCCAACGAAAAATCGCCAAGATTACTGTAGGCAATGCCAGACAACACTTGGATCTCTCCTGTATCATGTCCCATGGCAATGGCACGCTGGTACTGCTCTAACGCCAGGCTGTCTTCTCCTTCCTGACTATGGATTTGTCCTCTGAGCTGAACGAGCAACGCGTTTTCAATACCCTTATCGAGCAAGTACTGCACATAAAATTTAGCCGACTCAACATCCCCTTTTTCCAAATAGACATGCGCCAACTCTTGCATCACCTGCACATCATCCGGATTCTGTTCCAGAAGTAATTTATAGTGACTGATCAGCCCTGAGTGGTTTTCTACCCGCTGCATACTTGTCACCACATTTTCTTCATTGTGTGTGGTAGTGCTGCAACCCATAACTAAAAACAGTGAGAGGCTCATAACGGCGATTATTTTCATTATCCATTCCCCGATAGCGTCGATAAATCAATTTGCAAAAAGCCCGGTGCAAGAATAAAAATGACGATTGGAAACATGATCAGCAAAATCAAAGGCACACTCATTTTTGCTGATAACTTACCCATTCTCTCTTCTACCTCGAGCAAATGAATACGGCGCATATCTTCTGCTAAATCACTCAACACGCCAGCAACAGAGGCGCCATAATGCAGGTTCTGAATAATAGTAAGCACAAAGCTGTTGATCTCTGGGGCGGGTAAGCGCTGCGAGAGATCGTGCAGGGCTTTTTCAATCCCGAGCACTCTGCCTGATTCTGAAGTTTTGCTAATTTGATAACACAAATCTTTATCGAAGATTTTCAGCTCTTTGGCTAAATAGGCAAAAGATGCCTCTATCGTCATACCGGTTTGCACACATATCGCCATAATATCGAGCACATAAGGCAGGTTTTTCGACACTTTACGCACCAGCCAACGCCGGCGAACTTCCAGCAAAAAATCCGGCAAGATAATAATAGAAACCGCAGCGGCAAGAAGCAGAATTATCTTGTTGTTAAAACTTGTCTGCATAAAGAAAATAAAGATCAGTGCTGCAACAAACAATAAGGCTTTAAATGGGAAGTAATATTTGGCGAGCTGTTTATTGTAATAACCCGCGTTTAATAATTTTTGCTCTAAATCTTTTTTACTTCCTTCACCAAACTTAACGATAAAGGTATCCAGCTTTTGTTTTTCTTGCTTTTTTCTGCTGTGTTTTAAATATTTATTTAATGCCACTTCTCGTTTGCGCGTGTAATAGTAATCGTAAAAGACAAACGTAAGTGCGCACACAATCAATAATACACTTATTGCTACAATCATCGTCTTACCCCTTTTACCAGAAGCCAAACAATAAATAACCCAAGCAACTCACTGCCCACGACGTAATATAAAACGATTCGGCCACGAGCATCATTAAGCACAAAATCGATATGATCAGGATTAATTTGGCTGATAATGATGGCGAACACCACCGGAATCGCTGCCACCACTTTGGCTGAAATTCTTGCCTCTGACGTCATTGCCATTTTTTTCGACTCTAACGTTCTTGCATCGACCAAAATACGAATTAAGCGCGCGAGTACATGCTTTAATTGTCCGCCTCGGTTGAGGTTAGCTCGCACCGTAATAGTGAAAAATATGTATTCAGGGTAAGGGAACGCTTTGCACGAGCGTAACAGTACCTTCTCTGGGTTTTCCCCCAGTTTGAGTCGCTCGCCCATTTCACGGAATTCTCTGCCGACTTCCCCATCCATGTTGTCACCCACAAAGGAAAAAGCGTGCATCAAACTTTCCCCCGCTGTAACCGCACTCATTAGAATGTTCAACGCATCAGGGAATTTTTTCTCAAAATCTAATCGGCGTCGATTTTGCAGCCAGAAGTAGCCCCAAAGTATAGAGAAAGCAAAGATGGCGAATGAAAAAATGGCAGAGTTAACATTCAGCAGCTGGTACACGACGTAATAACTGACATAACCAGACAAGCACAAGAATAGAAAAGTAATGAAGTACGCTCTTGGACCAAGCACCTTAATGGCAGGCGACACACTGTTTTTTAACCGCTGCCACAGGTTTTGGTCCAGGAGTGCATTGAGGTTAATCGCCGTAATGATATCTTCATCCACTTCCGTTTCCGGGAAATAGTTCTCGATCTTGCTCTTTTTACCGCTCAATAAGAACAAAATAGCGATACAAAATAGTATGAAAGATATCCATAACATCATGCTCATGCTCCTTGAAACGCTTTCATCAGCTCGTCATACAAGCCATAGAAATGGGCTTTTTTCACCAACTCAGAACGTTGCATTAAGCCCTCGGTAAGGAAACGTCCTCGAACGGCCTCGCCATAGCCAACTTCTTCGTATTGGAAGCGGAAAATCTCTTCCATCACCACACTTTCGCCTTCGAGACCGACTATTTCTGAAATACTGGTGACTTTTCGTGACCCATCACGCAGGCGACTGACTTGAACCACCAATTCGATGGCACTGACAATCGCACGACGAATGGCATCAAGAGGTTGGTTTAAATTCGCCATCATCACCATAGATTCCACACGGGATATCGCGTCACGAGGCGAGTTAGCATGCAAGGTCGAC
This sequence comes from uncultured Vibrio sp., assembly GCF_963675395.1. Classification (NCBI taxonomy): domain Bacteria; kingdom Pseudomonadati; phylum Pseudomonadota; class Gammaproteobacteria; order Vibrionales; family Vibrionaceae; genus Vibrio; species uncultured Vibrio sp. The sequence goes on along the minus strand of NZ_OY776223.1, from coordinate 2,600,730 downwards.
ATCGAACCTTCGTGGCCGGTATTCATCGCTTGCAACATCTCGAATGCTTCCGAGCCACGACACTCACCGAGAATAATTCGGTCAGGGCGCATACGCAGCGCATTGATCACCAAATCCCGCTGAGTCACTAAGCCTGTATGCTCAATGCTCTCAGCACGGGTTTCTAAACGCACCAGATTTGGTTGTTGCAAGCGTAGCTCTGCGGCATCCTCAATGGTGACGATGCGCTCATCTTCACTAATATATTGAGATAGCGAGTTCAGTAGCGTGGTTTTACCTGACCCGGTACCGCCAGAAATCAAGATGTTCATCCGGCAACGAGAAGCAATAGACAACAGCCTCGCCATGTCCATGGACATAGAGCCAAATTCCACTAACTCCTCAAGCCCTATATTTTGTTCACGGAATTTACGAATGGAAATGGAGGTGCCGTCTAATGCAATTGGGGGAATAACCACGTTTACCCGGCTCCCATCTTCCAGGCGAGCATCCACCGTGGGTGAAAGCTCATCCACACGACGTCCGACCCGTGCGGCAATTTGCTTGGCGATTGTGCGTACTTGGTCTTCGTCAATGAAAGTGATGTCGGATTTTTCTAGCTTGCCGTGCTTTTCATAAAAGACATTATTCGGGCCGTTAACCAGGATATCGGTGATCGCTTTATCATCCACCAAAGGCTGGATCGGCCCCAAACCAAACAGCTCATCCAGCATGCTTTTAACCAGACTAGACTTCATCATACTGGTGATGGGGCGATCAAAGTTGAGCGCTAGCACATCCACGGCATTTCGAATTTGTCCCTCGATCTCCGACCGTTCAAGGGACTGTATCGCTTCCACATCTAACGCTTCAAAGATCTGGGCCCGGAACGCAGAATAAACCTCTTTATTTGAACTCATCTTACCCCCAATCTAGCGAGAAAACCGCCAGTGTGCTGGACCGGCTGGCCATTGATAAGACGCGTGAGATCATCAATTGTGTGGCTAATACTGCGATCATGTTTGTGCGCACGTTTACCCTCCAGCAGCAGATGCGCCAACGAGCGACAATAGGCCATATTGAGGTTAACCTCTGATCCTAAGTATTTTTTCAGGTCTTTTTGCTCAATCACAAAGGTATTTTCTGGGCGATGATGATTGGCCAATGTGATAATTCGAACGCGTTTGCTCATGGAAAGCTGTTTACTTTCCAGTTGTTCAAGCAGAGATCGGGCATTACGAATGGAAGCAATAGAAGGCTCAAAAACCACCACCACTACATCGTAATTATCAATCAGCATATGCGGGTCAACTTTAAAATCGACACTGCCGGAAAAGTCCTCAATGATAAAGTTGGTATTGCGACTAAGTAGCTCGCACAATGCCTGGCTGTAATTGAAGATTTCGGACTGAGCACGCTCACTGTCTAGAGATAACAAGCGTAAGTTTTTGCGGATTTTAGTCAGGTAACTGAGTGCCCCTTCCGTATCGAGCTCATGGATAGGAACTGCATACTCGTCTATCGAGCGCGGTTTATAATCGTTTAATGCCAACAATACATCAATATTGCTGTTGCTATACTGATGATCAACCAGCACGTTATCAATGTCATTTTCTGCCAGTTTTGAGCCGATCTCCGTGGCAATAAAAGAGGTGCCGATACCACCTTTGCTGCCTACCACTGCCACACGTTTTGCTCTGCGCTGTTTGCTCACCCCGGTGTAGGTTTGCAAGTTACGATGAACGTTCATGATAAAATCAGCAAACTCATGTTTATTGATTGGCCAAAATAGATAGTAGAATCCGATATCTTTCAACTGGCGCAGAACACTGATCGAATCTTCCGTGCCGATCACCACAATACCTTTATGCGTCGGCATTTGATTGGTTAACCGTTGTGCATCTGCAACAATGTCGGTGGATTCAGAAAGCTCCAGAATCACAATGTTACCGCTCTGTTCAGAAAAGAAGTTTTTCGGCACCGCATTTTGCTTGATGCAGGTGGGTGCACTCCAACCTTCAAAGCCGAACATTTCCTTTACCAGAGAGACACACTCGGCACTTTGATACAGCAGCACACAACCCGAAGGGCCATGCCCTCCCTCTAAAATGGGTGGTTTGATCTGCTTAAGCGATTTTCCTAAATCAAACATTAGAACCCCTCCACTATGCGTTCCTTGTGAGAAACCTGCTTCATCCTGGCGACTTCAGAAAAGCAATTTCGACTTGGGTTAGCCTGTTCGATTTGTGCTGGTTTACACGCCTGTGTCATCAGTGCATGGTAGGTGACCGTTAATTGCAAATCGTTGGCTAAGGTACTGTTTTGTTTAAGAGCGAATGCTTCGGCTCGCTGTGGTAATGCCGGGCGAGCTTTGAGTGTATGCAATGCCACCTGTTTCCCTTTGTTATTGCGATATTCGAGTAAATAGCTGGCACCTGAATCGATGTCATCCACTAGGTCGACAATTTCACCCAATTTCGCGATGGATTCGGCTGTCGATTTAATCGTGAATTGATATACGTGGATTTCTGGGTAAATCAGGGCCTCAGCGCCGGGGCCGTTAAAGTAACGCTCTGCGCAACCGGAGAGTAATACCACACCCAGCAATGTCATTAGTATTCGTCTCATTGGATAAACCCTCCCTGAGATAGCAACTTGATGGTTGGGTCATTGCCTTTATTGCCTTCATCATTGGCATCGGCCACATTAAACCAACGGTGCAGTGTCGAGGTTTTTTTGATGTATGGCATTTGAATGTCTTTGTTCTTCATTGGCTTAACCAGGTTCACCGTTGCGACAATAATCAGTTCCGTGTGGCGTCGGTCTGTAGAGGCTTTACGAAATGCCGCTCCCAAGATAGGCACATCCCCCAAAAGTGGCGTTTTTTGTAGCTCTTCTAAGTCGGCGCTACTCATTAAACCACCAAGTACGAAGCTGTCTCCGTCTCCCAGTTCTATCGTGGTCATAGCTCGTCGGGTGGCAAACTGTGGTACTTCTATTCCTGCAGCACGAATGTACCTTTCTACTTCACTCACCTCTGGCATAAGCCGCATACGGATCTTGTCTTCATGCAATACCTTCGCGGTGAGATCGAGCTTGATACCAAACTCTCTGAACGTAATATTGATGTTGTTATTGGTACTCACCACCACCGGAACTTCGCCCCCAACCAAAAAACTCGCAGATTCGCCAGAAATAACGGTTAGATTTGGCTCTGCCAGGATTTGCGCGACGTTTTCATTTCCGAGAGCGGTAATCAAGGTGGTTAAGTCGGAGGCATCAAATTGTTGAAACAGGAACTCACCGACATCCGCCCCGACAGAAGACCAATCTACCCCGACAGTTTTCGCGAAACTTTCCGTTACTTGCGCTACCGAGATCTTAACGTTAACTTGCTGATCCATGGCGACTTCAAGTAGCTCCAAAATACCTTGCCAAGTCATATTGCGGGCAAAGATCATACTTTGCGGCTCTTCCACGTCGTAACCGTCGCCCTCAAATTCGAGAATTTGTGTCGCTTCCCACTTTTCTACTTTGTCACGCCCGAGCAAGGTTGCAACCATGCGATAAATGTCATCACGCTGTTGCTCTGATTCCACGATACCGCTCACTGCCACTTGCTCGCCCACGGATTCAACTTTGATATCCAGATCCGGATACATCAGCTTGATCTGACGGCGCACCAGTGAGAGATCGACATCGACAATGATTCGTTCAGAAAGCAGCACCTTGTTCGACTTACCATAGACAATAAACCTCGCTTGCCCGACCCCTTTGGCGAAGACCACGACGGTGTTTTCATTCACGACGTTGTAGTCCACAACCTCTGGCGCACTGATAAAAATGGTTGAGATGGCTTCGTCGACGACGATGTGTTGCCCATCGCCGACAGTAATGTATCGCTCGGCTGCATAGACGGAGGCACTACATAGCAACACAAGCAACGCACACACCGCCATTCGACAAGTCGTTTTTATTGTTGTTGATACCATCACAGCTCTTCTCCTTGTGCAGATTGTCGAGATGCCCCTCTTAACTCAGCAACCCCGCTGTAATTGCCTATCACATCCCGCACTTCTGCAAATACGGGCTCTTGGTATTGGTGGGTTCTGTACACTTCGAGGTACATGGTTTTTTGCGCGATGGATAACTTAGCGATCTCAGTGGGGTCAACTTCGACCACGATGACGATTTGGTTGTCGTCGTCACTGGAGATGTTAGATTTGACCGTAGAGTCCACTGGCTCTTTAGAGTTACCGACGCTTAGTACCTTCACGTTGCGTAAGATGTGGCGTGCGCTGACCCCGTTAAACTCAATGTTGCTTCTGCGCTCGTCGGATAAGTTTTCTTGTGGCGACCCCACTGATAACACATCCACATACACACCAGGACGAATGTAGCCTTTGACCAGATTGCGGGTGCTAACCAATAGTGAATAGGGTTCTTTCCCCGCCGTGATCAACAAGTCGATATGCCTTGGGTCGTTCTGCTTGACTTGGTATTCTGCGAATACGATTTCACCTTGTGGCACATCGTTGAACAGAAGAGTGGTCGGTGAAAAATCGAGTTGAATATCGGCGTTTATCCCCTCCTCTAACGCCATGTTGAGCTGCATTTGCTCTCTTTGAACATCTTGAATACCGATGGCACTGCCACGGATAAGATCTTGCTTAGCGCGCCATACCTGAACGTAGTGCACCTGAGGTTGATTAGAGTTATTGTCTTGGGCAACGCTTGCCTGCTGCTCTGGTTGATTAGACATTTGGCTGAACAGTCCAAATCCACCAATCACCAACGCTAACAGAGCCAGCACCACCCCGATACGAGATCGCATACGCCCCTCCCACTGATTAAACGGCTGAGTTCAAAATAAGTGCCAAATAAAAACCACAGCAAATTGCAATTCCGTAAGGGAGACCGATCTGCGCACTGTCATGCTCTTTGCGCCGTGACATCCACCAGAATTTGAGCAAGTAGATGATGGCGAGTACCCCGCCAAACACTGTCACCAACACGAGCGCAGGCAACAGAAAAGTCGTCGGGAGTGCCAAAGAGAAAGCAGCAATGAGTTTTACGTCTCCCCCTCCCATTACATTAAAAATATGCAGCGCCACCAGCGCAGACCAACAAAAGCCTAATATCCAAATGCTCGCAAGCGAGAAGTCTGCACTGCCAATGACCATTGCCAACACGGCAATCACCGCTACGTGGCTGTTTTTGATAGTGCGATGGCGCAAATCCGACAGCGACACCATCGCACAGAGAAGTGCCAGTAGGGTATAAATCACCAACACAGGCTTAGCGGTTGCAATTTTAATTTACGGTTATGATGGTCTGGTCGATAGCTTCGCGGCAATGTCTGAAAAGGCATCTTTCAGCTCTTTAACAACGGTACCCTCATCGTTGCTAAAAAACACTGCAGATAACGCCACTGCCATAGCGATAGCGATAAGACCATACTCGATAGCAGTCACTCCACGTTGATCATTTTTTAGGCTATGCAAATAGTTGGATGCTGTAACATAAAGTTTAGTAATCATGTTGTTACCCTCTTCCTTGTTTGTATGTTATTGATTTTCTCTATGAGCATAGATCGAGGTATGGCGTCTCAATAATGAAACATATCGGTGCTGCCGATGATTAGTACTCACTCATACTATAAACAATTCTCATTACTTAGGTCCGCTTGTTAAAAAGTGTTATAATTCAATTAATTAATTTAATTTTGAAATTTATCAATAAAAAATAAGATTTTTTTCCTCTGACAAAGTTCTTGATTTTTATCACAATTTAATTCCTACTTAATTCAACTTGCCAAATAGCAATTACGCTAATAGTAACAACGATAACAAGAGTAGGCGCACGATGAAGCTGGCATTCGATAATCTGATTTCTTTTCATGCGGTGGTAACTTATGGCTCGTTCAGTGCAGGAGCAAGAAAGTTAGGTAAATCACAATCGACCGTAAGTGGCGCGGTAAAAAGCCTCGAAGAGATGCTAGGCTACGCATTGATTGATCGTGACACTAAACCCATCGCACTGACCGAGCCGGGGAAAAAGCTCTATCTGCTTGCCTCGCCCATTATTAAAAAATACAAGGATCTCAACCACGTCGCCGAGTCTTTAATGGATGGTCAGTTGGTGCGTATGTGTATCGGTATTGATCCTTTACTGTTCAGCCCTGCGGTAAAATCGGCGCTGATCGAATTCTGCGATACCTTTCCGGGTGTAGAATTAACCGTTGTAACAAAACCGAGCCATAAGCTCATCGAATGCATTGACAAAGATGAGATAGACTTCGCCATTGGTAACCCCTATCACCGTACCACGTTGAATTTTAATATCGACGAACTGTTTCCGGTGAATTGTCATTGGGTTGTGCACCAAGAACAGCTTAACATGCCAAAAGTGACCGAATCTCGACTGTTACTGTTAGATGGCTATGAGTACGAACTCGATCTATCCGATATGGCAAATAACCAGATTTGGGTGTTCGAGGACATCAATATGATTGTCGATCTTTGTATCGCGCAAAAAGGCATCGCTTTTGTGCCACAGCATGCCATTACTCACATTAGGCAACAAGAGGTCTTGGCAAAGCTGCCCAATGAAAGTGGTCTATTTAGCAAGCATATCTACGCCTGTTTGATTTGGCCAAGTAGCGTGGATTACGGAAAGTACCATCAATGGTTTCATGACAAACTCAGAATGAGACGCTTACCGCTATAAGCCAAGAGTATCGGGTCATTCTTAACAGCGAGGGACAACGGTGATTGAGGATTGGTATTGCAGCCTGTTCGCCAAAGCGTATTTCCGACCAACTTTTCATCGACAGCGAGGTTTTCTTGATCGAGGTTTACTGGATAAACGCTTGCTGGATCTGCAGTGGCAGTTGATGTTTGTACTTGTCATAGGGCTGCTCATCTGTTCTTTCTCTGCTCATGCCAAAACAACCGTAGTCGATCAACATGCGATTAAGCAGCAACAGCATCAATCTCTCAGCGCAAAAATGCTAAAAAGACCGCAACAATCTTTGACAGCGGCAAAGGCAATACCAAACTCTAAAACCGTCACAGCACCCAAGCCCCGCCCAGCCCTTAATAGCGGCACATCTTCAGCGGTGATACAACTAAGAGGCAGCACTAACCCTGTCGCATACCGTATTGATACAAGATGGGCATCAAACCTTCCCGCGGCGGGTTGGACGTATTTACCGTTCGTCCTGGAGGGAGCAGAAAAATGGCAGGTTGAAAGTGCCCTGCTACTTGCCATTATGCACACGGAAAGTGCATTTGACCCGAATGCCCACTCGCATAAAGGCGCAATTGGGCTGATGCAAATTATGCCGCAGGGTGCTGTTTTAGAGGTGGTGCAAAAGTACTACTCTGGTCGTCCGATAGAAATCGATAGTTTTGAGTTATTTTTACAAAGTGGAATGGTGCATATACCCAAACTACCTCACTCATGCTATTGTTAACAAAAAATTAACAACTATAAATCCTGCGATTAACATGGAGTTAGAGAATGAATCAAGCTAACAAGTTAAATGAGCAGACTTGCGCTCTCCCACCACCCAACGAAATGATTCTAAAATGGGCATCGGAGCGCCCAAATGAAGTCTACTTAAAACAAATCATCAATCGGAAATTCGTTGAATTCACTTACGCTGACGTTGCCGATCAGGCGCTTAAGCTGGTCAGCGCGCTACGTGAGCTGGGTATCCAACCCGGCGATAAAGTCGCGTTAATCTCCAAAAACTGCGCCGAATGGTTTATTTGTGACCTGGCGATGATGCTGGGTGATTATGTGAGTGTCCCCATCTTCCCAACTGCTGGGGTGGACACCATCGAATACTGCCTCACACACAGCGAGAGTAAAGCCATTATATGCGGTAAGTTGGATGACGCCAAAGCAACGCAGCAAGTGATTAATGACCTGGGCGATCTGATCAGTATCGCACTGCCATACAACACTGCGCCTATGTGTCAGTATCAATATACTGAGCTGATTGCAAATCAAGTGCCGAGTGTGGAGCGTCCTCAGCACTATGATGAAAAACTGATGTCTTTGGTTTACACATCCGGTACTTCGGGCTTACCAAAAGGGGCCATGTTGACCTACGGCGCATTTAGTTGGTCTGTTCAACAGTTGATCAATCATATTGGTATCCAACCAAATGACCGTTTGTTCTCTTACTTGCCACTCGCGCATATTACAGAACGAGTCTATATTTTCGGTTCTTCAATTATGGGTGGCGTTCCCACCGCATTTCCTGAGTCTCTAGACACCTTTATTGAAGATGTGAAGATGCACCGCCCAACTCTGTTCATCTCAGTACCAAGGTTATGGACCTTATTCCAACAGCGTATTCAGGATAAGTTACCGCAAAAATCGCTGAATATTCTTCTCAAGATACCATTGGTAAACTCGCTGATTAAGAAGAAGCTCGCGGTTGGACTGGGGCTGGATCAAGCCCGAGTATTAGGTTGTGGTTCTGCGCCCGTATCACCAGCACTGCTAAGGTGGTACCACAGCGTCGGACTCAATATTACTGAAGCTTGGGGGATGACGGAGTCATTTGCTTACAGCACTCTTAATTATCCTTTCAGAGCAGACAAAATAGGTTCGGTGGGTAATGCAGGTCCAGGTATTGAACTGAAAATTGCTAATGACAGTGAAATTATGGTTCGAGGTAAAGGGTTATTCTCCGGCTACTATAAAAATGACATCGCGACTCAGGAGTCCTTTGATTCGGAAGGCTGGTTGCACACTGGTGACATCGGAGCGATTGATGCTGATGGCTACCTAACCATTCAAGGCCGTAAAAAAGACACCTTTAAAACCGCAAAAGGGAAATTTGTGTCTCCCGTTCCGATCGAAAAGAAATTATTCGAATACAGCCGCATAGAAATGATGTGCCTGATTGGTCTTGGTTTACCTGGCCCAATATTGTTGGTCGTGCCGCATGATTTCCCTCATTTCGACAAAGAACGCTATGAACGCTCCACACGTAAAATCATTGAGCGAATGAATCAAGAGCTGGCATCTCACGAGCAAATCAAAGGTGTGTTGATGATTAAAGAGCCCTGGACTATCGAAAATGGCATCCTTACTCCAACTCTCAAAATAAAACGCCATGTACTGGAACAAAAGTACCACGAACTTGGCCATGATTGGCCAAAAGACCAACTGATACTTTGGGAAGAAGAGCTTTAAGCTATATTCTGAAAAATAAATACATTTTGCAAAAAAAAGCCCCGCACTAGGCGGGGCTTTATAATCATAGAGTTAACTTAAGAATTACTTCTTAGCATTACGCTCTTTAACTTCTGCGATTACTTGCTCAGCAACGTTTGCTGGACAAGGTGCGTAGTGTGCGAACTCCATAGAGAACTGACCACGACCAGAAGTGATAGTACGTAGGTGACCGATGTAGCCGAACATTTCTGATAGAGGAACGTCTGCTTTAATGCGAACACCAGTAGCACCAGCTTGTTGGTCTTTGATCATACCACGACGACGGTTAAGGTCACCGATTACATCACCAACGTTGTCTTCTGGAGAGAATACGTCAACGTTCATGATTGGCTCAAGAAGCTGTGCACCTGCTTTAGGCATAGACTGACGGAATGCGCCTTTCGCTGCGATTTCGTAAGCGATTGCTGAAGAGTCAACTGCGTGGAAGCCACCGTCGAATAGTTCAACTTCAACGTCTAGCGTTGGGAAGCCAGCAAGAACACCAGTTTCCATCATGCTTGCGAAGCCTTTTTCTACTGCAGGCCAGAATTCTTTAGGTACGTTACCACCAACAACTGTTGATTTGAACGTGAAGCCAGAGTTTGGCTCACCTGGTTTGATACGGTAATCGATCTTACCGAACTGACCAGAACCACCAGACTGTTTCTTGTGCGTGTAGCTGTCTTCGATTGCTTGAGTAATAGTTTCACGGTAAGCAACCTGAGGAGCACCTACTTCTAGCTCAACGCCGTAAGTACGTTTTAGGATATCAACTTTGATATCTAGGTGCAGTTCGCCCATACCTTTAAGGATGGTTTCGCCTGAATCTTCGTCAGTCTCAACTTGGAAAGATGGATCTTCTGCAACCATTTTACCGATCGCGATACCCATCTTCTCAGTTGAACCTTTGTCTTTTGGAGATACAGCAATAGAGATTACTGGTTCTGGGAAGATCATTGGTTCTAGAGTACATTCGTGCTTAGGATCACATAGAGTGTGACCAGTTTGAACGTTCTTCATACCAACAACAGCGATGATGTCACCCGCTTGAGCTTCAGTGATCTCGTTACGGTCGTCCGCTTGCATTTCACACATACGGCCGATACGCTCAGTTTTACCTGTTGCAGAGTTAAGGATTGTATCACCCTTCTTCATTACACCAGAGTAAACACGGATGAATGTTAGCGCGCCGAAGCGGTCATCCATGATCTTAAATGCTAGTGCACGTAGTGGCTCATCTGCAGATACTGTTGCAACTTCACCAGTTGGCTCACCAGTTTCTGGATCAGTTAGAGGCTGAGGATCAACTTCTGTTGGCGATGGTAGGTAATCTACTACCGCGTCAAGAACAAGTTGCATACCTTTGTTTTTGAATGCAGAACCACAGAATGTTGGGAAGAATGCTAGATCACGAGTACCTTTACGGATACAAGCTTTTAGCTGTTCAATAGTCGGCTCTTCGCCTTCCATGTACGCTTCCATTAGATCGTCATCTTGCTCAACCGCTGTTTCAACTAGTTCTTCACGGTATGCTTCAACGTCATCAACCATATCTGCTGGAACGTCTTTAATTTCGTAGTTTTCTGGAAGACCAGAATCATCCCAAACGTATGCTTGACGAGTTAGAATGTCTACAACACCAACGAAGTCATCTTCACGACCGATTGGTAGAGTCATTACTAGTGGGTTCGCCGCTAGTACGTTCTTAACTTGGTCAACAACGTTGAAGAAATCTGCACCCATACGGTCCAGTTTATTTACGAAGATGAGACGTGCAACTTCTGATTCGTTCGCGTAGCGCCAGTTAGTTTCTGACTGAGGCTCAACACCACCAGAACCACAGAATACACCGATACCACCATCGAGTACTTTAAGTGAACGGTATACTTCTACTGTAAAGTCAACGTGTCCCGGAGTATCGATAACGTTTAGGCGGTGGTTTTTCCACTCACAAGTTACCGCAGCTGATTGGATTGTAATACCACGCTCAGCTTCCTGCTCCATGAAGTCAGTTGTAGACTCACCGTCATGTACTTCACCAGTTTTGTGGATTTTACCAGTAAGCTTAAGGATACGCTCAGTGGTGGTAGTTTTACCCGCATCAACGTGCGCGAAAATACCAATGTTTCTGTACTTTGATAAATCTGCCATTGTCTTACTCTGTTTATAAGGTATAAATTGCGCGCAGAGTATAACACAATCTGTCAAGACTGATACCCTTGCGTGCAGATGGACGAAAAATATTTTTAACGTAAATTTTCCATCCTCAAAGGATAGCCAAATATAACGATTTACGTGCTTTATTGGCTGATTTTGAAAATGGCTTTTACATATTTGTAACGCTTATTTTGGCATTCTATAACTCATCAAATGCTTCGATTGCCTCTGATAACTTCTTAACCCCATGTATTTGCATGCCCGAAATACCACCTTTGGGCATATTCGCGGCAGGAACAATGGCTTTTTTAAAGCCGTGCTTAAATGCCTCATTTAATCGCTCCTGTCCGCTCGGTACAGGACGGATTTCTCCAGCCAAGCCAACCTCACCAAAGATAACCACATCTTTTGGTAAGGAGCGATCACGAAAGCTCGATAACAACGCCATGACTAACGCAAGATCTGCACTGGTCTCGGTCACTTTCACACCACCAACGACATTAACAAACACGTCTTGATCCGCCATTTGTAATCCGCCGTGCTTATGCAGCACAGCTAATAATAAAGACAGACGGTTTTGTTCCAGGCCCACCGCAACTCGGCGTGGATTGGCGAGCTGTGAGTAATCAACCAGTGCTTGTATCTCAACTAATAAAGGACGAGTCCCTTCCCACACGACCATAACCGAAGACCCTGAAGTCTCTTCTTCACCGCGTGAAAGGAAAATCGCAGACGGGTTACTGACTTCTTTAAGCCCCTGCCCCGTCATTGCAAATACACCAAGTTCGTTCACTGCACCGAAACGGTTTTTGTGGCTACGCAACGTACGGAACCGGCTATCCGTGCCACCATCAAGTAACACTGAACAGTCAATGATGTGCTCAAGGACTTTCGGGCCAGCAAGCGTACCATCTTTCGTTACGTGACCAACGATAAATACCGCAACATTGTTCTGTTTTGCGTACCTCGTCAGCGCGGTTGCGGATTCACGAACCTGCGCAACGCTGCCTGGCGATGACTGAACATCAGAAACGTGCATCACCTGAATCGAGTCAATCACCATGATACGAGGTTGCTCTTTTTCAGCAATTTGACAGATCTTATCAACGTTCGTTTCGGATAACATCTTCAGGTGCTCTTTTGGCAAACCGAGACGAGAAGCTCGCATCGCCACCTGTTGCAACGACTCTTCCCCCGTCACATATAAAGTCGGCATTTGCCCCGATAGAACACACATAGTTTGCAAAAGTAGTGTCGACTTACCCGCCCCCGGGTTACCACCAATCAATATAGCAGCGCCAGGAACTACACCGCCACCAAGTACGCGATCGAGCTCTTTAAAGCCACTGGTAAAGCGCGGAACTTCCTGCAAGTCGATTTCTGACAGCGTTTGAACCTGAGCCTCTGTTGCAGAGCCAGCGTAGCCACTCAAACGCTCATTGCGAGCAACCGTTGGCGATGCAGCGATGCGCACTTCCGTAATCGTGTTCCACGACCCACACGCATTACATTGCCCTTGCCAACGCGGGAAGTCTGCTCCGCAATCATTACAAACATATGCTCGTTTTGCTTTCGCCATGATGCCTCAATTTTTCAACAAATGTGCTCAACCACTGCCAACTCATACCTGATATGGATATACTCAAGTTTTACTGTGCTTAGCCGATATAATTCAAATAACGACATACTTTAACAGAAATAATGCTGCAATCTGAAATTCTCTCGCTCGCGGAACGGCTCATCCCAGTCTATGGTTCTGTAGACTTTGATATTGTCCTTGGCCAACTGACCGAGGAAGCGCCGCCTTCGGCCAAAATTCTGGTCAAGATAGAATTAAACCGGTTGATGGCACCATGCAAAAAAAGCATTGATCTGCGTGGTCGTGTAAACGGGGAATGCAGAAAGTACATTTTCGATGGTATTCCACACTGGTTAGATGATGTTGCATTTAATGCCTATCACAAAAGCATCAGAAAGTATGGCGGCTATACCGAAGGCGTCTGGGAAACGCTTATTAGCACCCGAAACAATTTTCGAGTAATGGGCAAGCACGTAGCCGAAGAAAATCATTCATCCCTATCAGAGAATAAAAGCCCATTTTTGGCCGCGCCTGTTCAATTAGGCTTTAATTTAAAGCGCCAGGAAAAGCGTTTAAAAGTCCAATCGCAAGTTGAGATACACCGCTCAAAAAGCCAACTTCTCCACGGCTTAAGTATCGATTTATCCTGCTCTGGTGCAAAGTTCAAAGTACCCAGCGCATTTAAATACAACCTTGGCGAAATCATTGAAGTTACTTTTACTGATTTTGCCAGTCAATCACAATTAGCCGGCATTGAAAAGCCCCTGACTTATCGGATTTTGGCAGTCGAAGATTGCTACGAAAATGATGCAATTCTATATCTGAGAACCACTCTGCTCACCGAAACCAATGTTATCGACAGAGTGATTGATGAAGTGCTAAACAGTGACGCGAAACGTACACGTCATGACAATCAGGATAAAATTATTCGGGCTCGTACTCGCGGTTATGAGCATCTCGCTTTGAAGCACACCAGCAACTTGCCGCTGTTCTTTCAAGGCAGTGAACTAAAACTCGCTATGCTGACACCGAACAACCAAAAACTATGGCAATACTGGCATGATGAACGCAGTCAACAAGTCTTTGGCACCCTGTTCCATGAAGAAAGAATGACATCACTGATTACACCGGGAGTAAAAGGCACAACTAACGTTCTCTATTCATTTACGCACGAGCACGACAACAAAACCTATTTCTATTCGATGCTAAGACCTGAAGCAACCAGAGAGCAGCGCCAACTATTCTGGCATTTAGGGGCAAAACGAACAAGCTGGCGCGTATTTCGAGTATCTCTCTTTGAGCTGTCGGAACAGGAAAAAGAAGAGCTCGCCTCTTTTTCATCAGAGTTAGCAGAAACATCGCATTTACTCACTCACGTGGGGATTTTACAAGAAATCTCGGATGAGAAATCGGGACAAGACTACCTGTTAAGCGAAAAGCCTCGTATACCTTCAAACACCTTAAATGCGTTTCGGCACCCACGACGAATAACTGGTAACCCAAAAGGCATTTATTTTGATGCTCAATCTCGACGCAAAGAGCCTCGATATCGATTTAAAACGCCATTAGCGTTAATGTCGGGGCAGTTAAATAGCTCGGGATACAGCGTAGACATTTCGAAGCGAGGACTTGGAATTCAACTAGAAAACCCTGCCACTTTACGTGCTGGGCAGGAGGTCACCATTAACTTTCATGAGTTACAGTTGTACGATAGTAACTTGCCGTTATCCGCCGTACCTTACCGAGTCGTACGAGTCAGCCCAGATGGCCATAAGGTTCAATTGGTTATTGGTCAAAACAGCACAGCACGTCGAGTTATCGCTTTTCTCAATAAAGTCATCGAACATAATAAAAACAAGTTGGTTCAACAGGAAGATGTGCTGCCAAGCCATAAGCTACTGGAGAGATTGCATAGTGTTCTGCTTTCCAGAAGTTTAAGTTCCCCTATTTTCATTAGTAAAACTTCAACTGGCTCATTTAACACACCGGTTATTGGTGTAAACCGACCCTTGCCCAAACATGTTGAGATCTTCGCTCAGATAGGCCATAGCCAAAAGCTTTCACTGGAGCCCATATTTAAAGGCCGCACGAGTACTCTGATCGCAGACCTAATCAAGCGTGTAGAAGGCGCGCAGGAGCAACACGAGGACATTTATCTCAGCGTATCAAAAATTGGTAACAAGGTTACCGGTATTGAATCCAAGCTACATCAGGATTTTAGCAACCTAAAAGAACGAATTCAGTTTATAAAAAAAGCGCGCATGATGGGCGATTTCTATGTCCTTCGCCTCTCTACCGCGCCCATTTTTGAGCCAATGACCTCTCTATTGCAAAGAGATTTAGGCGAGTTAACCCAGTTTAGTGTCCATCAGGCAAGTAAACTAGAAAAGGAGCTCACTTCGCTTATCGGGTACAGTGAGTTTGAAGATATCACGGAAGAAGTACTCGTTAGGTTAGAACTCACCGAATAAAAAACACCGCCTTGTTCGGCGGTGTTAATAGCTTAACGAATTTATCCGTGTCATTCCAGCGAGCTCTAGCGAGACTAGGAATCTAATATCAGCGCGCTAAGCAGTTAATGAAATAATTTCTGCCATAACGTGCACGGAAATTAGATCCTGAATCACACTCCTTCGTCGTTGTTCAGGATGACTGGAGGCTTAAACATGCCGTTAGCAGCTAAACGAACGGCACTTGCCCTTTGAAGCTGTGTTAAGTGAAGCTGTGTTAAAAATGACGGCCACAGTTCAATCTTGATGAATTTCTATGGTTTCGACTTCCAGCTAATTTTCTGTTGTTTAACCAGTGCCCCTGACAAGATACACAGCACACCACCTAATCCAGAGTAACGAACTGCGGATTGGGCCTGCGCCTCTACTTTAGGTTTTGCATGGTAGGCGATACCTAAACCAGCAGCAGACATCATCACCAAGTCATTTGCGCCGTCACCTACCGCAACCGTATTGTGCTGCTCAATTTCGTACTCATCCGCTAATTCAACCAAGATATCTGATTTCACTTGCGCGTTTACGACGTCACCAAGCACTTTACCAGTGAGTTTTCCGTTGATGATTTCCAGCTTGTTTGAGCGAGCGAAATCTAAACCGACCTTTTCTTTGATGTAGTCAGAGAAGTAGTCGAAACCACCAGAAGCAATCGCGGTTTTCCATCCTAATGCTTTCATTGTCGCAATCAGTGCTTCAAAATCTTGCATGAATGGCAGCTGCGAGCGTACTTGTTCAAGGATAGATTCGTCAGCACCTTTTAGTTTGCCAACTCGTTGACGAAGGCTCTGTTCAAAATCCAACTCGCCTTGCATCGCACGTTCCGTAACTTCAGCGACTTCATCACCAACACCCGCTAACTTCGCAATCTCATCAATACATTCAATTTGAATGGCTGTCGAGTCCATATCAAACACAATAAGCCCTGTGGTTGACAAGTCAGGTACTTCATTTAGCGACGCATAATCTATGTTAAGGCTTTTTAAAATAGTTTCGTGCTGAGGCGTAAGTTCGCCTGACATCAATGCAACTTCGTACTGACCCACTTTCCATGTTTCTAAGACCGGGTTGTAAAAACCAGTAAAAAAGTCAATGTCTTCAAAATGACGCGGGGAAAGGTAAGTAGAAAAAACAATCCAGTTTGCTTTGGCTCTATCCAATTGTGAGGCAAAGCGAGTTTCGGGCAATCGCTTTAAAAGTGTCGTATGTTTTCTTATAGGCAAGCTTTTTGACGCGTCCATGTATATAATCCTTGATGACTTTGCTAAAACGTTACCTCAACAAACTAAAAAGGCAAGTCTTTGTTTTATTTTAAATGGATGAGTAAAGAGCATGAGTGAATCCTTGTTTTCAGTAAGGAATGCCCTGCGAATTCTGGCGCTAATACTACTGTGTGTGATGTTATTTTTCACGATAAAAAACAGTGTGGTAATCAGTAAGGGTAACGAGAAAATTCAAGCGCATCAGCTTGAGACACTCACCAAGGTTTTGATCTCACAGGCATCTTTGTCTGCCAGTGAAATGATTATGAACAATGATCAGGAGCGGTTACTGCAGTTGTCTAATCAGCTCGCACAAGATCGACTGGTGTTCGATGCGACCATTTATGATGCACGAGGCGTACGTCTGGCTTCCAGTGAAGATGCGTTATCAGTACGAGAAGTACTGGGTTTAGATACCCCATTAGCAACTGCCTCAATTGGCCGCCAGCAACTGGTTGAACCTGTCATTGCTGACGGTTCTGTTGTCGGCTTTGTGCGAGTTACGTTTGAAACCGGTCGCGTCACCGCGATTTCTGACCATCACTATCGTAAAAGTGATCGCTATATGTACATGATGGTTCTGATGAGTTTTGTGTGTGGCGTGCTGTTCATTATGATTTTGCGCAGGCAACCAATTCGTAGAAAGAAGGCAGAAAACCTCCTGTTAACCAAATAACTCATCGGTAGTCAGAACTGAATATAAAAACAGCCCACATGGTGCGGGCTGTTTATTTGCATACTTAACTGTGAACGAGAGCTTACTCTTTGTCACCAAGCAATACAGAGTCTAGTGCAATCAGCATCATGTCGTTGAACGTGGTTTGACGTTCGTCTGATGTGGTTTGTTCGCCGGTTTTAATGTGGTCAGAAACTGTGCAAATCGTTAGTGCTTTTGCGCCATACTCTGCTGCCACGCCGTAAATGCCAGCCGCTTCCATCTCAACACCAACAATGCCGTACTTGTCCATTACGTCGAACATTTCTGGATCTGGCGTGTAAAAGAGCTCCGCTGAGAATAAGTTACCGACTTTCACATCGATGCCGCGTGCTTTTGCTGCATCTTCTGCGGCACGAACCATTTTGTAGTCTGCAATTGCAGCGAAGTCATGGCCTTTAAAGCGGATGCGGTTTACTTTTGAATCCGTACACGCCCCCATGCCGATCACAACATCACGTACTTTGATGCCTTCATTCACAGCACCACAGCTGCCAACACGGATGATCTTTTTCACACCGAAGTCTTTGATTAGTTCAGTCGCGTAGATCGAACATGATGGGATACCCATACCGTGGCCCATCACAGAGATCTTACGGCCTTTGTATGTGCCTGTGTAGCCAAACATATTACGAACGTCACACACTTGAACGACATCTTCAAGAAAGGTTTCTGCAATGTATTTTGCACGTAACGGGTCACCTGGCATTAGAACAACGTCTGCAAATGCACCCATTTCAGCATTAATATGTGGAGTTGCCATTTTCTTTTCCTTAGCCTTTCTCTAGCGCTCCGCGCTTAAGGCGCTGTCAGCCAGAGTATTCTCATTTACGACAAGCAGTACTTGTATACTGCAAACCTAAAACCAGGAGCATTACGCTCCCAGTTCTTAGTATCCCGATTACAGGAAGTTCTTACCGTATTCCATTGGTGAAGTACCGAAGTAGCTCGCCAACGTTTGGCCGATATCTGCGAACGTTTCGCGGCGGCCAAGAGAGCCAGCAGGCACTTTTTGACCGTAAACCAATACTGGGATGTGCTCACGAGTATGGTCTGTACCTGGCCATGTCGGGTCACAACCGTGGTCCGCGGTTAGGATTAGCACGTCGTCTTCATCCATTAGCTCTAGCACTTCGTTAATGCGACCATCAAAGTACTCAAGGGCCGCAGCGTAACCCGCCACATCACGACGGTGGCCATAAGCTGAATCGAAATCAACAAAGTTCGTGAATACGATGGTGTTATCACCCGCTTGTTTGATCTGCTCTAGCGTGGCTTCGAACAGTGCTGGGATACCTGTTGCTTTCACTTTCTTAGTGATACCGCAGTTTGCGTAGATATCGGCAATCTTACCGATAGAAACAACATTACCTTGCTTCTCTTCTACCAATTTTTGTAGAACGGTGGCTGACGGCGGCTCAACGGATAAGTCACGGCGGTTACCAGTACGTTCAAACTGACCTTTGCCCGGGCCAATGAATGGACGCGCAATAACACGGCCAATGTTGTAATCTTCTAGCTCTTCACGAGCGATCTGGCAAAGATCTAATAGACGATCCAAGCCGAATGTCTCTTCGTGACATGCGATTTGGAATACCGAGTCTGCAGATGTGTAGAAGATTGGCAGACCGGTCTTCATGTGCTCTTCGCCTAGGTCGTCAAGAACCTGCGTACCTGAAGCGTGACAGTTACCCAAATAACCATCTAAGCCTGCGCGCTCAAGGATACGATTCGTCAGCTCTTCAGGGAAGCTGTTGGTTTTGTCCGTAAAGTAACCCCAGTCAAACAGAACGGGTACACCAGCAATTTCCCAGTGACCAGACGGAGTATCTTTACCAGAAGAAAGCTCAGCAGCGTGACCGTAAGCACCGATGATTTCTGCATCTGCGTCTAGACCAGGGGCAAAGCGACCTGTTGATTCTTTATGTGCCATCGCCAAACCAAGTTTAGATAGGTTTGGAAGACGAAGTGCGCCTTGACGTTTGTCGTTATCAGCTAAGCCTTGTTCACACTGGTCCGCAATATGACCTAGAGTGTCTGAACCTACATCACCAAAGTCTTTAGCATCAGCCGTTTCACCGATACCAAATGAGTCTAGTACTAAAATAAATGCTCTTTTCATTGCTCGTTCCTTTGGCCCACTCCGCGAATTATTATGGTTGAGCAGGCCTTATGTAATTACTTAATCAGTTAGGGTCTGGTGACCTAGATATCTTCTGCACGAATCTGACGGTAAACCTCTGGGGTTGGTGTGTATTCACCACCTACTTTGATGGCACTGCGTAGTGCTTTTGCCGCTTCTTCCCACTGCTCTTCTGTACGAGCGTGGATAACAGCCAGAGGCTTATCACTATCAGCGACCTCACCCAAACGGATGAACTCATCAAAACCAACCGCGTAGTCGATTTCATCAGTTGCAACGCGGCGACCACCGCCCATGGCCACCACAGCCATGCCAATCGCACGAGTATCCATTGCTGAAACGATGCCCGTTTCTGTTGCGTATACAGGTTTGATGATCGCTGCTTTTTCTAGGTAGTTTTCGTAGTTTTCTACGAAGTCTGCAGGGCCGCCCAGACCGGCGACCATCTTACCGAAGCATTCTGCCGCTTTACCGTTGTCGAGCACTTCCATCAGTTTCGCACGTGCGTCTTGTGTATTTTCTGCTAACTTGCCAAGCACGAGCATTTCCGCACATGAAGCCATCGTCACTTCAAGTAGACGTGGATTTCGGTATTCACCAGTTAAGAAACGAACGGCTTCACGAACTTCAACAGCATTGCCCGCAGATGACGCTAAGACCTGATTCATATCAGTCAGGATGGCCGTTGTTTTCGTACCGGCACCGTTGGCTACCGCTACGATAGATTTAGCTAACTCTTCAGATGCCTCGTAAGTTGGCATGAATGCGCCCGAGCCGACTTTCACGTCCATCACAAGAGACTCCAAGCCCGCAGCCAGTTTCTTAGAAAGAATGGATGCGGTAATTAACGAGATATTATCAACGGTAGCCGTGATATCTCGGGTCGCATAAACACGCTTATCGGCTGGAGCTAAATCGCCCGTTTGACCGATGATCGCAACGCCTGCCTCTTTCGTCACTTGGCCAAACACGTCATTGGTTGGTGTGATGTTGTAGCCTGGGATTGACTCTAATTTGTCTAGCGTACCGCCAGTATGACCAAGGCCACGACCGGAAATCATTGGTACGAAGCCACCGCAAGCCGCCACCATAGGGCCAAGCATGAGAGAAGTGACATCGCCAACACCACCAGTGGAGTGCTTATCGACAATTGGACCGCCAAAGTTCATATGGCTCCAGTCGATAACCATGCCTGAATCCCGCATTGCACAAGTTAGGGCAATACGCTCATCCATGGTCATTTCATTAAAGAAAATAGTCATAGCAAACGCCGCGATCTGACCTTCAGATACGGTGTTGTTTGCTACCCCTTGAATAAAGAAGTTGATTTCGTCAGCGGAAAGAACTTCGCCGTCGCGTTTTTTA
This sequence comes from uncultured Vibrio sp., assembly GCF_963675395.1. Classification (NCBI taxonomy): domain Bacteria; kingdom Pseudomonadati; phylum Pseudomonadota; class Gammaproteobacteria; order Vibrionales; family Vibrionaceae; genus Vibrio; species uncultured Vibrio sp. Next base: position 2,579,789 of record NZ_OY776223.1, on the reverse strand, counting down.
CGAATGATTTCTTGCGGTAAATACATTAGTGCCTCCCACGCTAAAAGTAGCGATGGTTATAAGGTAAAGAGGTAATGTGGAACGGTTTACACCGCTCCACCAAACAGACTCTAGTTAGAATTAATAAGCAGATGGATCTGCTGTTTCGTCTGTTACTTCTAATGTATTCAGTAGGTTAGTTAGTAGGCTTGACGCACCGAAACGGTAGTGACGCGCATCAACCCAGTTATCACCTAGGATTTCGTCAGCCATTGCCAGGTAAGCTGCTGCGTCTTCAGCCGTGCGCACACCACCAGCAGGTTTGAAACCAACGGTTTCTGCTACACCCATATCGCGAATCACTTCAAGCATCATACGCGCGTATTCTGGTGTTGCGTTTACAGACACTTTACCTGTTGAAGTTTTAATAAAGTCTGCGCCTGCTTCGATACAGATTTGTGACGCTTTCTTGATTAGTGCTTCTTCTTTTAGTTCACCCGTTTCGATGATCACTTTAAGAAGAATGTCACCACACGCTTCTTTACACTGCTTAACCAGCTCAAAGCCCACTTTCTCATCACCCGCCATCAATGCACGGTATGGGAAAACCACGTCGACTTCGTCTGCACCGTAAGCAACCGCTGCTTTTGTTTCAGCAACTGCGATTTCGATATCGTCGTTACCGTGTGGGAAGTTCGTTACTGTTGCAATGCGAACTTCTGGCGAACCTTGCTCACGAAGTGTCTTCTTAGCAATAGGAATAAAGCGAGGGTAAATACAGATTGCAGCTGTGTTGCCTACTGCTGTTTTCGCGTCATGACATAGTGAGATCACTTTTGCATCAGTGTCATCATCATTCAGCGTAGTTAGGTCCATAAGTTTTAGTGCACGTAGTGCTGCTGCTTTTAAATCGCTCATTTCTATCTCCGATCAATATTCAAAAAATTCACTACTCAGCCTTACATCGCACCTCTAACTATAATCAACGAGGTGAGATTGTGTAAAAAGTGACTCAGTAGTCTATTTATGAACGGACTTGGTTCCCTGAAGACTCGGCATAGTCAGCGAAAATGTCTTATGCCAATTGCTATCCTTGTCACCGCACAGTACCAATTTGGCCTATGGCACAACAATCTATGATTGCGGTGTCTTTACTATCATCTCTCTCCAGCAAAATGCTGGTGAGATCTAATATTTCAGGGTAATTCATTTACCCATCGATTAGGTTGTATCCACCTTGTGATGTCTACATTATAGATATTCATCGCAAAACTGTAGCACCAAATAGAGCGCAAACGGTTTGTATCTCAAAATTTCCAGGTTTCTATTCTCTAGTTGGTCAGGTAAGACAGCTTACCTTTGACGCGCTAAAAATTTTCAGCCCTAAAAACGAAAAAAGCCCCGCAGCAATTTCTTGCTACAGGGCATGATTTAATATGGCGTCTATATATTATAAACCAGTACTAAATTATAGAGCTGCAAGGCTTAAGCAGAAGCCTGCAATTGTCGCTGCCATCAGGTTAGATAGAGTACCAGCAAGTACTGCTTTCACACCCATGCGAGCGATATCAGGACGACGGCTTGGCGCGAGACCACCCAGACCACCTAGTAGGATCGCGATAGAAGAAAGGTTCGCGAAGCCACATAGTGCAAATGAGATGATAGCCGTAGTCTTCTCAGACATTACTTCACCAGTTGCTGCGATTACTTGAGCGTTTTCACCGATGTAAGGCGTGAAGTTCAAGTATGCAACGAATTCGTTCACGACAATTTTCTGACCGATGAATGAACCAGCAGTTACTGCTTCAGCCCATGGAACACCGATGAGGAATGCTAGTGGAGAGAACGCGTAACCTAGGATTAGTTCTAGAGTCAGTTCAGGCATACCGAACCAAGCACCGATGCCGCCTAGCATACCGTTGACAAGAGCAATCAAACCTACGAATGCAATTAGCATTGCACCTACGTTTAGCGCTAGTTGTAGACCAGAAGCCGCACCGCCCGCTGCTGCGTCGATTACGTTAACAGGTTTGTCGTCACCGCCGTCCATTGCTTCTTCGATGCTTTCATGAGGCTGATCAGTTTCAGGATGAAGAATTTTAGCGAATAGTAGACCACCAGGTGCTGCCATAAATGATGCTGCAACTAGGTATTCCAGAGGTACACCCATTGATGCGTAACCAGCTAGTACACCACCGGCAACAGAAGCCAGACCACCACACATTACCGCGAATAGCTCTGATTGAGTCATTTTTGGAACGAATGGACGAACCACAAGTGGGGCTTCAGTTTGACCTACGAAAATGTTAGCTGCTGCTGACATTGATTCTGCACGAGAAGTACCAAGTGCTTTCTGTAGTGCGCCACCAAGAATCTTGATAACCCATTGCATAACGCCAATGTAGTACAGAACTGAGATCAGAGCAGAGAAGAAGATCAGTGTAGGAAGAACACGGAATGCGAAGATGAAACCACCGCCACCGAATACTTCGAACATCTTGTTAGAAACAAGACCACCGAATAGGAATGATGAACCATCGTTACCGTAGTTGATAACGTTAGATACACCACTAGAGAAACCGTTCAGTAGATCACGGCCCCAAGGTACATAAAGAACAAATGCACCTAATGCGAATTGGATAGCGAATGCACCACCCACAGTTCTAAAGTTGATAGCTTTACGGTTAGATGAAAATGCTAATGCAATCGCAAGTAGCACAAGCATACCAACCAGGCTCATAAACAGGCTCATAGTTTATGACTTCCTTATAAGTTATTTATTGGCGTGTAACAAAATGGAGCTATAAAAGCGGGGCAATTATACTCATGCATCATCAATTAAAGTAATGCCGCCCTCACACTTTCCCATAAGATTCATAATTGATTCACCAATCTTTGTGATAGAACTCACAATAAGAAGGGAAACGTTTTCGAATCTAAACACTTTCTTTGAATTCTATTCACATATTGAGAAGGCAAAATTGCTATTTTTCCACAGTTGCGATGCAATCGATTGCTTTTCTCCTCTACGCAACTCTACGAGCGTATTAAATACATGAATGAGGTTCGCAGGGTGGTTTGGCTGCCCCTGATATCCAAGTATAGGCATATCTGGAGCATCTGTTTCTATTAGTATGTTTTCAAGCGCTATTTTTTGAATTGCGTCGCGGGTTTTTTGCGCTCGTGGGTAAGTAATCGTTCCGCCCACACCGATGAAAAAACCTAATCTGACCCACTCCATTGCTTGCTGGTAGCTACCAGCAAAAGCATGCACGACACCACCTTTAGGCAGCTTCGCCGTTTTGACCATTTGAATAAGTCGATTGTGTGCTTTTCGGCTATGCAAAATGACAGGAAGCTCAAAACGTCTGGCGAGTTCAAACTGTATCTCAAGTGCTTTTTCTTGCAGAGGTACAGGCACGTCGATCACAAAATCCAAACCACATTCACCCAAAGCTACACACTGGGGATGTTGCTCAGATAAATATTGCTCAAGTTGATCGACATGTTGTTCAAAGTCTTGTTGAAGAAAATACGGATGAAACCCTAGCGCGTAATATAACTGGGAATATTGTTTGGCTAAGGTTTGAATGTGTGACCAGTTTGAAGGGCCGACTGACGGGATCAGGATTCTGCTGACCCCAATATCTTGAGCCAGAGTCAGGTTGTGCTCAAAGTCATCCTGAAACTCATCAAAATCAAAATGACAGTGGGTATCAAAGAGCTTCATCTTGAGACTTTTTATTGCTCTCGGTGGATTTAGGCGCTGCGTTTTGCTCGTCACTTTGGTGCGCTGGATCTTTTCGATAAGGCACACAACTGCGTTTTTGGTCAGGAGTGAGTCCCATCTCTTTACACCAATCGTCGTAGCGCCTGATTCCTTTTTTCAACCAATTCATTGTTCATCCTCACATAATAGTCATCATAGCCATCGTTTCTGCTGATATAAAAACGCCCTTGACCAAGTCTATAGCCAAGGGCGTTTTAAAATCCAGTCGCGGTGTAAGCGAGCTTTACTTAACGTCGATTAGTGCTCACGAGTCGCGCGGAAGTCAACATCCGGGAAGCGCTCTTTCGCCAGGTTCAGGTTGACCATTGTCGGCGCAATGTAGGTTAAGTTGTCACCACCATCGAGCGCTAAGTTGGTCTGGTTCTTACGCTGGAACTCATCCAGTTTCTTCGCGTCGCCACACTCAACCCAGCGAGCCGTTGCTACGTTTACGCCTTCGTAAATCGCTTCCACGTTGTATTCAGACTTCAGACGAGCCACAACCACATCAAACTGAAGCACACCAACCGCACCAACGATCAGATCGTTATTTTGCAGTGGACGGAACACCTGTACCGCACCTTCTTCAGACAACTGAACCAAACCTTTCAGTAGCTGCTTCTGTTTTAGTGGATCTTTCAGACGAATACGACGGAACAATTCCGGTGCAAAGTTCGGAATGCCAGAGAACTTAAGTGATTCACCTTGCGTGAAGGTATCACCAATCTGGATAGTGCCGTGGTTGTGCAGACCGATAATATCGCCCGCGTAAGCGTGTTCAGCACGCGCACGATCACCCGCCATAAAGGTTACCGCATCAGAGATACTTACCTGCTTACCAAGACGAACGTGGTTCATCTTCATACCTTGCGTGTAAGTACCCGATACAATACGCATAAATGCGATCCGGTCGCGGTGTTTTGGATCCATGTTTGCCTGGATCTTAAACACGAAACCAGAGAACTTCTCTTCAGTCGCTTCAACGTCACGCTCAACCGCTTGACGAGTTTTTGGCGCTGGCGCCCACTCAGTCAAACCATCCAGCATGTGGTCAACACCAAAGTTACCTAATGCCGTACCGAAGTAAACGGGGGTTAGATCGCCAGTCAGGAAAGAGTCCAGTTCAAACTCAGGGCATGCTCCCATTACCAGTTCCAGCTCTTCACGCACACTTTCTGCCAGATCCGCACCGACTTTTTCATCCAGTTCAGGGTTATCCAAACCTTTGATGATGCGCACTTCCTGAATCTCATGACCATGGCCAGATTCATAAAGAATCGTCTCGTCACGGTGAATGTGGTACACACCTTTAAACTCTTTACCACAGCCGATCGGCCAGGTAATTGGCGCACACATCATGCCTAGTTCGTTTTCAACTTCGTCCAAAACTTCCATTGGATCGCGAACGTCACGGTCAAGTTTGTTCATGAAAGTGACAATTGGCGTATCGCGAAGACGCGTAACTTCCATCAGTTTACGAGTACGATCTTCGACACCTTTCGCGGCATCGATAACCATCAAACAAGAGTCAACCGCCGTTAATGTGCGGTACGTATCTTCAGAGAAATCTTCGTGTCCCGGAGTATCCAGCAGGTTTACCAGACAATCGTTGTAAGGAAACTGCATCACAGACGTGGTTACCGAGATACCACGTTCCTTTTCCATTTCCATCCAGTCAGATTTTGCATGCTGTGCATTACCACGACCTTTAACGGTACCTGCTTTTTGGATCGCGTTTCCGAATAAAAGTACTTTTTCAGTAATGGTTGTTTTACCCGCATCCGGGTGAGAAATAATAGCGAATGTTCTACGTTTAGACACTTCGCCTAGAAAAGGTGTATTTGACATGAAACTGGTCTTCTTTGATGTCTGCATGCTTGCTGAAAAGCAAACACGCATTTTTAGATTCAATTTTGCGCGGTATTCTCGCTTATTATTGCTTGAGGGGCAACTTCCCTAATGAAGTGTGTTGGTAACTAATGAAAGAAGATGTAGCTCATGATAATCGCATCTTCTTTTCCATTGCCTGTCTTGGCCGGGTAATAGTTATAACGGCGGTCCAATTCATTGAATCCCGCTTGTTCATAAATATGAATCGCCGCATGGTTACTTTCTCTCACTTCCAACCAGGCGCTTTCTGCTTTTACTTGCTCACAGTGATGTAGAAATGCATTCAGCAACTTTTGGCCATAACCCTTGCCTTGCTGCGAAGGATCGACCGCAATATTCAGCAGTGTTACTTCACCAACTATGTTCTGCGCATAAAAATATCCAAGGACCGCATCACCTTCTAACATCACATGGTGGCATGCACCTCGGCTTGATAAGTCACGAACCAAAGACTCAGCCCAAGGGTGAGAATGCGCTTGCTGTTCGATTTGCCAAACCTCATCCAAATGCGCTTCACACATCGGAATAATTTCAATCGTCATGATTTAACCTACTTAACGCTTAGCTTGTAATTCGCAATACGCACCGAGCTACTTAGTTAGCTGCATTACGAAAAAGAACAAATTTGTTGCCAAAGTGCTCTTTTTTGTTCGTTGTTACCATCAATATCCTGAAGCAGCGGTGAAGTAAGCTGCTTGATGTTTGGATTTGCATTCACATCACATCCGGCAAACCATATCCATTCCAGCTGATGCTCCCCTAAATAAGAGAGGCTTTCTGGCTCCAGATGCATGGCTTGATCGAGGGTCAACTTCATACTCTTGAGTATTTTCTCGAATAGGATGGCTGATTCATTCACAGGACAGAGTGGGGAAACCAGCAGAAGCTTACAAGCACTTGGCAGATCAATCATTGATGATTGATAGCCTGCTAATCTCTCTGGATGAATCAACTCCCAAGTGCTGATTCCCATTTCATGTAAATACTGTTTCTCGTTAATCGACATTCTTCGTCACCTGTTTGAACCAGGCAATACTATCAAATTATAGTGACGATACCTAACAACCAAAGACATTGGATGAATCGATGAAGGAATAAGGGAAATAAAAAGAAAGGAAAAGATTTAACTAGGATTCGACGTTAATACGTATAGCAAAGCCATCACTTTGCGATTTACTACAGTGATTGCAAAAGCAGCCGGTTCATAACCACCAGCTGCTCAGATGCTTATAAGTCGTCGAACTCAGGCGAATAATCAATGCGACCAGAACGTCCTGCACATTGGCCTTCAACAACCTCAGCAATACGGAACGCACCTTGAGGAACTTCCCATGCGCATTCAAACCCCATCTCATCACAAGCTTTAAAGCCCTGACGAGCGTAGTAATCTGGCGAGCCAAGTACAACACATACCGGATAACCAAAATCGCGTAACGATTCGAAGCCTTCTTTAATCAACTCGGCACCAATACCTTGACGTCGATAGTCTTCGTGTACCGCTAATGGCGCAAGTCCTTGCCATGACAGCTCTTCACCATTTAAGGTAACTGGGCTGAATAAAGCGTGACCAATCACTTCCCCTTCATCCGTGCACGCCACCAATGACAAAGTCAGCTTGCCATTTTCACGTAAACGCATCACTAAGTTAGCCTCAGCGTCAGTTGGAAAAGCGTGTTTCAATAAGCGGTCAATGGTAAGAATGTCCGCAGGGGCTTCAGTTCGAATAAGCATTCGCTACTCCGGGTTGTTGTGCAGGCTCTTGAACCCCTTTTTGGACAAAGTCTGCCAATTGGTTCAGAGCGACTTGCATGGCTTTTGGTAACTGCTCTAAGTCCACACTGTCCATTAAGTTTTTCACTTCTAAGCCAAGCTCAGTGTCACCTTCAATAGAAAGACGACGTTGGAAGAACAGCGTGTCAGGGTCTTCTTTACGACCAGCAATTAATACTAGGTCGTTTAGATTACCACTAAAACTCACATCTTCCTGAACTGGTTTTTCAGCAACAAGCAAGTTTTCATCTTGATAGCTGATGTTCCAGGCTAAGTTCAAGTCCTTAATCGCAACTTTTAACCACTTATCTTGCAGAAATTCAAAATCGCCATCTTCCAGCGCCTCTTTGAATATCATGTTAAGTCCTTCAAGTAAGGCCTTTTTCTGCACCGTTTGTGGTAATAACTGGACTGGAGAGCGCAAGATATTGGCTGCGTTTTTGACTAGTTGACTGCGAATCTTGTTTAACACGTTCATTATCCGTTACTTTATCATCAGGGCAACCATATTACGTAATAGTGTGAATCTGATACCTGTTATGCATCAATAAACGGTTTGTTTTCATTTGCCCATAAATGCTTCATTTTTTGACCTTACGTATATTATTGATGAGAACAATGAGATAAACGCTTTAATAACTCTATTTTCAAAGTTATAGTGACCGACCGTATTTTGGTGATTGTTAGCAACGCAATTCAGATAAGTCAATGACTTAACGAGTTGTAGTAGATTCATGCATTGAACTTCACCAGCGCGAACTTTCTCAACTAGTACGTTTAAATCGGATGAATAATCTGGCTCATCGGAGATCGGTAACAACCTAATGCCTTCCCAGCAATTACAACATTGGTTTGCCACGCTAACCTCAAATAGCCCTTTCTTTTTCGCTATCCTTGATAAGAAACATAATTATCGAATGGTGAATGAGCGCTATTGTGATATCGCCGGATTGAGTAATGAAGAGATCATAGGACTCAACGACGTTCACGTTTTAGGAGGGCAGTTCTACAAAAAGCTCGCCCCTTATTATCAACGCGCTTTCGATGGTACACATGTAGAAGCAGAGATTACTCTGGATGAAACTGACCTAGAATCCAGCCTTCATTTTAGTTTGTCACCAGTTTATGAGGACAGTGACATCCGGTTTGTGGTTTTTCATGCTGTTGATACCTCAGAGAAACAAATCCTTACTCGCTCCCTAGAAGAGTCAGAAAGCAAATTTGCCAAATTAACCCAACTTTTACCCGATGGTTTACTGCTTATCGAAGAGGATGTCATTATTTCGGCTAATCCAGCATCGGCAAGATTACTCGGGATAAACTCGCCTCACGATCTGCTTGGCGAAAAGCTCAGCCGTTTATTCATTGATGAAAATACCAAAAAAGTCTTCGGCCACCCTTTAAGTACCCTGATTTCTGACAAGCCTTTTGTTTGCTTAACCAGCGCGCGATGTGGGTTTGAGCGAAAAGTACAACTTCATGCTGATTCAACCGCTATATTGGGTAGTGCATCACAAATCATTCTAATTCAAGATGCCGACAATGCGCCAAAGCATTTATCAGCAGCATCGGGAGAAGACGCGAATATTGATTCGCTGACCAAGTTGTACAATCGTTTTGGTTTTACTAAACGTCTAGAACAACAGATCAAAAAGAAGACACCATTACTGCTCTTCTATCTGGATATAGATAACTTCAAAAATATCAATGACTCACTGGGCCATCATATTGGTGACAAAGTGATCCAAGAGGTCTCAGCACGCCTGAAGCGATTATTACCAAGTCAGGCAATTCTTGGGCATCTGGGTAGTGATGAATTCGGTATTCTGTTACCTGAACCTGAAAATGCGCGAATGGCTGAAATTCTGTCGGATCGCATTATCTCTCTGATCAACCAGCCTTTCGATCTACATCACTTTAGCAAACGTCTTGCTTGTTCAATTGGTAGTGTCCGCTATCCAGAAGATGGCCAAGACGCCCGAATTCTGCTGCAAAACGCCGATACTGCTATGTACGAGGCGAAAGATCGCGGGCGAAACCGTCTGATCAAATTCAACGATCAAATGAATAAAGAAGCGCGCATGCGTTTGTGGCTGGAAATTGAGCTACAAAAAGCACTGCAGCAAAATGGTTTAGAAGTGTGGTATCAGCCCAAAGTCAACGCGCGTGATTTCAGTATCAATGGCGCGGAGGCCTTGGTGCGCTGGAAACACCCTGTCGAAGGCTACATTAGCCCTGGCGCATTCATCCCCGTAGCCGAGCGAGCCGGATTGATCGAGCATCTGGGACGAGTGGTGATGCGTGATGTTTTCAATACAGTAAAACGCTGGAAGCAGCAAAGCGTTTTGCCAGGACGTGTCGCGATTAACTTATCTCCCGAGCAATTTGGCAACCCACAACTTATCGACTTTATGGAAAAGTTACTGCGCACGACAGAGCTGGATCCAAGCTGTATTACGTTTGAGCTTACAGAAAGCGCAGTAATGAGCGACAGTGAACATACACTGCAAATGCTGAACGCCATCAAAAAACTGGGGTTTGCCCTATCTATTGATGACTTTGGAACTGGCTACTCGTCTCTCTCTTACTTAGCACGCTTTCCTATTGATGAGCTCAAAATCGACCGCGCTTTTATTAGTGATATTGACACCCTACCTAAGCAAGTGACCGTTATCGAAAACATCATCAACTTAGGTAAATCGCTCGATTTATCCGTTGTTGCGGAAGGGGTAGAAACTCACCAGCAAGCGACGTTGCTATCTAACCTGCAATGTCACTCGATTCAGGGCTTCCACTTTTACCGCCCGCAACCTAAACACGAAATTGAAGAGCTCTTTGTGCAAAATCGTCGTCACAAGAATTAACTCGTTACTCCCAAAGAGTAAATATTGAGTTTATTGAGCTAAACCTAACTTAGGTCAATTTTGCTATTCATAATCCTTCATAAAATGCGGACACCTTTTTCTCAATGATTATGAGCATATGGAACTCTTGTGTCCTGCGGGCAACCTGCCTGCATTAAAGACTGCTATTGATTGTGGCGCAGATGCCGTGTACATCGGCTTTAAAGACGATACCAATGCACGTCACTTTGCTGGATTAAACTTTCATGGCAAGAAGCTAGAGAAAGCGGTGCAATACGTTCACGACCGCAACAAAAAAATCCACGTAGCACTCAACACATTTGCCCACCCAAATGGTTTTGAACGCTGGACAAATGCCGTAGACAACGCCGCGTCATTAGGCGTTGATGCGCTTATCGTCGCTGACATCGCGGTACTCGAGTATGCGGCGCGAAAATACCCAGAGTTAGAACTTCACCTTTCAGTACAAGCCTCTGCAACCAATGTCGCGGCCATTGAGTTCTATAAACAGAATTTCAACGTTAAACGTGTCGTGCTGCCACGAGTCCTGTCTATTCATCAGGTTAAACAGTTATCGCGCAATATCACCAGCGATGTAGAGCTAGAGGTGTTTGCCTTTGGTAGTTTATGCATCATGTCTGAAGGCCGCTGTTATTTATCGTCGTACATGACGGGTGAATCACCGAATACCGTTGGCGCTTGCTCACCAGCAAAATACGTACGCTGGCAAGAGACCGAGCAAGGGTTAGAATCGCGACTCAATAACATTCTGATTGACCGTTACAGCGAAGGGGAAAACGCGGGTTATCCGACCTTATGTAAAGGCCGCTTTGAAGCGGAAATCGAAGGTGAGAAAAAGCGCTACCACGCACTGGAAGAGCCAACCAGCCTGAATACGCTGTCTATGCTTCCGGAACTGTTTGCAGCCAATGTTGCGTCAGTAAAAATTGAAGGTCGTCAGCGAAGCCCTGCTTACGTAGAACAAGTAACTCGCACATGGCGAGCTGCGATTGACCGTTACCAGGCAAACCCTGCCGCGTACCAAGTGGAAGAAGCCTGGAATGCAACGTTGGCTAACGTATCAGAAGGCACGCAAACAACATTAGGCGCTTATCATCGCCAATGGCAGTAGAGGTAAAAATGGAAAATTCAATGAAATACGCACTGGGTCCATTACTCTATTTCTGGCCCAAACAAGATGTGGAAGCGTTCTATCAACAAGCCAAAGAGAGCACAGCAGACATCATCTATTTAGGGGAGACTGTCTGCTCTAAACGTCGAGAGATGAAACCAGCACATTGGTTCGAGATCGCGAAAGACCTCTCAGCATCCGGTAAACAAGTGGTGCTCTCAACCATGGCTCTGCTGGAAGCACCAAGTGAAGTCAACATCATGAAGAAGTACATTGATAATGGTGATTTCGCGATCGAGGCCAATGATGTCTCTGCGGTTCAGCTCGCTGCAGAGCACCGAGTGCCGTTTGTCGTTGGCCCTGCAATTAATACCTACAATGCCCACACACTGAACCTATTTCTCAAACAGGGGATGACTCGCTGGTGTATGCCGGTCGAACTGTCGCGTGAATGGTTAAGTGATACATTAGCGCAATGTGAGAGCCTTGGGATCCGCAATAAATTTGAAGTAGAAGTATTCAGTCATGGCTATCTGCCGTTAGCCTACTCTGCTCGCTGTTTTACGGCTCGCGCTGAAAACCGGGCAAAAGACGATTGTGAGACGTGCTGTATCAAGTACCCAACTGGCATTCAGGTCAGTAGCCAAGAGGGCCAGGAAGTGTTCAATCTTAATGGAATCCAAACCCAGTCTGGTTATTGCTACAACTTAATCAACGACTTGCCTCACATGCAGGGATTAGTGGATGTGGTACGACTTAGCCCACTTGGTATCAGCACCCTATCGGAATTAGATCAATTCCGTGCCAATGAAAAAGGCGAAAACCCTCAGAAACTGGAAAACCGTCAATGTAACGGTTACTGGCACCAACTAGCAGGTCTGGACGTCAAAAACATCTGACTCTAAAAATACATAAAGCGAGGTCAATGCCTCGCTTTGTTTTGCTTACTGTCTGTCAGGAAACTTGCATGCTTGGTTCAGTCGGACTCTCAATAAGCAACTTCTTCACATCACGCCATAACATGCTCATTACGACCAAACTTAACGCAATATTAGACAATGGGAAGGCAATCCAAATACCCACCACACCGAATATTTTTGGCATGATAAACAGAAATGGCAACTGAACCATAATATTACCAACCGTAATAAACATCGCCTTACTGCCTTTGTTCATCGACTGATAATACGCGGCCGAGACCATTAAGAAACCATCTAAAAACAAGGCAAACATGTGAAAGCGGATCCCCATCACTGCACTTTCAATTAACTGCGGATCCGAGCTATTAAAGACCGAAACGACCTCATAGGGAAAAACATTCATCAAGGTAACAAAAGCGATACCGCCCACGACCGAGGTTCCCATGGCTATCTTAAGCAGCTTACGAATATTTTGCGGATTACGCGCCCCATGGTTATAGCTCACCAGCGGTTGCATACCGTTAGCAATGCCCTCTGCAACTAAGAAATAAACCGTGACGATATAACCGAGAATCGCATACGCACCAATCAATAACGCACTGCCATATTGAGCGAACAACGAATTATGCAGTGCCACCATGATCGAGCCGTAAGCGTACATAAAAAAGCTCGAGCTTCCAATCATCACGACCTTAGGCACGATATCAAACTGTACTTGCAGATCGCTAAAACGTAAGCGCAGCTTGGCTTTGGAACTGAAGAAGTAACCAATACCAAGAACCGTCACCACCATCTGTGCCAACGCGGTTGCAATAGCGGCACCAGTCAACTCCCATCCTAACCAAGCGATAAAGACATAATCTAGTACGATGTTTATCGCAGCACCTGTCACCATCAGGATCGTGGCTAAATTTGGGCTATCATCATTTCTCAATAAAAATGGTGTGGCGATGGAACCAAGCGTGAATATGCATGACACAATCAGTATTCGTAAGTACTGAAGGCCGAGTTCATACACTTGGCCTTGTGCACCCTGCCAACGAATAAACTCGTCCGAAAAGTAGAAAAGAACGGCAGCAACCACTGGCATCAATGCGGCGAGTAATAATAGCCCCGTAGATAAAATGCGCTTGGCACCTTGATGGTCTTTCTCACCACGCCGGATAGAAACAAGTGCTCCCGTGCCGACGCCGACCATCATGCCCACACCTAAGATCGTACCAATGACAGGCCATGCGACGTTAATACCGGCTAACCCGTCAGCGCCCACATAGCGGCCAATAAAAATACCGTCGATCACTTGGTATAAACCATTTACCAGCATGGCAGCAACGGTTGGAATCGTGTACTTCCAAAACTGTCTATATATCGAGCCTTGCACCACTACCACCTACCCTTGGGTCATTCCAGCGAACTCTAGCGAGACTAGGAATCTAATATCAGCGTGTTGAGAAGAAATAGAAAACTCTTTGATAACTAAGCCTTCGGTTAGAAGATCCTGAATCACGCACCTCCGTCGCTTTTCAGGGTGATGGTAGACTGGGATACGCTGCTCGCGGTTACACAAACAGCTTTACTCTGTGCGAGGTTAATTCTCCTGCTGTTGCTCAGCTTTTAGCTTAGCCACCCTATCTTGCTGCAACTGCTCATAAATCTGAGCTAACTCGATAAATGAATACCGGTGTTCTACGTAATCATAAACGTTGAACGATATCGCCAGCTTATACAGTGAAATAGCACCAGCAACATCGCCTTCAAGTTGATGACGCTTCCCAAGATAGAAGTAAGTTTCAGTGAGTCGCTCAGCAAGACGGTAATTTTCTCTCGTACCATCCATGATCATTTTTAGCGCCTGCTCGTCTGAGACGTCACGCAGCATTATCGCAACCAAGACCCACCCCCACTCTTGACTGCGATCTCGTTGATAGTGCTTCTTCAGGTTTGCTTTCGCTTGTTGTTGATCCTGCTCGGATTCGATGATGTAGAGCCACAACGCGCGGAATGGATCGCTTGGCATCTCTTCATAGTGCTTATTCATATCTTCCAGAGCGAGCTCAATCCGCCCGCCATAATACAACGCGATAGCACGATTTCTTTCTGCATAAGTATTATCAGGAGCCAGTTCTAAGGTTGAATCAAAAGCTTCGTAAGCCGCATCAAACTCGCCAACCTGAGTAAAATACACCCCTAGTAGATTGAAAATATCTGGCTGAGCCGGGTTCAATTGTAAAGATTGGTTGAAATCCAAACGGGCAAGATCACGTAGGCCTACACTGTCGTAGTAATTGCCGCGCTCGTAGTGCATTTTTGCACGAACTTCATCACTGAGATCAGGGCGTTGTAGAAGCTGAGATAAACGCGCAATTTGAACTTCTTGTTGCACACTAGGCTGCAGAGGCACCGCCATTGGTGGGTAAACCCACTGCTGGGCCGATTGCTGAGAAGTATTTGCGCAACCGGTCAGCACGATAGCAACACATAAACTTGCGGTTTGAAACCATTTCACTAATTGATACTCCTGTTTGGACTGCTCCGAGTCTGTTTCTCTTATGCCTTATCTTTATATGCAATAGTAGAATAAATTGCCTCACATGAGGGTAAACTCTTCGAAACAAAACAAAAAAGGGGAGCAAAAATGCTCCCCTTTTATAGCATGCTTTCAGGCCCTTAAGCTAATAAAAGACCGAAAGCCGAGTATTGGATTACTCGTCTTTTGCTGCAGGCGCTTCAGCTGGTGCTGCTTCAGCTGGCTTTTCTACTGCTTCTTTCATGCTTAGACGCACACGGCCCTGACGGTCGATTTCAAGAACTTTAACTTGAACTTCCTGGCCTTCAGTTAAGTAGTCAGAGACTTTCTCAACACGTTTTTCTGCGATTTGAGAAATGTGTACCAAACCATCTTTACCAGGAAGAACCGTTACGAACGCACCAAAGTCCGCCAAACGTGCCACTTTACCCGTGTAGATACGGCCTACTTCTACTTCAGCAGTGATCTCTTCAATACGACGGATCGCTTCTTTCGCTGCAGTACCTTCAGTCGCTGCAATTTTGATTGTACCGTCGTCTTCGATTTCAATGGTTGTGCCAGTTTCTTCAGTTAGCTGACGAATCACTGCACCGCCTTTACCGATAACATCTTTGATCTTTTCAGCGCTGATCTTCATTGTATGAATACGCGGAGCAAACTCAGAGATATCATCACGTGCACCAGAAATCGCTTCATCCATTACAGATAGAATGTGCTTACGAGCGCCTTGTGCTTGGTTAAGCGCAATTTGCATGATTTCTTTAGTGATACCTTCGATCTTGATGTCCATTTGAAGTGCAGTGATACCAGATTGAGTACCTGCTACTTTAAAGTCCATGTCACCTAGGTGGTCTTCGTCACCCAGAATGTCAGAAAGAACCACGAAGTCGTCGC
Organism: uncultured Vibrio sp.; assembly: GCF_963675395.1. NCBI lineage: Bacteria > Pseudomonadati > Pseudomonadota > Gammaproteobacteria > Vibrionales > Vibrionaceae > Vibrio > uncultured Vibrio sp. The sequence continues at coordinate 2,564,044 of NZ_OY776223.1, read as the reverse complement.
CTTCTTTCACAAGACCCATTGCGATACCTGCAACAGACGCTTTGATTGGCACACCCGCATCCATAAGCGCTAGAGACGTACCACATACAGAAGCCATTGAAGAAGAACCGTTAGATTCTGTGATTTCTGATACTACACGAACTGTGTATGGGAACTCATCTACAGATGGCATTACTGCAGCAATACCACGCTTAGCCAGTTTACCGTGGCCGATTTCACGACGCTTAGGAGAACCTACAAAGCCAGTCTCACCTACACAGTATGGAGGGAAGTTGTAGTGCAGTAGGAAGTGATCTTTACGCTCACCTGTCAGCTCATCAATGATTTGCGCATCACGCTGCGTACCCAGTGTTGCAGTAACGATAGCCTGAGTTTCACCACGAGTGAATAGTGCAGAGCCGTGAGTACGTGGAAGAATACCAGTACGTACGTCTAGAGCACGAACCATGTCTTTCTCACGACCATCGATACGTGGGTTACCCGCGATGATGCTACGACGTACTACCGTCTTCTCTAGGTCATGGAAGATAGTATGAATTTCTTTCGTGTCCGCTTCAGGATCTTCAGCAAGTAAAACGTCGTTTACTTCTGCTGCGATCGCATGAATACGGTCGTAACGAGCCATCTTCTCAGTAATTTGGTAAGCCTCAACAAGCTTCGCTTCTGCTAGTTCAGCAATCTTGTTGTTAAGTGCTGTGTTCTCTTCAGGAGCAACCCAGTCCCAAGCTGGAGTGGCAACTTCAGCTTTGAACTCGTTGATTGCGTTGATCACAACTTGTTGTTGCTCGTGGCCGTAAACAACCGCCGCTAGCATTTCTTCTTCAGTTAGGTTGTCAGCTTCTGACTCAACCATTAGTACCGCAGATTCTGTACCCGCAACAACAAGATCCAGACGAGAAGACTCTAGTTCAGTTTGGCTTGGGTTAAGAACAAGCTGACCGTCGATGTGACCAACACGTGCTGCACCGATAGGACCGTTGAATGGGATACCAGAGATAGCAAGCGCTGCAGAAGTACCAATCATGGTTGGGATATCTGGTTGAACGTCTGGGTTTACAGACACAACCGTCGCAATAACTTGTACTTCGTTTTTGAATGAATCCGGGAATAGTGGGCGGATTGGACGGTCGATTAGACGAGCTGTTAGCGTTTCGCCTTCAGATGGGCGACCTTCACGCTTGAAGAAACCACCAGGGATTTTACCTGCCGCGTAAGTACGCTCTTGGTAGTTTACTGTTAGAGGGAAGAAGTCTTGACCAGCAACGGCTTCTTTCTTACCTACAACTGAAACGAATACGGCTGTATCGTCCATTGTAACCATAACTGCTGCTGTAGCTTGACGTGCAATAACGCCAGTTTCTAGAGTAACCGTGTGGTTACCGTACTGGAACGTTTTAACAACTGGTTTTTCGAACATTGTTATTCCTTGTTTCTAAACGCGCTGACAATCAGCCGCTTAGGTGTGTTAATAAACACTCAAGGCATTACGAATCGCGACTAGTGAAAAGAAATTCAAACAAATTTCCTTTTAATAGCCGCGACCTTTTGGTCGACGAGGTTGACTGTAATGCAATGAGTTTAGTGAAAAATCTGATGTACTGTTCTATACAGTGGTCATTCACTTATCTAGAACCGTATCAAAAGATTAAGCCGCCAGTATTATAACGGCTTAAGGATGATTTGGCTAAGCTATCGCAGTCAAAATAAGTAACGGGCAACAAAAAAGGGGCATAAAGCCCCTTTTTAGACAAACTGCTATGCAGTCGCTGATTAGCGACGTAGGCCTAGACGCTTGATTAGGTCTTGGTAGCGAGCTAGATTTTTACCTTTAAGGTAATCTAGAAGCTTACGACGACGAGAAACCATACGTAGAAGACCACGACGGCTGTGGTGATCGCCTTTGTGCGCTTTGAAGTGACCTTGTAGGTGGTTGATAGAAGCTGTAAGTAGAGCTACTTGAACTTCTGGTGAACCAGTATCGCCTTCACCTTGAGCGTATTCTGCAACGATTGCTGCTTTAGTTTCTGCATTCAGAGACATAATTCTCTCCTAATAAGAGTAAGTTAATATTTGTGCCAGCCAATCTCTGATTCAGCCGACACGAGAAGCGCGAATTATAGGGAAGTTTCTGCATTCACGCAATAAAAAATACCGGCCTTAGTGCCGGTATTTTTGGAATCCTGCAAGATTACTCTTCGTCGCGGAAAACCACCAAACGTTTTGGTGCAATTTTTCCGTCGTTATTCATCTCGCCAACACCGATAAATAAGCGTTCTTCTCCCATGGTAAGGCGAAGAGAGCCTTCGGTAGGAGCACCACTCACTTGAACCGGTTGACCATGTTGAACCATGTCCGCAAGCTCTGGTATCAGGTTTACTTCTGGTAAATCTTCTACCGCCGTATCCATTGGCATAAGCAGCGGATCCAAAAGCTCCCGTGGTGCGATCTCTTGACGATGTGCTTGCTCTAGTAGCTCGTTAAGTTGCTCAAGCGTAACCATCTTCTCGTATGGATACTTAGCAACGCCTGTACGACGAAGCATGGTAACGTGAGCACCACAGCCGAGCATTTCACCAAGGTCATCAACGATAGTGCGAATGTAAGTACCTTTTGAACAATGTACTTCCATCTCGACTTCATCACCGTCAAAACGATGAAGGATGATTTCGTAGACCGTGATCTTACGAGATTCGCGCGGAACTTCGATTCCTTTACGCGCATACTCGTACAATGGCTTACCTTGGTATTTCAACGCTGAAAACATTGAAGGTACTTGATCCGATTCACCACGGAATTTGTCAATGCACGCTTCTAGCTTCTCAAGATCCACATTGACCGGACGAGTTTCTACGACTTCACCATCAGAATCTGATGTATTCGTACGCTCACCCAGTTTCGCTATCACTCGGTAGCGTTTGTCTGAATCCAATAGGAACTGAGAAAACTTTGTTGCTTCTCCCAAACAGATCGGCAACATGCCCGTCGCTAGAGGATCCAATGCACCCGTATGACCTGCTTTTTCAGCAAAGTAAATGCGCTTAACTTTTTGCAACGCATCATTAGATGAGATACCTGTCGGTTTATCTAACAGGATAACGCCATTAATTGGACGACCTTTACGACGACGAGCCATTATTCTTCGTCCTCACGACCAGAATCTTTTTGCTTTTGCTTGTCTGCACTAACCACTTCAGACACTAGGTTAGACATTCGCATACCTTCAACCAGTGTATTGTCGTAGTGGAAACGAATTTCTGGAGTAAGACGCAGACGAATACGCTTACCTAGCATCATGCGAATATGCACTTCATGCTCACGTAGCGCTGCCAGACATGATTCTGGTGTTTGCTCGCCTACGCATAGGAAAGTAACGAATACTTTTGCGTAAGCAAGATCACGAGATACTTCAACATCTGAGATAGTAACCATGCCCAAACGTGAGTCACGAACTTCACGTTGAAGGATCATGGCAAGTTCTTTTTGCAGCTGCTGTGAAACGCGCTGCGTGCGGCTAAATTCTTTTGACATATCTTTTCTCTTATATAGAAAGAATGGGGGGTTGGTCTAAGCCAGCCCCCCATGGTGTATTCAACAACCAATTACTACTTATCTATCAAAGATAATACGAGTAATCTTAGTCAATTAGTCTAGAGTACGTTTGATTTCAACGATTTCGAATACTTCGATTTGGTCGCCAACGCGAACATCGTTGTAGTTCTTAACGCCGATACCACACTCGTAGCCATTCTTAACTTCTTGAACGTCATCTTTAAAGCGACGTAGTGACTCTAGTTCACCTTCGTAGATAACAACGTTATCACGCAGTACGCGGATTGGGTTGTTACGCTTAATCAGACCTTCAGTAACCATACAGCCAGCGATTGCGCCCAGTTTTGGTGACTTAAATACATCACGTACTTCAGCAAGACCAATGATCTCTTGCTTGAATTCTGGAGCAAGCATACCGCCCATTGCCTGTTTCACTTCGTCAATCAATTGGTAAATGATTGAGTAGTAACGTAGGTCAACAGCTGCTGCTTCAACGGCACGACGAGCAGATGCATCAGCACGTACGTTAAAGCCTAGAATGATTGCATTTGAAGCTTCTGCTAGTACTACGTCAGTCTCAGTGATACCACCAACACCTGAACCAACGATGTTCACTTTAACTTCGTCAGTCGACAGTTTCACTAGAGAGTCTGCGATAGCTTCCACAGAACCTTGAACGTCAGCCTTAAGTACAACGTTCAGTTCAGCAACTTCACCAGCAGTCATGTTAGAGAACATGTTCTCTAGTTTAGATTTCTGCTGGCGAGCAAGTTTCACTTCACGGAACTTACCAGCACGATAGTTTGCAACTTCACGCGCTTTACGCTCGTCACGTACTACTGTTGCTTCGTCACCTGATGCAGGTACACCAGAAAGACCTAGGATCTCAACTGGGATAGACGGGCCAGCTTCTGTGATTTCCTGACCTAGTTCGTCGCGCATTGCACGAACACGGCCGTATTCTTGACCACAAAGAACGATATCGCCTTTGTTTAGCGTACCAGACTGAACGAGAACAGTTGCAACCGGACCACGACCTTTATCTAGACGAGATTCTACAACTACGCCAGATGCCATGCCTTCTTTAACCGCTGTAAGCTCTAGAACTTCAGATTGCAGAAGGATTGACTCTAGAAGCGCGTCAATGTTAGTACCTTGTTTCGCAGAGATGTGAACGAAAATGTTCTCACCGCCCCACTCTTCAGGAATAACATCGTACTGTGCCAGTTCGTTCTTAACGTTGTCTGGGTTAGCACCTTCTTTGTCGATCTTGTTCACTGCAACGATCAAAGGAACACCTGCCGCTTTCGCGTGCTGGATAGCTTCAACCGTTTGAGGCATTACACCATCATCTGCAGCTACAACTAGAACAACGATATCTGTCGCTTGAGCACCACGTGCACGCATAGCAGTAAACGCCGCGTGTCCAGGAGTATCAAGGAACGTGATCATGCCGTTTTCAGTTTCAACGTGGTATGCACCGATGTGCTGAGTGATACCACCCGCTTCCCCTGAAGCAACGTGTGTACGACGAATGTAGTCAAGTGTTGATGTCTTACCGTGGTCAACGTGACCCATGATAGTAACAACTGGTGCACGAGGAACCGCTTCTGCATTCGTGTCACGATCTGACAGTACTGCTTCTTCCAGTTCGTTCTCTTTGCGAAGAACAACCTTGTGGCCCATTTCTTCAGCAACAAGTTGTGCAGTTTCTTGGTCGATAACCTGGTTGATAGTCGCCATTGCGCCCATCTTCATCATCACTTTGATAACTTCTGTCGCTTTAACCGACATCTTGTTAGCCAGTTCAGATAGAACGATTGTCTCGCCGATCACAACGTCTTGTTTAGCAACGGTTGCTGACTTATCGAAGCCGTGTTGCATTGAAGTTGGCTTAGCTAGCTTGCCCTTACGGCCGCCTTTACCACCACGTTGGCTACGGTTACGGCTACCGTTACGTGCCTGATCATCTTTGTTAGAAGGTTTCTTCTTCTTACGACGACCACCTTCTACTTTGCGATCTGCTTCATCTTCGGCTTCACGTGCGTATTGTGAAGTCGTTACATGGTAATCTGTATCTTCCATATCACCCTTTTTCTCTTCTGCAGCAGACCAACGCTCTTTATTCTTTTCAGCCAATTCGCGAGCTTCTTCAAGCTTGCGCTGACTTTCCTCTTCAGCCTTACGCTTAGCTTCTTCTTCCTGACGGCGTTTAAGCTCGTCGGCCTCTTTTCGCGCTGCTTCTTGCTTAATTTTGTCTTCAGCATCACGTTTCACTTTTTCGTCAGCTTCACGTTGTGCATTCGTATCAACGTCTCGTTTCGCTTTTTCTTCAGCTTCACGTTTCGCTTTTTCTTCAGCTTCACGTTTTGCTGCTTCTTCTGCTTCACGTTTTGCAGTTTCTTCAGCTTCACGCTTTGCGGCTTCTTCCGCTGCACGTTTTGCTGCTTCTTCTGCTTCACGTTTTGCTGCTTCTTCAGCTTCACGTTTCGCTTCATCTTCAATTGTGCTGCGCTTCACGTATGTACGTTTTTTGCGCACCTCAACCTGAACATTCTTACTCTTACCACCACCCGCGTTCACACTAAGTGTACTACGAGTTTTACGCTGTAGCGTAAGGCGTGTCGGCTCTGAATCGCCAGATTTATCACCGTGTTCTTTTTTCAGATGAGAGAGAAGCTGCTGCTTCTCTTCATCAGTAACATTGTCAGAGCTCGCCTTTTTAATGCCAGCGTCAGCAAGTTGTTCAATCAAGCGGTCGACTGGCGTACCAATCTCATCACTCAGTGCTTTAACTGTTAATTGTGTCATGCCGCTTCCTCCTTGCTGAATTATGCTTCTTCGCCGAACCAACAGATGTTACGTGCGGCCATAATTAGCTCACCTGCACGCTCTTCGGTCAGGCCTTCAATACCTTCTAAATCGTCAATGCCTTGGTCAGCGAGGTCTTCCAGTGTTGCCACACCTTTTGCTGCCAATTTATATGCCATTTCGCGCTCTAGACCTTCAAGTCCAAGGAGATCATCTGCTGGCTCAAGACCTTCAAAAGACTCTTCTTGCGCTAATGCGATTGTTGTTAGTGCATCTTTCGCACGACCACGTAGCTCTTCGATTAGCTCTTCATTCAGACCATCGACTTCAAGTAGCTCGTTTACTGGTACGTAAGCAACTTCTTCTAATGTTGAGAAACCTTCTTCAACAAGTAGCTGTGCGAAGTCCTCTTCGATATCAAGGTACTTCATGAAGTTTTCAATCGACGCTTGTGATTCTTCAGCGTGTTTCTTCTGAAGATCTGCCACTGTCATTACGTTCAGTTCCCAACCTGTTAGTTGAGAGGCAAGACGAACGTTTTGGCCATTACGACCGATAGCTTGTGCTAGGTTATCTGCTTCAACAGCGATGTCCATTGCGTGCGCATCTTCATCAACGATGATAGATGCAACATCAGCTGGAGCCATTGCGTTGATAACGAACTGAGCTGGGTTATCATCCCAAAGCACGATATCGATACGCTCACCGCCAAGCTCGCCAGAAACCGCTTGTACACGTGCACCACGCATACCAACACACGCACCAACAGGGTCAATACGCTTGTCGTTAGTCTTAACTGCGATCTTCGCACGAGAACCTGGATCACGCGCCGCGCCTTTAAGCTCGATGATGTCTTCAGCGATTTCAGGCACTTCAACACGGAATAGTTCTGCTAGCATTTCAGGCTTAGAACGAGTGATGAACAGTTGGAAACCACGCGCTTCTGGAGCCACTTTGTACAGAAGACCACGAACACGGTCACCTGGACGGAAGTTTTCACGAGGAAGTTGGTCATCACGTAGGATTACCGCTTCTGCGTTGTTGCCCAGATCAAGTACGACAGTGTCGCGGTTTACTTTCTTAACAACACCAGTGATTAGGTCACCTTCGTTGTCAATGAACTGCTCAACGATTTGTGCACGCTCAGCTTCACGAACTTTTTGTACGATAACTTGCTTAGCCGTTTGAGTCGTAATACGGTCAAACGTTACTGATTGGATCTCGTCTTCTACGTAATCGCCTAGCTCAACTGAATCATCGTCATATTGTGCCGCTTCTAGAGAGATCTCTTTGGTTGGGTTTTCAACATTGTCTACCACCAACCAGCGACGGTAAGTCACGAATTCACCCGTTTTACGGTCAATAGCAACACGTACGTCGATTTCGATTTCGTATTTTTTCTTTGTAGAAGTTGCTAGAGCAATCTCAAGAGCTTCAAAGATACGCTCACGAGGTACCGCTTTTTCGTTCGATACCGCTTCTGCTACCGCTAAAATTTCTTTACTCATTGTATTTAGCCTCTAAGCTTAAACTTTTTTAGGGAACTAAAATTTAGGGATCAGGTTAGCTTTTGAAATGTTACTTAAAGCAAACTCTTCTTGCTGACCTTCAACAGTAACTGTCACTGTTTCGCCATCAACGCCGTGGATAATACCTTTCCACTTACGACGGTTTGCTACAGCCATTTTCAAAACGATGCTGACCTCGTGACCAATAAATTGCTCGTAATGTGCTGCTTTGAAAAGCGGTCTTTCTAAACCTGGAGAAGACACTTCTAGGCTGTAAGCAACCGAAATTGGATCTTCAACGTCTAGTACCGCACTTACTTGGTGGCTAACTTCTGCACAGTCGTCCACGTTAATGCCATTTTCATGGTCAATATAGATGCGTAGCGTTGAGTGCGCGCCTGCACGAATGAATTCTAATCCAACCAACTCATAGCCCGACGCCTCAACAGGAGCTTCAAGCATTTCAGTAAGTTGTCTTTCTAAACCAGTCATTTAAACCACTCCAGAAACAAAAAAAGGGCTCAGAGCCCAATCAAAAAACCAAGCAGCAATCTGAGATATTTAAAAAACTCAGATAACAAAAAACCCCGATAGTCGGGGTTTTATGCTGCTGGACCCTGATACGTTAAGAATAGATAACAATGCCATTCTTAACTCGTAGTGTGGTTAGTACTACGCAAACTTGCCAACCCTCGATTTCTTATTCAAAGAAAGAGATTGGTTGCGGGGGCCGGATTTGAACCGACGACCTTCGGGTTATGAGCCCGACGAGCTACCAAGCTGCTCCACCCCGCGTCCGACTTGCTGAGCATTATACTCGCAAACAAGTGATTTACAAGTTTGTAAATACATGGTGCCGAGAGAGGGACTCGAACCCTCACACCAAAGGCACTAGCACCTCATGCTAGCGTGTCTACCAATTTCACCATCTCGGCATCAAAACCTTGCAGCTTATTGAGGAATTTCATCACCTGTAGGTGCTGGAACTTCACTCGCTGCGTCCTTAACTTGTTCAACAACTGGCTGACCTAACGTTGGGTCTACCCATTGAGACTCGGTCTTGTGCGTAGACATACGACCAAGTAGCAAGCTAACGACAAAAAATACGGTTGCTAAAATAGCAGTTGTTCGGGTTAAGAAATTACCTGAGCCGCTAGCACCAAACACTGTGTTTGAAGCACCAGCACCGAACGAGGCTCCCATATCTGCGCCTTTACCTTGTTGAATCAACACAAGGCCAATCACACCAAGCGCCGCCAACAGGTAAATCACAAGTAGAACTGTAAACATTTTTTCCACCTATGTTCCAAATTGTTGAGCCAGCGCCGCTCAAAAATAATGAATCTTATTAAATGAACAAGGCTAGCGACCTCCTAACGGGAGGCGGTGCAATACTAGCGAAAGCCATTAACGCTGACAAGGGGAAATTAGTAAAAAAACAACGTCCGTGAGTCGAACGCTCAAAAAAAGGGCAAAAAATACCCTTTTCTTT